>CACWJY010000031.1 GCA_902761355.1 Fibrobacter succinogenes | reverse complement strand
GCCCGCAAAAAGATGCCGAAGGCGAACCCTGCTGGTTTCCACTTTATCTACCTCATGAGCATCGCCACCATCGTGTGGGGTGTCATCAACGCAAGCTTCCTGGGCTTAAATCCGGCACTTGCGGGGTGGACGTACTATCTGGATATCACCAACTACGGCTGGTTGCCTGAACCGCTGAAGAACGCGATGCTCTGGATTCGTACTTATGCACCGGCTGACCCTGCAAAGTTCGAAGCCTACAAGGCCTTCGCCCAGTCGATCACGATTCTGCCAACAAGTTTCGTGCCAGAGGCGCCGAAAGCCTCCCAAATGCAGCATATCCAGCTGTTCTGTTTCTGCATCGCCGTGGTCCACTTGAGCATTGCTCATATTTGGAATATTTGCGTGCGCATCAAGCGCAAGGATTCCACGTTCATGGCGCAGGTGGGCTGGCTTATCGGCTGTTGGGTGATGTTCTTCGTGGCATGTAAGATGGTGCTTAGTATCGAGCTTCCGAAGTTTGTTATCCCGATGTTCATCGTGGAAGTCATTCTCCTGCTGCTCTTTACTGTGCCGCCGAAGCGCCTCAAGCAGGACTTTATCAGCATACCGATGCTCGTGCTCGACGTGGTGAACAGCTTTACCGATGTGATTAGCTATATCCGTCTGTTCGCTGTGGGTATGTCTGGTGCGGCCATTGCCGATGCGTTCAATGAGATGCTCTCGCCGCTGTTCGGCTCTGCCGTAGGCCTTGCTGGTGCTGCCTTAGCCTTGCTCTTGGTGCATGCTCTCAACATTGCACTTGCAGTCATGGGCGTCGCGGTCCACGCGGTACGTCTTAATACTCTAGAATTTTCAAATGGACTTGGCCAGGAGTGGAGCGGATTCGCTTTCGCGCCCTTCGCCAAGCAGAAAAATTAAACCAAGGGATAATTCCCGCTACTTAATGAGGAAAAAACAATGGAACCGAATACAATGGTAACGCTTGGCAAAATGGGTGCTGCAGCTGCGCTTGGCATTGCGGCTATGGGCTCTGCCCTTGGTTGCGGAACGGCTGGTATGTCCGCCATCACGATGTGGAAGAAGGCTTATGCCCAGGGCAAGTCTGCTCTCTTCACGCTCTTGGTGTTCGTGGGTGCCCCGATTTCCCAAACGATTTACGGTATGCTCTTGATGAACTTCATCCTGGATGCAGCGAAGGCAAACAACTTTACGAACTGGGGCGGTTGCCTCGGCGCCGGTATTTTCGGCGGTCTCGGCATGATGGCCTCTGCTTGGTACCAGGGCAAGTCTGCCGCCGTGGCTTGTGATGCTCTCGGCGAAACCGGCAAGGGCATGGTCAACTACCTGATGGTGCTCGGTATCGTGGAAACCGTGGCTCTGTTCGTTCTCGTGTTCTCCATGATGGTGCTTAATTAATCCAGTGAGGGGTAGCACGTTATGGATCAATCACAATTTTTGACGCTCGCGAAACTCGGCGCGGTGGCGGCCCTGGGCCTTGCTGCGGTGGGTTCTGCGCTGGGCTGCGGGACTGCCGGCATGGCGGCCATCGGGGCCTGGAAGAAGGCGTATCTCAAGGGTAAGAACGCACTGTTTACGCTGCTCATCTTCGTGGGTGCGCCAATTGCGCAGACTATCTATGGGATGCTCCTGATGATGTTTATTATTGGCAGGGCAAAAGAAGATCCGACGAACTGGGCGGCATACCTGGGTGTGGGCATCTTCGGTGGCATCGGCATGATGGCATCTGCCTGGTACGTGGGCAAGTCCGCTGCGGACGCCTGCAACGCCCTTGGCGAAACCGGCAAGGGCCTCGTGAACTACCTGATGGTGCTCGGTGTCGGCGAAACCGTCGCACTGTTCGTCATGGTGTTCTCGATGATGCTCGTATCGTAGCGCAAAGTGTCATCCTGAGCGAAGTTTCCTAAGGTCGGTGAGCCTGTCGAACCGCCGAAGGAAACGAAGTCGAAGGAACTCCTAAACAATGAAAATAGCGGGGCTTTGCCCCGCATTTTTTGTATTCTAACGATATGTTCTCGGATTCAGAAACTTATTACCTTGTTTGTAGATGCTCAACGTAATAAGTTTTTAAATAATGTTATTCCGCTGATTTTTGAACGTTTTCGCCATAGATTGTTTTCCAGTCGTTTTTCATGGATACCTGAATCCAGCCGTACTTTTCGCTGGCCTGACGCATTTTTTCGGCTTTTTTAAGGTTCCCGTATTCGCGTTCGGTGTCGTCGCATAGCAGCATGAAAGCCATTGCCCTATACTTATTCTTGTAAATGGCATAGTTCAGTAGGCTTGCGTCGGTGCCGCTGTTACCAAAGGCGAGAACCGGCTGAATACCTATTTCGAGTGCAATTCTAGAAACTTTGTTCATTTGGAGGTTCTTGACGATGTTTTGACCGGCAAGAACCAATTCGTCACTATCCTGCAGTGTGTAATCGAGGCCGTCGGCTCCGTTTTGTGCAGAAGCAACGATAACGCCATCAGAACCGATAATTTGTTTGGGAGGAAGGCCCAGACCATCGACAACGACTGGTCGCATGGTTAGACGATCGGTTCCGCTGCTTACAAAGACCGTAAAGTCGTTTGTGCTTAGGAATTTGATTACTTCGATCATGGGCTTGTAGTGAGCTTCGCCGCGTTTTAGGTTTGTGAATCCCGGCTGCGGTTTATCCATGAAACTCCGTACGTAGGCTTCAAATTCGGCGAGTGTAAAGCCCTTATAGGCTTCGGCAACCATACGTTCGCGGCTTGCGCTGAGACCGGGCCAAACTTTATTTTCGCGTCCGTTACGAGCGGCTTCTAATTGTTCTTTTGTTGGCTTGTATGTCGAATCGTCTAATACGCGGTATTCAAACAGCTGCCAGTCAAAATAGGTGGGGGCTGTTTCGAGGAACAAGGTCCCGTCCCAGTCAAAAACGGCTATGCGATTTTCGACCGGAATAAAGTCTTTTGAACTGGAATCAGTTACGCTGCGGACGAAAGACTCTAGGGAATCCTTGGCCGGGGCGTGGTCTGTCCACAACGAAAGCGTTGCTGTGGGTTTGGGGGAATTTGCTTTTGGGGTTTCGTTGCTGGATGTTTTATCGCAGCAACCCATAAGGCAAACGGTAGAAATTGTAGCTGTGGCTATTAACTTTGTAAACACAAACACCTCTTTTTTCCAAATTCTAGTTACCAAGAATATAGTAAAGGCTTGCCGTAATAAGGTTTTATTTTGAGAATGAAATAAAAATCTCTGCGATATTTCTATTTTTTATAAAAAAAGGAGCTTTTATGAAAAAGATTTTTTCGATTTTTGCCGCCGTTGCTTGTGCGGCAGTACTTTCTGGCTGTAACGAAAAAAAGATTGAAAATGCATCGTCTGCCGATGAATCCTTGAACAAGGTGAAGGCCGCTGGTGAATTTGTACTCGGTCTCGACGATTCTTTTCCGCCGATGGGTTTCCGCGATAAGGATAATAACATCGTTGGTTTTGATATCGACCTTGCGACCGAAGTCTGTGTCCGTTTGGGCCTAAAACTTAAGACTCAGCCGATTTCTTGGGATGCTAAGGAACAGGAATTGAATACCGGCAAGATTGACTGCATTTGGAACGGTATGAGTGTCGATAGCGCCCGTGCAGCAGCCATGAACTTGAGCGACCCGTACCTCAAGAACCGCATGATCTTTACCGTAAAGGATAAAGGCCTTTCGAATATTGAATCTCTTAAGGGTAAAAAGATTGCCGTACAGAACGGTTCTACCGCTCAAAAGCTGCTCGATGCTTCTGATGCGGGCAAGGCTGCTAAAGAAATTGTCCCCTTTGACGACAACCAGACCGCACTTATGGATTTGGATAAGGGTGGTGTTGATGCGGTGTTCTTGGACGAAATCGTTGCTAAGTATTGGATTGTCGAAAACGCCAAGGATTACGTTGTTCTCGAAGAAGGCCTTTCGGACGAAGTCTATGCGATTGGTTTCCGTAAAAAAGATCAGGCACTTCGTGATGCTGTGAATTCGACGCTTGCAGCCATGAAGGCCGATGGCAAGTTCGACGAAATTTCTGCTAAGTGGTTCGGCAAATAACATCTGACGCATAATCCCATGTCCGACCTGAGTAGTTTACTTCCGATCCTTTGGGGCGGTTTCTGCACGACGCTCGCTATTTTCGGGCTCACGCTCCTGTTCTCGATACCGTTAGGACTATTAGTCGCCGTACTCAAGATGAGCAAATGGCGTATTGTGCGTTACCCAGTATCTTTTTACATCTCGGTAATGCGCGGAACTCCGCTGTTGCTTCAGATTGTGGCGATTTATTTTGGCTCTTACTATTTGTGCGAATATTCGGGACTCGGCATTTCGTTTGACCGTTTCCCGGCGGTGATAGTCGCGTTCTCGATAAACTATGCGGCGTATTTTGCCGAAATTTTTCGCGGCGGAATCCAGGCGATTCCGAAGGGACAGTACGAAGCGGCCTACATGCTGGGCATGACTCGTACGCAGACTTTCTTTCGCATCATCTTGCCGCAGGTGGTAAAGCGCGTGGTACCCGCGAGCGCAAATGAGGTGATTACTCTGGTGAAGGATACTTCGCTTGCTCAGGTGATTGCGGTGACGGAACTTTTTGCTCTCGCCAAGAAACAGCAGGCGGCATACGCCAGTATTTATCCGCTGTTTGTGGCGGGCGTGTTCTACTATGTGGCAAATCTTTTGTTGAGCGTCGTTTTCGCTTATCTGGAACGTAAGCTCGACTACTATAAGTGAGGCGTGGAATGGAAAATTTGAATGAAACTGCGCCGATCCTGAAGGTGGAACATGTCAAGAAGTCCTTTGGCAATTTGGATGTGCTCAAGGATATTTCGTTTGAACTGAAGGCGGGCGAGGTGCTCTCGATTATCGGCCCGAGTGGCTCTGGCAAGAGTACCTTGTTGCGCTGCATTACCCAGCTTGAAACGGTGGACAATGGCCTGGTTCAGGTGAACGGCAAGAACATGGTGCGGCCTGGGGACAAGGGTGCTCCGGTGTATGCGCCGGCGAAGGTGCTGCGTGATATTCGCCTTTCGACGGGACTCGTGTTCCAGAACTTCAACTTGTTCCCGCACCTGACGGTGCTCCAGAACCTTTGTATCGCTCCTGTGCGAGTGTTAGGAAATTCCCGTGAAGAAGCTCGTGACATGGGGCGTTTCTTGCTTAAGCGCATGGGCCTCGAAGGTAAGGAAAAGGCTTACCCCTGTGAACTCAGCGGTGGCCAACAGCAGCGAGTGTCGATTGCCCGAGCCTTGGCGATGAATCCGAAAATTCTTTTCTTTGACGAGCCGACTTCTGCGCTGGATCCGGAACTCACCGGCGAAGTGCTCAAGATTATCAAGAAACTTGCCGAAGATAAGATGACGATGGTTATCGTGACGCATGAGATGGCGTTTGCACGCGATGTAGCGGACAAGGTCATTTTTATGGATGGCGGTGTCATCGTGGAACAGGGAACTCCTGATTTCGTGTTCAACCAGTCCGGGAACGAACGCTTGTCGCAGTTCTTGTCAAGATTCTCCAAAAATTGATTTTTTGCAAAAAAGTGACCGCCGCAAAGCGGTCCTTTTTGCACTTTTTTTGCATTTTGCTAGCTTCCGCCGTCTTTTTTTTCTTATTTTTAAGGCGAAGAAGGATTGTAAAGTGAAAAAGATTTTTGCATTTGTAGCCTTTATTGCCTTTGCTATAGTTTTCATTGGCTGTGAAAAAAAAGATGATTCCTACAAGAAGGTTATTGAAAAGGGGGAATTAGTCATTGGCCTCGATGCTTATTATCCGCCAATGGGTTTTTATGACCAAGATGGCGACATTGTTGGCTTTGATATAGATCTTGCCGTAGAAGTTTGCGCCCGTATGGGTATCAAACTCAAGACGGTTCCGATTAGTTGGGACAACAAGAACCATGAACTGAATTCGGGTGCAATTGACTGCATCTGGAATGGCATGAGTGTCGATAGTTCCCGCGCTTCGACCATGAGCTTGAGCGATCCGTACTTTAATAATGGCATGTACTTTTTGGTGAAGGATTCTTCGCTTGCGAATGAGGATTCGCTCAAGGGTAGAAGAATTGCCTTGCAGAAGGGTTCCACTTCGCAGGACCATCTCGTTACATCTGAAATTGGAATGTCCGCCAAGGAAATCGTTGCTTTTGAAGACAACCTCAAAGCACTTGCTGCATTGGACCGCGGCGATGTCGATGTCGTGTACATAGATAAAGTCATCGCAGAGTATTTGATTTTTAAATCTAAGAAAGAATACTTCTTGTGGGCGGACCCTCATATTAAAGAAAAACTTGCTATCGGTTTCCGCAAGAATGACCTGGCTCTCCGCGATGCCGTAAATGACATTTTGAATACGATGAAAATTGATGGTCGTTTTGTGAAAATTTCGATGAAATGGTTTGGCAAATAAGTTTGAAAAGGAAAACGTCATGAACAAGTTTTTCACGGTTGTTTCTGCGATTGCCTGCATTGTTGCTCTTTCTGGGTGCAATGAAAAAAAATTATCCCTGAATTCGGATTATTCCTATAATAGAGTAAAGGCTTCTGGAATCCTGGTGATGGGCCATATGGGGGATTATCCGCCCATGGTCTTTACCGATAAGGACAGCAATGTTGTGGGTTTCGATGTGGACCTTGCGCGTGAAGTTTGCTCCCGTTTGGGCGTGAAACTTAAATTGCATTTGATTCCTTGGGCCGACAAGGAAAAAGAATTGTATGCCGGAAATATCGACTGTATCTGGAATGGCATGAGTGTTGATAGTTCCCGCGCTTCTTCCATGAACTTGAGTGATCCTTACTTCACCAACAGACTGGTTTTCATGGTGAAGAATGAGGCCTATAATAGCATGGATTCTTTGAAGGGCAAAAAGATTGGTGTTCAGAATGCTTCGACTGCTTGGTCAATGATCGAACAGTCTGAAATTAAAAAAGATGTCAAGGAAGTGGTGCTGTTTGAAACCATGAACCTTGCGCTGGACGCCATGGAGCAAGATTCTGTTGATGCCGTGTTTATGGATGAAGTCGCTGCCAAGTATTGGAATGTCTTGAACAATAAAAACTATGCCATTTTGCAAGATGGCGTGTACAATGAATTTTATGCAGTCGGATTCCGCAAGGCTGACAAGGCTCTCCGCGATACAATAAATGCCGTCCTTACTTCGATGAAGAAAGACGGCAAATTCGTTGATATTACGGTCAAGTGGTTCGGTAAGTAGTTACCGGTACTGGGCGCTCCAGCGTTTCTTGAAACGCGGCTCGTCCAGAACTTTAGCCCAGATGAATCCCTTGCGCACGTCGTTGAGACTCTTGGTCGAAACAAGAGGCGCGCGGCGCGGAGCCTGTTCGGTTCCGCTTGCGACATCGTTTCCCATGAATGCGGCGGCTGATTCTCGGGCGGATTTGGCGCGTTCTTCCAGAGCGTTTAACTCTCGTTGGCGTTCCAGTTCGCGACGACGGGCTTCGTCCTCGATATCATTTTGCTTTTGACGAAGAGCCTCTTTTCGTTCCTGCTCGGCTCGCTTTTCGTGACTGAGCAGGTTATCGAGTTCTTCCATGTCGTGAACGAGAACGTCGCAGTCGCCTTCGCCCATGTCGCGGCCCACAATGCGGTGGGCTTGCAAATCCATCAGCATTTCGGCAGCGGTATTTTCGTCAACGTCGAATTCTTCCATCAAGAATTCTAGGTTGATAAAATCTACGCCGATAACGACTTCGGCAATGTCGCGAAGCGTGAGCTGCTGATTCGGATCGCGCCTTTCCACAGGGGGTGTGGGCGGCTCGATGTTGCCTTGGGTCGCTTGCCGCTGTGCGTTTTCAAACTGGCGAATCAAATCTTGCAGGGAACGCGGCGGCTGATGTTCTTGCGGTTCAGCCGGCTCTGCATTACGCTGGCGGGGGAGCGGCTTTTGCTGCTCCTTGGCCTTGTTCGCCATGCTTTGGATTATCGCAACAACGACAGCGATGCCTATGAAGATTAGGGTTTCCATAATGCCCTACAAATGCTTACTTGGCCTCGGGTGCGTTGCCGATTTCTTTACGCATCTGTGTGTCGGCTTCGATATTCTTGAGGTTGTAATAGTCCATCACGCCGAGCTTGCCGTCGCGAAGGGCAGATGCCATTGCCATTGGAATCTGGGCTTCGGCTTCCACGAGTTTGGCCTTCATTTCCATGACCTTTGCCTTCATTTCTTGTTCGGCGGCGTATGCCATGGCGCGGCGCTCTTCTGCCTTGGCCTGTGCAATCTTCTTGTCGGCTTCGGCACGGTCAGTTTCGAGGATGGCACCAATGTTCTGACCCACGTCTACGTCGGCGATGTCGATGGAAAGAATTTCGAAGGCGGTACCGGCGTCGAGGCCCGAGGCGAGCACCTTCTTAGAAATCATGTTCGGATTTTCGAGTACGTCCTTGTGGCTCTTTGCAGAACCGATAGAAGAAACGATGCCTTCGCCCACGCGAGCGACCACGGTGTCTTCACCTGCGCCACCCACCAACTTTTGGATGCTTGCGCGTACGGTAATGCGGGTTACGGCATGCAACTGAATACCGTCGAGAGCCACGGCAGAAACCTTCGGGGTTTCGATCACCTTCGGATTCACGGACATCTGCACGGCTTCGAGCACGTTACGGCCGGCAAGGTCAATGGCGGCAGCTTCCTTAAAGTCGAGCTTGATGTTTGCCTTGTTGGCGGCGATCAAAGCCTGAATTACGCGGAGCACGTTACCGCGGGAAAGGTAGTGGGCTTCGAGTAGGTTCGTGTCTACCGGGAGGCCTGCCTTGCAGCTCAGAATGCGGGCTTCCACTATCACCTGCGGCGGAACCTTACGCAGACGCATACCGATGAGCTGGAAAATGCTCACGTTTGCCTTGGAGAACAAGGCCTGCAGCCACAGGCTGAAGAACTTGCCGATAAAGGCGAGCAAAACGATAACGGCAATCGCCGCGATAATGATTCCAATGATAAGGAGTGTATCCATTTATTTTTTCTCCGTTTTTTGTTTAAATTTATCCGTCTATTTCTTTGTTGGCGACACTCACCCAGATATGGCCTTCTTGTATTGCGGTTACTTGCACACGAGTATTGGCTTCGATGATTTCGCCATGTGTTTGGACGTCAAAAAGCTTTCCGCTTATTAGGGCCTGGCCTACAGGGCGTAGGAATGTCTTGGCAAGTCCTTCGTCGCCGACCGAGATTTCTTGCACTGCTTCGGTGGGGGAGGCTGCTGTTTCAAGGTCTGTCTTGAGCATGGGCGTCCAGCCTTCGGGCAGGAGCGGAATAAGGTATTTGCTTGCTGCAATCGGGAATACAAGTGCAATGCCCGCACAGCAGAGCATGTAAAGGAGTCCAAGTAGCCAGGGGGTGGCGTCAAAGGTTGTCTCGATGGTTTCGGGAACGTATTCGGGCATTTCTGAAGGCTCAAATGAGAGTGCTAGAGCCAGGATCATGCACACGATACCGCCGATGCCAAAGAGGAAGGTTCCCGGCATGACGAAGATTTCGACTAGGAACAGGACCACGCCTGCTACGAGAAGGATAGCAGGAATGTAGCCGTCAAGCTGCGGGGCGAACTGTCCGAGGAATACAATGCCGATAAGGATGATGCCGATGATTCCGAAAAGTCCAAAACCAGGAGTCTTGAATTCGATATAGAGCGCGCCGAATCCGAGTATCAGGAGGATGCCCGAGATGGCTGCAATGGCGGAGGCAATGTCTTCGCCGAGGGTGGTTTCGACTTCGCTGCGGCTTTCGATGGCAAGTTTCGTTTCGAATTCTCCACGGTCCTTGAAAGTCCCCTTCGAAAAACCGAGTTCCTCAGCTTCTTTGTCGGTCATGGTTAAGAGTTCGCCTTCTTTCACGAGAATTTTGGGGGCGCCCCAGAATGCTTTGGCGGTACTGTCGAGGACGGCGTATTTTTCGCCTTCGATAATAAGGACGGTGTCACGTTCTGTTTTTTTGCCTTTGTCGAGCTTTGCGGTGAGTTCAAGAACTTCGAGTTCCGGCGTCACGAAGGCGGAACTCAGGAGTTCGGGGTAGCCGTTACGTTGGGCAAGGTTCCTAAATTTGGCGCGGAGCGGGGATTGAATTTTTTCGCCCACGATTTGCGGAGTTCCATCGCCGCCTTGAACGATGGGCGCGCAGTCGCCAATCGTGGTGGCTTCAAGCATGTAGAGCTTTTTGCAGGCGAGAGCAATAAGTGAACCGGCGCTAATGGCCTTCTTTTTGACAAGTGCTATGGTTTCGGGGCCCTTGACGGCCATGATGGTATCGACCAGGTCGAAGGCTGCGTCAAGTCGACCGCCGAAGGTGTTTATTTCAAAAATGATGTAGTCGGGATTTTCTTTGAGGGCGTCGTCAATGGCTCGGGCGCAGAAATCATACATCGAAGGTTCAACATCGCCTTCTAGTTTAATCCAGACGGCGTGTTTTTTTGTAGTAGAAAGGGAATCCGTTGCAACCTGGGTTGTGTCGGCGGTAGCAAAGGCTGCAAATATCAAAAGTACAGATAAAATTCTTGCGAACAATTTCATACTATCAATATATGAAGTTTTAGACAAAAAAGCGTATAAAATTGAAAAAATAGATATAAAAATAGAGCTCTTTTTCTATATAATAAATCGTGGATAAGTTTAACGAAATTACGTTTAAAGTTGTGGCTCGAATCAAGAGCGATTTTCATGACAAGTTTGGGATTCCGCGCCAAAGCGGGCTTTTGAAGAATTTGCGTTCGACGATTGTTTTTGAACCGGAATTCAGAAATGTAGATGCCTTGCGCGGACTAGAAGGCTTTTCTCATTTGTGGCTCCTATGGATTTTTTCGGAAAATGTTCGCGATACTTGGAAACCGACGGTTCGACCGCCTCGGCTTGGTGGAAACACGAGGCTAGGTGTGTTTGCGACCCGAAGCAGTTTTAGACCGAATCCGATTGCTATGAGCTGCGTGAAAATCGAAAAAATCAATTTAGCAGGTGAAGGCGCGCCCACAATTGAGGTGAGCGGCGCTGACTTGATGGACGGTACGCCAATCGTAGACGTCAAGCCCTACTTGCCTTATGCGGATTCTATGCCCGAAGCGACCGGTGGCTTTGCTGAAGCCGTGCGCTTTAAGAAACTTGAAGTCGATTTTGATGTCGAGGCGCAAGCAGCGCTTGACGAACAATTCCCCGAAAACAAAAAGGCAGCTCTTGTCGAGCTGCTTTCCGAAGATCCGCGGCCCGCGTACCAAAGGTCCGCCGACCGCATTTACGGCATCAGGTTCGCCGGCTTTGAAATCAAGTTCCAAGTCCAGGGCGACCACCTGACGGTCGTTGCTATTTTACCGTTACAAGTTTAGTAGCGTTGAATCCAGTACCATGGGCACTTATTATGTAACGCCCGGCCGGAAGCCTGCCTGCAAGTACCAGCGAATTCGAGCCGGAGTAGTTGCCGCTCAAATCCAACACTTCTTTACCAAGGCTAGAATAGACTTTTACCGTAATCTGCTCTGCCTTTGCAAGGCTCAGCAACACATTGCCGGCCTTGTTCACCGAGAGTGTGCCGCCCGCAAAGTGTTCCATTTGAACAAAGCCCGTGCCAGCATCTGATGACGATTCCGGTGCCGAGCTTGAGGAACTTGCAACTTCGGAACTGCTGGATTCGGCCACGCTGCTGCTCGATTCTGCAACGGGTTTGAGCTTGTCGCCCAGGACCTCGATCATCTTTTCGGCATAGCGCTTGCCGAAGTCGCGGTACTCCTGAGAGGTAAAGTGCACGTTCTGACCATCGTTCAGAGCCTGGTTGAATCCTTCGGAAGACACCACGTAGAAGTTCTTGGACTGCTGCGGGAGCTTTGCGATGTTGTTGTTCGCGCCGGCACTCACACCGCTGCGCAGCACTTCGCCCGCAAGGAACGGAATGTCGTTTTCGAGGCCTAAATCCTTGATAATGTTGTCGTAGACCTTCTTGACCGCAGAAGGCCAATTGCCGTCACCGGCATCGGTTTCGCCCTGGTGGAAGATAATGCCCTTGATGACACCGTCTTCTTGAGCCTTCTTGGCCATCTCAATCAGGCGACCATAAGGGTTGCCGCCATAGGTGTTGATTCGGCCCATCATCCAGTTTTGCGTAGTCTGGACCGAGCTGATGTAGCTGGTGTAATTGTTTTTGTCGAACAGCTTGATGCTGCATCCTGCAACAGCCACCACGATGACGCCCACCTTGATCTGGGGGTCCGTCTTTTCGACCATAGTACGACCAAAATAGTCCGTGGGGCCGAGTTTTGCACCCTGACAGTGCGCAAGCGGAGGCACGGCAGTAGACCATTTGCCCATGGTCTTCCCGGAGCAAGAGCCATTGTCGGCCGCCCAGAGAACCTGGAAACGTTCGTCAACCGTCTTGTCCTGTTGCCCGATATCGCCCTGACCTTCCATGTTGGACTGGCCAAAGGCCAAGTAAATATGGAAATTCGGGTCCGGTGCAGCAAATGCCTGCGAAATTGCTATAGCCATGATGGCTCCGGTTAAAAGTTTTTTCATCCAATCCTCGAAAATATAATACAATTGTACCCTAAATATAATTTGGAAATTGCGAAAAAAAAGGTTTGTAAACATTAATATGTTGTATGTTTTTACAACAAGAATGTCGCTAGAAAGGGCAAATTTGCGGCAAAATTGGTAAAATAAATGTAAAAGTTGCTCTGTTTAGTCAAGAATTACTTATATTCAGGAAAAACAGAGGATTTTTATGCATAAAAAGACATTTATCGCCCTTGCTGCGGCAGGAGCTCTTTCTATTACCGCTTTGACCGCTTGTAGTGAATCTTCTACGGAGCCGAGAGTTTCCAAGGCTCAGCAATGTGGTAATGGACTGTCTGCAGAATGCCTGGTGGGTGCGTGGAATGCACTTGGTTTTGCAAATAAGGGAACCAAGGCTACTTTGCCCGAATTTGATTATTCGGCTAATCCCGGAAAACTTACGTTCCAGTCCGATGGCTCGTTCTCTTTTGATTTTCCGACCGCGGCTCCTGCGGCTCTTGTAAGTGATCCCGACTGCAATCCTATTAGGGGTTCCTGGTCTGTAGATGGGACTGTCTTGACATTATCTTCGAATGCACGTCATTTTGATAACATGAGCATGTGCCTGGGAACATCTACATTCACGCTTGTGCCGGAAGTCAATTTGAATGATGTGCCTGGCAGTGTAAAGCTGTCTTTTGAAGCAATTGTGTTGATGAGCAAGGCTACTAATGAAAAGTCCATTCAGGATTACAGCACTGAAGTTTTCACGATTAGTGCGTTCTAGTTGATAAAATTTTAATTCGTTTATAAAAAAGGCCTTCCGGGATAACCGGAAGACCTTTTTGTTTATGGAAGAAGACTTTATCGAATGACGATAGTCTGCTGATTGAGCCTTTTACCGTGAGCATCCTTGAGTCGGGCCATATATTTGCCGACAGGGAGCTTGTTTAGGTTGATTGCTGCATTTTCGTTGACATCGGCACTGAGGGCGAGCTTACCGTTGGCGGCGTAGATTTCTACTTGGCTGCCAGTCGGGGCACTCACATGCAGGTTGCGCTTTTCGAGCTGCATAAAGGTGCTTGCCGAGACGTTCACGCGGTTAATCTTGGTGATGAATTCAGTACCATCGGGAGCGCCTACGATAGTGCCACGGCCGACAGTACTCATGTACACGACGCCGAAGGTGTTCATGTCGCCCTGCACGAAGTTGCCGTTGCCCGGGCCGCCGAACTGGTGCATGTCATCGTTTACGCGCTCAAAGGTCTTGCACTTGTCGGTGCTGCGGTAAATGCCGATCGGATCGCCGGATTTTGCTGCACCCCAGATAAAGATGGTTTCGTAGTCGCTGCCTTCCTTGGCCTTGCCGATACCGACTGCAATGGCGGTAGAAGCGCCTTCGCAGTGGTTCCAGCTCTTGCCGCCGTCTTCGGTGTAGGCAAGTCCGTTTTCGCTAAAGCCCTTGGGGAGCCAGACTTGGGACTGGTCCACGGGAACCCACAGGTGACCTTCTCTGCCCGGGACGGTACGGATAAGTCCACCGCCGTTGTAGTAGACGCCTTCCTGTTCGTTCTGCAGGCGTGCAGCGGCTTCGGCAAAGGTCTTGCCGCCGTCGGTCGACTTGTAAAGCGAGCCCATGCCGCCCATCACGTAGAATACGTCGGGGTTCACGGGGTCGGCGACAATGCGGGAATAGTTGGTCTGCGTGCCGGTTTCGACGGCGGTCCAGGTGGCGCCATTGTCGGCAGAACGGTAGACCGTGGCTCCCTGGTCGGGGCGGTGCAGCATTACCTTGCCGTCGGCAGAGAGCACGACCAGGCCCTTGGGGCCCTTGAGGGTAGTCTTGACGCTGTCCCAGGTGGCGCCCATGTCGTCGCTACGGTACATCACGTTAAAATTCTGGGAGTCGTACTGGCCGTACACGGTAATCACGCCGGTACGCAACAGACTTCCGGTCAGCGGGGCATAACCCATGCTTTCGGTGGTGCCGATAATCGGGGTGTGGCGCTTGGTACTGGTGTTGATGTTGCTGTAAGCGGCGCCGTCGTAGTCGCCGATGGCGGTGACGAGCGGTCCGTTCGGAATGCTCACGATGTCGAGTGGAACGGTTTCTTCGATACCCCTCGACATGAACTTCCATACAGGTACCTTGGCCGAGATATCTTCGGTCATAAAGATGCCGTTACCGCTGGTAACCCAGGCTTCCTTATTGTTGAAGGGGTTGATTTCTAGGGAGCCTGCCCAGTGGATAGCGTTGCCCGGAATCCAGGCAGTACCGTTTGCATCGATGTTCGGAATGTCGTTGTAATGCTGGCCGTGAATCCAGGTCTTGCCACCGTCGGTGGTGCTGTAAATGCGGTCGCCGTAGTTGTCTTTTCCGTCCTTGGTCACGTGGCGTCCGGTGTACTTGCCGAGGGTCGTAATGACGATGTGGTTCTTGTCGGTCGGGTCGATGGCCACGCCGCCATAAGAACTCTTGTCCTTTTCGTAGCTCTTGGTGGTGCTGCCTTCGTGTTCTACGGAATCACTGGGGGTCAGGTCAGTCCAAGTGCCACCTGCAATATTGTACTTATAGAAACCGCCGCTGGCAATATTGTACGGGCCTGGGCCATCGGCAAAGGTCACGTACATGTCGCCGTCTACGATTTTGGCACGGTGGGGCATCAGGCCCGTGGGAACTCCCTTGATGACTTCCCAGGTGGCACCGCCGTCGTGGCTCACTTGCAAGTTGTCCTTGGTTTCAGAAGTACCGATGTAGATTGTTGCGGTGCTTCCGTCGGCGAGCTTGCCCTGAGCCGGGTCGAACATCACAAAACTGACGCCGTTCACGCCGTTCAGGCTGCTTTCGGTTGCGGTCGAAAGGGCAACCTTGTAAAGACTGGTCCATGTCTTACCATAGTCGGTACTCTTGTACACGCCCTTGGTGCGGCTGCCGCAAAGAACAATATTGCCCTTGTTTGGGTCTACAGCCAGTTTTTCGCCGGTCTGACGGCCCATGCCGTTGCCGTGAGCAAGCATTTCGACGTAGCTTGTATCCCAAGTAGTGCCAAAATCTTCACTACGGAGGACTGCCGTACGTCCCTTGCTAAAATAGCCTGTTCCTGCGAGTACATAGATGCGTTTGGGGTCGTTTGGGTCGAGCGCAAAGGCTTCGGTACCGTAAAGACCCACGTCGTTCTGGTCAATCCAGTCCATCAACGGAATCCAGTACTTTTTCTCGAAATCAAAACGATAAATACCGCCTACGTCGGTACGTGCGTAGAGCACGTTTTTTGCGGTGGGGTGGAAAATGACTGCGGATACGAATCCGCCGCCGTCAAAACGGACGTTGCCCCAAGTGTATTTTTCTGCATTTGCCGCGGTCGCGAGCATTCCCATGCCCAGTGCAACCGTCAAAACTTTCATTTTTCCAAACATGCCATCTCCATTTTTAGGCAATTTTGCCATATAAGGGCGTAGTATGCCCTCTAATCTTCGTTGAAAATACCTAAAAAAACAACAAAGCGGCTAAAAAAGCCGCTTTGTATCCATAATTATGTTTATGGTTTCTCAACAGCGCTATTCAACGCCGGTTGCCCCACCCTTAATCGGTGCATAACGGATTTCACCCTTGTCATTGACAATGATGGCAACACCGGCGAGGAAGGTGAGCCAGTTGCGCGGTGGGGTAGGACTATGGAGTTTTAAGTTAATCTGTTTTTGGGTGACATAGACCAACAGCGGCATTAACAGCTGGTCGTGAGAGGCTATCAGCGTGTACTTGGGGAGGCTAGCCACATCTTTGAGCACATAGGTGTTCAATAGTTCCTGGCTACGTTCTTCCAAGTCGTAGAATACGTCGCTGTATAGTCCTTCGTAGGCCCAGGCGGCATACATCACGTTCACGTTCTTGAGGGTGGAATCGGCGGCCTGGTATGCATCGCGCTTTTCTTTGTCCTTCATGAACCAGCCATCCGTAAGCTGGGTGACAGTGTCAGCCACAAAGTTCACGGCGGTGCCGTCTTCTAGGACTTGGGCTTGGCCACGTCCGACTGCGGCGTAAAGGGTTGTCTGGTAAGTGCGGACAAAACCGGTGTGGATGAACTTGAATTCTTCCGGGCCGATGAGCTTTGCGCCCATGGCTATCGCTTCTTCAATCCCGTCATCGGTCAGGGGAGATTCTTTACCGGAATTGTTGCGAGAACGTTCGCCGTGGCGAATCATGAACACCACTTTTTCGTTGCACTGGATGCTCTTATAAACATCGCCGATGTCGGTAAAATCGTCTTGCGGAAATGCGACGGGGTTAGGGATTTCACCTTCAGCACAGGCGACAACGACGGGTTCGGGGGGCGTCACCGTAGAGGTGTCCGGATTCCCAGGTTGTTGGGAGGTCGTATCTTCGGGCGGAGGAAGAACTGTTGTGGAGGTATCGCCTGAAATCGGGTCAACCACAGGGTCGGTGATTTTGGTCGGATCGGTGGTCGTGCTAGAATCCGTCGGGGTAACGAGCGGCTGGTCGGGCTGCTGCGGATTCCCCTGAGTAGGATCGTTTGCGTTTGTAATCGGGGCTACGGAAGTGCTGCTGGACGAGCTGGACTCAGAACAGGCCGAGAAAAGGGCTATGACCGTGAACGCGGTAAGAGCTGCGGTAATGAATTTCTTTTTCATGTTCATAATATACAATAATTATGTTTGTATAAATGTAAAAAACAGGGTACCTTCGCCCCTGCTTCAGGAATTACTAGGGTCTTTAGCCTACTGTCTACTGCTATATGCTTTTTCGGCGCGTTCGTTGCGGCGCTTGAGTTCCTTGTTCAGGGGCCAGTAAATGGCGGCAAATAGCACGTAACCGCACAAAAGAACAATCCAATGGTTTAAACCCAGGCCTATTTCTAGGTAACGCATTTCTACAAACATGAATGGCCCGGCAATCAGAAAAAGTGGCAATTGCCTGCATTGATCACCCAATGAATAGCGGCTTTCGTAGCTCACGATCGAATTCATCATCGGGAAACTCGTGCAGAATCCGCCCATCAGGCGCTTGATAAGCATCAATCCACCAACGACACCTGCGATTGCCGGTGCCTTGATGTACACGGGCAGGGGAGTCTTGTATCGCACACCCGACTTGTAGGTTTGTGTCTGAAAAAGTACAATTCCCACAATAAGGTCAAATACGCAGGCCCCGATAAACCAGGCGTCGGTATTAGGAACGCGTGGCATCAGGAATGTTCCGAGTGCGACAAAAAAGGCAAGACCTGCGATAATGCTCGGTATTATTGGAATTTTAACCTTGTAATGAAGAATGCGCACGATATGGACGTACAAGAGGCACATAAAGCCCGAAATCGCATTGGCGGTCCCCATCGGGAGCCCTACGGCGAGGTAGGCAAAACCGCAAGGAATGGGGATGGTTGCGGTCACAGCTTTAAGTTGAGGGTCTTTTAGGTAGGCGCTCAGGGTGCCTAGAGCGGTCACCATGAAAATCAGCAACCAATCGTAGAAAGAAAAATTTAGGTTCAGGACGTCGAGCACAATTCAGTTTGGAGTTATGATTTTTTTCATTGCATAAGTTAGAAAAAATCCCTGCCCCGAACTCCAGTCTATTTTCTGTCTTTTTTCATATCAAGCTTATTCTGGTACATTTTTTTATCGGCACGTTTGAACACGCTGTCGACAGTGTCCCCGTTAGAGAAATCCGCCATCCCGATGGCAACGGAATATCGTTCCCAAGGTTTTTTAGAGCGGTCGTTTTCGGTCTCAACAAACTTTACGATTGCTTCTTTGATAAGTTCGTACCTCTTTTCGAAGTCCGAATTCTTAAGAATAACGACAAATTCGTCTCCGCCGACTCGGAAAACAGGGGAATGCCTAAATATGGTACATATAATCTGGCATGCTCCTGAAATGTAAGTGTCCCCATTGGCATGTCCATAACTATCGTTGATCGTCTTTAAGTCGTTCAAGTCGACCATCGCAATAGCAAAGGCGCTGATTTTTTGGCTTAAAATGTCTTTGTCTATAGATTCGGCCATGTTGTTGTACGCGACCTTGCTACCCACATGCGTAAGAGCATCTCTGTAAGCAAGCATGGTCATGTTTTCTGCTTTTTTCTGCGCATTTCTTATGCTTGCTTCAGCCTCGATAATATTTTGGACATACACTTTCATGTCTTGAGACATTTGTGTAATGGCTTTAGATAGGGATTCTACTTCGTTTTGAGTATTGATGACAGGAGCTTCGAATGTCAAATATTGGGGGTCTTTATTGCTGCGGCTTTTTTCTGCAAAATGGCGGGCACTCTTTTCGAGGGCAAGTATCGGGCCTGTGACGTTATGGCGCAACCATACAAGAAGAATGAGGGCGAATAGAATCCCAAGGCCCAATGTTAGGAGGACATTGTAAAGAACATAATTATTGACGGTCTTGTGCAGTTCGTTAATAGAAATGTCGGCACAGATGAGGCCGTAATGTACCCCGGTCGAGTTAACGAGAGGCTTACAGGCGGTATAGGCGTATCCCCATTCGGAGTCTTCTTCAAAGAAAGAGGTTTCGTCTTTTGCGGTGGCAATCGAGAATTTTTTCAGTTCTTCTGCGGGGTAGGCATTGCTTGTGTCAAGAAGCGGCATGTCGACTTCGCCACGGGCACGTTCTTCTGCGCTAGTCGCCGAACAGATATTGACCATAAGATGGTCACGCACAAAAACGGAATACAGGTAGAAAAGATCAAATTCATCAATGATGCCATTGAGTAAGTCTTGAACTTGGGTGTATTTTTCGCTTTTTTCACCTATAATGACGCATTGGTAAAGGTCATCCATGTCGATTTGGTGTTCGACATAGTCTAGGATATTTTCAAGCTTGTCATCGTAGCGTTTGTAAAGTGTTTTTGAATAAGTAAGATACGATTGTATAGAAAGCAAAAAACACAAGAAAGCGATAAAAACCGCGCTTCCAAGTACTAGACTTTTATGTATTGGTCTTTTATATGCTGCCATAAAATTCTCTAGTTAAAGAAAATAACATAATTTTCTCAGAGAAGAAAATTCTCACACCATTTTCTTTTAATCCAATTAGTCCAAATTGGAATATTCTTACCTAAATCTACGGGGGAGGTGCTTGCCTTCGGCAATCCATCCGTTGTATTCGGCGGCTGCCGTGTACAAAACGTCGGTCGATGAGTTAAGGGCGGTTTCAAGGCTATCCTGGACTACGCCGATAATAAAGCCAACGCCAACGACCTGCATGGCGACGTCGTTCGAGATGCCTAGGAAAGAACACGCCATGGGGATAAGGAACAGCGAACCACCGGCAATACCGCTTGCACCGCAGGCTCCTATGGTCGAAACGACACATAAGGTGAGGGCTGTCGGGAAATCTACAGAAATGCCAAGGGTGTGCGCGGCGGCGAGAGTCATGATGGCGATCGTGATGGCGGCTCCATCCATGTTGATGGTTGCTCCCAGAGGGATTGAAACAGAGTAGAATTCGCGGTCGAGCTTGAGTTTTTCGCAAGCTTCCATGTTTACGGGAATGTTTGCTGCAGAACTTCTGGTGAAAAGGGCGGTGATGCCGCTTTCTTTAAGGCAGTAAATCAGCAGTGGGTACGGGTCGCGCTTGAGGGCAAAGCTGACAATAAGGGGCGCGATAATAAAGGCGACAAAGAACATGGTTCCCGCAAGGATTGCAAGAAGAACTCCGTAGCTCTTAAAGATGCCGATGCCGTTGGTTGCAATCGAGGAGTGGATAAGGCCAAGGATTCCGAAGGGGGCCAAATTGATAAGCCAGCGGACAATCGCTGTAATTGCTACGGCACAATCTTTAAGGAGTTCTTTGGTAGAATCTTGAGCATGGTTTCGAATGGCTAGGCCGAAAATCACGGACCAAACCAAGATACCGATATAGTTGGCTTGCGTAATTGCTTCGAATGGGTTTGATACCGCGCGGATAAGCAGGTTGTTCAGGATTTCGCCGATGCCCTTAGGGAGAATTGCGGATGTTGTTGCTTCGTGTGCCAGTTGAAGGTTTTGAGGGAATAAAAAGCTTGCTCCGATGGCGACAAGCGATGCCAGTACGGTGCTTACAAGGTAAAAGGCAAACACCTTGCCGAATCGTTTATCGATAGAAGTCTTGCCCGAAGCAAGAGAATTTACAATCAAGACGAATACCAGCACGGGGGCGATGCCCTTCATGGCTCCGACGAAAAGGACTCCTAGTTCACCAATCCATTTTTGCCCAGGGAGAAAAAGACCGAGTAGGGTTCCAAGCACGATGGCAATGGCGATTCGGTAGTTTAATTTGGTGTTGTTATACTTTTTAATGAATTGCTTAAACATATGAGGCCCTTCTTGATAAAAAAAATATAGCTAAACTCAGATAAATTGCAATTTTATCAGAAAAAATGAATACATGATAAATAAAAAAGGTCTTTTTTTTAGAATAAATGTATTTTAGGGGTGAAAAAGGAGTATGTAATATGGAACCGCTGCAATATACATCTCTTGCGCAGATGTTTTTTGCGAATTGCGACCGCGAAGATTTTGCGGGATGGTTCCATCGTAAGTCTGACGGCTGGGAGCATTTTTCGGGAACAAGGCTTAAACGCGAAACCCAATTTTTGGCCTTGGCTTTCAAGAAACAGGGCCTTTCGGCTGGCGAAAGCATCGGAATTGTCGCTAACAGTAGCCCCGAATGGATAATGGCGGATGTCGCCTGCCAGTTGAATCAGGCGCGGGTCGTGCCGCTTTTTCCGAATATTTCGACTGAGAATTTTATTTATCAGTGTGACGATGCTTCGGTGCAGGTTTTGCTGCTGTATCGGTTGAGCGATCTTTCTCCCTCAATCTGCGCCCTGATGCCGCGGTTTAAGGCTGTTATTTGTATCGATCCGGAATCGGAGATCCCGCCAAACGGTTGCTATTGGGCAGACCTAATTAAAGAGGGAGAGAAACTTTCTAAGTTGCCGGAGTCCTCATTGTGGTTAAACCAGCAGATGATATCGCTGGACCCCGATGACGTTTTTTCGATTCTCTATACAAGTGGTTCTACGGGGACGCCTAAGGGGGTAGAACTAACTCACCGCAACATGCTTACGCAGATTTTTGCAATCAAGCGTGACTTTATTACAATGTTCCGTTCTACGGACGTTTGCCTAGTCGTGTTGCCGGTCGCCCATGCCTTTGAGCGCATGACGGTCTACTTTTATACGTTAAACGGCGCGAAGGTCTATTTTGCGGATTCTCCTAAGCATATCCCTGAATGTATTCGAGAAATAAGCCCGACGGTCATGACGGTTGTTCCAAGAATTTTGGAGCGACTGTATGAGAATATGACTGTTGCTAGCGAAAAAATCCACGGCTTGCAGAAGTTTATCTTTGAAAAGGCGATTATTTATGCCAAAAAGCATAATCCGCTAGGGAATAGGGGCCTAGTCGCAAGGGTTTACGATAAGCTTGTCTATAGCAAGATGCGTAAGGTGATGGGCGGACGTTTTCGCCTTGTGATATCGGGTGGTGGTGCACTTAACAAGACTATATGCCAGTTCCTTTTGAATGTTGGCTTTGATGTGTGCGAAGGTTATGGCCTTACGGAATGTTCCCCGGTTGTAAGTGTGAATAAGCCGGGTGAAGCGCGGCCCGGCAGTGTAGGATTGCCGCTGACCCATTTGCAAGTCAAAATTGCAGAACATAGCGAAGTGCTTGTTAAGGGAAGTAGCGTATTTAAGGGTTATCGCAATAGACCCGACTTGAATAGCGAGATTTTTACCGAAGACGGGTTCTTTAGGACAGGGGATCAGGGCTACTTTGATCGCGACGGTTATCTTTACCTAACCGGTCGCCTTAAGGAACTTCTTAAGACGAGCACGGGTAAATATGTGAGTCCCAATCCGATTGAACTGGAATTGAGCCGCCATCTTTTGATTGAACAGGCGTTGGTTATTGCCAATGACCGTAAGTTTGCATCGGCCCTGATTTTTTTGAATCCGGTAAATGCAAAGCGATTTTTGCAGCGCACTGGAAAGAACTTTAGCCTAGAAAAGGCCTTGAAATCAAAACGTATCTATGAATCCATCAACCGATACATAGACCGAGTCAATACCAAATTGAACCATTGGGAACAGATTCGAAAATGGACTTTGCTCGGTGATGAATTAACTGTAGAATCGGGCTTGTTGACGCCTACATTAAAAATCCGCCGGAGTGTCGCTGAAGCGAGATTCCAGGCGGAAATAGAAAAAATGTACGAGGATTAGGCTGTCTGTTTAAACAAAAAGTCTAGTTGACTTTGCGCATGACGCCGATGAGCTTGCCCGCGATGGAGAAGTTCTTATCTTTCTTGACGATGATAGGACGGTAACGCGGGTTGGCAGGACGCAGCTCGATGTGGTCTTCTGCAGGGTGGTAGTACTTGACCGTAGCCTCGTTATCGACTTGAGCCACGATGATTTCGCCACGGTCGGCAGTCTTTTGCTGACGGGCAAAGATAAGGTCGCCATCAAGGATGCCGGCGTTGATCATGGAATCGCCTTTGACGCGCAGAGCAAATACATCGGAGCGGCAAGCAAGAAAATCGCGGTCAATCGTGACGGTGCCTTCGAGGTTCTGTACAGCGAGAATCGGCGTACCGGCTGCGACGCGGCCAACGATTGGAATTTCGATGGTGTTGGTCGGTGCTTCGGAATTTTCATTGTTGCCGTTGTCGACAACTTCGATGCCGCGGCTCAGTCGAGGAGAGCGGTTGATGTAGCCTTTCTTGATAAGTGCTGCGAGGATGGAACGGACGCCGTTTGTCGAAGAAATTTCGAAATGATTACCGATTTCGCGAACGGTGGGCGGCATACGGTTTTCTTTGGAATATTTTTTGATGTATTCCAGGATTTCTTCTTGGCGGGTAGTGAGTTCTTTGCGCTTGGACTCGGCACCGTTTAAATCGCCGATTTTTTTGATATTATCCATGATAAACCTCGCATTTATAAATTCTATGTACAAATATAATGCACAATTGGGCAAATGTCAATAGGTTCACTGCACAAAAATTCATTATTTTACATTGAATTTTTACTTGACGACTGTTTTTTTTACATTCCTGTATGAACTCCAAGGAGATAAAATGAAAAGAACGGTCAAATTTATTTTAGTTGCTGCTGTGATTGCAATCTTGTATGCTTGTGCTACGGCAGGTTGGCATAAGGATGGAGTTTCCGAATTTGAAACGGAAAATGCGCTTGCTCAATGTGAATATGAAAAGGGTAAGGATCATGTTGAACAGAGTGATTTTGTTACCAATTGTATGAAACGCCAAGGATTTCGCTGGACGGAATAATAAAGCTAAAGGCTGAGCTCTTTTTATAGCATAAAGTAAAAAAGGAACTCTTGGCGAGTTCCTTTTTAACTTATGGAGGTGAGGGGAGTCGAACCCCTGTCCAAAATCACGTCCATGCACGTTCCTACAAGCGTTCCCTTCGTATTTAAGATCTTGTCTCATCCACGCCCAAGAAGGTCGGCGCGGACTTTGACCAGCCTAGTAAATCTCGGACTCTAGCCCCAGGCATGCGAGAATCCTATCCCATATTGCAGTTTTCGTCAGCACTTATTTTTTTTCAGACTTTTTTACGAGTGCCCTCGTCTGAGACCTCGGCTTGCAACTAACACTTCGGTAACCCTGTCGAAACCAAAGCACCCCCAATTCTTTCACTGAAGATGCTTTGGGTTCGACTCGTCGACTAAATGCGAGCCGGCGAGCATTTAGGCCCTTAAGCTCACGAAGTGAGCGCAAGGCCCGTAGGGCAAAATTACTGCGAGTAGCAGGAATTTTGGCAAACCAAAGCACCCCCGGTGAGTGTCGCGACGGCAAGCTTGCTTGCCGGCATGACCGAACCGGAGTGATTCTGCTCGAAGAGCAGAAAGCACCCCCAGTAACTGTGGGTATATCAAATATATAAAATTAATTGCCAAATGGAAAGATAGAGCGGGTTGAGACCTGTCTTTCGGCTCCATTTTTTCTATTTTATACCCTGCAAAAGGAGATTTGCAATGACTGATCCGCGTATTACGAAATTAGCTGAAAATCTGATTAACAATGCCATTGCCCTCAAGGCTGGCGAAAATATCTTAATAGAAACAACCGATACTCCCGACGAAGTCTCGACCGAACTGGTGAAGGCTGTCAAGAAAGTCGGTGGAAACGCTTTTGTGCACAATTACCGCGGCCGTGTCCGTCGCGAAATGATTAAGTCTGCGACCATCGAACAGATGCAGCTTCAGGCAGACCTCGCTATGGCTGAAATGCAGAAGATGCAGGCCTACATCGCCATTCGCGGTGCCGATAATGCCCTCGAGAATTGCGATATCGATGGCCGCCAGATGCTCAACTATCGCAAGATTAACGAAGACGTGCTCAACTACCGCGTGAATAAGACGCGTTGGTGCGTGCTTCGCTGGCCGAATCCCTCCATGGCGCAGGGGGCCAAGATGAGCTCCGAAGCCTTCGAAGACTTCTATTTTGAAGCCTGCCTTGCCGACTATCCGAAGATGGCCAAAGCTGCACAGAACCTGGTCGATTTGATGAACCGTACCGACAAGGTTCGCCTTGTGGCAAACGGTACTGATCTGACCTTCAGCATCAAGGACATTCCGGCCATTCCGTGCTGCGGCAATATGAACATTCCTGACGGCGAAGTTTATACCGCACCGGTACGTAATAGCGTAAATGGCGTGATTCACTACAATACGCCGACCCTTTACGATGGCAAGTATTTCAGCAATATCCGCCTCGAATTCAAGGACGGCAAGATTGTGAATGCCACTTGCGAATCCGGCGACAACGTTGCCCTGAATGCCCTTTTCGATACCGACGAAGGTGGCCGCTATGTGGGCGAGTTCGCTATCGGCTTTAACCCGTTCGTGAATGCCCCCATGTGCGACATTCTGTTCGACGAAAAGATTGCGGGCTCTATCCACTTTACGCCGGGTCGCTGCTATGAAGAAGCTCCGAACGGCAACATCAGCGCCATCCACTGGGATCTGGTGCTGATTATGCGTCCGGAATACGGTGGTGGCGAAATCTGGTTCGATGACAAGCTCATCCGTAAAGATGGCATCTTCGTTATCGACGAACTCAAGTGCCTGAACCCCGATCAGCTCGGAAAATAGCCATAATTTAATAGGTTATATTTCATTTACACCCTTCACAAAGGGTGTAAATTTTTTTAAATTTGGCGCCGTCCTAAGAACGGAGTGCCCATGCCTAATATTCACGCCAAAGAATCCCTTCAGAGTTTCCTCGCTGGCGTCAAGACGACCATTACCCCTGAACTTTTCCGCACGGTACGCAGGGGCTACAATAAGAAAAGCTTTATCAGCGACCTGATGTCGGGCCTCATCGTGGGCATTTTGGCGCTTCCGCTGGCCATCGCATTTGCTATCGCCTCGGGCGTGGGGCCGGAACAGGGCCTTTATACGGCTATCATTGCTGGCTTCGCGATTTCGTTCCTGGGCGGTTCCCGTTTCCAGATCGGCGGCCCCACCGGTGCTTTCATCGTGATTGTCTACGGTATTGTGAGCCAGTACGGTTATGACGGCCTTGCCTCGGCAACGCTTTTGGCCGGTATCCTCCTGATTATTTTCGGTCTTGCAAAATTCGGTGCTATCATTAAGTTTATTCCGTTCCCGGTGACCGTGGGCTTTACCGCCGGTATCGCGATTATCATTGCGCTTGGCCAGGTGCCGAACTTCTTCGGCCTGCGTTTCTTGGCGAAGGACCCGGCCGATGCCGTGGGTAAGATTAAACTTTACGCCTCTTCGCTTGATACTATCAATATTTATGCCGTGATTGTGGGCCTCGTGGCGCTTGCCGTCTGCATCTTGTGGCCGAAGATTACCACGAAGGTTCCTGGTTCCCTGATTGCGATTATCGTCGCTACGGTCATGGTGAAGGTTCTCGGCTGGGACGACCCGATTACGGGCCACGGTGTGGTGACCATCGGTATGAAAAACCACATCCCGAGCGGTTTCCCGATGCCGCATCTGCCGAATATCAGCCTTGAAATGATGCAGAAGGTGTTCCAGCCTGCTTTGACGATCGCTATTCTTGGTGCCATTGAATCGTTGCTTTCTGCGGTGGTGGCCGACGGTATGACCTCGACTAAGCACCGTTCTAATACTGAACTTTTTGGCCAGGGTGTTGCGAATATTCTTTCTCCGATGTTTGGCGGTATCCCGGCTACGGGTGCTATTGCCCGTACGGCGACCAACATCCGTAACGGTGCCGTGAGCCCGATTTCGGGCCTGGTGCATGCGGTGGTGCTCCTCCTCATTATGCTGGTGCTCGGCAAGTACGCCGAAATGATCCCGATGGCAGCCCTTGCCGCCGTGCTTTTCCAGGTGGCCTTCAATATGTGCGGCTACCGCAGCTTTATCAAGATGTTCAAGGCTCCGAAGAGCGATGTCATCGTGATGCTCGTGGCCTTCTTCCTCACCGTGATTATTGACCTTACGGTTGCGATTGAAGTCGGCGTTCTCCTTGCCGCGGTGCTCTTCATCAAGCGAATGAGCGATGTTTCCGAGATGGAAACGGTGACGGAAGCCCTCAAGGAAGACGACGAAGAAGCTGCCCACAACGACCTCAGCCGTCAGGTGCCAAAGGGCGTGGTGGTGTACGAACTTGCCGGTTCTCTCTTCTTTGGTGCGGTGGACAAGTTCAAAGATACTATGGCCCGCATCTCGGACAAGCCGAAGATTCTTATTCTGCGTATGCGTAGCGTTTCGAGCATCGATGCCGCCGGTATCCAGATGATCGAAGACTTGCTGAATCGTTGCAACCGCGAAGGCACGCAGCTGTTGCTTTCGGGCGTGCATGCCCAGCCGGTGGTGGCGCTTACCCGTGCAGGCGTGCTCAAGCAGCTTGGCGAAGAAAACGCCCTCGGTAACATCGACGCCGCCCTTAACCGTGCCCGCGAACTCCTCGGCCTTCCGATTGTCGATACCTCGCACGAAAAGCAGCAGGCCCCGACGGTGTCTTGGGAAAGAAACCTCGACAAGCCGTGGATGCCTGAAGAATCGAACGCCGCGATTGCCGAAGAGACACCGGAAGTCATCGCTGAAAAGATGATGGACGAACCCGTCGTGAAAATCGAAGAAAAATCGAAGTAACTAAACTTTTCTATCTTGAGGGTTATGCAAAAAGCTCCCTCAGATATGTATTTTGAAAGTGTAGTTCAGCCTGAACATGAGGGCTGGCTGCTGCTGGATTCTTTAAGTAAACGTTTTACCTACCATAGCCGCGAACTATGGGGACAAAAGCTTGCCGATGGTTTTGTGTCCATCAATGGCGAGCTTGCCAATTTGAATACGGTGGCTCATCGTGGAGACAAGGTCGTTTACCATGTGGCAAACTACAGTGAGCCCGAAGTTCCGACTGATTTTAAGGTGATTTTTGAAGACGACGAGTTTATGCTTGTCGCCAAACCGGCTGGTGTTCCGGTTCACCATACGGGTCATATATTCTATAATACCTTTACCGCTATTGTGCGTCGGGGGACCGATTACGAAACGGCAACCCCAATGCACCGATTGGATCGTGATACGGGCGGTTTGATGCTTTTTGCTAAGTATGCGGAATCGGCTGCACGTTTTCAAAAGAATTTGGACCGCATTTTGCTTAAAAAATTCTACATGGCGGTCGTCCGCGGGGATTTCCCGCAGGATGTAGATTGCCAAATGCCGCTTCGTGAAGACCCCGCGGACCGCTTGCGGCTCCGTATGCATCATTTTGAAGATGGAAAGCCCTGCCATACTCATTTTAGAAAGGTGGGCGGGGGAGTGCTCCCGCACCCTGTCGGTGATGATACTCGGTATTCGGTGGTGGAGGCAGAGCTTTTGACGGGCCGCAAGCACCAGATTCGGGCGCACGTCGCGGAGCTAGGGCACCCGATTCTGGGGGACCGCCTGTACAGTTTCGACGGTATCTACTATGAGAAAATGTCCCGTTCCTGGTCTCGCGAATCAACGGCGCAGGCAGATTCGAATGTTGTCGATAACTCAGAAATTGGCCTCTCCGCCGAAGACCTAGCGTCCCTCGGCGGTAAATCGCAGATGCTTTATGCGTACAAAGTCGAAATTCAGCTGCCTTACTGGAGGGAATCCCGTGTTTTTGAGTGTGCAGAATACCCTGAAGACATGGCAGAACTTGTTCGAAAAGCTGAAAAAGCTGTTTGACGCTGAACAAATTCTTAAAAATTGATGTTTTTTTGAAAAAAAACAAAAAAAATCGCACTTACCCCTTGACGAAACTTTTGTATTATCTATATTTGGTGCCGTCGATGAGAGAAATCTCAAAGACAACAAAACCTAACGAAAGTTAGAAGCAAATTGCTTCATAGCTCAGTTGGTAGAGCCCGCGACTGTTAATCGCGTTGTCCTTGGTTCGAGTCCAAGTGAAGCAGTGAAAAAGGTTCCGATGAAAGTCGGGACCTTTTTCTTATTGTTGTTGTAATCTCATTGCAATCTAAAAAAAAGTTTTCAAAAGTATCCGATTGAAAACAAAAAGTTATATATTTGGAATGCTTTTATTGGGTGTCTAGAATGAGATTTTTTGACGAGAAGAACGTCCTCCGCTTTTTGCTGGTTGCAGCAAGCGTATTTTTTGCAGCTTTTATTCCGGAAATTCTTTCGACAAAAGAGAGTGCCGTCTGGGCTGTTCCTTATATCCTAGCCAATTTATTCTTAATTGTGGTCGCGGTGCTTTATCGTTTCCCGATTATTGGGAATAAAAAGCGTATGCGCAACGATGTCGAAATTTCGCCTCCTGCGACGACCGTTATTCCGACGCGCGATATTAAAAAAGACTTGATGGAACGTGACGAACTGTTCCAGATGATGGTTGACATTTCTTCTAACGGTTTTTGGACGTTTGACGTAGTAACGGGGAAGGTTTATTGGTCTCAGCGGGCTATTAAGCTGATGCGTGCAGACTCGACGGGGATTGTAGATACGTTCGACTTGCTTAAGGACAAGGTGGTCGATAGTGACTGGCGTCGCTTTACGGCTGACCTGAAAAAATCCCTGGAAACGAGCGAAAAATTCAGTGTCGAGCTTTCTTTGCTGGAAGATGCCTCCAAGTTGGTTATTTCGGGGCATGTGCAGGTAAATTCAGAAGGTCGTCCCATCCGCATTATCGGTGCGCTAAATGAACTGTCTGATAAGCAGGCCCAAGAAAAGCAGAATTATTATTATGCGTATCAGGACGCCTTGACCGGAGTTTACAACCGTAAGTTCTTCCTTGAGAAGCTCAAGGTCGATGTCGATATGGCGCTGCGCCGTCCGGATTACCTGTTTGCCGTCGCTCTGTTGGATATTGACCGTTTTGGTGCCATTAACGCCTCTTATTCAATCAATGTGGGCGATAATGTCCTGCGTATCGTGGCGGATCGCATCAAGTCTCAGTGCCGCTCGGGCGATACCATTGCTCGTATCGGGCCTGACGTATTCGCCATCGTCATTCATGATATTCAGACCGCCGATAATGATAGCGATGTCAAGGCGATTGTTCGCCGCATTCACAATGCCGTTAAGCTGCCGATTCAGCTAGAAGGCCGTGAACTTTATATCGGCGTATCGATGGCTGTTGCCCTCAACCGCGAAGTCGATTGCGTCGAAGATATCATGGCGAATGTAACGTCTAGCTTGCGCGAAATGAAAAAGGGCGTTCAGCATGGCGGAATTCAGTTCTTTAGCGGTGGTATCCGCGAAAAAGCCATGAAGCTTTACAAGCTGGAATTCGATATTCGCAGGGCAATCCAGGCTCAAGAATTTGTTCTGTTTTACCAGCCCGTCGTTGACATTGCCGATGGCAATCGCGTATCGGCTTTTGAAGCACTTGTGCGCTGGAACCAGTCCGAAAAGGGCTTTATTTCGCCGGCCGAATTTATCCCGATTGCCGAAGAAACTGGGCTTATTATCCCCATGGGCGCAATGATTTTGCGTATGGCATGCCTGCAGGCCAAAAAATGGGTCGAGATGGGATTCTCGAATATCCAGGTAGCGGTCAACTTCTCCGCCAAGCAGTTTGCGCTTGACAACATGGTCGAAGATATCAAGCAGGTGCTGCTCGAAACGCATTTGAACCCCAAGAACCTTAAGCTCGAAATCACGGAATATACTGCCGTTTGTGAGGCCGAAAAAACGATCACGATTATGAAGGCTCTTTCGGGAATGGGTATCCAGATTTCGATTGACGATTTCGGCACGGGTTACAGCAGCCTGTCTTACTTAAAGCGTTTCCCGATTCACACCCTGAAAATGGACAAGTCCTTTATCGATCACGTTACCGACGACGAAGAAGATGCTTCTTTTGCCCGCATGGTAATCGGCATCGCCAAGTCGCTAAACCTGGACTTGATTGCAGAAGGCGTCGAAACCGAATCGCAGCTTGAATTCTTGCGTGCTGAAGGGTGCCGTCTGATTCAGGGATTCTATTTTAGCAAGCCGCTTTCGGCTGAAAACGCCCTGGAATACTTAAAGAAACACTATGAACCTGAGCTGCAGACGGTCTAGATTCCGTAGCAGCGTTTCGTATTTTCACGACAGTCCCTGTAGAGTTGTTCTACGGGGATTTGTTTTACTTGCGCGAGTGCTTTGGCAATGTAGGGGATATAACCCGAATGGCACGGCTTTCCTCGATAAGGAACGGGGGCCATGTAAGGGGAATCTGTTTCTAGCAGCATCTGGTCCATGGGAACAAGGGCGGCGGCGTCTCGAACGTTCTGAGCGTTCTTGAAGGTCACGATTCCGGTAAAGCCGACAAAGATGTCCGCATTTTTTGAGCCAAGGTCCAGAAGCTGTTCGCAAAATTCTGGGGTCCCCGTAAAACAGTGTATGTGGATTTTGCGACCGCTTAAGTCCGCATTACGTAAAACGGCTAGGGCATCGTTGTCGGCTTCGCGTAGGTGCAATACCAACGGCTTTTGCGAGGCCAAGGCGATTTGCAGGTGGCGTTCGAATAAAACGACCTGCTGATTTCGATGTTCTAGGTCGTAGTGGTAATCGAGCCCGAACTCACCGCAGGCAACACATTTGGGGTGCTTCAGGAATTCGACAAGGCGAGCTTCGTCTTGTGCGGTTTCTATCAAAACGTATTCAGGGTGAATTCCGTAGGCGGCATAAACGTTCGGATAGCGCTCGGAAAGTTCCTGGGCGCGCTCAAAATCGGCCGGATCGCACGCCACGTGGATATAGGCTTCGGGAGGCTGTACGTTTTTGTCTGCATCGTGGGAGAGACGTGCAAAAAAAACGTCTAGCGGTTCATTTGAATGCCGCTCGTAGGAATCCAAATGGCAATGCGTATCGACGAACACTAGTAGCTTACCTCAACAATCTCGTATGTAATCAGACCTTTGGGGGCCTGTACTTGTACTTGGTCGCCTTGCTTTTTGCCCATAAGGGCTTCTCCTACGGGGGATTTCATGCTGATGCGGCCCTGCAACGGGTCAATTTCTTTTTCGCCTACAATACTGTAAGAACGCTCCCGCTTGGTCTTGATATCCTTCATCTTGACGGTCGCGCCAAAGCGAATGGTCCCGTCATCAGATGCCTGGGATTCAACGACCTGGGCTCCGTCCAAGATGCGGTCGAGTTCACGAAGTCGTCGATCTATTTCACGGACTCGCATACGACCATAAGTATATGCCGCATTTTCGCTACGGTCACCCTCTGCGGCCGCAGCTTGCACCTGGTTAATCATGGCGGGACGTTCCACATATTTTAGGTGTTCCCATTCCGCCTTGAATTTCTCGAAGCCTTCTTTAGAAATCAAATGTTTCATGCAACAAATGTAGAAAAGTCTTCTGGTTCTGCACTAAAACGGCATCCCAATCTAAAAAAAAGAACATTTTAGGAGCCAAGACTCATAAAAAGGACCATGTGTTGATACTTTCAAAACATTTTTTTTGCAGCAAAATGCTTTTTTGCTTCGTTTTTTACCATTGAAATATATTTTTGAATTGGATGCATGGGCCTGTTGTCCATGGTTGTTTAGGGATGAATTTATGAAAAAAGGATTGTTTGGTGCTTTTGGACTTAGCTTGGCCGCTATAATCGGCATGCAGGCGACAACCGCTTATGCAGCCGAAAAGGCTGGGGAAAAGGCGGCAGATTTTAGCTGGAGCAACGTGAGCATGGGCGGTGGCGGATTCGTCTCCGCCGTGATAGCCTCTCCGGTAGACAAGGGGCTGTTCTACGCCCGTACCGACGTAGGCGGCGCGTACCGCTGGAATGAATCGACGGCCCGCTGGGAATCGATGATGGACTGGGTCGATGTTTCCGAGCGCGGCCTTTTGGGAATCGAGGCCATTGCCGTTGACCCGCAGGAATTGGGCGTCGTTTATATGGTGGCGGGAACCAGTTACTGGAACAGCGGCCGTACGGCGTTTCTCCGCAGTAGTGACAAGGGTGAATCCTGGGAAGTAATTTACACCTGGGACGAAGACGGGACCAAGGGCACCAAGGTGGCGCGCTTCGGTGCACACGGCAACGGCATGGGCCGCGGAAATGGCGAAGCCTTGGCGGTCGACCCGAACGATTCCAAGATTATGTTCTATGGCTCCAAGAACAAGGGTCTCTGGAAATCGACAGATAACGGAACGAGCTGGAGCCATGTGGATGCGTGGACGACTGCAGCCGGGAGCGATACGACCTGGAATGGTTCGGGATTCAGCTTTGTGCAGTTCGCTCCGGGCAGCTCCAAGGTGCTTTACGCCGGATTTTTGCGCGAAGGGACGACGGCCAAGGGCACGTTCGAAAACGTGTTCACCTCGACCGACGGCGGTGCAAGCTGGAAGGCGCTCCCGATTCCGGATTCATTGCGCAGCACGGCCGGCGGGAGCATTGTGCGCCTGATGCCGCAGCGTGCGGTGATTTCGGGTGACGGTAAGACGATGACGGTGACGTTTGCCGACGGGGCCGGGCCGCATTCCATGATGTGGGATGAAGGCTGGGGCATGATTTACGATGGCTTCGGTCGCGGCGCGGTGCTGCAACTTGATGTGGCGTCGGCGACTTGGTCCGACGTTTCTCCGGAAAACTTCCTGGACGAAGGCGGTGACGCCAAGTACGACAAAGTGGACGTGAAAGGTATGGTCGACTGCGAAGCCGCAGGCGGCACCGGCAAGACTTGCGAAGAATATTACCCCTACATTGCTCCTTATGGTGGCATTGCCATCAATCCGAAAAATGCAAATGAAATGGTGGTGACCACTGAAGGCTATCGCGGACCGCAGTTCTGGTACACGGCCACGAGCGACACCAGCGGCAAGTGGAGCGACCAGTGGGGTACTAACATTTACCACACGACCGATGGCGGCAAAACCTGGATTGCAAGCTTCAAGTATTACTGGATGGAAGGTGGCGTTTATCCGACTACCCAGCAGATGGATGCCAATGGAATTGGCTGGATGCATAACGGTTCTATTCACTGGTCCGGTAGCGTTGCCATGGATCCGTTCGACAACAACCGCGTCTTTGTGACTTCGGGTAACGGTATTTTCCGCTGCGATAACTTGAGCGACTATGTGTACAAGGAATCCGAAAATTCCTGGGAAGAACCGCAACTCACCATGAACCAGGTGTGGCATTTCTCGGCGCATGGTGTCGAAGAAACGGTGCCTTTCGAAGTGGTGAGCATTCCGGGTGGCCCCATGATTTCGATCATCGGCGACTACGACGGATTCCGTCACGATGACATCGCAAAATATCCGGCATTCAGGCACAAGACGAATGTTGGCGGCGATTATGTATCGTTGGGTACGACGCAGGGCCTTGCTTATGCTCCCAAGAGTGGCAAATTGGCCAAGGTGGCAGACAAGCGCGCCTACGAAGGCCTGTACAATGACATACCCATTGCTCCGGTGCAGTATTCCCTTGACTCGGGTAAGACTTGGACGGTGGAAACTTATACAGGACCTGACAAGAACGCAGCCAAGGGTACTGTGGCTCTTTCGGCAAAAGGTACTTACACTATCTGGGTTCCGATGGAAGGAACGACCGATGTCTATCGCAATTACAACGGCACGACTTGGGAAAAGGTTTCGGGAATCGATAACACCGCGTATGTGGTGGGCGACCCTGAAAACGACAACGTGTTCTACGCCTACACCAAGGCGGATGGCAAGTTCTACAAGAGTTCCGATGCGGGCGCAAGCTTCAAGGCTGTCAGTACGCCGGGCGAAAGCGCGTTCAAGAAGTTCCGTGCCATTCCGGGGTATGAAGGAGACTTGTGGTTGCCTGTTGCGGTTCAAGACCCGTCAACTGGTTTGGCGGTAAGCGGAAAGCTGTTACATTCGACCGATGGCGGTGCCACTTGGGCTGCTGTCGAAGGTGTCGGCTATTGCGAAGCGGTGGGCTTTGGCGCTCCCAAGGAAAAGGGCGGCTATCCGGCGATTTACGTGTTCGCAACAGTCGGTAAGGTGACGGGCGTGTTCGGCTCCGACGACAAGGGTAAAACCTGGACTCGCGTGAATGACGACGGTCACGAATATGGCGGCCTTGCAAACGGCGAATTCGTGATGGGCGACATGAATACCTACGGCGTGGTGTACATGAGTACGGCTGGCCGCGGTATTGCAGCCCGCGTGCCGAGCAACTGGAACATGGGAACTTCGAGCTCCGATGGAAACACGAAGATTGTTCCGTCTGCAAAGGTGATTGCTGCGGCCTCGGTAACTTATGCGAATGGTAACCTAGAACTGCATTTGAATGCAACTGTTGCACGCGTGAGCGTTTTCGACATGAAGGGCAAGAAGATCTCTAGCCGCTATTACGGCAGTTCAGCCTCGGTTCCGCTGCGCGAATTGGTGCGCGCCAAGGGCAGCTATTTTGTTCGAGTCGATAACGGCAAGAAGGTCCTGTTTGCAAACCGCGTTCCTCGTTTAAATAGGGGGCGTTGCGGGCGGACAGCACTTAGAGCGAAGCTCTTTAGTGCGCATGGCCACCAGGGTGGGGGAGCCCCCCGCTCGAGAGGGTCGCGCAATAAAAAAGACGAAAGAACAAATCTTTCGTCTTTTAAGTCTTTTTTATGAAGCGAGGGGGAGACTTCCCCCTTTTATATTATTTCTTTTTCTTCTTGGTTTCGAGCCATTCGTCGAAGGTGATGCTGCGGTCGATGACGCCGTTCGGAGTCAGTTCGAGCACGCGATTGGCAATCGTCTGTACGAATTCGTGGTCCTGGGAGCAGAAGATAATCGGGCCCTGGAAAGCGGTGAGGCCGTTGTTGAGGGCCGTGATGGCTTCCAAGTCGAGGTGAGCGGTCGGTTCGTCGAGGAGCAGGCAGTTGGCATTTGCAAGCATCATCTTAGAGAGCATGCAACGCACTTTTTCACCACCGCTAAGCACGTTTGCGCTCTTGAGGGCTTCTTCGCCGGTAAAGAGCATACGGCCGAGGAATCCGCGGATGAACGTTTCGTCCTGTTCCTTGCTGTACTGGCGCAGCCAATCCACCAGGGAGAGGTCGCAGCCGAAGTAGGCGTCGTTGTTTTTGGGGAAGTAGCTGTAGCTGATGGTGTTGCCCCACTTGAGCACACCTTCCGGGCACTTGGTTTCTTCGGCAATGAGCTGGAAGAATGCGGTCTTGAGGGTGTCGTATTCACCGACGAGGGCCACCTTGTCGCCGCTGTTCAGGCTAAAGTCGAGTCCCTTGCAAATGATGCCGTCACCGCCGTCAATGGTGGCATTCTTGACTTCGAGCACGATCTTGCCCGGTTCGCGGTCCATCTTGAAGTTGACCCACGGGAACTTACGGCTAGAGGCTGGCATTTCTTCGACGGTCATCTTGTCCAAAAGCTTCTTACGGCTAGTGGCCTGCTTGGCCTTAGCGGCGTTCGAAGCGAAGCGACGGATGAACGCCTTCAATTCTTCAATCTTTTCTTCGGCGCGGCGGTTCTGGTCCTTGCGCTGCTTCTGGGCGAGCTGGCTAGCTGCATACCAGAATTCATAGTTACCACCGTAAATGTTAATCTTGCCGTAGTCGATATCGCAAGTGTGCGTACAGACGGCGTTCAAGAAGTGACGGTCATGGCTCACTACAATCACGATGTTTTCGAAGCGTTCCAAGTAATCTTCGAGCCAGCCGACGGTTTCCAAATCCAAGTGGTTCGTCGGTTCGTCGAGCAGCAGAATGTCCGGGTTGCCGAACAGTGCCTGGGCGAGGAGCACGCGCACCTTGAGGCCGGCGTCCAAGTCTGCCATGAGGCTGTAGTGGAATTCTTCGGGAATGCCGAGGCCCTTCAGAAGCACGGCTGCGTTGGAGTCGGCTTCGTAACCACCGATTTCGCCGAAGCGGGTCTCGATTTCCATGGCCTGCATGCCCTGTTCTTCGGTCATTTCAGGGAGCGCATAGAGTTCGTCGCGCTTCTTGCCCAGCTCGTAGAGTTCGGGGAAGCCCATCATGACGGTTTCGAGAACGGTGTTCTGTTCGTAGGCGAAATGGTCCTGCTTGAGGACGGCGATGCGTTCGCCCGGATCCTTGGTGACTTCACCGGTGTTGGGTTCGAGTTCGCCCGAAAGGATTTTCAGGAACGTGGACTTTCCGGCGCCGTTCGCACCGATGACTCCGTAGCAGTTGCCGCGCTTGAAGGAAAGGTTCACTTCTTTGAAGAGAACGCGGCTACCGTATTGAAGACTGACATTAGAAACGTTGAGCATGTATTACTTAATTGGGGTTAGGCTTGATTTGCTTTTTCTAGTTCACGTGCATTGATGATGAGCATCTGCAGACGGTTTTCGATGTTTGCAAAACTTGTATCCGGGTCGTAGTCGAGGGAAAGAATCTGCACGTGGGGGCAGCGTTCCTTGACGGCCTTGGTAAGGCCACGGCCAGAGATATGGTTTGCAAGGCAGGCGAACGGCTGCAGAATGATGTAGCTGTTGATACCATGCTGCGAGTTGTACAGGATTTCGCCCGGAATCAACCAACCTTCGCCAGTGTTATAGGTCGGGTCGATGATGTCGGAAACATAGTCCTTGAGTTCAACGCAGTCCGCATGGTGTTCGTACAGCTTGAATTTCTGCATGGACTTGCGGGCGGTTTCTACGGCGTGCGTATAGACCCTGGCGGTGACGCCGCCTTCGAGGCGGTCCATCATCGGGTTCGCAGAGAATCCGCGCTTGATTTTTTCGGCACGAACAACTTCGTCGACGCGGAAGAAGTCCGTCATACCCGGCAAGTAGACTTCCATGCCGTTTTTCATCAGGTAATCTTCGACGAATCCGTTGGCGCTCGGGTGGTAGTTCATGAGAATTTCACCGAGCACGGCAACGCGCGGCTTGCGGATTCCCTTCTTGCGTTCTTCGGTGATTTCGATACCATTGAATGCTTCGATGCACTGTTCGAACACTTCGATGAGCTTGGAGGGGCGTACAAGCTGTGTGGTGGAGAGGTGGCCTGCAACGCCGATCACCTTCGGCATCCATTCGTTGTAAACCTTCTGGGTGTCGCCTTCGTGTACTTCGTACGGGCGGACTGCACGATACATGATTTCGATGGCGTCCATGGTCACGAGGCCCCACAGCATGTGGAGTCTAAAGTCGAGACCCAGCTGGAAGCCCGGGTGCATGCCCTTGTAGTCGACACCGGTCGTAATGATGGTGACATCCTTGAAGCCTGCTTCGTCCAAAGCCTTACGGGCAAGCACGGCGTACTGCACGGCGCGGCAGTTTTCGCAGTTCTTGGCAAGGCACATGGAAACTTGGTTCTGCGGGACTTCGGGGTGTTCCACAAGCCACTTAAGGGCTTCGCCAATGTTCACCTGGCAGGGGAAGCAGATGTCGTTATGCACGTACTTCTTGCCGAGTTCGATTGCCTTCTTGTCGGCGACCGGCAGGTATTCGGCGATGAATCCTTCGCGCTTCATGTATTCGCTCGCGAGTACGGAGAAGGCGGGCGAGAGGTTTGGCGTCAAAATGCGGCGGCGGGTCTTGTCTTCGGCCACAAACGGCGTGTGGAACAGCGGTTCGTTGCTTTCCGGCTTGTCGGGAAGGTTGGCTGCACGGCGGGCCTTCACGGTTTCGATAAAGCTCTTGATACGGATACCCACGGGGCCGCGGGCATCGCCTTCGTCGAGCTTGAGCATGAGCATTTCCTTGTTGGAATCAAGGTGCAGCATGCGCATCATTTCGTCGGTCAAAATCGAGTCGTGTCCGCAACCGAAGCTTACGATCTGGGCTAGTTCGATGTTGGGGTCCTTCGCCGCAATCATTGTGGCACCAATCATGCGCAAGTGGAAGGTGTTCTTGATTTCGATACGGGTGTGACTCGGCACATCCTGGTCGTAAACGCCCGGGAGAGATTCGGTGGTAAGCACCGGAATGCCCATGGCAGTAAAGTGGCTTGCGATGTTGTGGTTGATGAGCGTGTCCGCATGGTACGGGCGGCCTGCAATCACCACGGCAAAAGAGTTCTTTGCGCGTACATCGTCCAAAATTTTCTGGCCTTCTTCAAGGAGCGTGGTGCGGTAGCTGTTGAGAGCCTTTTCACCTTCGGTCACAGCCTTGTCCAAAAGCTTCTTGTCGAGCTTCCAGTGTTCGTGGAACCAGTCAATGGTCTGGCTTCGACGGAGCTTGGCATTGAACCAGTGGAAAATCGGCTGGTCCATCGGAATGCCGTAACTCTTTTCGGGCTCGTCGGTGTTCTTGCACACGTTCGGGTAAGCCTGTACCACCGGGCAAACGGATGTTGCCGTGAACTTGGTATGGTCACTCGGAACGGCAACCATCATCGGGAAGAAGATGCGGTCGACCTTCTTTTCAATGAGGCTGAGCACGTGGCCGTGCACGAGCTTCGCGGGGAAGCAAACCGTGTCGGACGGCACGCTATGGAGGCCGGCTTCGAACATTTTGTAGTCACTCTGGCGGCTTACCACGACGGTGTAGCCAAGGCTTGTAAAGAAAGCCTTCCAGTAGGGGAGCGATGCCCAGAATTCGAGAGCGCGCGGAATACCGATGGTCTTGCCGTTGTTTTCAACGAGTTTGGCCGGAGCGTAGTCCTTGACCAAAAGCTGGTTCGTGCGTTTGATCATGTCAGGCACGGACTGCATCTTCTTGTTGATTTCGGCAATGAGAGCCTTGGTCTTCGGATCGTTCGGGTCGGCAGTGACTTCGCCGCGTTCGCAGCGGTTACCGGTCACAAAACTCTGGCCGTCGCTAAAGGTCACGATGGTACGAGAGCAATGGTTGGTGCAGTACTGGCAGAGCTGACCCGGCTGGTTGTGCCAGCTGAAGGTCTTCATGGCATCAAGACCGATAAACTTGGTCTTGAGTTCCGGTTCGGTCTTGCGCTTTTCTTCCATGAACTTCTTGGTAAGGAGGGCAATACCGATAGCGCCCATTTCGCCCGGACGTTCCGGACGGATAGGCTTGAGGCCGGTGTATTGTTCGAAGGCGCGGAGAACAGCGTTGTTCTTGAACGTGCCGCCCTGCACCACGACTTTCTTGCCGAGGGTGTTCAGGTTGCGGATACGAATCACCTTCGTAAACACGTTGTTGATGATGGAGCGGCAGATACCGGCGATAATGTCTTCGGGCTGCTTGCCGTCGCGCTGTTCGGTGATGATGGAGCTGTTCATGAACACCGTGCAACGGGAACCCAGCTGAGAGGGGCTCTTTGCGTTGAAGGCAAGTTCCGCAATCTTTTCCATCGGGATGCCGAGCGAGCGTGCATAAGTTTCGATAAACGAACCGCAACCGGAAGAGCAGGCTTCGTTCAGAATGATACCCGTCACCACGCCGTCCTGCACAGAGATGGCCTTCATGTCCTGGCCACCGATGTCAAGGATAAAGCTTACGTCAGGGCAAATCTTCTGGGCGGCGTTGGCGTGAGCGACCGTTTCCACCGTATGGAAGTCAGCATGTACGGCTTTTGCAAATAGCTGTTCACCATAGCCGGTAGTACCTACGCCCAAGATGTTGAGCTTGCAACCGTATTCTTCGTAACGGTCTGAAAGTTCGTTGAGGGCGTTCTTGAGCACCTGCAGCGGTTCGCCGTTGTTGCTTGCGTAGAAACCGTCCACCACGTTTTCATTCTCGTCCATGAGCACGAACTTCGTGGTGGTAGAGCCCGCGTCGATACCCAGATACACGTTGAGCGTGGTGCCCGATACGGGCTGCGGGTAGTGGTTGCCGGCCATCTTGTGTTCTTCGAGGAACATCTTGTATTCGGCTTCGTTCTTGAAGAACAAGTCGGCAGCGGCCTTGGCCTTGTTTTCGGCCTGGCGGGTTTCGTTAAAGTGGATGAGGGCGTCGAGAGAGCCATCCTTGCGGTAGAAGCATTCCTGGTCGGCGAACATGGAACCCAAGGAAAGGGCTGCACCCATGGCCACAAGCACTTCGGAATGTTCCGGCACAATAGCCTGCTCGTCATTAATACCCAAACGTTCCTTGAACGCACGCACGAGAGTCGGGTTGAAGGTCAGCGGGCCACCTTCGAAAATCACAGGCGGCTTGATTTCCATACCCTGAGCAAGGCCACCGATGGTCTGCTTGGCAATAGCATGGAAGCTGGAAAGGGCGATGTCTTCCTTGGCGATACCGTTGTTCAGCATTGGCTGGATGTCGGTCTTGGCGAACACGCCGCAACGGCCCGAAATTTCGTAGACCTTCTGACCGCGCTTGGCAAAGCCTTCGAAGGCTTCGGTCTTGATGCGCAAAAGTTCGGCCACCTGGTCGATAAATGCACCCGTACCGCCGGCGCACACGCCGTTCATACGCATGTCAGAGGCAATGAGTTTGCCGGTGGTCTTGTCTTTTTCGAAGAACACCACCTTTGCATCTTGTCCGCCGAGTTCGATGGCGACCCTGGATTCCGGGTAAGTTGCACGTACAGCAAGGGCATTTGCCACTACTTCTTGTACAAAGAAGGCGTGAGTGGCTTCGGCAAACGGCTGACCGCCGCTACCGCAGAAAGCGACCCTGAAATTCTTATCGGGGAAAAGTCCATGCGCCTCGCGCAGCACTTCGAAAACCTTCTGTGCCTGCATGGCGTTGTGGCGCTGGTAAGTGTAATGCAAAAGCTTGTTGGTCTCTGGATCGACGACCGCAATCTTCACGGTGGTGGAACCAACGTCCACGCCGACCCATAAATCGTTCTTCAAATTGCTCATAGTGGGCGTAAAGATAGAAAAATGTAAACTTTTTAAATGGCTTTTTATCGCCTAAAAATGCCGAAAATCAAGAAAATGTAAAATGTGAGCATAAAGCGACTCGTCTTAACGAGTCATGTAGGCGACCTTTGATCACTTAGTGCTTTTATACGATACTTGGTGCTTTAGCACCTTAGTAGAGTTATCCTCTTTGGGGAAGCACTTATGTGGGCATGGCCACCTTTAGGTGGTAGTGAGACGATATCATAGTTTCATAGATGCAAAAGAGTCGAATGGCCGTAAAAGGGGGAGGTATCCCCCTCGCTTTAGCCACGGCTCAGCCTGCTCCGCACGCGAACGTCCTCGCCTTCGGCTGCGGATTGTTCGCTTAGCGGCCAGGCTATCGCCGTGTCTACCGCGACCCTCTCTCCTAATGGGCTCCGCCCCCTAACACCCCCAATACAGTAGGAATGCTTATCGACTTTCTTGAATCACAATCTTCCCTGTTCCACTTTCACGGATCACAATACCAGAAGCCTCTCCGTTTTGAATAGCCTGGGTTCGACTTTTGCTGATATAATTATATGAACCGTGAATTCTTTTAACGCCGCTTGTTGGAATGAATTTAAATTCGCCATTCTGTTTACGGAATTCGAAACCGGTTCGCTGAAACCAATGTAGGCTAGGAAATAATTCTGTCGACTTCCATTCGTCCCATTCCATGCCAACTTTCCGAGTGCGAAAAGAGTTTCCTTCAATCCAAACCGTGCCTTTAATTTCGATTCCGTTTAATCGATCAGCTTGCGAATAGACATTCTGTTGCGTGTAATCTATCTGGCATCTGTCAATTTCATATTCAACATCTGATTCAAAGTAGTAGCATCGTTTATTACGAACTTGTATTTTTTCGCCATATACCTTATCTAAGGTTTTAGCTAGTGTCACGCCATATTTATCTTTCACTTGCAAAAGAAATGGATGATATTGTAAATCGTAAGCGAAAGAAAGAGCAGCAAAAGAAAGCATTATAAAAAGAAACCTCATCATCTTTTCCCCTTTATTTTCTGCTTATGCAGCCTTTTGCATTCGGTTCTTTTTGTCTCAAGAGTTCGTATTTGATTTGCGAAATCGGAAATTTGTTGCTGAGACAACAAATTAGGCAAGCTGTTATAGAATTTTTTGAAATCAGCATCTCGAATTGTATTAGTAGGAATATTGTCACCAAGTTTCGCATTATTGCCGAATATAACGACATCGATGCACAAATTCTTCATTGCAGGAAAATTTTCAAGTAATGCTTGAATGTGTCCGTAATTCTGGTGATGCGGATTTTTCATAGAATATTTCCGACGACCCTGCGCAGCAAAAATTCGCCATTGTTTATCATATTCAGATCCAACAATTAAGCCGATATATGTCTTTTTCTCAACAACTAGAATTCCTTTTTCAGTAACCGCGATAATATCAATTTGTTGGACGCCATGACTGCCATTCACGTAAACATCCCTAAAGACACAACCTCTAGAAACAGCTTTTACAATGCCCGCAGTATGCTTTTCTCCGATATGTCCGACAATTTGATTCTGAAAGATTTTCATCCATAAGACGAAAGTCAGCATCACAAAAATAAAGAGCCAAAGAATAAGCATACTATTCGTTCATCTCCCAGCTGAGTATAGGATAGCCATTATTTAGGCCGGAGTCATAAACGAATTCATCACCGAGAAGTTCTGCAAATTTATCAGACTTCATTTCATCAGCAGATTTAGGTGTGGCGACACCTCCGCCGTTATTAAGGCCAAATGGTTCTTGTTCGCCTTGTTCGAGGTAATAGTAGTCGGCCATGGTGGTGTTATAATTGTAACCAATCATTAGGCCGACCAAGGAATCTCCGTCGACTTTGCCGGTGGAGTAGGCAGAGCTGGTGACACCTTCTTGATTATATCCAGCGATTCCCCCAACATATGTCAATCCAAAAACATCGCCAGTATTGTAAAGTGATTTTGACGTTGTATAAGACATTGAACTGACGATACCTCCTGTTCCTCCTTCTCCAGACACATTACCTATATTAGCCAAATTTTCAATCGTTCCATAGCAAACTTCACCAATAATACCTCCTACATAACGTAATCCGCTTATGCTTCCGTCATTATAGGCGTTTTGAAATTTTCCACATGCATTAAAATCATAACAGGAATAAGAGGATGATTTATTTAAAGCGGTACTATTCAAAATAAGGGAACCTCCGCAGTGTCCAGAAATTCCACCAACAAAATGTTTTCCAGTTACATTTCCATTATTTTTTAAGTTTTTTACATCATTTTTTGATGAGCTACCGATTCCCCCAAAAACACCTCCAACATAAGCAAAACCCTCAATTGGAGCAATATTTTCAGCATTATCGATAGTCACAAATGTCGCACATCCAGCCACACCTCCCACATTCTTATCACCAACAACGATTCCACCGTTGAAAACGTTTTTTACAATAGAACTCGTTTTATAATCTTTTTGATAAGAACTACCTATTACACCACCAACGCACTCTTCTTTTCCTGAAACACTAGCTAAATTTTTCACATTTAATACAGAACCTATACTACGACCAATAACCCCTGCAGAATATTTTCCGCCATATACCCATGAATTTCCTACGGTCAAATTTTCTACGGTTCCACTACTTTGCCCAAACAATCCATTATGAGAACTCGTTGTGTTAACAAACATTCCGCTAACGATATGTCCGTCTCCGTCGAAGAATCCATCGAATGCTACACTAGAATTTCCGATAGGAGTCCATTTGTGAAGTCTCGTTGAATCACCTACAAGAGATCCTTTTTCATCAATGATATCGCCCTTATTCAGTTTAATATCTGCACCTAGTTTAAAATATTTACCCTTATAATCCTTGTCGCTTGCGTTTATTACAAAAGACAAATGTGCCAATTGTTCTGCAGTCAAAATAATGTATGGGCTTTTTTTAGTACCCGCACCACATGCAAAGTTTTTCGCAGTCGTTCCATCCCATGGATTACCGGGTTCCCCAACACAATCTTCATCTAATTCTTCCGCTACAGAACTGCTAGAAAATTTTTCATCGTCAGAATTATTGCTTGAACTACTATCTGCCAACTTCTCCACACTGCTAGAAGATTTTTTTTCAGAATTTTTGCTACTAGAGCTATTTATTTTTTTGCTAGAACTGCTTATTGCAGAAACGTCTTCTTCAACGTTATCGATAGAACTAGAAGCCGTTTGTGAACAGGCTGTAAATAGCGCTGTTATGCCAAAAATACCTAATAAAAAGAACTTCATAAAAACTTTCTCCGTGGACATTACGTTGGTTTTGTGTAATATATATTTTTTTATTGAAAAGAAATGCACACTTTTTTCTTTTGTTTTTTGCTGTAATAAACAAACATATTTTCGCCTCACATGTTTTTATTCTATATTGCGCTCTATGAATTACCTTGCGCTTGATTATGGTGAGCACCGCGTCGGGGTCGCATTTGCCGACTCTGAATTCCGTATGGCTTTTTCGCGAGAAACGATTGACCAGAAGACGACGAATTTGTTCGTACGCCTTGATGAATTAGTGAAAATCAACAAGGTGAACGCTTTTGTGGTGGGAATGCCATTTCACCCCGATGGCCGCAAGGACGGCAAGAACGTGGTGGTGGAAAAGTTCATCGAGGACTTGAAAACGCGTTTCCCGGGCATGCCCGTGTACACGCAGGATGAATCGTATTCCAGCGTGCAGGCGCAAGAAAAGACTTCTTACTTTAGCAAGAAAAAAAAGCAAAAGAATAAGGCGGTCATCGATCAACTCGCTGCCGCCATCATTCTCCAGAGATGGTTGGACGAGCAGGCGTAACAGGGCGAACCCTGTCTACTGCCTACTGTTTACTGCTTACTCTTTGTATTTCTTGATAATCACGACGCCATTGTGACCGCCGAAGCCGAGTGAGGCGGAGGCAGCGACGTCGATGTTCCCTTCGACACCCTTGTTCGGGACATAATCCAGGTCGCATTCCGGATCCGGAGTCTCGTAGTTGATGGTGGCGGGGTAGAACGAGTCGCGAATCGCAAGAGTCGAGACGATGGCTTCGCATACGCCGGCGGCACCTACGCAGTGGCCCGTCATGCTCTTGGTGCTCGACACCTTGATCTTGTAGGCGTGTTCACCGAGGGCAACCTTGAGCATTGCGGTTTCGGTCGCATCGTTCAGGTGCGTCGAGGTTCCGTGTGCGTTGTAGTAGTCAATGTCCGTCGGGGCAATACCAGCGTCCTTAATGGCGCGGGTGAGTGCCTTGGCGCAGGTTTCTCCACCCGGGCGCGGGCTTGTGATGTGGTAAGCGTCGGCAGAAGCACCGTAGCCGGCGAGTTCGGCGTAAATCTTTGCGCCGCGGGCCTTAGCGTGTTCCAATTCTTCAAGAATCATCACGGCACCACCTTCACCCATCACGAATCCGGAGCGGTTCAAGTCGAACGGGCGAGAAGCCTTTTCCGGGCAGTCGTTAAATTTGTCTGTAAGGGCGTGCATGCCAGCGAAGCTCTTGATGCTGTAATCGGTAATGCCGCTTTCGGAACCGCCGGCAAGGCAGATATCCAAGCGACCCGAGCGGATGGCGTCGAGAGCGACACCGATGGCGTCGGTGCCCGAGGCACAGGCGGTGCAGACTGTGTGGGCCTGGCCTGTAATGCCGAGGACGATAGAAACGTTTGCGCCGGCTTCATTCGGAATCAGCTGCGGCATAGCGAGCGGCGAAACCTTGCGCTTGCCGCCGTTCATATACTGCGTGTAGGTAGAATCGATAATGTCCATACCACCGAGGCCGGTGCCTGCGACAATGCCCGTCGTATCCTGGGCGAGGTCTTCGGGCGTAAGGCTAGCGTCTGCAACCGCTTCTTTAGAGGCGGCGAGCAGGAATTGCGTGAAGCGGGCCATGCGGCGGGCTTCCTTGGGGTCAATATCGTGTTCTTCGGGCTTAAAATCCTTGACTTCAGCTGCGATTTTTACCGGGCAGCTACTTGCGTCAAAAAGGGTGATGGGGCCGACGCCGCACTTGCCAGCGCGAATAGCCGCCCAAAAATCGTTGATGTTCTTGCCAACGGGAGTCACAGCTCCCATACCAGTGATTACTACGCGTCTTTTAGTCATGTTCTCAAATATAGAATATTGCGTGTAATGCGAAAACTTGTTTTTTTGCTTGAAATAGCCATAATCTATTGGATTATTCCAAAAAAAAATAATCACCAAATATTTTTTTGTCTTATTGTGAAAAAAAAGTTTATTTTAAATGTGTTAAGTAAAATTAACCTAAAAAGGAGGGGATTATGAAAACGATGCAAAAATTGCTCGCTGGAGCAATCGTTTTGAGTGTCGGAATACAGATGTCGTGTTCTGATAAAGAAAAAACGAATTTGGACTTTCCGACAGATAAAATCGATAAAAAAATTGTCGGTCGTTGGGTGATGGCTGATGTAGATGGAAAAGCCCTGCCTACAAACGGCAAGGAAGCATTCACTATATATTCTGCCCAGAAGGGATTCCTAAGTGCAGCCTTTGGTAATAAAATATGGTTAAATAAGGCTGAATTCAAGCTCGAAATCGAAGATAACGTTCTCTTTTGGAGTGTACAGCCTAACGAAAAAATACAAAGTCTTCATAGGCATGCCGTCAATTTCGTCAACGATAACGAACTAGACGCAATTTCTCATGCAATCGTCATTGACAATGGAGATACCATCAAAAATGTCGGGCCCATTAGAACGCGCTTTACCCGTGTGACTGACGACTATGCAAAAGATGTTGTCGGAACCTGGGAAGGCAAATTGACTGTAGAGCAGGATGAACCAACAGAAGCAGAGAAGGCGGCTGAAAGTAAAAAGCTGAAAAAAGGCAAAAAAGCCGAAGAAAATGTACCAACAAGTGTCGAAGAAATGCATCGCTGGCAGTACAATACCGATGGTACTTATGCTCATTATGTAAAAAGCGGCGAAAATTGGGAACTGACCTCGGATTCTTTGTCTGAATACTTTGTCTATGGAAAACTGCTATGTTCTCACTGGGCCGATTCAACGGGTGGAGATTCCGAATGTTGGGATATCGAAATCAAGGATAATGTGATGAAGTGGAGCGCTCTACGCAAGAATGAAGACGGTTCACTATATTCAACATTGCTAGACCTGACAAGAGTGTCGGAAGAACCGCCTGCCGAAGCAGCGGAAATGCCGACCGAGACTCAGACGGAATAATAGTTGATATAAAAATGAAAGCCCCCAACTGGGGGCTTTTCTATTAGATTCATTGAGCTTGGACCTATTTATTTGCTGTTTCTGCAGCAGAGTTTTCGTTTTCGGTCTTGGGCTGTTCAGCTTTGGCAGATTCTTCCTTGGCCTTGTCGCTGGCGTCCTTGTCGCGGATAGAGGCGCGGCGGATTTTTCCGCTGATGGTCTTCGGCAGCTCAGACACAAAGTCGATGATACGCGGACTCTTGTAAGAGGCGGCCACGTTCTTTGCGAACAGCTGGATTTCCTTGGCCAAATCCTTCGAGGCTTCGTAGCCCTTCTGGAGTACGACGGTTGCCTTCACGGCCTGTCCGCGGGACTTGTCTTCGACGCCTGTGACGGCCACTTCCAAGACGGCGGGGTGCTTGTGGAGCACTTCTTCGACTTCGAAGGGGCTGATGCGGTAGCCGGAACTCTTGATCAAGTCATCGGTACGGCCCACGAACCAGAAGAATCCGTCCTTGTCGCGGGTTGCGGTGTCGCCGGTGTGGTAGACGCCGCCCTCGAAGACTTTCTGGGTGCGTTCTTCGTCGCGGTAGTAGCCGCCGAACATGCCGAAGGGCTTGCCTTCGTCAATCTTGATGATGATTTCGCCGACTTCATCGGGGCCGCAGCTGTTGCCATCGGCATCCACGATGTCCATGCGGTAGCCGGGGGAGGGCTTGCCCATGGAACCGGGGCGGGCTTCCATCCATTCGAAATTGCCCGTGGTAAGCGTGAGTTCGGTTTGGCCGTAGCCTTCGTGCAGGCGGAGTCCCGTCTTTTCGAAGAACTTCTTGTAAATGTCGAGGTTCAACGCCTCGCCTGCGGTGGTGCAGTACTTGAGGCTAGAAAGATCGTACTTTTCGACACCGTGCTGCAGGATGTAGCGGTAAACGGTCGGCGGCGCACAGAAGGTGGTCACCTTGTATTCCTGCATCTTTTCGAGCAACTTGCCCGGAATGAACACGTTCATGTCGTAGGTGAATACGGCAGAACCTGCAATCCACTGGCCATAAATCTTGCCCCAGAGTGCCTTAGCCCAGCCGGTTTCGGCAACGGTCAGGTGGCGGCCGCCGTCAATCACGTTCTGCCAGTACTTGGCGGTCACGATGTGGCCGAGCGGGTAGCTGAAGGTGTGGGCGACCATTTTCGGGTTGCTGCTTGTGCCGCTGGTAAAGTAGACGATCATGATGTCGTCGTTGTGCGTAGCGGCATCGCCTGTGGGGCGCGGGAAGCTCGGCGGGCAGATTTCGTAGTCGTCGTAGAAGTTGATCCAGTTCTGACGGGACTGGCCGATGGTCACGAGGGTTTCGACAATGTGCGTGTGTTCGCAGGCGGTGTCGATTTCCTTCTGGAGTGTGGGGTCGTCGTAAGAGACCACCATCTTGATGTCGGCGGCCTTGAATCGGTATTCCAGGTCTTCGGCGGCGAGCATGTTGGTTGCCGGAATGGCAATGGCTCCGATACGGTGGAGAGCCAAGAGGAAGAACCAGAATTCGTAGCGGCGGCGCAAAATCAGCATCACGCGGTCGCCCTTCTTGATTCCCTTTTCTACCAAAAAGTTCGCGGTGCGCTGCGAGGCGATCGAAAGGTCCTTGAAGGTAAAAATATGGCTTTCGTCGTTGTCGTCGCACCAGACTAATGCTTCGCGCTTGGGCTCGGTCTTCGCGTATTCGTCGACCACGTCGTAGGCGAAGTTAAAGTCATCGGGAATATTGAGCTTAAAGTTTTCGTAGAGGTCCTCGTAAGAGGAATACTCGGTTCGTGCTAGGAATCTATTGAGTATCATTTGTGTCTCTCCGGTCTCTTATAGATCCTGGTACATGATCTTTTCGCGGTGGTTCGAGGCAAACTTGACGAGCGAGAGAAGGTTTTGTTCGCCCATGGCCTTCATGTCACCGGCGTGAATCACCAGGCGGGGGGTTCCGCGGTAGAGGAGTAGTGCAATGCGAGAAAATACCTGCATGGCACCGAGGAGCGCCTGCGGGAAAATCGAGAAGGTCAAAATCTGCGAGAACGACGGCTTGACTTTTTTACCGACCTTGCGGTAAATGTAGAGCATGTCTTCGTAGAAGTTGAATTCTTCGAGCACCTGCTTCTTGAGGTGCTTGTTGTCGAGCCAGACTGGCGCGATAAATCCGGAGGGGCGGCCAAAGCCGTGGGCCTTCCAGAGGGCGATGCTTCGGTTCAGGAGCATCTGCGAAACTTTCTTGTTCAGGCCTGCAAATTCGGCCCCGTTGTGTGAAATGGCGAGCGCGAGCTTACCGATGGGGTTGCGCTTGATGAACAGGTCTGCATTATGGCGAACACCGTGGAGCAAGATTTCGTAACCTTCTTGCACGAATTTTCCGATTTCTTCACGGAAATCATCGGCTTCGGATTCGGGAACGCCCCCGATAGAAGGGACGACGGCAATTGAAATCGGCGAACCTGCGGCGGCGGCTATCTTCCGGATTTCTTCGGCAGATTTCTTGCAGTTCTTCACATTAAAATTATGATAGCACAGCAGGTACTTCTTCTTCTTATGCAGAATAGCTTCGGCGGCGCGGATGTCGGCAATGTCCTTGTTAATTTCCATAATAAAACCTGTATTTTATGACTAATGTAGCAAAAAGGTGATTTTTGATGTTATATTTCAGTAACAAAGAATGAAAAAAATAGGTTTTTATAAAGAAAATGCCCACCAGAGGATGTTAGCTAACTACATCCTTACCTTAATCGTCACTTTGGCCGCTATCGTGTGTGTCATGACGATTACTTTTCGTTCTTTTTCGCAAATGGTGCACGAAGATACCGTTGAACTAGGTGAAAAGGCCGTATCGGAATATGCTGCCAAATTAGATAGCTATTTGCAGAGTAGCCGTTCTACGATAGAAACAACGACACAAAACATCGAATATCTGATTGATCAGAAAGCGAGCAACCAACAGATACATGATTACCTCATCTATCAAGCCAATCGTTATATCACGGATCTAGATTGCGACTTTTCTGGAATTTACGGCTATATTAAGGGGGAATTCATGGACGGTTCTCAATGGGTTCCCGACTCAAATTACACGCCCACCAAACGCCCCTGGTTTACCGAGGCCTACAAGGCTCGTGGTAGAATTGCCCTTATTTCGCCTTACCTAGACTCCAAGACGAACAAGTTTGTAATCTCTTTGAGCAGACGCCTTGCTGACAAACGCAGCGTTATTGCAATCGATATCTCAATGGAAGGCCTACAAAGTCAAATCCAAGATAAGGTGGTTGAGGGGGCCGATTACAATATGATTGTCGATGTAAACGGCTTAGTTGTCGCCCATACCGATGAAAGTGAAAGAGGGGAGGTCTACCTAGATTCCAAATATTCGGGGACCGCCAAAGAAGACCTGATGCGTTCTATTCTGCTAGCAAAGCAAGAAACCTTTGAGTTCTCTTATAAAGGTAAGCGTAAACTCGTCTTTTCTCGCATTGTAAATAAAACCTGGTATGTGGTAATGGTTGTCAACGAAGACAAACTATTCGAACGTATCGAAAACACCATGATCAGGAATGGTATTCTTTCGTTGTTGATATTCGTATTACTGTTTTTCTTCTGTACCGCCAGTTATCGTAACCGCCTTAGGGCCTACAATTCAAGCCAAGCCAAAAGTCGCTTTTTGGCTAATATGAGCCACGAAATACGGACTCCTATCAACGGCATTATTGGCATGAATTCAATGCTCTTGAAAGAATGTAAAGACGAAACCATGCACGGCTATGCGGTCAATGTTCAAAGCGCCGCCCATTCGTTACTCTCGCTGGTGAACGAACTTCTTGACATTTCTAAGATAGAATCGGGCAAGATGAAGCCCATTAATGTCTGCTACGAGCTTTTTGCAATGCTAAGCGATTGCTATAGTTTGGCATACCCAAGGGTATGCAGCAAGAAACTCCATTTTAATGTGAACGTAAACCCCGATTTGCCTGCCAAACTCATTGGTGACGAAATTCGCATTCGGCAGGTCGTTAACAATCTTCTTTCTAATGCCATCAAGTACACTTCTTCGGGTAGTGTAACTTTGACTGTTGATTTTGCAGAACCTATTGAACAAGATAATCAAGATATCAAACTGCTTATTAGGGTTTCGGATACGGGTATCGGAATCAAGAAAGAAGATCTAAAGGACCTATTCCACGCATTCCAACGTATCGAAGAAAAACGTAATCGTAATATTGAAGGGAGTGGCCTCGGTCTTAGCCTGACACGCGAATTAGTTGAACTGATGAACGGGCAGATTACGGTCGAAAGCGTTTACGGCTCGGGATCCTCATTCGAGGTCATTTTACCGCAAGTCATCAACGGTTCCGATAAAATAGGCGATTTTAACGAAAAATACAAGCAACATTCTTCGTTGGTCAAAAATATTTCCAATACGTTATACGCTCCCAAGGCTCGCCTTCTTGTTGTTGATGATGTCGAAATGAACCTTTCGGTTATTCGAGAAATGCTAAAAAATACAGGCATTCAAGTCGATTTGGTCATGAAAGGCGCTTTAGCCATAGAGATGGTAAAAAAGCAACACTATGACATCATTTTCTTAGATCACATGATGCCTGAAATGGATGGCCTAGAAACGTTCCATCGCATGCAAGATATCTTAAAATACACAAATGCCAAGACTCCGGTCGTTATGCTCACGGCCAATGCCATTCTTGGTGCTAAAGAAATGTACCTTGAAATGGGTTTTGCGGATTACCTGACAAAACCTATTCACGAGTCGGACTTCTTTGATATGATTAAGAAGTTGCTGCCAAGTGAATTGCTTCAATAAAAAACGAGCCAAGGATTTTAGCTCGTTCTATTATTTAATGCGAACCAAGAAATACGAAAACTCCAAAAGGATTAGTTAGTCTTGGTTCGCCCTTCGCCTCGACAATAGGTTTATACCTGTTGCCTCGTCTCGGCGTTCGTTAAATGTCATGCCGGGCTTGTCCCGGCATCACCATTTTAAACGTCACCCACCTCGCCGGTTGCGACAAAATTCCGCACGGCGCGCGTGATGCGCATCGAACAGAAGTTCGGGCCGCACATGCTGCAGAAGTGGCTTGCCTTGGCCTGGCTGCCGGGGAGCGTCTTGTCGTGGAATTCCATCGCCTTCTCGGGGTCGAGCGATAGCGCGAACTGGTCGTTCCAGCGGAAGTCAAAGCGGGCGCGGGAAAGGGCGTCGTCGCGGAACTGTGCCGCAAAATGGCCCTTTGCAAGGTCGGCCGCATGGGCGGCGAGCTTGTAGGTGACCACACCCGCGCGCACGTCGTCGCGGTCGGGGAGCGTGTTCCTTGGGCGTCACGTAGCAGAGCATCGCGGTGCCGTACCAGCCGATTTGTGCCGCGCCGATGGCCGACGTAATGTGGTCGTAACCGGGGGCGATATCGGTGGTGAGGGGGCCAAGCGTATAGAACGGAGCGCCGTGGCATTTTTCGAGCTGGCGCGCCATGTTGTCCTGAATCTTGTGCATGGGCACGTGGCCCGGGCCTTCGATAATCACCTGCACACCGTATTCCCAAGCAATCTTCGTGAGTTCGCCGAGCGTGTCCAGTTCACCGAACTGGGCCGCGTCGTTGGCGTCGGCGAGGCTTCCCGGACGCAGACCATCGCCCAAAGAAACGGCAACGTCGTAGGCGGCGAGAATCTCGCAGATTTCGCGGAAGTGCGTGTACAAGAAGTTCTGCTGGTGGTGGCGCATCTGCCACAAGGCAAGGATGGAACCGCCGCGGCTCACGATGCCCGTGGTGCGCTTGGCGGTGAGCGGAATGTGTTCCAGCAACAGGCCCGCGTGAATCGTGAAGTAGTCCACGCCCTGTTCCGCCTGCTCAATAAGCGTGTCGCGGTACAGTTCCCACGTGAGTTCTTCGGCCTTGCCGTTCACTTTTTCTAGCGCCTGGTAGATAGGCACCGTGCCGATAGGGACGGGGCTGTTGCGGATAATCCATTCGCGCGTCTCGTGAATGTGCTTTCCGGTGGAAAGGTCCATGACCGTGTCTGCGCCCCAGCGCACGGACCAGGCCATTTTCTCGACTTCTTCTTCGATGGAAGAAGTGATGGCGGAGTTGCCGATGTTGCTGTTGATTTTCGTGAGGAAGCGGTTGCCGATAATCATCGGTTCGCATTCCGGGTGGTTGATGTTTCCCGGCAGAATCGCGCGGCCCGCGGCGATTTCATCGCGCACGAATTCCGGCGTAATGGGGGAGCCTTCAATCTTGATCTTGCCCTGGGCCTGCAGTTCGTCAAGGCGCTGGTTTTCACGTATTGCTACGTATTCCATTTCCTTGGTGACGATTCCCTTGCGGGCGTAGTCGAGCTGCGTCAGGTGGTGCCCCTGCTTGGCGCGGAGCGGGTGATGCTCGGCGTTAAAGCGCAGGTGGTCCAGCTCGTGGTTCGCGCGGCGGGCGCGGCCATAAGCAGACGTCATGTCGTCCAGCTGTTCGGCGTCGCCACGTTCCATAATCCACGATTCGCGGAAACGCTCAATCCCCTTCGTTACGTCGAGCTTGGCGTCTACATCGCTGTAAGGGCCGCTCGTGTCGTACACGGGAACCACCGGCGTTTCGGGGTCTTCAGTCAAAATTTCGCGCATTCCCACGCGGATGTCCGGGTACATTTTTCCCGGGACATACACCTTGCGGGAATTCATAAAAGGTTTAAGTAGAGAATCCATTAAAATCTCGCTTTATTTTACGGTACAAAGATAGAAAAGCGACGCCTGCAAAAATGTCTTTCGTGACGAAATAGAGTTTTTTTGTAAAAAACGTGAAAAAGGCTTGCCTTTTTGAGCACTTGTGGTTATATTTATTAGTGAACAAAATAGCAACTAAACAAAAGGGCATTTGCGGGTCTTTTATGGATGTGCGCGAAAAACTGAATATACTCTCGGCGGCAGCAAAATATGACGTTTCATGCTCGTCGAGCGGCTCAAAGCGGCAAGTTCCAGGGGGTGGACTCGGTAATGCTTGTAGTGCGGGAATTTGCCATACCTGGTCATCGGATGGACGGTGCATCTCTCTCTTAAAAGTGCTCATGAGCAATGCCTGCAAATATGACTGCGCCTATTGTATAAACCGTCGCAGTAACGACATTCCCCGTGCTACGTTTACACCCAAAGAATTAATAGATCTGACACTCGAGTTTTACCGACGCAATTATATAGAAGGGCTTTTCTTGAGTTCTGCAGTAGTTGGCACTCCAGATCGAACCATGGAAATGCTTATACAGGTAGCCAAAGAACTACGTATCGTGCATAAATTTGGCGGATATATCCACCTAAAGGCTATTCCTGGAGCATCAAGCGAACTTTTGTATCAGGCGGGACTTTATGCGGATCGTAGCAGTGTCAATATCGAAATTCCGACTGATAAAGCGCTGCAATACCTTGCTCCAGAGAAAAATCACGCTTCTATTTACAAACCAATGAATTTTCTGGCAGAACGAAAGCTAGAATACAAGACGGAACATTCTCGCTATTCTCCTCGTTTTTTACCGGCGGGTCAAAGTACTCAGATGATTGTGGGGGCTGCGGGGGAGACCGATTTGCAAATTTTGACACTTTCAAACGGTTTTTACAAGCAACAGCAAATGAAGCGCGTTTATTTTTCGGGGTACGTACCGATTAATGCCGACAAACGGCTCCCTGCATTAACGACAAAACCGCCCCTTGTGCGGGAACATCGACTCTATCAGGCGGATTGGCTGATGCGTTTTTACAAGTTCGGATATGATGAAATAGTAGACAAGGTCAATCCGAACCTAGATTTGGAACTCGATCCTAAGGCCTCGTGGGCCCTTAGGCATCCTGAATTTTTCCCGATAGATATCCAGACGGCAGACTATGAAATGCTTTTACGGGTTCCCGGAATTGGTGTCAAGTCTGCTCAGTTAATAGCCTCGGGACGCCGATTCTCCAAGATACGCCTTGAGCATCTCAAAAAAATGGGTGTCGTACTCAAGCGGGCCCAGTACTTTATTTATCATCCAGATACTCCAGCCTGTTTACGTCGTCTATACCCCGAAATGGTGCGCCCCCTATTGTTGCCCAAACCACAATCCTTGCAACTGGACCTTTTTTCCAATCAGCCACTTGCGCTCCCCGCTGTTGGATAACACCGTACACTTTGTCTTTTTTATTGTCTCTATGCTTTCTATCTCATACGATTCTTCATTTGACGGCTTCTTAAGTGTCGTTTTTGAAATCTACCGCCAGCATTTGGATGTCGGCGAGATTCGTCCTGACCGCAGTGAATCCCCCTGCAACATGTTTATGCAACCTTTCCGCATAGAAACCTCTGATGAATCCGCCCAGAGACTTAAGCGAGCCATCATTAATCAGGCGGGACTTGAGATCCTGAATACGCTGGATGTTGCTTTTCGTTCCGAAGAAGACGGAATCGAAATGAAAATTCTTGCATACCTACGCAAACTTTTTTCGGAAGAGGATTCTCGTTATGCAAAGAATCCTACCTCTGACGAAATGCTCCCGATTTATATGACAGCGCGCTCTGTTCGCCACGAAGAAGGCGGTATGCTTGGAATGGTGCGATTTAGCCGTATGCCCGATGGCACCTATTTTGCCGAAATCGAACCCAAGTACGATATTCTGGAATTGATGATTGGGCATTTTAGGGGCCGATTTGCCAATGAACGGTGGGCAATCTATGATTCTAAACGAGGTTTTGGCTTTTACCACGACGGAAAGGGTAGGGAGCCAATCCCCATCTGTATCCCGAATATGCGAGAAGTGGCAGCCGCCACCAAAGCCGATGAATTTGTCCGCCTTTGGCAGGATTATTACCAGTCCATAGCAATCAAGGAACGTGAAAACCCAAAATTATTAAGGCGTTGTTTACCTGTAAGGTATTGGAAACACCTTCCGGAAAGACAAGCTCCGTCCAAATGGGCTTAAAATAGGGGTTGTTGAAGATATTCCATCGAATTTTCAACGATTTACAAAAAAAGTTCTCCCAAATCCATAAATAATTGTATTTTTATTTTGTAAAAAAATTGGAGATTGTGGATTTATGAACATGGCTTCGGCTAAACCGGGATTTTTTGTACAAGACCGTTATTTGTACAGCAAGGATAACGAAAAGGTTATTCTTCGTGGTATTAACCACATGTTTATTTGGACCGACCGCGAAGGTAAAACTATTCCCGAAATCGCGAAAACAGGAGCCAACTGCGTCCGTATCGTATGGAATACTCGTGGTCGCGTCAGTGACCTTGACAACATTATTACCCAGTGCATTTCGAACGGGATGATTCCTATTCCTGAAATCCACGATACAACCGGCAAATGGGAACGTCTTGCTGAAGCCATGGAATTTTGGCTTCGCGACGAAACCCTTCAGTTGATTTCGAACCACCAGCAGTACCTGATTGTAAATATCGGAAACGAACCTGGTGCAGAGTCGATGGATTCCGATGAATTTTTTACCACTTACAATGCAATCGTCACCAAAATGCGCGCCTCTGGTATCCGCGTTCCATTGATGATAGATGCGGACCAGTGGGGGCAAAGCGAAAAGAACCTGCTCGAAGTGGGCCCCAAGCTTTTGCAGACCGATCCGGAACACAACTTGTTGTTCTCGATTCACATGTGGTGGCCCTCCGAAAGGCATGATCCCGTTAAAACAGGATACGCAACGGTCCAAGAACGCATTAAAGGAGTTCTTGAAGAATCAGTCGAAAAGAAACTCCCTCTCGTCATCGGTGAATTTGCTCCGGTTGCCGCAGGCGGTGTTAAAGAAATTCCCTACAAGTTTATCATGGCCGAAGCCGAACGCTTGAATATCGGTTGGCTTGCCTGGAGTTGGGGCCCCGGTAATTCGGATAGTCCCGAAATGGACATGACCGTCCATAGTTCTTTCAATACGCTTGTAGACTGGGGTAAGGACGTCTGTGTTGACAGTCCGAACGGAATCCAGAATACCAGTATTATTCCGACCTTTATTCAAGAAAAGAACTTTGATATCGGTTCGCAGGTCATGGGATCGAACCTGATTCAAAATGGAAATTTCTCTGACGAAAATCCGCTTTCTAATTGGCAGGTGGATTTTTGGGGAGGCCAGGCCGATGTTAAGGTGAATGAGGGCGTTGTCCGTTTTGACATCAAGAAGGCCGGCAAGGAATCATGGAACCTGCAGTTTAAGCAAAAGCTTTCGCTGCGCGAAGGGGTGACCTACATTTTCAGCATGCGCGCCAAGGCTGACAAGCCCCGTACGTTGAACGTGAATATCAAAAAGGACTCCGAAGAATACACTCCTTATGCAAACGGCCGTATTCTGGACTTAAGTACCAGCTGGCAAAACTTCAGCTGGAAATTCACCATGAAAGAAGACACCGACATGGAAGCCCTGCTCATTTACGATATGGGTGGTGTGCCTATTTCTTGGGAACTTTCCGATATTTCTTTAGTGCAGGCTCGTAGTGTCGCAGACCGCCTTAATCGCACGTTCCAACGTAATGTGCAGAAAAATTCCGGCTATTTTAATGCCCCGAACACCCCCTGGGAACTTCACCTATACTCATCCAAGGGCGACTTGCTTGAGGTGCTAGATAAAGGCAGGGGAGGCGAAGGTATGCGCCAATATCCTAAGATTGAGCGCAGCGGAATTATGGTCGTCAAGGACCTTACAAAGTAAGGTTTTTACTAACCAAGATTATTCCAAATTGAAGTAAAAATCTCTCACTATTTTATAAAAAAATAGCACTTTTTGAAAAAAAAGTGCTATTATATATTATGGTGTAATTTGCCGTACACACAGGGTACGGATATGGGAGATATTATGGATTTGCAGGAATATGTTGATCAATTTGATTTAATGACTTGCATTCTATCTGTAGAAAAAAAGCCCGATGAGAGCTGCGGCAAGATATGTATCGAAGCCGGCAATAAGGCGTATCTTGAAACATTCGAACAGAATTACGATTCGCCAATAAATATGCCTCGCAATCGCAAATTTGTTCGCGGCACCGAATATACACAATATATTCCAAAAGATTTAAATTTCGAGCATTTCATTTATAGCAGTGCGGTCCTTAAAAAACCGATGCATGCTTATGTTAATCCGGAGCGCTTCGGAGTGTGGTTCAACCTTGTTAGCCTGCCTCTTAATATAGAAGATCCGAATAAATACTATTGTACCTACACGCAAGAGATTTCGACAGAGGCGAATGTCGATCAGATGACAAATCTTTCGATGCAAACCACTTCTGATGTATTAAAGACCTGTATCAAACTCCGTAGCACCAAGAACTTTCTCCAAACCATGGACGACGTTATAGCCGATATCCGCAACATTTGCGGAGCCAGTTATTGTTGCGTCCTCTTGACGGATTTTTCGGAGCGAACATGCTCTTTATTGAGCGAAAGCATTAAAGAAGGGTCGGGACAACGTTCGCTTAAGGTTTTCTTGAATGATTCGTTTATTGACTATGCAAAATCATGGCTTGAGACCATCGCAGGAAGCAATTGTCTGATTATTAAAGACGATAATGACATGGCAGAAGTTAAAACCAGAAATCCAAACTGGTACCGTTCGCTTGATAGCGCGAATGTAAAAAGCCTAGTCCTTTTTCCGCTTCAGTACAATAACGAAACCATTGGATTTATTTGGGCAACCAATTTTAATACAGCAGATACAGAACACATCAAGGAAACTCTGGAACTAACAACATTCTTTATCGCTTCTGAAATCGCGAACTACCAGTTGTTACAACGTTTAGAAATGCTGAGTTCAACGGATCTTTTGACGGGCGTCAAGAATAGAAATGCAATGAACAATAGGGTTCTCCGCCTGGTGTCGGGCCGAGAACGCGCCCCACAAACCATTGGAATTGTTTTTGCTGATTTGAACGGTCTTAAATCCATAAACGACACAGAGGGACATAACTCTGGCGATTGCCTGCTAAAAGAGGCTGCCTTTATTCTTAAGTCCACATTCGAAGATTGCGAAATTTATCGTGCCGGTGGCGACGAATTTGTAGTTGTAGCCCTAGATAAGACTAAAGAAGAAATTGAAAAGCATGTTGAAAAACTACATAAAGATTCTTCTGACCCAGAAAATGTTAGTTTTGCATTAGGTTTTTACTTCGATGATAAGGGTGGTGACATTCGTATTGCCATGCGTGAAGCCGACGCCCGTATGTACGAAGACAAAAAACGATTCTATGACCGTTTCCCGGAGTCGAAGTTGAGATGAAAAAAGAAGAATTGCAAAAATTTGTCGATTCTTTCCGTGCGATAACAAGTGTCCTTTCTGTTGAAAAGACAACGGACGGGAGTATTGGGACTATCCGCATCGAAGCGGCTAATCCGCAGTATGTTAAGTCGATGGAAAGAAAAGACGAAGAAGGCAATTCCGTATTTAGCCAGAAGTTCATTCCTGGTTCCAACTATGAAATGTATATGGAAAAGGAACTGAACTTCGAAAAGTTCGTTTACCAGAGCGCTATTCTTCATAAGCCGGTCCACGCTTATATTCGCCCGGAGCGATTTAATTTTTGCATTAATCAGTTCATGATGCCCATCGATGTCGAAGACGACACGAAGGGTTATTGTACCTTTACCCTTGAAATTCAGCCCGAAGAAGACCTCGATACATCTACAAGACTTTCTTCAGAAATTTCGCAAAACGTGCTCAAGGCATGCATCAAGTTGCGCGGTTCAAAGGATTTCAAGAAAACCATGGCCGAAGTGATTGAAGATGTACGCAAGATTTGTGATGCGAAATCCTGCAGCGTCTTACAGACCGATTTCAAGGAAAGAACATGCTCCATTTTAACCTGCGCCCGAAAAGATAATCCGCCTCCGCCTGAATACGACAAAATCTTTAACAACGAATATATCTATATCGCAGAATCCTGGATAGAAACGCTAAAGGGGAGCAACTGCCTGATTATTCAGAACGACGCGGACATGGAAATTATTCGCCAAAGAAACCCGAACTGGCACAAGACAATGATGAAAGCTGGTGTTAAAAGCCTGGTTTTGCTTCCATTGACGCACAACAACGAATTTGTCGGATTCATTTGGGCGACCAACTTTGACACCTCCAAGGTTTTGCTCATTAAAGAAACCCTCGAACTGGTAACCTTTTTTATAGCCTCCGAAGTGGCCAGCTATAAACTGGTGCAGCGCCTTAGGTACTTGAGCAACGAGGACTTGTTGACTGGCGTGAACAACCGTAACGCCATGAACAACAGGGTTCTTCAGTTTGTGAGTGGCGATGTCAATTACAGAACCATTTCTGTGGTTTTTGCGGACTTGAACGGCCTTAAGCCTATTAACGACAACGAGGGACATAACGCCGGCGACGCCCTCTTAAAGAAAGCTGCAGCGATTTTGAAGGAAACCTTCCACGATTGCGAAATCTACCGTGCCGGCGGCGACGAATTTGTGGTAGTGGCAATTGACATTCCCAAGGCAAGCCTTGAAGAAAGAGTCGAAAAGCTCCGACAAAAATCCAAGATCAAGGGTAACGTGAGCTACGCAATCGGGTTCTACCATGACGAAAATGCGGGGGATATCCGCAAGGCGATGCGTGAAGCCGATGCCCTCATGTATGAGGACAAAAAGAATAATTACGCCCATAGTCGCGGATAAAAAACAAAAGACCGGGCTGGCTGCAAAATAGTAGGATATTACCATTGGCCAGCCCTCTCGCAACAAGACCGTTTATGATACAAGATTTTGCTCTCGGATGATGTCTGGGGGCATTTTTTGCGTATGTCATTGACCTGTATCATCTTTTTTTGCATGTTTGTATCATGAAATTTTTGCAATTTTTGTGCAATTTGAGCCAAAAATGAATGATTCTAAATATTTTTTAACTTTTTGTATCATAGTCTATTGACTTTGGCAAAAAAAGAATTTATATTAAGGTTCATGAAACCCGTAATGGAATATACCAGCTATCGCGTCTACATTCGCGACTACTATGCCGAACGCAAGGAACGTTCCGGTTTTACGTGGCGTGATTTTGCGAAGGCTGCGGGATATTCTTCGCCGGTGTTCTTAAAGCTGGTTTGCGACAGCAAGGCAAACCTAAGTGATGCAGGAACAGAACGAGTTGCCTCTGCCATGGGACTCGTGGGTGTTGATTTGCAGTACTTTAGGCACCTGGTCGCCTTTAATCAAGAAAAATCTTCTGCAACAAAGAAAAAAATCTTTGCAGAAATGCGTGCTCTTGCCAATGAAAATTCGTTCGCCTTGGTTGGCGAAGACCAATACGACTATTATGGAAGTTGGCTGAATCCGGTGCTCCGCGAAATGGCCCCGCGCCTAGATGGCGCAACACCCGCCCAGATGGCGGGGGAGCTCGTCTTTGATAGCGATGCATCTCATGTCAAAAATTCTCTCAAGTTGCTCGAAAAGAATGGCTTTCTCGAAAAAGACGAGCAGGGCCATTACAGCCAAAGCAGTCGCTCCGTCACCACCGGAAACCTTGATGTCGCCTCGCTCGCTATCCGCGAAATGCACCGTCAAATGGGCGAGCTCGGCGTACAGAGCCTTGACCAGGTTCCCGTGAATGAACGTGACATTTCTGGCCTGACTATTGGAATTTCTGAAGGGGCCTTCGAAAAAATCACTAAAGAAATCGCCGAATTCCGTCGCCGCATTAGCTCGATTGTGATGGAAGATTCTGGCGAAGAACGCGTTTATAGACTGAACGTGCAATTGTTCCCCCTAACCCGCAATCTGCCGAAGGAGGAACACCATGCTTAAGTCGCTTAAGATAACTGGTTTTGGACTTTGGGCAATCGCTTCTGCAGCGTTTGTTCTGTCGGCTTGTGGCACCAAAATAGCAGGTGGCGTTGACGAAGAAACGAATACGGTAGCCTCCGATATTCCCAAAGACACCGTTCCCGTACACATAATCGATACACTTTCAACTAAAGATACCGTTCGTATAATTGATAGTGTTGTTACGCCTGTTCCTTCGCAACAAACCAACAAGGATGTAGTAATTGTAGGCGATTCAGACACGTTAATAATGCATACCATTGTTAAGTGCTCTATTAGTGGTGATGCCGTAAAATCATATGAATTGTCTCTTGCTACAAAAGATTCCGTTTTACATGTCAAAACAAACGAACAAGGCTTCTTTGAACTCCAGGATCTTCCAAATGGGACATACCCCCTTACGGTGGAAAATTTGGGTGAAGGGTTCGCTTCGAATGTCGGCTATATACTGCAATACGAATCATTTAAAGCCACTATTTTAGGCCCCGTTCCTACATCAGTCCTATCTTCGGTTACGGCAGACGAACTGATTGCTCCGCCGCTTCAGACGGTCGATGTCCCCGATGTAGCAGGAACACAACCGAAAGACTCTTCGGCGATAGGTGCTCCAGACCCCATCTGCGATAGCAGCAATACGCCCCTTCCCGTTCCATCTGGTTATGGCAATAGCATAGGTGATGGCCAAAGCCACAGCATTAAGATGCAGCTGCCTTACGACTACGATTACGGCCTTGTATATCACTGGAATGAAACCAATATTCCGGCTAATGCGGAAACAGCAAGCGACAGTCTCGTTTATGCTCAAGAACTAGAGGCCGTGACGGTTGAAGTAACGTTCATCATAAATTCGCTTAGCGAAGATTTTTCGTACAATAGAAACATCTTCGGTAAAACAGGCTTGTTCAACCTGGCACTCGTAAAAATCAAATGTTGGGAACAAAAACCGGCACTGACCTTCTTTATTGGTAATGGTTACGAGCGTACAGAATGTCACGACAAGGCTGTTGTGTCTTCGGCAGAACTTGAAGTAGGAAAAGAAGTTACAGTTACGGCAACCTGGATTGGCAGTCGCATTTCGCTCTACATGAATGGTTTCATGATTGCTCAACAGGAGCGTCAACCGATTTCTTCTGAAATAACCGTAAGCGATATTTTAGAGACTCCGTTTATATTCGGCGACAAGGGTTTAGACATAACTATAAAAGATGTACGTTTGGGGAATAAAGCGATAAACTCTGCCGATGTTTTGTATCGGTATTATCTAAAGGGAGGCGACCAATGAATACGATCGATATAGCCTGTTTTGAGGTCAACGTACACGGCCGCCTTCTTAGCGGGAACAGGCGCTTTTGCCGCATGTTTGGCTTTGAACCTTCGGAGCTTCAATGGCATTACGTCACGGACCTTTACCGTTACGTAAGTGACTGGGAAAAATTCCGCCGCGACACGCAAACAGCGAGCTTTACCATGCGCATGAAAAATCGCCGTGGCCGTAGCTTTGACTGTTGCATTGTTCGTGAAATATACCAGGATCAGGACGGAGAAGTTATTTTCCGCAATACGATTCACAAAATCGGGGAGGGCAGGATGCCTGTTACCTCGACTGTTCCGCTGTCCGTGGTATTCATAGCCAAGTGTTCTGATTGCGGTGCTCAAATTCGTGTGGCATCAGCACCTGAAACAAGGTTCCGCATGCTTTGTAACCAATGCGCAGTCAAGGCATTCCCGGAAGCGTTTTACAGAAAAAGTGCTCAAGTGTAATTAAGGGTAAAGGAGAACAAAAGTAGGGGGAGAAACAAAGAGAAACGGGAGGAAAAAGGGGGAAAAAAGAAAAGCGGCTCAATTGAGCCGCTTTTCAAATTTTATTTCAGAAGTAAATTATTCGCCGAAAGCGTCATCAGCTGCACCAGAAACCTGAGCAGCGTTAGCGGCGGTCATTTCCGGTTCTTCCGCGACTTCAACAGCAGCCTGATCAGCGGCCTTCTTGTCGGCAAAGGAAAGCTTGCCTTCCTTGAACTTGTACATAGCGATGGTCGTCGGCTTCTTGGTCAACTGAATATAACCCTGAGCAGCCTGCTTATTGATAAAGCGAGCTTCTTGGGACATCATCACCACTGCGCGGAAAACGGAGCCCTGACATTGTTCGTTTGCGTAAATGTCATCAAGATAGACTCTCTGTTCTTCAGCCATCTAGGTACCTCTGAAAATGTTTTAGAAGAGGGAGAGGGATTCGAACCCTCGTTACCGTGAGGTAAACACGCTTTCCAAGCGTGCGCCTTCAACCACTCGGCCATCCCTCCAGGATGTGCGCCAAATATAGGTTATTCTTTTTCGTTTGTCAAGCGTTTTTGCCTTATTTTTGCATTTTTTTGCAAAAATTTGCAAAAAATAGGGTGATTAACACCCTATGCTTTGCTTAACTCGTCCCAAACAACCTGCATAAGCGGTTCAATGGTCTTCGCGGTAAAGTCAAACTTGATGTTCGCTGTGGCAAAAAGTTCCGGTAGGGGACGGCTGTCACCCAAACTTTCTGCCTTAAACAGGTCATCAATGGCCTTTTTAGGGTCTTTTTTGAAGTTCGCCCATACCTGGAGCGCACCGAGCTGCGCAATTCCGTATTCAATGTAATAGAACGGGCATTCGAACAGGTGCAACTGCTTTTGCCACAGGTTGTTTCGCACGGCCTCGAAACCTGAGTAGTCCACACCGGCATCGTAGCGGTCCATGATACCCTTCCAGATTTCTTCGCGATCCTTGGCTGTGTGGTTCGGACGGCTGTACAATTCGTGTTGGAAACTGTCGATGCTGGCCACCCACGGGAAAAGCCAAATCACGTCTTCAAGTTCGCCTTCAATGCTACGGCGAATAGCTTCGGTGTCATTGCCGTAGAAGGGCTTGAGGTTGCTCATGCCGATGAGTTCCATACTCATGCTCGCGACTTCGGCGAACTCCGAAGGCACATCGCGGTAGGCGAGAATCGGCTGATTTGCGAGCGCATACTGGTGGAAAGAATGGCCCGATTCATGCAATAGCGTATAGATATCGCGGTCAGTTTCGGCCGAATTCATAAAAATGAAGGGGAGTCGGCTTTCGTCAAAGCCGATCTGGTAGCCTCCCGGAGCCTTGCCAAGCCTGCTATCGGGATCGATAAGCTTTTTCGCCTGCATTTCGCGGGCCCACTTGCCGGCTTGCGGGTGGATCGATTCAAAAATCTGGTCGACTTTTTCGATGAGTTCGTCGCCGCTCTTGTACGGCTTTAACGGTGCTCGGTTCAGCGGGTCTACGGAGAGGTCCCACGGACGAAGCTTCTTGAGCCCCATCTTTTCGGCACGTTTCTTGTAGATTTCTTTAAGGAGCGGAAGCACCAGTTTTTCGACACTTTCGTGAAAATTCTTGCAGTCCGCAGGGGTATAATCAAAGCGACGCTTTGCCAAGAAAATGTAGTCGATAAAGTTCTTGCAGTTCGCGTTTTTGGCGATTTTATTGCGGATTTGGAACAGTTTGTCGAAGGATTCGTCGAGAGCATCCTTATCTTTTAGGCGGCGGTCCCACATGGTGCGGAAAGCCCGTTCACGTAGGTCTCGATCAGTCTTTTCGAGGTATGCGCCCAACTGTTGCATGGTCTTGATGCCACCATCAAATTCCACACTCATGCCACCAGTAATCTTCTGATAGGCCTGTACGGCCATTGTTTCTTCGGTTTCTAGCGGAATATTGGCGGGGGAGAACAGGTCCAACGAAACCTGAACACTCTTGAACCATACACCAAATTCGTCTTTTAGCTTGTCTTTGGCAGGGTGCGCCATCAGTTTTTTATTGAGCTTGTCGCTAAATTCGTTCGAAACCGGATCAATGTTGCTGACAAAATCTTCGTAAGACTTGGCGGCCGCTTCGTCCTTGGTATTGCAGGTCATTGCCACATAGCGACGGCAAGAAACTTCTGAAAGCACCGAACCAAGTTCACTCCACTTTAAAATCCAGGAACGCAATGCATCGGGGGAGTTGGCGATATTTTCGTTCAGAAGGTTTTGATACAAACTTTTAACTTCTTCGACGTTGTCTACGTTAAAATTTTCAGGTACAAATGTTCTATTCATATTCATTCCACGTTTCTAAATTAAAATCCAATGGCTCCTACCCAATCGCTTACGATGTTGTCCAAAACCGAGGTTCGAGCCTTGTCTGCAAGCGCTTGCTTTTCTTCTTGACTAATTTTGCGATCCATGTTGAAATCGAGCGTAAAAGCTTCTTCCTGTTCTTTAAGAGAAACGTCCATACGCCCCACGATATGCACCACATTGACTTCCATGAGTTTAAAAATCCGGCGGTCAATCGGCATTTCTGTCACAAGGTTTACCGGATTGTCTCCTGGAACAAGTTTTACGGAATCACGGAGCGCAACCGGGAGCTCCATCAGGGAATCCAGCACCAAATTTGCCATCAGGCCACGAATCCAAAGGGTATCTTCGCCTGTATTCTTGGCGTTCAAACTGACGGTCAAGTGAGCCTTGCCAATCTCTTTTTCAAGGATTCCTCGGGCAAAATCCTGCACCAAGGCAACCACGTGCGGATTTGGCAATAATCCCATCTTCAAATCGTCTGATTTTGGGAAAAGATCCTTGTTAATGGTTGCAGAATCCAGCGACAGGCTCACGAATTCAAGCTTTGTCTTGGAGAGAATATCGGCTGCCGAAAGTTTCTTGGTAACAGCACAGCCCGAAAAAATAAACACGACCGAAGCGATCGCCAAGAGGATATATTTAAAGGTTCTATTTTTCATTGTATATAGTAAACTAAATTCGGTAACAATATAACAAATTGACACTCCACAAATACTCCAACTGGGCGAAAATGCAGGATTTCCGTGTTTTCAGCACATGCTGTACTCCCCTCGTTCGAGCACATCTTTATTGCCGATAATGCGGATTATGTAAACTAAAGAATCTCAAAAAGATGGCGGTTTCCCGCCCGCTAAGAAGTTTGCAAACCGATTTTCCACCCCTGCGTAAAACGGTTTTCCAAACGAAGGTTTCCAACCAAGTAGCCAAACATTAGTTGCAAGCCCATGTGA
>CACWJY010000030.1 GCA_902761355.1 Fibrobacter succinogenes | reverse complement strand
GTGACCTGTTTCATTACATGTTTTTGTCCGAGTTTCTCTGCTCTAGCACCAGTGGAATTGGCGAATCTGGTCACAGGACCCAGGCAAAAATGCAATTTGCGGATATATATAGAAAATTCTGGCATCCGAATTCGGTGCCCGAAATTGAAAATAAGGGGAAAAACGGGCTTGTTTTTGGGAAAATGCCCCCAAAATGAGCTTTGGGATAGTGGAGCCCCTTAAAACAGCATCTTTATGCCGATTCCAATCAGGATTATGCCTGCGATGATTTCGGGAATCTTGGTCTTGAACCGCTTGGCGGCGTGACGACCGATTTCATACCCGATAACGCCCATGACAAAGCTGGCAAGTGCAATGGCGCTGGTGGCAAGCACCATGTTCGCCTTGATAAAGGCAAACGAAATCCCGACAGCAAAGGCGTCGATGCTAGTCGCGATCGAAAGCAGCAGAATGTTTGCAATTGTCAAGTTCTTCGCGGCAATCTGTTCGCCTTCTTGTTCGCCGGCGTCACCACGAACGGCGCCCCAAATCATGCGTCCGCCCAGAATGCAGAGGATGGTGCAGGCGATGGGTGTGCCCACGGAATTGAACCAGCGTTCGGCAAAACTCCCGAGGAAATACCCGAGCAGCGTCATGCCGCCCTGGAAGACTCCAAAGCTAACCGCCTGGAGCATGGCGCGACTATACTTGATGCCTTTCTTTGAAAGCCCCGTGGCAATCGAGACGGCGAAGCAGTCCATCGCCTCTACAATCGCGATAATGATGATTTCAATAATGCCCATGATTACTTCATAAACTTGTAGCGTCCCAGCAAATCGAAGTACCTAGCCTTCGGCGAAATCTTTACCGCCGGGCGCTGCTTGCGGATGGCAGTAGTGGCATTGGGGTAGACCATGAAGTATTCACTAAGGTATTTTTTATCAAAATATTTTAGTGAATATCCCTGACTATTTTTATGATAAGTCAATGTGTATTTAGGCGTTGATGGGTTTTCAGATTCGTTGCTGCTAGGGTCGTCTTTATATTCATAGCATGTTAAATCATCAGTAGAATCCTCTACATAATAGGTAAACGATTCTTCGGGTGAGTCGGTATAATAGTTGTCTATGAATCGTAATACAAGGGTGTCATTTCTGAAAAAGAGTTCTGTAAAGTCATATTTGTTGCCTCCTGGATTGTAACTCAATTCTGAAGAGTAAAGGCCTGCGTTCTTGTGAATGATGTCTTGAACGAGTTTTCCGTCTCTGAAAACTTTCTGCGTAAAATAGGAGGTGTCTCCTGCAGTAGAATCCGATATTAAAAGTTCTTCGCCCATTTCTACGAGTACACTTTCGTCCTTGGATATGTAGACGCTGACTATTTCTGTAGAACGGTCTAAATTGAAAACAATGCTTTCTAGTTGATTGTTCTTATAGATATACTTGCTACTCCAATCGTTATCGTATTCCTTGTAATAAATGGAATCGATATGTATTGCATCTTTTTTATACAGAAAGCTAAAGTTATGCACTTCAAACCACGCTTGCGTACATGTATTCGCTGCGGCAAAACCCGCCAAAAGCAGTAGGCTAAATAGAATTCTTTTCATTTGTGTCTCCTGGTACAAAGATAAAAAATTTTATTATCTTGTGGAAAGAACGGAAATGACCTGTCAGACAGGATATGGCTTTCTATAGAGGATCGTGTTTTGAATAGGCGTGTTGCTTATTTTGTTCTTGCTTTGATGTGCGCTTTGTTTGCTGTAGAGGCGTTTGTGCTTCCGCCGGTCACGCCCGAATTAAAGACCAAGGCGCAGGAGTACTACAATTACGAGTGCAAGGCGTGTCACCGTTGGGCACGTAAGTTTGCCGCGCCCCCGATGCGCGACAACGTGGAACACTATGCCGAGAATCCAGAAGGCTTGGTGCGCTACTTGATGCACCCGACCCCGCAGCACCCCGATGAATGGCCTGCCATGGAGATTACTCCACTTACCGAGGATCAGGCCAAGATGATGGCTGCATGGCTTCTTTATATTTTTGGTAATCCAGATGACCCTGGACGGCCAAAGTAGCGAAAAATTACGATTACATAATATTTTCGAACTTGCCTAGAGTCTTAAAGGTTTGTATTTTATACAAATAAAAAAGAGGTTGTTATGCGTGTATTTGTTACTGGCGGTACAGGCTTTATTGGTCACTATGTTGTAAAGACCCTTCTCGAAAATGGTCATGAGGTAGTGATTGCGACTAGACACCCGAACAAGGTGCCTTCTCTTAAGGCAATGCCGAATGTATCGTTTGCCGAATGCGCTTTGACTGATTTTGATGCGATGGCCGAGGGCTTGCAGGGCTGTGATGCCTGCATTCATATTGCTCTTGGTTGGGGGGATACTCCCAGTGCCATGTTGATGAACGATACTCGCGCCACGGTGATGCTGCTCGAAATGGCGGCCAAGGCCGGTTGCAAAAAGTTTATTTATACCAGTAGTACGGCGGCCATGGGCCGCATGCGCCCCTCCATGCGCGAAGTGACCAGTAACTTGCCCATGGATCTGTATGGTGCGACCAAGGCGGCGGGTGAGGCCTATGTGCTTGGCTTTACGCATGGCTACGGTACACAGTTCCCCGAAGTTAAGATGACTCGCAACATTATCCGTCCGGGGTATACGTTTGGAAATCCTGCTTGGCCTGATGGTTGTTCTCAGCCGGACCGCAGGTTTTTCTCGATGGCTCAGGCGGTCAAAGAAAACCGCGACATCAACGTTATCAAGAACGACGGTACGCAGTTTATTCATGCAAGCCAGCAGGCAGAACTCTACCTGAAGGTCCTGGAATCCGACAAGAACGAAGAAATATTCCTTGGTCTTGGCGAAGTCTGGATGAGCTGGAAAGAAATCGCCGAAATGATGATTTCCTTGAAGCCCGACTGCAAGTCCAAGGTTGTCGAAACGGACCTTGGCTGGGGCGAAGAACCGATGCTGTTTGATGTGAGCAAGATTCAGGAGCAGTTCGGACTTGCCTTTGACGCTCATGAATTCATGATGGATCACGTCAAGTGGACGTATAACCAGGTTTAAGAGCTCAAAAATTTATAAAGAGGGCGAGAGCATTTTGCTCTCGCCTTTCTCTTATCCGCAGCGAGTCTTGCTTGAATCACTGCCGATATAATCGGGGTAGTCGTTGTCGAAACAGGCTGCGCAGTAATTTTCACCTTCGCCAGTACATTCCTTCATGCCTTCGACGCTCAGGTAGCCAAGGCTTTCGACGCCGAGCATCTTGGCGATTTCGGCTGGAGTCATCGAACTTGCGGCGAGTTCGCCCTGGCTCGGAAAATCCATGCCGAAGAAACACGGGTGGGCGACAGGAGGCGATGCGATGCGAATATGCACTTCGAGTGCGCCCGCGTCACGTAACATTCTCGACAAAATTTTGAGTGTCGTGCCGCGAACGATAGAGTCTTCGACCACGCAGACGCGTTTGTTCTTGAGAACTCCTTCGATGGGGTTGAACTTGAGCTTGACCTTCTGTTCGCGTACGTTCTGCGTGGGGTCAATAAAGGTGCGGCCCACGTAGTGGTTGCGGAGAAGCCCGATTTCAAAGCGGATGCCGCTGGCCTGGGCGTAGCCGAGGGCTGCGGTCGTGGCGCTGTCGGGGACAGAAATCACGATGTCTGCATCAACGGGGCATTCCTTGGCAAGCTGCTTGCCCATCTTGCGGCGAATCTTGTCGCAACTTTGTTCGAAAATTTTGGAATCGGGACGGCTAAAGTAGATGTATTCGAAAATGCAGTGGGCTAGGCGATCCTTGTGTGTAAAGCGCTCGGAATGCAGCCCGTTCTTGGTGATGGTCAGGAATTCGCCGGGCTGGATGTCGCGTACGTAGTTGGCGCCGAGCAGGTCGAAGGCGCAGGTCTCGGAGGCAACGCACCAGGCTTTACCCATGCGGGCAATCGAGAGCGGGCGGAATCCGAATCCGTCGCGGGCCACGTACATGGTGTCCTTGCTGATGAATACGAGGCAGAAGCTGCCGGTAAATTTGGTGACTGCTTTCTTGATGGCGTCGCCTAGGTCGTCAGCCTCGGTGCGTGCGATTTCATGCAGAAGAATTTCGGAATCGGATGTCGTCTGGAAAATGTGCCCTTCGGCTTCCATTTCGGCGCGGAGTTCGTTGGCGTTGGTGATGTTTCCGTTGTGGGCGACCGCAATCTGCCCCCACTTGCAGCTCACCAAAATCGGCTGGGCGTTGGCAAGTGTCGAAGCACCTGTGGTGCTATAGCGTACATGGCCGATGCCGGCAAATCCGTCAAATTCGTCGATGTTGTGTTCCCGGAGAAGGGTAGATACAAGCCCCATGGATTTGCGGATGCGAATCTTGTCTCCGTCGGTGACCGCGAATCCGGCACTTTCCTGCCCGCGGTGCTGCAGGGCGTAAAGCCCCATGGTAATATTCCTAACGACTGCGTCGCCATTATAAATGCCGATCACGCCGCATTCTTCGTGCAATTCGTCGAGCATAACGCCTCTTTGAAATGTATGTTCCCCCTACCTCGAAGGTCGCAGCCCACCCAGACGGGTGCAAGCAAGGGAACGGACGCCCTTGCAAAGCAAAAAATGTGCCTAATTGGCAAATTTGGGCTGAAAAGGTCTTTTTTAGGTAAAAATAAAGGGAAGTGAGGAAGAGCGTCGGTTGTAAATTTTACGTTTTGTGTAAATCACTTTTGTAGTATTTACGTTTTGTGTAAAATCGTGCTAGAAGTCCAGATTTAGAGCGGTCATTCTCTTCCGTATGATTTTCTTTAATTCTTCAACAGAAGGTGATTCTCCGTTCAATTTTTTCCTGTGCAACATGGCGTGGCAATTGGGACAGACTGGAATGAGATCCTTTTGGTAGTCGATTTGGTATTCCTTGCCAATTTTTGAAATAGGGACTAGATGGTGGATATGGATAAATCCCTTGCCGATTTCGCCATACATTTGTTCAAAATTCATTCCGCAGACGTAGCAATGGGTTCCTTTTAGCTCGATACATTTCGCTCTTGCTTTGGAATTTCTTTCGTACGTATTTACCATGACTTTTGTTTGTGCTCCCTCAAAAATTTTTTCGGGACAGTCGATTTCGTCTGGATAGATATTTTCAACAATGCTATTGTTTTTGCCTAATTTTTGAGGTACGATTGATATATTTTGTTGAAAATTTTTTTCGATGTATTCAAGCAGGGTGCCGCTTAGCTTTGTTGGATGCTGGGGCGCTTGCTTTAAGCCATGTTGTTTAAGTTTTTCTATCGATAATTCATAACCGTCGATTCTTTCTAGCAATCTAAAACGTGCATATAAACCGCTTTTTGCGATGTTGTAGGCGTTTAGGTCTTTCCAGTATTCCCGGTCGTCTCTAATTTCACTAAAACGCATGTTGATTTCTTCAACGACAGTCTTGTACTGAATTTTTTGGATTGGCATTGAAGAATAAACATAGACGATGTCTCCGACATGATACCTTGAGCTCATTTTCCAATCGATAAAGCCGTGATCTTTAAAAGACTTGTAATGGTTGTACAGTTTTGTATTTGCAGAAATAAGCCAATGTGTCATATACTCGCCTTATGTAAAATTCATTGATGTTTTTTTGAATGAAACTTTTAGCAGCTCACGACAAGGGCGATTAGGCCTGCGAACATGGCGACTTTCACGAGTTTCTGGGCGCGGCGGTAGTTACGCTTGTGCGCAAAAATCAAGATCGAAAGAATTGTGGGCGTAAAGATGGCGCCGGTAATAATTAGGAATAGCGTGGGGTAGTAACCCTGTACCACCGGGAGTGGCAAAATTGCCCAACAGAAAATGCAAATGAATCCGGCGAGGCGCCTTGCGGTGGGGGCACCTGCAATCAGCGGGAATGTAATGATGCCAGCTTTAAGGTCTCCCGTTTCGTCTTCAAGGTCCTTGTAGATTTCTCGAGCTGTTGTTAGTAAAAATGCAAACAACATAGCTGGATAGAGTAATCCGATTTTATCGGAAAGTTCAAGAGAAAAATCTTCGGTTTCCTTGAAACCCGTGGGGTAGAATAGGCAAAGAATCAGGGGCGTTGCGCAGAGAAAGGCTACCGTCATGTTCTTTAAAAGCGGAATATGCTTTAGAATCTTGTTGTAAGTTCTAAGTAAAACAACAAGTATCAAAAAGAAAATGGCCGAAACAAAGCTGGCACGCTGTAAAAGACTTTCGGCAATTCCGCAAATGAGGGTCAAGGTCATCATGATAATCCATGCGGACTTGGCTGCCTTGATAGAAACTTTGCCGCTTACGAGTGGGCGCTCCGGGCGATTTAGACGGTCGCTATCCAAATCCCAAATGTCATTCTGAATGTTCGCAAAGGCGATTGCAAAAGCAAAGCCGAATGCCTGCAAAATCAAGGAAACCCATGTGATGCCGTTTTCGTGAGTGGGCATTTGCCCGAGTAGGTAATAGCCGATAACGAGCGTTACCATGGCGATAACGATGTTTACGGGGCGGGTCATCTTGAATAGGGCTAAAAGCATATTTAAAATATAGTATTCTTTTTTGAATTTCTATATTTGCGCTATGCCGTTTTTTACCAAGAGCAATTTAGTGGACTTGCGGGCGGAGGCCGAGCAGCTTTCGATTTGCGTGGAGCATTTTTTGTATGCGTCGGAACGCGTTGTCGAAGGGGATTATAAGACCAAGGGCTTTTACGACAACTGTATCGAAAAGTGTAACGGACGTCTGAAGGCAATCCATTTTTTGATGGAGTCTATTCGTCAGGATAGGCCCGTTTCCGAAGAAGAACTTCAGGATTCGTTGCCGGATTTTCTAAATTGCACAAAGAACGATAAAGAAAAAAAGCGCAATGCTCGATAGCGATTTCGAAGAAGAACGCGAAGAAACCAGGCGCGTAAGGCCGACCCGCCGCGATCACCGCAGCAGGCGTATCGACGTGATGCGTGAACTGGAATCGGGTGTTGTTGATGAGCGCCCTGTCAAGGAACGCTTTAGTCGCGAATTCAAGAATCCTCGTATCAAAAAAATTAAAGATCCCCTTGAAAAAATTGACGAGAAGGATTGCGTTGAGGGCTTGGTGGTCGAAGTTCACCGCCGCACCTGTGAGGTGAGGCTGCCAGAAGAAGGAACTGTGACGGCCATGTATCGCGCAACAACTTCAAAGGCTCTGGGGGAATTCCCTGCAGTGGGTGACCGCGTGCTTTTGGGGCAGGTGAACGAAGACGAAGATTCTGGCGAAGGCGTGGGCTCGCAAAAATACTGCGTCGTACGCGTGCTCCCGCGAAAGAGCGAACTCAAGCGCCCTGGACCCCGCGATAGCTTTAGGCGAAAGCTCACCTTGGCGGCAAACATTGACCAGGTGGTGATTGTCGCGAGTGTAACGCAGCCGGAGTTCAATTACGGATTTATGGACCGGTTTTTGCTGGCGGCGAACTTGAATAACCTGCCGTTTGTGCTGGTGCTCACCAAGATGGATTTGTTGCCGAATGGCGAAGCCGACTTGACGGACGATATCCGTGATTTTATGAGTATCGTGGACAAGGTGATTCCTGTGAGTGTAAAGACCGGAGTAGGACTCGATACGCTCCGGGCGGAATTGCTTGGAAAGTCGTCGGTGTTTAGCGGTCAGAGCGGCGTGGGCAAGTCGACGCTGGTGAATGCCTTGGTGCCTGGTGCGGAGCTTGAAACGGGTGCCGTTCGTGAACGCGACGGTAAAGGACGCCACACGACAACCTCTTCGAGCCTGTTTGATTTTCCGGGGGGCGGCTACGTCATCGATACGCCGGGGATTCGGAGTATCGGGCTTACGAACGGTGACGATGATATGGATGGCGAAACGCTCGCCAAGATTTTCCCAGGTTTTTTTGAAGGTGATTTGTTTACTTGTAAGTACAGCAATTGCAAGCACCTGAAGGAGCCGGGATGCTCGGTCCGTGAAGCGGTGGAGTCGGGAAAGCTTTCGCGTGCCCGCTATGCGAGTTATTTGAGAATTTTGAATTCGAGGAATTAGAGGATTTGGGTGATGGATATTGCGGTAAAGATGACTTTGGTCGCTTCGATCGTAATGGTGGGGTATAACTTGCATCAGTTGTTGACTTCTTACGAGGCTATTTGTGAGAAGGTCAAGGAATTCAAGATGCTTGCCCAACAGAATGATTCTGATGAAGGCGCTGTTCGTCGTTCTAATTTTTTGTTGACAGGAATCCTTTCGCTGTTGTTTGTGGTGCTGACTTACCTTTCGGACTTGGCGTATTGGATTGTGGCGATTGTGTTTGTAAAAATGGCGGTGTCGATTGTGCTTTCCCATTTTGAAATAGCACAAATCTTTAGAGAAGATACGATTCGCCCGAGCTTTTTTAAGGTGACCAAGGTCGATGCTGCCGTAAACGTATTATTTGGCTTGGGTATTGCGGTAATTGCCGTATCGTGAGGATTTATGAAAGGTATCTTGAAAAAGTGGTTCTTACTGGTAGTCCTGTGTTCTGCGTTTGCTTTGGCGCAAGAAGGAATTTCTGAACTTCCGGCTAATCCCAATGCTCCGGCTGGAGACATGGGGGCTGGGGCTCCTGTGCTGGGTGGAATTCGAACGCCGTTCATCTTGGGTGGTGCACTTGGCTTTGGCTCGGGAACGGGCGTGGGGGCTGATCGTGGAATTGGGCTCCGTCAGATTGAGCCGATGGTGGGTATTTGGTTCCCGGCCCTAGGCGTTTTGCGAGTGGGCTATGGGATGTATGATTATGAAGAAGATGTCGAAAGTGGCAAGAATTACGAGGTCGAACATTCCGAACTTGATTTTGAACTGGGTGTCCATTTGCTCGGTGAAGTGTACCTGATGGGCTCTTATTCTCGTGTCAAGGAACTTTCGGATTTGGGTGATATAGCCTGGAACGAATGGGGACTTGGATTCGGTTCTATCCTGTTTATTTTCTCGAAGACAATGATGTTTGCCGAAGTCGCTTACCGCTGGGTGTTGACTCACTACGACCCCTTTATGGATAAAAAGGTCCATGGAGGCCGTATCCAGATGAATTTGGGCTTTGCTGCCTATGTGTTCTAAATCTATGAAGAATGTTGCTGTTTTAGGGGGTGCTTTTGATCCGGTCCATATGGACCATATTCGAGTGGCCAAGACTTGCCTAGAAAAGGGCTTTTGTGACGAAGTCTGGTTTATGCCGAGTCCTGACCGCTGGGACAAAAAGTTGAACGCCTCTCCTGAAGACCGCTTTGCCATGCTGGAACTGGCCATGGAAGGCGATCCGCGACTGATTCTTTCGGATTTGGAAATACAACAGGGCGATTTTCGTGGCTCGTACGTGTTTTTGTGCGGCCTCAAGGAAAAATTTCCGGAGATTAATTTCCGCTTGCTGACGGGAGCGGATACTTATGACGGTATTCCGCATTGGCGTGACCCGATGAACTTTTTTGGTACGAATTACAACGGACACCTGCTGTTGCGCGACATTGAGCTGATTGTCTTTGCCCGCAACGGTTATCCGAAACCCGACATAGAAGCCCATAAGGCGAAAGGTTTTGCGGACTTGCTGTGGCTTGGCCCCGAAGAAGGTTTTGAGGGGGTGTATTCCAGTACGGCGATTCGCAGGGCACTTTTGTTTGGCGAAGAACCCAAGGGCTTGCATCCGAAAGTGTACGAATACATTAAACGGCACCGTTTATACCAGGAATAAAACCTAAAACATTGTAAGAATATGGTCATAATGTGATGGAAATCTCATTGTGATTTTCGTCTCTTTAATTTTTTTTTGTAATATCTAAATTTTGGGCATGACTAAGAACGATACTTTGCAGTCTGCTCAGAAAGCAAAAATCTTCTGGAACTTCGCATTCAACTACTTGGTTGCTTTTGGCGGAGTTACTTGGGTTCTCGTTCGCTGCTTCGGCTAAATTTTTTTCTAAATTTGCGCCATGTTTAAAATTGGCGTGATGGCTTCCGGTGGCGGGAGCAACTTTAAGGCGATTATTGACCGCATTGGCGAGGGTGACCTCGAGGCCCAATGCAAGTTCCTGATTACCAATAACGGGGGTTGCGGGGCAGTATCTCACGCAGAATCTTACGGAATTCCTGTTTATCATATTTCGGGAAAAACGCACCCCGATACGGCCGCTTACGAAGCTGCGATGCTTGAAGTCATCGACCGCTACGATATTGATTTGTTGATTTTGGCCGGTTACATGAAGGCCTTGCCGGTGAGCATCATCAAACGGCTTCCGGACCGCATTCTGAACATTCACCCGTCGCTTTTGCCTAAGTATGGTGGCAAGGGCTTCTGGGGAATTCACGTGCACGAGGCTGTGATTGCCGCCAACGAAAAGGAATCGGGCCCTACCGTTCACCTGGTGAGCGAAGAAATCGACAAGGGCCGAATTCTTGCGCAGACCAAGGTTCCTGTACTCGAAGGCGACACTCCCGAAACGCTTGCTGCCCGTGTGTTGGTGCAGGAACATGAGCTTTACTGGAAGACTATCCGCGACTATGCCAAGCAGGTGCTCTAGTAATGAAGTTTAAAGTCCCGGCATTTCTCGAAGGGATTGAAGCTCCTGTCGATGGCGAAATAGCCATGCGCAATTTTGCCGTGCAAGCGGGGGAGAATGCGGTTGTGGTTGGAATCGACGAAGTCGGTCGTGGCCCCTTGGCAGGCCCTGTGGTGGCCTGTGCTGCTGTGCTCAAGGTTCCTGACATTATGCCGGCCCTCAACGATTCCAAAAAACTCACGCGTCCCAAGCGCGAGGCCATGTACCAGGATGTGCAGAATGCTTGTGAATGCTTTGCCGTGGCCAGCGCCTCGGTTGAAGAAATTGACCGCATGAACATTCTGGAGGCAGATTTTTTGGCCATGCGTCGTGCCCTGCAGGCTCTCGGTATGCCCGGAATTCACGAATCAGAACCCGAAATTCCAGTTTTCAAAAAGGGAATTTTGTCTTCGGCATCTAAAATTATAATCGCCGTCGATGGCAACCTTAAGATTCACGGAATCCCCGAAGAAATGCAGATTCCCGTGGTCAAGGGCGATGGCCGTATTGCAAGTATCTCGGCGGCTTCGATTTTGGCAAAAGTATTTCGTGACCGCTATATGGACGATCTGGAAAAGCGCTATCCGGGTTATGGTTTTGACAAGCATGCGGGCTATGGCACCAAGGCGCATCTGGATGCCATTCGCCGTCAGGGCATGACCCCGGAACACCGTAAAAGTTTTCACCCTAAGAGCTTGCAGACCGAGCTGGAATTGGTGTAAACGTTTTTAGAATCCTCAATTTGTAAAATTTTCTTTCTTACGTTTTTATTGCAAATTTTACCCTTCTTCTAAGGGTCTTTTTCCTAGTCATTTTCTATATTGTTGCAAAACAACAAGATACGACTTTATCCGGCTTTTCGGGAGGTTATTTTGAACAATTCGGTTCCTTTACTTCAAATGCTTTCGCAGTCCGACATTGCGACGATTGTGATTTTGGCGATTTTGGCCGTCATGTCGCTTGGTTCATGGGGCATTATCATCGTTAAGTATGTCGTGAACAGAAAGAACCAGCGCGCAAATGTCGTGTTTTTCCGTGAGTTTGTGAATGTGCGCCAGTTTGTGGAACTGCAGGGGCTTTGTGAAACCGCTGATGACAGTGCGCTTCGCAGTCTTACTTCCGAAGTGCTCAAAGAAGCTTCTAAGTTCAGTAACTTTGTGAGCTATGACTCCATTCAGCACCGTGCATCGCTTTTGGAAGATACCATCCAGCGTTCGATCGAAGGCCTGCGCCTGACCGAAGACCGCTACCTCGGCTTCTTGGCGACATGCTCTAACCTCGCTCCGTTCTTTGGGCTTTTGGGTACGGTGTGGGGCATTATGGTTGCTTTCTTCCAGATCGGTCAGCATGGTTCTGCAGACCTGACTGTGGTTGCTCCGGGTATCGCCATGGCTCTTATTACGACTGTCGGTGGCTTGGTTGTCGCTATTCCCGCCTCGGCCGGTTACAACTATTTTACCGCCCGTAACGGCCAGAACGAAATATCGTACTTCAACTTCGGCTCCCAGGTGCTTAGCCTCTTTAAGCGCGGTGACTTGCTCGCCCTCGAAGAAGTTGCCGGCTAGGAGGCTTTGTGAAGCGCAGCCGCGGAAAAGAACTTAAGCAGGAAATGAACCTTACGAACATGATTGACATCGTGTTCGCCATCCTTATCGTGTTCATTATTTCTGCACCTCTCATGAGTCAGGGGGTCAAGGTGGATTTGCCCAAGGCCGAAGCCCCGACCATGGAGCAAGAAAAACTTTTAAAGGTGTCTATCACCAAGAACGAAGAACTTTACATTGCCGACATGATGGTCGACTTTGCAAGTTTCAACAATGTGTTCAAGTCGCTCTGGAACGGGGAGATGGCGGTAGTCATCAATGCTGATGAATCGGTGAATTATGGGCTCGTGATGAAGGTGGTGACCCACGTGCAAAAGTTGGGGGTCACAAAACTTGGATTCCTCACGATGAATCCCAAAGAAAAGCCGGGAAAAAATTAAGTGAGCGCAGATAGAAACATCCAGTATTTTTCGTCGAGTGATGATGGAACGGTGATCAAGATCATCGTTTGTGCGGTGGTGTTCCATTTGCTAATTGTGGGCGTTTGTGTCGCGTTTCATTTTGTGGAATTTAAGCACGAGCCCGAACCCATTCCGGTTTTCGAAATGGTTCAGGTGAATCAGGTAAAACCGCGCCCGCAGCCGCCTAAGCCAAAGCCGGTAGAACCGAAACCGGAACAGCCCAAGCCGATAGAGCCTAAGCCCAAGTCAGAACCGAAACCCAAGGTGGACAAACAGTTGCCGCCTGAACCCAAGGTCGAAGAAAAACCGCCCGAACCAGAACCGGAGCTGGTTGAAGAACCGCAGCCAGAACCGGAACCCGAACCGGAACCGCAGGACGATTTTGATGTGGACGATTTGGACTTGCCGACGGCTGTAGAAGCTCCTAGTCTTAACCCGGTTGGGTCTGTCGATATGGACCCGCTGATGCAAGTTTATTTGGAACGCTTGAAACAAATTATTATGAGCAACTTCAACCCGCCCTCCAATTTGAACGTGCGGCGCGATGTCAAGACTACGGTGCAGTTTACGGTGGACCGCTTTGGCGGCATTACGGCGATTACCTTAAAGCGTAGTTCGGGAAACAAGACTTGGGATCATTTATCGGTACGTGCGGTGCAGATTTCTAAGGTTCCGGAGCTTCCGCCTAACTTTAGAGCCCCTTCGCTCGTTTTGCACTTTAATTTTACACCAAATTAACTTAAAAAAGTGGGCTAGAAGAAGGAAATATTGTATTATTGAAAAATATGTCATTACGTGGATCCGTAAGCAGACGATGCATTTTTTTTGTGAATGTTGAAGATGATTTTTTTGAAGAATAAAACAAATTTTATGAACTCTATGATGGTGCGCATGGTGGCGTTTGCGCTGGCCGTAGCCTTGTTGCCCGCAGCGTCGTATGCGACCATAGATACGATTGCCGTCGATGTGGGCATATCGGTGTTTAAGACAATGCCTATTGGTGTTGTCCCCTTTACAGAAAATAAGTCGATTGACTGGATCGAAGAAAAACCTCACCAGATTGTAACCCGCGATGCTGAACTTTCCGGACGCTTTGATGTGGTTGCGTCGGATAAGTTTAACCTGCCGCTGTTCAGTAAGGCTCATGCCAAGCATTACGTGACGGGTAAGGTGACCCCAGTCGGCAAGATGCTCAAGGTCGAATGTTTTTTGTATGTGGCCCAGACCAAGGACCTGCTTCTCGGTGAAACCTATACGGTGGAGCAGAAGGATTTGCGTCGCGCCATGCACCAGTTCTTTGATCAGGTGATTTTCCGTTTGTGGGGCGAGCGTGGTGTCGCATCGACTAAGCTGGCTTATGTGTCTAAGATAGATGGTGTTAAGCAGGTGGTCATTTCTGATTATGACGGTTTTCATCGTAGCCAGATTACCCGCGACACGACTATCAGCATGATGCCTGTGTGGATGAAGGGAAATGCCGGACTCTATTATGTGAATTTCAAGACGCATCGTCCGAAACTCTATTCTAAGATGTTCGGTGGCTCCGAAAAGTCGGTGTTCCCGCAGCTGGATCAGACTTACAGTCCGGCGGTAAATCCCAAGACGGGCGAACTCTTGTTCTCGAGTACGGTAGACGGCAAGACGGATTTGTATATCGGAAATCCGGCAACGGGCAAGGCGAAAAAGTTTGCTTACCTCAAGTCGAACCAGACGAGCCCCGCATGGAGTCCGTATGCTTCTGAAGTCATGTTCACGAGCGATCGTGGTGGTGGACCGCAGATTTTTGTGATGGGCAAGGATGGTTCCGATTTGCGCCGTGTGACCTTTATGGGCCGCTACAACGAACGCGCCAGCTGGTCGCCCGAAGGGGACCGTATTGCCTATACCTCGATGGATAACGGCCACATGAACATTTACACCTGCGCTCTGGACGGCTCCGACATTGTGCAGCTGACGAATAACGCTGGCAACAATGAACATCCTACATGGTCGCCCGATGGCAAGCTGATTGCCTTTGCGAGCAACCGTAGCGGTTCTTACCAGATTTATATTATGAGAAAAGACGGCTCGAACGTTACCCGTATCACCAATTCTGGTGAAAATACTTCGCCGACGTGGTCTTTTTTCTATGATGATATTAAACAACAAAAAAAGGAAGGTGAATAATGAAAAACATCGTTAAACTCGCTGTAGTGGCTTCTGCCGCAGCTCTCTGTCTTGTCGCTTGTGCTAAGAAAGAACAGCCCAAGACCGATCCTACGGTTGAAAATGCCCCTATTGAAGCCGCTCCCGTGCAGCAGGCTGCTCCGAATGCCGATTCGTTGGCTGCAGAACAGGCTCGTCTTGAAGCTGAACGTTTGGCTGCAGAACGCGCTCGTCTCGAAGCAGAACGTGCTCGTTTGGAAGCTTTGATCAACCAGATCATGAGCGAAGATGTTTACTTTGACTTTGACCGCTCTGAACTTACCGAAAAGGCTAAGGAACTGTTGGCTCAGGTGGGCGAACTCCTGATTAAGGAAGAACGCTTTACCATTACCATTGAAGGTCATACCGATGCTCGCGGTACCGAAGACTATAACTTTACGCTCGGTGCAAAGCGTGCCATGAAGGTGAAGGAATTCCTTGCTGCTTACGGTATTGACGGCAAGCGTATGGAATCGGTGAGCTATGGTAAGGAAGCCCCGAAGGTTGAAGGTGTTACCGAAGAAGCCTACTCCCAGAACCGTCGCGCCAATTTCCGCGTGAACATCAAGGAGTAAGGGATTAGAGCTTAGTAAGCTCTACCAACTAAGTTCAACTAACTGCGGCGTAGCTGCACAATTATGAATATGAAACGAATTCTCTTAATAGCGGGTTTGACATCGCTCTTGTTTACGGGTTGTAGCCAGTTGACGGTGTTGCGCACTCAAGAAATGAAAGCCGTCGGAGCTGAAGTTCAGACGAGCTTGGATTCTGTGGCTATACAGCTTCAAGCGCAGAACGATTCGTTGCGTGCAGAAATCAAGAAGATCTTGGAAGAGTCTTCGCTTGCACAAAAGCGAATGCAGGCAGAAATTACCATGCTGTCCCGCCGTGTTGCAGACGAGTCCGAACGTAACGATTCTAGGCAAGAAGAAATCATCTATCGCCTAGATATGTTGCTTGGCAAGTCCGACAAGATTCTTGCAAAAAAGGTGGTGGTGAGCGGTGCTCCGGCTCCGGTTTCTATGGACAGTCTTGAACGTGAAGCCGAAAAGCTGGTAGAAGCCGAGGCCATGTTCAATACGGCCCGTTCTGATTACCATCGTGGTGAATTCAAGTTGGCCTATAACGGCTTTAAGCAGGTATATGAGCAAATGAAAGAAGGCGAACTCGCGGAGAATTCGCTTTACTGGATGGCGCTCTGCTTAATTGATGTCAATCAGGTTGATAAGGCGAAAAAGGTCTTTGCCCGCATGTCGGAAGCCTTCCCCGACGGCCAGAAGACTTGCCCCGCCTTGTTCAAACTTTCTAGCCTTTATGGCGAAGAATGTGATATTGACATGCAGAAACAGTATCTTCAGAAGATTCTTTCGACCAAGTCTTGCGAAAAGTCTGCCGAATTTGAACAGGCTGCCGAGATGTTGCAAGAAATCCTAGAAAAAGAAGATAAAAAGGCTTCTGGCGCACCTGTGGATGCCTGCGTGCCTGTGGTCCGCGAACCGGCGAAATAATTAACACTCATTTTTATTAAAAACCCTGCTTTCGGGCAGGGTTTTTGTGTATGTGAATAAAAACACTTGATTTTTAGTGTCTTTTTGTTTACATTTGGGGCGTAAACGTTAATAACTGAAAAAGGTTGGTGTTATGAATGGGAGTGTCTTAAAAACAGCTCTTGCGTCTAGTATGCTTTTGGCTTTGGCAGCATGCTCTGATTTGGATAAGTTGAATTCGGGTGTCAATACAAATGAAAGTCGTTTGACCGAAAATCCAGAAAAGGGGACGTCTTCTAGTGCAAGCGGTAATGGCGCTATCTCTGGCGAAATGCAGGTGTTTCTTTCTGAAAACGAACTCTCGGGTTGCACCGATAGTAAAGAAGGCCTTGCTGTATGGGTCGTTGATAAAGCCTCTGTTTATACATGCAAAAACGGTCGATGGGAAGGCTCTGCAGAATCTTCTTTAACAGAAGATTTGACGGTCTACAAAGATGAAGAGGCTTTGCCTAATTGTACTGAATCTCGCGAAGGAGCTGTTGCCTATCTCTCTGATAAAAAGCAGTTGTTTACTTGTAACGATGGACGTTGGGTAGAAAAAAAATCCATAGAGACCATCTATATTCCGGTGGTTCCCAGTTCTAGTTCGACGATATTGTTCCCGACTATCACGTCAAGTTCGTCCGTGTGGACATTCCCAGTTGTGTCGTCTAGCTCGATTGCAGTCGTATTTCCGGGGATTCTTTCTAGTTCGTCGAGTGTTCTTCTCCCGATTCGCTCTTCCAGTTCGACGGTGCGTTCATCCACTTCAACTCTTGTAAAGTCAAAAGTATGTGGTGATATGTGGTGCGGTGCCGATGGCGTTGAACGCGTCGATACGGGATTTGATTATGGTGCCGATAATTCTGGCTACTGGTTTGCTGTCGCGGATGAAGCTGATGGGGGCGCCTCTTATGTAACATGGCCGGTGTCTCTGGGAAATGAATATAATGATTATTCAATGCAGCCTGTTGTTGAATATTGTGGCGGTGTCTGTGGCACCTATACGCTTGATAAGGGAATACTTGATTATGATCCTTTCGTTATAATCGGTTTTAATGTTGCTGGAGCCGATGCTTATGGTTCTCCTTATACGACAGATGCTTCTAGTTGGGGCGGCGTGTGTATAGTATATTCGTCTGAAATGTCTGGCTCGCTTGAACTTGGATTGGGCGACGCTACGGACAAAATGATTGGTTATGCAAATCCCATGATTAATCTTCCGAAAGCACCTTCCGGTAATGTTGTCGATGTGCCTTGGAGCAAGTTTGCCCAGCCGGGTTGGGAAACCATAGGCCAAAGAATCAGTATAACAGGAGCTGTTGCCTCGCTTGCTCAAATTAAAATCAAATTTCAGGGTAAAACAGGTTCAAAGGGCAACTTTAATATAACGTCAATAGGCCGTTATGGAAGTTGTACGGGAACGGTTGTGCGTTCGTCGTCGAGTTCTTCTCGGCCGAGGTCTTCGAGCTCCAAGAATAGTGTAAGGGTGGGCTCGACTTGGTATGGTGTTGATGGTGATCCTCGTGTTGATACGGGGCTTGATGCAGGATATGATAATTCTGGGTATTGGTTTTATTACGCGGATGACATGGATGGTGGAGCATCTACTATATCGTGGGCTGTTCCTCTCGGTGATGAGTTTGATGATAATTCGATGCAGCCGGTTATTGATTATTGTGGCGGCGTTTGTGGTGAATTTGAATTGGACAAGGGTGTTCTGGATTATGATCCGTTTGTCGGAATTGGAATCAATGTGGGCGGACAGAATGCCAGTGGAAAAGCGATTCCTGTCGATGCGTCTTCTAAGAGCGGCGTATGCATTGCCTATACGGTTACCTCTGCTGCGATACTTGAACTTGGCCTAGGCGATGACATGGACACTATGATTGGTTATGCAAATCCCGCAGTTGATCTTGTAAAATCGAATACGGGTAATGTGGTAAATGTTCCTTGGAGTAAGTTCAAACAGCCGAGTTGGGCTCTGCAGAGCCAGAAGATTGATATCTCTGAAGCCGTGAGTTCCCTCGCTACAATCAAGGTTAAGATTCAAGGAAAAACAGGAACGACGGGCTCCTTTAATATCAAGTCTATAGGAGACTACAACGGTGGTTGTAGTCTAGATTAGAAAAGGCCTCTGATTAATAACATATCAAAAAACTCCGACGAAATGAATTGCCGGAGTTTTTTCTTTAATGTCTGAGCCGCGTAGCGGCATCCTTTCGTTTAATCTACGGTTCGTCGGCGTCAATGATAACGCGCTTGACTTCGGCGCCGAGCTTTGCCATTTTTGCTTCGAAGTCTTCGTAACCGCGGTCGAGGTGGTAAATGCGGCTGATCTTGGTTTCGCCTTCGGCGATTAATGCGGCGAGGACGAGCGCTGCGGAAGCGCGCAAATCTGAGCCCATCACGTCGGCACCTTCAAGCGGGAGTCCGCCCTTGATGGTGGCGGTATTGCCGCTGAGCGTAATGCTTGCACCAAGGCGTTCCATTTCGGCAACATGCTTAAAGCGGTCGTTATAGACGGTATCTTGGATCACGCTATTGCCGGGGACCGAGAGGAGTGTTGCCATGAGGGGAGCCTGCATGTCGGTGGGGTAGCCCGGGAAGGGGAGCGTCTGGATGGTAATCGGCTTAAGTTCTACGCCACGGGCGTCGACTTCGGCCCAGTCCGGGCCGACATTCACCTTGCAGTTCATGTCGCGGAAGGCGTCGAGGGTCGAGGCAATATGTTCGGGGATAATCTTGGTGACTTTCACGCGGCCACGCGTAATGGCGGCACCACAAAGGAAGGTGCCTGCTTCGATACGGTCGGGAATGGTGACGCCATTACCCGGGCGTAGAGCCTCTACGCCCTGCACCGTAAGGGTGCGCGTGCCGCGCCCCTGAATCTTGGCGCCCATGCCGATAAGGTAATCGACGAGGTTGTCAATCTCGGGTTCAAGAGCTGCGTTCTGAAGAACGCTTGTACCTTTGGCGAGCGTCGCCGCCATCAGCACGTTGACCGTGGCGCCAACGCTCGAAATCGGGAAATAGAAAGTACCGCCGGGGAGGCGTCCCTCGCAAGTCGCTTCTACGTAACCGTGTGTCACGGTAATCTTTGCACCGAGCGCCTCGAGCCCCTTTAAGTGTAAATCCACAGGGCGCGGGCCCCAGGCACATCCGCCAGGAAGCGAAACGCGGCAACGTCCGAAACGTGCTACAAGAGGTCCAAGGACGTAGAAACTGGCGCGCATGGTCTTTACGAGTTCGTAAGGGGCTTCCAGGTGGTCTGCGTTCCTCGTGTCAATTCGCAAAGTGTGAGCTTCGCCGCTGATATGGCAACCGATAACACGTAATACGTCGGACATGGTCTTCATGTCTTTTAAGTGTGGTACATTCGTGATTTCGGAGACGCCGTCGGCAAGGAGTGCTGCAGCCATCACGGCTAGCACGGCATTCTTTGCACCTGAAATTTCAACTTCGCCGTCGAGCGGCTTTTTAACTTGGGGAACAATAAACTGGTACATAAAAAATCGATAGCGATTGTTTTTTTGTTTTGCAAAAATATAGCAAAAGCCCTGGATTTGAATCCAGGGCTATTCTCCCCAAAGGGGATAACTCAACTAAGGCAACAAGTTGCCAAGTTTTGTTTAAACCTTCGGAAGCTGGGCGAGGCTCTTGGCGATATCTTCATCCGTCGGGATGTAGTCGCTCATTTCGCCGTCGTTGAACTTCTGGTAAGCGACCATGTCGAAGTAACCCGTACCGGTGAGGCCGAACACGATGTTCTTGGCCTGGCCAGATTCCTTGCACTTGAGGGCTTCGTCAATCGTTGCGCGGATAGCGTGGCTGGATTCCGGAGCCGGGAGGATGCCTTCGGTCTGGGCGAAGAGCTTGGCGGCTTCGAACACCTTGGTCTGTTCCACAGACGTTGCACGCATCAGGCCCTGATCGTAGAGTTCAGAGAGGATGCTGCTCATGCCGTGGTAGCGGAGGCCACCAGCGTGGTTTGCAGACGGGATGAAGCTAGAACCGAGCGTGTACATCTTGGCGAGCGGGCAAACCTTACCGGTATCGCAGAAGTCGTAAGCGTACTTACCGCGAGTGAAGCTCGGGCAGCTTGCCGGTTCCACAGCGAGAATATCGTAATCGGCTTCGCCGCGGAGCTTTTCGCCGATGAACGGGCTTACGAGACCACCGAGGTTAGAACCACCGCCAGCGCAACCGATGATGAGGTCGGCCTTCACGCCAATCTTGTCGAGTGCGGCCTTCGTTTCGAGGCCGATGACAGACTGGTGGAGGAGCACCTGGTTCAGTACGGAGCCGAGAACGTAGCGGTAACCCGGCTGCTTCACTGCGGCTTCCACAGCTTCGGAAATAGCGCAACCAAGGCTACCCGTGGTACCCGGGAATTCGGCGTTGATCTTGCGACCGATGTCTGTCGTCATGGACGGGGACGGGGTGACGGATGCACCGTAGGTGCGCATCACTTCGCGGCGGAACGGCTTCTGTTCGTAAGAAACCTTCACCATGTAAACCTGGCAGTCCAGTCCGAAGAAGGCACTGGACATCGAAAGGGCGGTACCCCACTGGCCTGCACCCGTTTCGGTCGTCACGCCCTTGAGGCCCTGCTTCTTGGCGTAATAGGCCTGAGCGATAGCGGAGTTGAGCTTGTGGGAACCCGAGGTGTTGTTGCCTTCGAACTTGTAGTAGATGTGTGCCGGAGTGCCGAGAGCCTGTTCGAGGAAGTAGGCGCGAACGAGCGGGGACGGACGGTACATCTTGTAGAATGTGCGGATGTCTTCCGGAATTTCGATGTAAGCGGTATCGTTATCGAGTTCCTGCTTGATGAGTTCGTCGCAGAAAACCGGCTGCAGATCTTCGAAAGTCACCGGCTTGCCAGTTCCCGGGTTCAGAAGCGGAGCGGGCTTCTTCTTCATGTCGGCGCGGACGTTGTACCATGCCTTCGGGAGTTCATCTTCGTGGAGATAAGTCTTGACCTGACCATCGATCTTGAGCGAGTTTCTCATAGTGTATCCTTTTTTGCGGTTCGCCATAGGCGAAACCATAATTTTGCCTCAACAATATAAAAAAAACAAATGTAGCCTAAAGACTTTGTTCTTGCCAAGTAGTTTAATTTGGAATAGTTGACAAAAAAATTTTTTTGATTATATTGAAATATATGGCAATAAATCATACTCTATTCACAGGGCAGACGGAACTAGCGGGGGAGGTTCGCGTGTCGCATGCTGGCGAGGGAGTAAAAGTGCTCCCGATCCACAGCGGTAAAAAATTCATTAGACTCCGCCCGCATTCTAGAAAGCCCCAAAACAAACAGACCAAAGAAGTATGAGAACTCCAAAAGGATTAATCAGTCTTTGGTCTTCCTTCGCCTTGATAACAGGTTAATACCTGTTACCAAGACTCGGCATAAGCCCTCGACGATGGGCAAGGTATAAGTACCTGCCTTGAGTTTAAAGCGCCTCGGGAAACCGGGGCGTTTTTCTTTTGTGAAAATGTATAATTTCTACATTTGCCTATGTGAACAATAATCCCTTCGAACTCCTAAAGACAAGCGACAAGAGCAAAGCCCGCCGCGGACGAATCCGCACGGCTCACGGCACAATCGAGACGCCGATTTTTATGCCAGTGGGGACGCTCGCGAGCGTAAAGGGACTTTCTTCGCGGGACTTGCGCGAAATGCAGGCGCAAATCATTCTTGCGAACACGTACCACCTGTACTTGCGCCCGGGCACGGAACTCGTGGCCAAGATGGGTGGCGTGCAGAAGTTCATGGGCTGGAACGGCCCGATGCTCACCGACAGCGGCGGATTCCAGGTCTGGAGCCTGAAGGAACTTCGCCACATTACTGAAGAGGGCGTGGAATTCCGCAGTCATCTGGACGGCTCGCGTCATTTGTTCACGCCAGAATCGGTCATGAAGGCTCAGCGCGAAATCGGGGCCGATATCATCATGGCCTTCGACGAATGTACGCCTTACCCGAGTACCGTCGAGGAGGCTTCACACTCGCTGGACCTGACGCTCAAATGGACCCGCCGCGCCATGGAATGGCTCGCCGCAAACCCGCCGATTCTTGGATACCCGCAATTCTTTTTCGGGATTGTGCAGGGCGGCATGCACAAGGAACTCCGCAAAAAATCCATCGAGGCGCTCAAGGAACTTGGCCCCGACGGTTACGCGATGGGCGGGCTCTCTGTTGGTGAACCCGTAGAAACTATGTACGAAATTGCGGATTTCTGTACAAACTATTTGCCCGAAGACCGCGCCCGCTACGTGATGGGGGTGGGCACGCCCTGGAATCTGCTGGAGCTCATCAAGCGCGGCGTCGACATGTTCGACTGCATTTTGCCCGCGAAAAACGCACAGGACGGCCTCGTTTATACCAGCAGGGGAGTGCTCCGCTACAAGAACGCCAAGTTCGCGCACCAGCACGATGCGCCGCTCGACCCGGAATGCGACTGCTACTGCTGCCGCAATTACAGCCGTCCCTACCTGCGCCACCTATTCAAAGCCAAGGAACCCCTCGGCTGGACACTTTCCACCATCCACAACCTGCATTTTTACCTGCACCTGATGCAACAGGCCCGCGACCACATCGAAGCCGGCGATTTCGAAGAATGGTCCGCAGAAATGATCCCGCAGTTGCAGCAGGAAGCGGAATAAGTTTCTAATGCGAACCAAGTGACAAGGCGATTTTCTTGCACTTGGCGATTTCTTTGGGCGTAAGGCCTTTACTCTTGTGGGTTCCGCCTTTTTGAATCACGCCTGCAATCTTGAATCCGCTCCAGCAAAGGATTTCCTTGAGGGCGCGAACGGTGCCGGCCGACTGCTTGAAAATCAGGTTGAATGGCCATTGCGTAGTGCATGTCGTCACAATGACAGCCTTCTTTCCTTTTAACAGTGGAATCGGGTAATCGCGTTCGCTGTGGTCCATCATTCCATAAACCCAGCGGTCAAAAAGCATTTTGAGTTGCCCGGTCATGTTGCCCCAGTAGCAAGGCGAACCGACCACAAGGGCGTCGCATTCTTGCACCAGGCGCAAAATCCGCTTCGCATCGTCCTCCGGCATCACGCAATCGTGAGTGCTGCGACATTTCATGCAGCCAATGCACGGGCGAAATTCCAACTTGCAGACATCAATGATATTGACTTCGGTGCCATTTTCAAACAGCTCGTCACCTATGATATTCAGCATTTGGCTGATGTTTCCGTCTTTGCGCGGACTCGCGTTCAAAATGACAACCTTTTTCATCGTGTCTCCCACCAAAAGAATTTGTTCTCCCGTTAAACACTCCATAACCTACAATATGTCACTTTCAAAATAAAAATCCCAGACATTGCTGTCCGGGAGAATCTTTTTGGGGATTTCGGGGCGACGCCCCGTCACTTCCTACTGTCTACTTCCTACTTGAACAGATTCTTCATCTTCTCGAGGAAGCTTTCTTCCTGCGCGGTTTCTTTGTCGTGCCGGAGTTCCGCGAGTTTCTGGTAGAGTTCCTTCTCTTCGCGGCTAAGGTCCTTCGGGATTTCCACGCCGATGTTCACGTAGAGGCTTCCACGGTCGCCGCGCTTGTTCAGCGGGTACAGGCCCTGTTCGCGCAGGCGCAAGATGCTCCCGGCCTGAGTGCCGGCTGCAATTTTGATCTGCACTTCGCCACCGTCCAGCGTCGGGATTCGTTGCGTACCGCCAAGGACCAGCTTGTGGACCGGCACCTTGATTTCGCAGTGCAAATCGTCGCCTTCGCGGGTGTAGAAGTCATCGGGCTTTTCGGCAATGACCGCCAGCAAGTCGCCGCAGGCACCACCGCGAGGCCCGCAGTTGCCTTCGCCACGCAGGTTCAGGTACTGGCCCTCGGCAACGCCCGCCGGAATCTTGATGGAGATTTCTTCCGTTTCCTGCACACGGCCCTCGCCGCGGCAACGGCTACACGGGTTCGCGATGACTTCGCCCATGCCGTTACAGGTGGGGCAGGCGCTTTCGGAAACCATCTGGAAGAACCCGCCAGATACGCTGCCGTTACATTCCGTACACGGCGTGTAGCGTTTCAGGCGAACCTTCTTGGTGCAGCCTTCGAAGATTTCCTTGTAGCTGAGCGCCACCTTGATCTGCAGGTCGTTTCCGCGGGGAGGCCCGGCCTTGCGACCGCCTCGACGGCTACCGCCAAAACCACCGAATCCGCCACCGAAAATATCGCCAAAGTTCGCGAAAATATCCTCGAAGCTGAAGCCCTGGCCGCCAAATCCGCCACCACCGAAACCGCCACCGGGGGCGTTGAAGCCGAACTGGTCATACTGCTTACGCTTCTCGGGGTTACTGAGCACATCGTAGGCCTCGGCAGCCTCCTTGAACTTCTCTTCGGCTTCCTTGTCGCCCGGGTTCTTGTCCGGGTGGTACTTGATGGCAAGTTTCTTGTAGGCGTGCTTGATCTCGTCTGCACTCGCGTCCTTGCCGACACCTAGAACTTCGTAATAATCTCTTTTTTCAGCCATTTTGCCCTCCGGGCAAATTCGTCATATAAAAAATCAAGAATCGTTACTTTACAACAAAAGGATTGCCCCCTTTTGAGAGGCGAATCCTGTTTGATTTTTTAAGGTTGAAATTAGTCAACCACTTCCGCGTCGACGACTTCCGGGCCGTCGCCCTTCTTGTCGTTCTTCGGCTGTTCAGAAGCACCCGGCTGCGGACCCGGCTGAGCCTGGTTTGCACCGGCGGCCTGGGCCATGGAGCTGATCATGCCCTGGAGCTTGTCCATAGCGGCCTTGATCTCTTCCTTGGTGCCGTTGTCCTTCTTGGCCTTGATGTCGTCGATGGCAGCCTGCAGCTGGCTCTTGGTGTCGGCCGGGAGCTTGTCGCCAAATTCCTTCAGCTGACCTTCGGCCTGGTAAGCCATCTGTTCGGCCTGGTTCCTGATGTCCACCAGTTCGCGCTGTTCCTTGTCCTTGGCAGCGTTGGCTTCGGCATCCTTCACCATCTTGTTGATTTCGTCTCCTTGTCCTTGGCAGACACGTGCACAATACCGTTCGCGTCGATATCGAAGGTCACTTCGATCTGCGGCACGCCACGCGGCTTCTTCGGGAGGTCGGTCAGGTCGAACTTGCCGAGCGTACGGTTGTCGCGGGCAAATTCGCGTTCGCCCTGCAGCACGTGAATCGTCACGGCCGGCTGGTTGTCTTCGGCGGTAGAGAACACCTGGCTCTTCTTGGTCGGAATCGTGGTGTTACGGTCGATGAGCTTGGTCATCACGCCACCGAGAGTCTCGATACCCAGGGAAAGCGGGGTCACGTCGAGGAGCAGCACGTCCTTCACGGAGGAGTCGCCGCTAAGCACGGCACCCTGGACGGCGGCACCGATAGCCACCACTTCGTCCGGGTTCACAGTCTTGTTCGGTTCCTTGCCGAAGAACTTCTTCACGGCT
>CACWJY010000029.1 GCA_902761355.1 Fibrobacter succinogenes | reverse complement strand
TGTCTAGCCTCCAGGAATTCGGCGACAAGAAGTTCCATGACATCGCCCGCGGCGACGTGGATTTCGAAAAGACCGAAGACGAAAAGAAGGCCGAAGAAGCCAACAAGGGAATCTTCAAGGGGCTCTGCGAGAACCTGCAGAAAGTCTTGGACGAAGACATCAAGGAAGTCCGCGTGTCTAGCCGCCTCAAGGACAGCCCCTGCTGCCTGGTGACCAGCGAAGACGCCATGAGCGCACAGATGGAACGCATGATGAAGGCGATGGGCCAGAAAAACTTGCCGAAGAGCAAGCGCATCTTGGAAATCAACCCGACGCACCCGATTTGCGAAATGCTCAAGAAGAAGGCGGAAGCGAAGGAAGACCTGGGCGACTGGCCGAAGGCCCTCTACGGCCAGGCATTGCTCGCCGAAGGATCTCCGCTCCCGAATCCCGCCGAGTATGTTGCGGCAATTACGAAGTTGCTGACGGCTTCTGTGAAGTAATTCGGGCCGCGGCAAACACCGCTCCGCAAACATTAAAAAAGACCGCGATTCATCGCGGCCTTTTTTGTCAATGAGAATGAAATTTACCTTGCTACATTTGCACTCCTTCGGAGTGCGATGTTCGTCGGCTCGGCAATGGGAATGCGAGCATTCCCGCAGCGCTCGCCTCCTTACATTTGCGCTACTTCGTAGCGCGATGTGCTTCACCTCAGCCATGCACAAGCAAGCTTGTGCGCGGCATTCGGTTCGCTACATCTCGGGAACGTCTATATCATAGCTGGCTTTGTGGCCGGCTTCGTCGACAATCTTGATGTTAATGTTGGCGTCGGTTTCGGGAATCTTGGCGCCTTCGATCACGATTTCGCGCGGTTCGGAATCGTATTCCGCAGCGACCCATTTCTTGTTCACTGTAACCGTAATTGCGTTACCGTCGGGAACTCCGTCATATTTGAAAATGAGCGGAATCTTGAGTGCCGGTTGGCGCACGCCGCCAATCATCATGTCGCTCCAGTAGGGGAATCCGAGTGTCGGAGCTTCTTCATTGTTGATGTTTGCAATGTCACGCAGCTCGTTGGTTGTTGCGCAGCGGTTCTTGCCCTTGGTCTGCTTGCTAAAGATGAACCAGTTGCGGCTGGTTTCGCCTAGCCAGTATAGCGGGGCGTTGTTTTCGCTGTTTTCGATGCAGATGGTCCAGTCCTTGAGTTGCATTCCCTTGGGGTGGAATTCGATAAAGTCAAGGCTGTCTGTATGCGTGCGTGTGATGGCCAAGATCTTTTTCGTGGTATCCCTTCCGGTCGGGATGCCGGTAATCTTTTGCGTTACACCGATGTTTCCAATCTTGGTGGACCAGTTGACGCTTCGTTGATACTGGTTGAAGGAGTATAATTCGATGGTCTCGTCAACGGCCTTGCCGTCGCCGGTTGAACCTGCATCAGATGTGTAATGGATGCTGGTCATTTCGGGGAAAATTTCGAGAATACGACCAAGGGTGATAGGCTTGTGCTTAAAGGATTTGCACATGTCGTTTTCGATAATTTCTCCACCCTTGGCGAGAGCGGTAAACTTCATGCCGTTTTCGCAGCGGAACAGGTCGAGCATCGGACGGCTAAGGAAGGTGAACAACGGTGATGTCTGTACCTTGGTAAGCTGCTGGGGACGGTCGCTTTTGCAGCGTCCGTGGAAGGTAAACTTCTTGGTTGTTACATTGTGGTTGAAATCTTCGATTTCAATCTTGTAGGTAGAAAGCGGAGCGAGCTTTGCATTGATATAGTGCCAGTCGCCTGCGGTATCGGCTTCTTCAGCCCACAGAAGCTGGTCGCGGATTTGCGCCATACGGCTGTAACGCAGCGTGTCGAGTATTTCGTCAAAAATCTTTTCATCGTAGCGCCACATGGTAATACGGCGTACGGACATTGGATTATCCTTGGGTTCGCGGCTATAGTCTGCAATCTTTATAGCCATGTCAAGCTTGAATTCGTTCTTGACGGGGGTTTCGACGCATCCCTTGTCGAGTGCTTCGGGCGTGGTGATGGCGAGATGGTTTCCTTGCCATACGGCAACGCCAAAAATTTGCGGCGCCATGGTGTCGGCGACAACGACGCCTGCAAGCACGGGGTTGATGACTCTATCGTTATCGAGGCGCACTTCCAAATGTAAGTGCGGGTTGCCGATTCCGGTGCTGCCCGAGAAGGTGAGTGTGTCGCCCTTCTTGTAGCTGGTCCCCGGTTTAAGGATGACGTCATTTTTCTTGGAGGCATATTGCTTTTTGGAAACTTGTTCGTCGAGTTTGCCAAAACTGCTCTGGTGCGCGAAAGCCCAGGTCTTTCCGCTCTTGCCCTTAAAGAGCATCAGCTTTCCGTAGTGGAACGGCGATACTCGGAGCTCTACGACTTTGCCGTCTTCGGGAGCGTAAATGGGCCAGCCTTCTTCCATTTGGGTAGAGTAGTCAAATCCTGCATGGTAACGTGTGCCACGGTTTTCACCGAAACTTGAAGTCAAATAGGCGTCACGGTCAAACGGACGATAAGTGGGTTCGTCTGGCTTGAGGACGGTCTTTTGTGCCATGCCGTCGGCGTTGTCGACTTCGCTGGCGCCAAAGTTGTCGTTAGAAACTTTAGCACCGGATTTTGCCTTGACGCAGTCTTCGTAGGCGAAGGCGTCCATGGTTTCTTCGTCGCAGTCTTCTGCAGCGAAAGCGGTCGGCACCCAGGCGATGCTTGCCATTGTGCCCAAGAATAGACCCTTACGGGAAAAATGAGCTAGCTTGTTCAAAAACGTTTTCATGCAAATAAAAATACAAAATTATTACAAACTAGCGAGAGCACGTTGTGCTTTTGCTGATTTAATGTGATATAAAAAAGAACCGTTTGCATTGCAAACGGTTCTTTTCAGTGGAGCTAAGGAGAGTCGAACTCCTGACCTCCTGCATGCCATGCAGGCGCTCTACCAACTGAGCTATAACCCCGAGGGCTGGCCCAAATATAGAAGAACTAAAAAGAATTGTCAAGGGGGAGAAATAAAAAAAATGATTTTTTTTGCAGGTTTTGCGCTTTCATAGAAAAAGCCCGCTCTGGGCGGGCAAATTTCTTGTGACTATAGACTTTTGTCTAGTGCAGTTATGCTTTTTCGATGGTCACGGATTCGATGATTACTTCTTCGAACGGTGCGTCGCGGCGGTCGGTCTTGACACCTGCGATTTCGTCGAGGACTTCGAAACCTTCGTAGAGCTGGCCAAAAACAGAGTAGCCATCAGCGGGGCCTGGGCCAACCTGTTCGTGATCCAAGAAATGCACGTCATCACCATGAACAATAAAGAACTGGCTGCCGATGGAGTTTGGCATGGCGGTTTTTGCCCAGCTGAGAGCGCCACGCATGTGGGTGAGGCGCGGGTCGTACTTGTCACCGATTGTGGTGCCGGGGCCCTTGGCCGAGTGTCCGCCGGTACCGTTGCGACGGGTAAAGTCTCCGCCCTGGATCATGAAGTTTTTGATGATACGGTGGAAGGGGGCTCCGTCATACTTGCCCTGCTTGGCGAGTTCGACAAAGTTCGTGGCGCATTCGCCAACGATGTCTTCGAAAATGCGCAGTTTCATGGTACCGTGGTTGGTCTTCATGATGGCGATGGTTTCGCCAGCTTCGGGTTTACCCAGCTGATTGAACATAAAATCTCCTATTAATGTCCCGACAGGACTCTGCCGGGGTTTAATGTTTCTTTTCTTATATATATACAAAAAAATGGGGTCAATTTCTGTATTTAAAGGCGAAAAACCATAAAAAATGCTACATTCAAGTGTGAAACTAAGGCAAGGCTGAAAACCTGTTACCTAAAACCTGATACCTATATGAAAGACAATTGCAAAAAAATCAGAGAGTTGCTGTCTGCGCAGGCGATGGAATTCGCCCTCGACGAAATGGCGGCAAAGCTTGCCAAGATGCATCCGACAGCCGATGACATGGTGGTGCTCGGCATGGCGAGCCGCGGAATCCCTCTCGCAAAGAAGATTTGCGAGCGCTTGAGCCAAAAGTTTAACAAGACCGTCCCGATGGGGAGCCTTGATGCGACTTTCTATCGCGATGATTTTCATTACCGCACCCACATGGGTTCGAGCGAAATGCGCATTACCGAAATGCCTGCGTCGGTCGAAGGGAAAACGGTCATTCTGGTAGATGATGTCCTTTATACGGGGCGCTCGGTGCGTGCAGCGATGCAGGCCATTCTTGATTTAGGACGTCCGGCAGCAATACGCCTTTGCGTACTAGTTGACCGTGGACACCGCGAACTTCCGATTGCACCCGATTGTGTGGGTCTTACTGTCGAAACCATGCAGGACCAGGAAGTTCGTGTGCAAATCGAACCCATTGACAAAGAAAATTCAGTGTACCTAGTAGAGGTGGAGGCCTAAGATGGGCGCATTACAGATTAAGCATTTGTTTGGACTCCAGGGTGTGTCTAAGCAGGATATCCGCACCATTTTGGATAATGCAAAACAGTTCCGTGAAATTTTGGAACGCCCGGTTAAGAAAGTGCCGAGTCTCCGGGGCATGACGGTCGTGAACTTGTTCTTCGAGAACAGTACCCGTACGCGCACCAGTTTTGAACTCGCCGAAAAGCGCCTCTCTGCCGATACGGTGAACTTTGCAAGTTCCAACTCCAGCGTCAAGAAAGGCGAAACGCTCGTCGATACGCTCAGGAACATCGAGTCCATGAAGATCGACATCGTGGTGGTTCGCCATAAGGGGACCGGCGTTCCCAAGTTCCTTGCCGAACATAGCAACGCGATCATCGTGAACGCTGGCGATGGTGCCCATGAACATCCGACCCAGGCGCTTCTCGACATGCTTACGATTGAAGAAAAGCTTGGGACGCTCGAAGGCAAGAACGTCACGATCATTGGCGATATCCGCCATAGCCGCGTCGCCCGCAGTAACCTCTGGGGCATGTCCACGATGGGTGCCCACGTAACGCTTTGCGGACCTTCGACGCTTGTTCCGCGCAATACAGACCTCATGAACCACGTGACATGGGAACCGGACGTGAAGAAGGCGGTCGCAAACGCCGACGCCATCATCGCTCTCCGTTTGCAGAAAGAACGCATGGATGACGCCCTTCTCCCGAGCATGCGCGAATACCGCAACACATTCGGTATCACGGAAGAACTCCTCGAATGCGCTAAGGACAAGGTCATCATTATGCACCCGGGCCCCATCAATCGCGGTGTGGAACTCGATTCCGATATCGCCGATGGCGAACATTCTGTAATTCTTGATCAGGTGACCAACGGTGTTGCCGTCCGTATGGCAGTTCTCTTCCTTTTGGCAGGAGGTCGCAACAATGAAAATGCGTAAACCTTGTAAGGGTCGTCTTGTGAATGTCGTTCTGAAAAATGCAATGTTCTGGAACGGCAAGTCCTTTGAACATCAGAGTGAAGTTCGCTTGAACGCTTGCGAAACGTCCGAAACGGTTGAATTTGACTGCAACGGCGCACTTGTGATGCCGGCCCTCTTTGGCCTTGGCCTTGACTTTATGGAACCGCTCCGCGATGACGTCTATACGTTTGCCGATGGCTTTGAAGCCATGCGCAAGGGCGGTTTTTACGGCGGCCTTTATGAAAGCGCAGCAAACCCGATTGACGATGCCGACAAGTACACCGCGATGGTGAACCGCTTTAAATCTGAAGAACGCGGCGAAGAAGCTTTTGATATTAAGTTCCTCGGTGCTTACAGCAAGGGCTTTGGCACGGATAGCTTGGCCGAAATGGTCGAACTTGCCGAAGCCGGTGTCGCTGGCTTTGGCGATGGTAACGGCGTGATTCCGCACTCCCGATTCCTCCGCCTCGCCATGGAGTATGGCAAGATGACGGGCAAGCGCTTCTTCTTCCAGCCGATGGACAAGACGCTTCGCCACAGTGGCTGCGTTCACGAAGGCGCTTATTCCGACATGCTCGGCATGAAGGGCATTCCTCGCATTGCCGAAACGATTGCTGCTTACACAGTTCTTGAAACGGCTCGATTCCTCCAGGTGCCGGTGCACTTCAAGCAGGTCACTTGTGGTGAAACTCTTGAACTGGTCCGTAACGCCCGCAAGAACGGTATCGATGTCACTTGCGATGTGAACTTGTATCACTTGCTGCTTGATGATTCCTGCCTCGAAACGCTCGATTCCGCATACCACATTCTCCCGCCGATCCGCTCGGCTGCAGACCGCGAAGCCTTGTGGCAGGGCGTTGTCGATGGAACCGTCAATGCGATTAGCGTGAACCACACGCCGGTGCTCCGTCAGGATACGGTCGTGAACTTCGAAGATTCCGTGCCGGGCGCACTTTCTCTGGAAGTGGCTCTCCCTGCTATTTGGAACAAACTTGTGGCAAGTGTTGGCGAAGCTCGTGCTATCGAACTCCTTTCGACTGCTCCTGCTCGTTTGGCTGGTGCCGAATCCGCCGGTGAAAGCGTGGTGGTGCTCGCTCCGGAAAAGACGCACAAGGTTCTCGAAAGCGACTTCGCAGGCCATGTCTGCAATTCTCCGCTCACAGGCAAGGAACTTCCGTCGTCCATCCTCGCAAGTTACATCAATGGAGTCTGGACTGAATTAAACTAAGATTTCGAAATTCGGATTTTGGAATTGTATTGATTCTGAACTCCGAATTTTGAACTCTGAATTCTGAATTAGCATGATTGATCCGCTTCAAATAGTCTGGTTCGCCTTCGTTATTACTTTGATCTTGGCGCTTTTGGTGCTGGTGGAAATTCACCGCATCAATTATCGTCGTGAAAATGAAGATATGTTTGGCACCAAGGCGTTTGATGAGAAGGTTGCAATTTTTGGCTTTACAGACAAAGAAAAGCGGACTCTAGACAAAATAATTCGATACTCGTCTTTTGAAAACAAAGATGCGGTTCTTAATTCGTCGGGACTTTTTGAACAGGCTGTTACGAACTTTTATGACGTGAGAGATGTTTTTCAGGTTCGTGACGAAACCTTGGCTGCTGTAGAACGGATTCGAGAAAAACTCAATTTTACGGCATCCAATCCGTTAACAGAAGTTTACTCGACCCGGCAGTTTAACGTTGGAGACCGCATCGACTTGTTTTTGGACAATGGTCAGACCTTTAAGCATTCGCAAATTTTGCGCCGAAACGAAAAGGAATGGGCTATTTCTTACGAAAAGACGTCGGTGGATTCTCCTGTTATCCCAAACCAGCAGATTTGTGTACGTTGGACTCGCCCGGATGATGCTCTTTATTCTGCTATAGTCCCGATTCGTTATGTTGAACCTGGCGTTTTGGTCCTGCCTCACAGTTTTTCTCTGGATAAGCGCCAGTTGCGTCGTTGGGTTCGTGAACCGGTGTCTTTCCCGGTTGAGATTTTCTTTGATGATGGGAGCGAATGTGGGGGCGTTTTGCTTGACCTTTCGGCTGGTGGTATTATGATTGGATTGCCAAGGGAATGTTTCCCTGGCCAGCATGTTCGAATCAAGTTCGAATTGCCCAGTTTTGGCGAAGAAAACGTCGATATTGAGATTTTGCGTAATTTGGGACGCCGTAACGAGAATTATCCACACTATTTCTGTATGACCGCCTCGTTTAGTGGAGCCTTTGGCTGGACGCAGGAAAGAGTGCTGCAATACCTGTTTGAGACGAGCAAGGCTCGAAAAAAGAACTTAAAATGGGTAAAACAGGGCTAACTACTTCATTTTCAACGACTTAGATTAAAATTTCGCTTGACATTCGTCTCATTTATAGGTAGAATTAGTACGGTATTGTTTTTCAATCGGAGTTTACTTTGGCTTTAGGATTGATTGCGAAAATTCGTGGTGTGCGGGAAACCGTCGGCATTGATGTTGGGCATTACAGCATCAAGTATGTCAAGGTGTTGCATGGTGCGAACGGAAACAAGATTGTAATGGATGCGGACCTGGAACGTGTGCCTGATGGCGCTATCGTCAATGGCGAAATTCAGGTGCGTGAGGGGGATGCTCCTGCCGATAATGAAGGCAAGCGTGAAAAAGATGGCGCTGAACTGCTAGGGGAGGCCCTAAATAAACTGTTGATTCGTCATCCGATCGATGACTCCTGCGATGTGGTCGCTTCCGTAAACTGCGGTGCCGGTGCCGGTGGCGTCCTCGTAGATAAGATTGCGGTAAAAGTGCCCAAAAATGGTAATGAGGCGGCAATTATTCTTCAGACCGCCCAGTCCCGTCCGCCTTTTGATGACCAGGACAACGTGATAGACTTTGAAGTTTCTTCCCGCGAAAATGAAGATGTCAAGGTGAATGTGGTTGCCGCAAAGAGCGCTCTTCTGGATTCTTGGGCTCAGTTCTTTATAAGAAAGGGCGTCCGACTGGCAGCCTTGGATGTCGACATTTTTGGCTTGCTGAATGCCTATGTGGCAACGGTGGAAGAGAAGGATGTCAATCAGACAGTCGCCATCTTTAATATTGGCGAAAAGAAAATGAGCGTTGCATTTGTGCAAGATGGCTCGTTCCATTCGATGCGTGCCATGGCGGGCGGATCGCTGGATATGGTGATTAGCAAGACTTGCATGAACTTGGGTATAGACTCTGATAAGTGCCATGAGATTTTGATTAAAGACGATCTGTCGGTGGTGGATGGATTCTCCGAAGCTGAAGTTGAAGCTGCGCTCAGACTGGCATACGAAGACCTGATGGCTCAGATTGATATTGGTATCCGCTACTTCTCGTCGTCCGAAGATTCTAAGCCCCTGAACAAGATTTTGCTTGGTGGTGGTGGCGCTGCTATTCATGGCTTAAAGGAATTTATCGAAGAACGTTCGGGTATCGAAACCGATACGGTGAATCCGTTTAGGCTTGTGCCCTGCGATTCCAAGGTGTTTGGTGAAAGCGGACTCTCTATAGGTCTGTCCAATATTTATGCCCCTGCGTTGGGCTTGGCAATGAGGAAGTTCTAATGGCGTCTAAGAAAAAAGAACCCACAAGAAATGCCTTGGCCATTTCCATCAACCTGCTTCCTCCGGAATTCCGCAAGAAGCAGAAAGACTTTACATGGGTAACGGACCGTCGTATTATTTGGCCGACCGTTGCCCTGATTGTTGCCATCGTCGCAATCATGATGATTCAGACCTACACGAGCGAAACGATTTCGACGTTGAGCACGGAGCTGAATCGAGTTCAAGAAGAAGTGGAGCGCGAAAGACCTCTGCTTTCCAAGATTAGCGACTTGGAACAGAAACAAGGTGTTGTCAATACCAAGATTAACGCACTCAAGTCTATCCAGATAAACAAGAAACGCTGGGTTACTTTGTTTGAAAATATCTCGTCGGTATTGCCGCCTAACATGTGGATTGAAAGCATCTCCCAGATGGGTGAGTTCAATCTTGAAATGAGGGGTAAGACTTACGACTTTTCAGAGGTCGCCGAATATATGGTGAAACTTGAAAAGCAGGTTAGCGTTGAGTCTGTTACCCTGGTGACTATTTCCACTACGAAGGTAGAGGGAGAAGAAGCCTATAACTTCACCATCAAGGTGGTCCTTAAGCGTGACTTTGGCCTTGGGGAGGAGGGATAATGGGTAAGATAGACCTTAAAGACAAAAGAAACGTATATGCCATTGTGGTGTGCTTGTTGCTCATGGTGGCTGCCCATATGGTGTACAACTATGTATGGGATCCTTTTGTGTACCAGCGTGACGCTCTTGAACGTGATTTGCAGTCTGCCCAGGCTGAACTTGACAAAATCAATGCCAAGAAACACCGCGTTGCTGAACTTGAAATGCAACTGGTTCAGGCCGAAAAGGATTTTGAAAAACTGAAGGAAATGTTCCCCGAAGAAGAAAAGGTGCCTCTCCGTTTGCAGGACCTTTATTCGGTGCTTCGTAGCTCGGGTGTGCAAATTCAGAAGTTTGAACCCATGGGCCGTGCCGAAAGAGAACACTATATCGAAAACAGCTACCGTATTGCTGTGAATTCGGGTTACCATATGCTGGGTTACCTTTTTGCCGAAATTGCAAACTTCAACTATCCGACCGCCATTACGGATTTAAAGTTGGGTCGCTATTCCGGTATTGCGGCCGAAATTCAGAAGGCTGAAACCCATGGTTGGACTCCGATTACGATGTCGGTGAATTTCAACCTGACCACGTACACATCCAAGAAGGTAGGCAAGTAATGAAGTGCAGAATCCTTCTTTCGTTGTTCGCTCTTGCGATGGCCTCTTACGCGGCCCAGATTAAAGATGTGCGATTTGCTTGTGATGCCAAGGGTTGCCAGTTGGTGTTTGCCTTTGCTTCTGACAAAAATTTGCCCACCTTTTTCCAAAAATATGATGTTTCCTCTCAAAAGTTGACGGTTGGTTTCTCTGAATCATCGTTTGCTTTGGGTGAAGGCGAGTTTGCTGTTGAAGACGGATCGAAATTTATCAAGTCGATGAAAGTCTTTAACGACAAGTATAAGGGTACTCCGTTCTTAAAAATCGAGATGAAGGTTGGTTCCTCTATTTCGAACGACAAGAACGAGATTGCGCTAGACAAGTCTAATTTCTTGCTCAAGTTCAAGAACAAGGGTGGCAAGTCCTGGACGCTTTCGAAGTTGTTTGCTGATCGCAAGAAACAAGCCGACAAGCTTGCTCTCGAAGAAAAGAAAGCTGCCGAGAAGGCCGCCAAGGAAGAAAAGATTGCTGCTGAAAAGCGTGCAGCTGAAGAAAAGAAAGCGGCTGCTAAGGCTGCTCTCGAGGAAAAGAAACGCTTAGCCGAAGAGAAAAAGGCTGCCGAAAAGCGCGCTCTTGAAGAAAAGAAGGCCGCGCAGAAGGCTGCTGCCGAAGAAAAGAAGCGCTTGGCCGAAGAGAAAAAGGCTGCTGAAAAGCGTGCCGCAGAAGAAAAGAAAGCGGCTGCCAAGGCTGCTGCTGAAGAAAAGAAACGTTTAGCCGAAGAGAAAAAGGCTGCCGAAAAGCGTGCTCTTGAAGAAAAGAAGGCTGCGGAAAAACGTGCTCTTGAAGAGAAGAAGGCTGCCGAGAAGGCCGCTCTCGAAGAAAAGAAACGCTTGGCCGAAGAAAAGAAAGCTGCAGAAAAGGCTGCTCGCGAACAGGAAAAATTGTTGGCCGAACAGCAAAAGCAGTTGGATAAGGCTATTAGCGAAGGCGGAAAAATCTCGGCCCTTCTTCCGAACCTAAAGGAAATGACAGTCTTGATTGGTTCTGGCATGGAACAGTTCCGTTTGGTGGCTGAATCTCCTATCGAAATTCAGAACATATCGGGCCCCGATAAAAACAATACCTTGACTGTGGGCCTTGCCGGTCCGCAAAAGTCTCCCATTTTTAGGATTGGAGCGGGTTCTTTGGTCAAGTCCGTTACTTGGGGTGCCAATGGTCTTAAAATCCAGCTTAAGGGTGCTGTTAATCCGGTGATGTTGGTGCAAGACGGCGCCTTGGTTTTGCAGGTTGCCGAAAATGCTATCAAGAAAGACGGCTTTGTTTTCTGGTCTGCTCAGCCGAATGGCATCTTTATTCGTGACTGGATGAAGGCCGCAGACGAAAAGCCTAATTTCGAAACCTTCGTAAAGCGCTTTGATCGTGATAGCAAAAAGATTATTTCTGCTTCTCAGACGTTCCATTTGCGTCCGGTCGTTCGTGAACTTATCGTGGTTGCTGATGAAATCGAATTCTATGCAGCACCGAATGAAAATGCTCAGGTGCTGCAGCGCCTTGTGTTTGGTGACCGCTTGGTCAGCCTGGATTTGACTGGCCTTTATCGCAAAGTTCAGTACGGTAATCGTGTGGGCTATGTGAATCGCCGTTCTGTGGGTTTCTACGACGAACTCTCGTCGGTGCAGGCCGAACGCCTGAAACAAGTTGATAAGGATCGCGGTGATGAATTGGCTGCGGGTGCAACTCCCCAAGGTGGTAGCCAGCTCGAAAGCTTGTACGAAGACCGCGTGACGTATAGCTCGTTTGGCCGCCGTGACCCGTTTGTCGAAATTAAGGGTCTGGTGGAAGAAGGTATTAACATTGACCAGGTGGAACTTGTCGGCATTATCTGGGAATCCGAAGTGCCGATGGCAATCTTGGTAGAATCCAAGAATCCCGCTATTTCTTATACACTTAAGGAAGGCGATAAGATTCTTAATGGTAAGGTCTTAAAAATCACACAAACAGACGTCCTCTTCCTGATTCAGGAATTCGGGGTGAGCCGTCGCTACTCCATGGGTCTTCCCGATAAATTTGGGGGTCAAAAGTGAAAAAGATGACAAAAATTCTGACTATTCTTCTCTTGGTGGCGGGTCTTACGACTGCTTGGAGTGCCCCTGCCGAAGGCTCGGTTTCGACCTCTGGCAAGCAAAAGCTGTATGACTTTAACTTTGTCAATATGGATTTCGAAGCGGTGTTCCGCTCGGTGTCCGTGATTGCTGGTGTTGACATCTTGATTGCTCCTGATGTCAAGGGCAAAATTAGCCTGAAAGTCACCAAGAAAACTTGGCAAGAAACTCTTGATATTGTCTGTAATATGAACGACCTGACTTGGGTCATTGCAGACAAGTACATCTCTATTCAGAGGTCGAGTACTTATCAGGCCAAGCAGAAAAAGATTGCGGATGAAGAAGCCCAGGCAGAACAGAATGCTCCGCTTGTACGTCGCAATTTCCAGGTTCACCATGCCAAGGCCGAAGAACTGATAAAGGTTCTTGAAAGCATGAAGTCTAGCCGTGGCCGCATTACGACGGTTGAACGTACGAATTCCATCATTGTTTACGATACCGATACCAAGATTGAGCAGATGAGCAACGCTCTTCAGGAATTGGACGTCGAAACGCAGCAGATCATGATTACGGCTAAGCTCGTTGTGGTCAACAGTGAACGCGCTCGTGAATTGGGCGTTGACTGGACGGCTCGCATGGGCTCTGCCAACCTTACTCCGGGTGTTGCTGGTACTCCGACCGGAAGCACCAGTGGTTCGACCCGTACAAGTGCTGCAATACAGTCTTTCCCGAACAATGGTGCAACGCCTGCTGTAAGTGGTGCTTCGACTGCAATTACCGCAAGCCTATTGGATAATAACCTTCAGGTTGCTCTTACCAACTTGATGGGTGATGCTTCTACTGAAGTGCTGGCTTCTCCGCAGGTGTCTACGCTTGACAATACCGAAGCACTCGTATTTATGGGTGACAAGGTGTCTATCCGTGTGATTGATGATAGTGGTGAATCCTCGACGCAGTTGGTCGAAACTGGTATCAAGCTGACGGTGACTCCGCATGTTTCCGGTGATAACCGCATCTTGCTTGACCTCCATCCTGAAAACAACTCCTACGGTTACGATGAAAAGGGCCAGGTGGTTATCAGTACTCAAGAAGCCAAGACCAAGGTCGTGGTGGCTGATGGTGAAACGGTCGTCATTGGCGGTCTGACTCGCAACGAAAATACCGAAAGTGAATCCGGTATTCCGTTCCTCAAGGATATTCCGCTGCTGGGTAACCTCTTTAAGTACAGCCGTAAGGCCGTTACCAAGAAGGACCTGATTATCTTTGTGACGCCGCGTATTATCCGCAACTATATCGGCGATATCGAACTTTCTGAACCCTCTGCCGAAGTGGGTGGTGCACCGGAAGCCAAGAAGGTTGAACCGGCTGCTGCTCCTGCCGCTCCTGCTGAAGAAGAAGCTCCGGCAGAAGAACCTGTTGTCGAAACGGCTCCTGCCGCCCAGCCTGCTGCTCCGCAGCAATCTGCCCCTGCTGCAGAACCGGCTGCCGCTCCTGCCGCTCCAGCTCCTGCAGAAAGCGTTGAAGACTGGAACTAGTTTAGGTCTTGTTTAAAAAGAAATTTCCCCGGAGCAATACATGTTGCTTCGGGGTTTTTGTTTAGAGTGTAATTCTGTAAGTTTGTTTTTTTGCTGCTTACCTAAGTTCAGCCAATTACCTTACCACGAGAGCGGCGAGGGCGAGTTCTTGGCTGGTTACGGTCCAGCTGCTGCTTTTGAATTCGTAGTTGAGGTCGGCAAGGCGGCGAATGACGCGGCAAAGGAGAGGCTTGCCCCAGCGACGGCAACATTCGGCGGCATTTCCTTGTTTGCAGAACATAAAGTAGTTTTTGCCGAGAGTCTGGGCTGCTTCTTCGGAGCCCATGTGCTTTTCGCTTGTCAGTGACAAGTAGTTGAGTAAATCGACGGCGTGACCGTAAAGAGCGTTTACGATGCGGATGGCATCGCCACCACCGTAAAGAATTTCGTGCAGCTTGCGGGTATAGCCGACAGAATCACGCATTCCGAAAAAGTTCAGAATCTCGTATGGGGGAATCTCTCGCTGTGGCATGACCAGCATCTTGACTAATTCAAGCGTGATTTTGGGCGTGTCAGGCTTATAGGTAAGGACCTTTTCAACTTCTTCGCATACAAGCTTGGTGTTGGTGCCGAGTGCATCGGCCAGGTACTGGCTTGCGCCCGGTTCAATCGGCTTTCCGAAGTGGGCAGGGATGTTCGATGCAATCCATTCTTGCATCTTGTACTGCTTAGGTTCTTCAAATTTTTCGATCTTGCCGATTTTTTGAAGAATCTTGTAGAGTTCCGTAGTAGCACGGAGCTCGTCAAAATCCAGCAGCAATTTGCAGTCGGGAGCATCCTTGAGCCAGCGGGCGAGAGCCTTGGTCTCATCGGCTTTCATGGCGTCGGCTTTGCGGACAACTACGGCCTGTTCCGGTGCAAACATCGAAACGGCACCGCAACTTTCCATGATAAGACCGGCTACCGATGGAATATTGGTATCAGTAGCATAGACAATCTGCTTTGCAAGCGGATCATCCTTGCGGTCTCCAAGACTGTCAGATAGGAACTTGTCTATCTGCTGGTCTTTGGAAAACTGGTCTTTGCCGATAAGGGCTATAATCATAGCTTACTTAAAGTCAACGATTTCGAAACGGTTCTTGCCCTTGGGGGTCACGACTTCGACGATATCGCCCTTCTTCTTGCCCATGAATGCGGAACCCATGGGGCTCTTGAAGCTGATTTTGCCGTTCATAGGATCGACGCCTTCGGGGCTCACCAGCTGATAGACCACTTCTTTCTTGGTCGCAAGGTTTTTAGCGGTGACGGTGGCGCCAAAGCGGACGGTGTCGGAGTTAGCGTCAAATTCAACGATAATTGCATTGGAAATCTGGTCTTCCAGTTTGGGAATTTCCAGGTCAATATGAGCCAGCATTTCTTTGGCGGCATGGTATTCGGCGTTTTCGCTCAGGTCGCCTTGTTTGCGGGCTTCTTCCATTTCATCGACAACGCGGGGACGTTCAATCTTTTTGAGGAAGGTGTAACGTTCAACCAGCTTGTCGTAAGTTTCTTTAGTACAGGGTGTTTTAGCCATGACCTTAAATTAGAATTTTTTTGCAGGGCAGAAGCGGGTAGTGTTCAACATTGGCGCTTTTTTGCTATAATTTATGAGGTAGAAAACAATAGGAGATTCTATGTACACTGTTTTGGAAAAAGGCGGCGTCTGCTCCCCGAAGGGGTTCACCGCGTCTGGAATTTGTGCAGGTATCAAGGCCAGCGGCAATGCTGATATGGCTCTTTTGAAGAGTGAAAAGGCTGCTCGCTGCTTTGCCGTGTTTACAACGAACAAGGTGAAGGCCGCTCCGGTGCTTTATGATAAAGCTGCTCTTGAACATGCCCACTTTGCTTCTGCTGTGGTGGTGAACAGCGGTAATGCTAATGCTTGTACGGGCGAACAGGGTCTCCGCGATGCAGAACGCATGGCTGTCCTTACCGAAGAAGCCTTGAAGCTTACCCCGAAGAGTGTGCTTGTTTGCAGTACCGGTGTGATAGGCCACCTGATGCCGATGGACAAGATTGAAGCCGGTATTCCGAAACTCGTGGAAAAGCTCCGTGCCGATGCTTCCGAAGAATTTGGCCGCGCTATTTTGACGACCGACCTTGCGCTCAAGAGCCATGCCGTCGAAATTCAGACCGAAAAGGGCGTGGTGACGATTGGTGGTGCCTGCAAGGGTTCGGGCATGATTCATCCGAACATGGCCACGATGCTTGCCTTTATTACGACTGACCTGGCACTTCCGATTGATTTCTTTGCTGAATTCCGTGCCGATATCGCTGATTCCTTCAATGCGATTACGGTCGATGGTGACACAAGCACCAACGATACTTGCATTCTCTTGGCTAACGGCATGAGCGGTCTTAAGTACGAAGACCTGACGCTCACCGAACAGGGTGAATTCCGTGCGGCCTTGATGCTCGTGATGAAGGAACTCGCAAAGGATATCGTGCGCGACGGTGAAGGTGCAACAAAGTTGATTGAACTTTGCATTGAAAAGGCCGAAAGCCACGAAGAGGCTTTGCGCATGGCCCGATTCATTGGTACGTCTAACTTGGCCAAGTGCGCTATGTTCGGCGAAGATCCGAACTGGGGCCGCATTTTGAGCAGTGCTGGTTCGAGTGGCTGCAACATGGTCGCCGAACATACGGACCTTTTCTTCGGTGATGTGCAGGTGCTGTCTAACGGCCGCCCGGTGCAACTCAATGAAGAACAGACGAAGGCTCTGCATGCGGTAGTCCGTCAGCGTGAATACAAAGTAACGCTCGTGTTGAATATCGGCCATGCTAGCGCAAGTGCATTCACTTGCGACTTGAGCTACGACTACGTTAAGATCAACGCCGAGTATACAACCTAATCGGCTAAACTCAACAGAATCCTATGAAAAACTCCTCGGTCAAGCCGAGGAGTTTTTCTGTATACAAATCGATGCATACGGGCTAGTCTTTCAAACAACGTAGACTGGCGCCGTGTTCGGGATTGAATTTCTCGAACTTTGCGATATCCTTGTCGTGGAAGAACACGAGAACTTCTCCTTCGGCTGTCCAGAAATATGCTTTCTGGCCAGCGCCTTCGAGCTTGCGTTCTTTGAGGGGTACATCGCTTTTGGCGAAGTGTCCGCCGCCGGCCTTGGCTCCGAATCCAAGTTCATCCTTGCCGTTGCCATAATTGTTGGTGCCCTTGATGGGATCCCAGCCGTAACCGGCCTTGAGTACGACGCCGACAGGCTTGCTTGTGCCGGCGTAGGTGAGCAGCACTTCCCATTCTTCCTTGGAGGGCATGTGGAATCCGTCGAGGCAGGCTTTCTTTGCGTTTTCAAAGTTGTAGAGACGTCCCCAGTGGTTGCACTGTGCACAAAGAGAACCCGAAGCGGTGGCATAGTTCATGTTTTCGGCGGTCCAAAGTTGCGTACCAATGCGAATCCATTCGTAGGCATATCCGTCACGGGGATCCTTGTAGCTGCCGCTTGTCGCGGGTTCGCCGTTCTCGTCGAAGTATTCGCCGAATTCAATCTGCTTGTTCTGCTTGTACTGGGCTTTAGAGGCGACTTTTCCATTTTTGTGGTAACGGGTCACAAGTCCCTCGATGTATCCATCGGCGTAGTTGTATTCGGCTTCGACGGTTCCGTCTTCGTAGTATTCCTTGACGATTCCTTCGCGGCGGTCGTTCACGTAGTTTGCCTCGCGCTTGACGTTGCCGTTTTCGTAGAATTCCTTTTCGGGGCCTTCCTTCTTGTCCTTGACATAGGTGGACTGGATTCGAATCTTTCCGCTCGGGTATTCTTCGGTGCGGATGTCATCGCCACATGCCCCAAAGAACATTGCTGCTACGAGGCTCCCGGCGATAATTGTGGGCCGCATCAGATTGTTTAATTTGTTCATCTTCTATTCCTTTTTTTATTCCCAAAAACTCCAACCGATGTAAACTAAAAACGAATCTTTCCTGCTGTAGCCAGAAGACCAATCAGGTAAAGCATCCCGTCATAGTAACGCCAGAAACGGTAGGGGACTGAAAGTGCCGCAAGGTCCTTGACGAACGGCTTGATCAGCGGATCGCCTTCGGGGAGAACCTGGGTGGCTGCTGCATTCATTGCGATTACGCCGGGCGTTGCGTTACGGCCGGGGCGAGGAAAGTTACCTCCGTCAACAGAATAGTCGGCGAGGTAGGGACGACGGCTTTCAAAGAAGAACAGCAGTCTTTCGCAGATATTCTTTTCGCATTCGTGTCCGTGGAATAAGGCGTAGTCGAGGCTCAGGTTCATGGCGACACGCCAGGCATCTCCACTAAAGCAGTTGCTTTCGGGGTACCAGGGCGTTGCCCTGGGGGTTCCGTCATATTCGGAATATTCGCTGCAGAGGCCTGTTTCGGGGTGTGCTGCTTTTTGCAAGTATTCGAGGCTCTTGTCTGCAGTCGTTAGCCATCTCTCGTCGCCAGTTGCCTCGGCAAAGGCTCGGTAGAAAGCGATTGTGTTGTAGCTCGGGTCGGTAAAGTCGTTGCCGAGCACAGGGGAGAACTTGACAAGGTTGTTTTCGGGGTCAATGATGGGGCCGACGATTCCGTTGTTCGGCTTATTTCTAAGCCAGTTGATAAGACCGATGGCTTCGTCTCTTAGGTCCGGACGATTGAATTTCTCGGCGGCAATCAGGAGCGCCATGGCAAAATATTCTTCACCGTCAGGAGCTGCACCCGGATCCATCTTGCTAAAGTCTGTTGTAGAAACCTGCCAGGCAAAGTAGCCTACGTGCGGACCATCGTCGTTGCGCAGGTATCGCTTCGAAAAATTCCACAGTTTGTCGAATTGACGTTCGTGGCCAGTAAGTGCAGTGATATACATCCCGTAACTCATGCCCTCGGAGCGGATGTCGTCATGGCCAATGTCGATGATATAGCTCATGTCTTCAGAAGCGTCAAAGCAGACTCTTTCGTTGATGGGGTCGCCTTCAAACAGCTTGCTATAGGCATTTTGTATAAGTTGAGCTGCAAAACTCGGGCCGTAGCCGGCTTCGACAAACATATCGCGCGGTGTATATCTTTGCATTGTTATCCTTTTGGCAAATCTCCCAAAACAACCTTAGTTAAAATAAATAATTTGTATCTTATTAAATGTATAAATTGAAATACAAAGAGGTTTTTATGTCAGATATACTCATTCTAGGATATGGACCTGCTGGAATTTCTGCCGCACTCTATGGCTTGCGCGCCGGGCTAGACGTGCAACTAGTGGGCAAGGATGGCGGTGCTCTTTCAAAGGCGCACCTGATTCAGAACTATTATGGTCTAGAAAAACCGCTGACAGGTGAACAGCTTTTGGAAGTGGGTAAGCAGCAGGCCTTGGCTCTTGGTGCTAAAATTACCGAAGACGAAGTAATCGATTTGATGTTCGACGGAACGAATTTCTCGGCGAAGGGAATTGCGGGTGAATATCATGGCAAGGTCTGCATCATGGCGACCGGAGCTGCACGTAGAAGTCAGCCGATTGCTGGCATGGCCGAAATGGAAGGTCATGGTGTAAGCTACTGTGCGGTGTGCGACTCCTTCTTTTATCGCAAGAAAAATGTTGCAGTGCTTGGGAGTGGGGAGTATGCTCTTCATGAGGCTCAGGAATTGTTGCAGGTGGTTTCTAGCGTTACGCTTCTCACCAATGGTGCGCCCTTGACGGCAGAGTTCCCCGAAGGCATTCGCATTGAGCAGCGGCACTTGCAGGGACTTGTTGGCGAAAATACTCCACAAGGTGCGCATTTTAAGGGTGTGCATTACGAAGATGGGTCCGAAGAAAACTTTGACGGACTCTTTGTGGCCCTGGGTAGCGCAAATGCGACGGACCTTGCCTTAAAGGCGGGGGCGGCTTTTGATGCAGGAAAGCTTTCGCTCGATGAAAATTTGCAGACTACGGTTCCCGGACTTTATGCCGCGGGAGATTGTACCGGTGGAATTTTGCAAGTCTCTGTTGCTGTTGGCGAAGGTGCAAAAGCAGCGCTTGCGGCGATTAAGTACCTGAGAGAAAAGAAGGGGTAGAGTGCGTCGCATCACTCTCCTTACAAACCCAGATTTGTGCAACTTGCATTGCCCCCTGTGTTTTTTGAATCAGCGGGCGCATGCGACATGTTACGGCGAAATGCCTTTTGATGTGGCGAAAGCGGCTGTTGAAAGGTATGCGTCGAAATGTGACGAACAAGGTCGACGAGTTCTTCAAGAAGTGATTCCCTCGACAATGGGGGAACCTTTACTTTATTCGAAATTTAGTGACCTCTTGCAATTTTGCCGGACGCTGGGAATCCCGATGAACATTACGACCAACGGGAGCTTTCCTGGTGTGTGGGGGAGTGAGGCGTACTTAAAGGAATTACTCGAAGCCTGCAGCGATATCAAGGTGAGTTTACTTTCGAGTGAGGGGGGAGGAATAGATTTTGAATATTGGTGTGCTAATGTTCGGAGACTGCTTGAATGTCGACATGATTTGCAAAAGACGGGGGCTAGGGTTTCGACGGTCTCGTTGCAGGTAACGCTGCATGGCGAAAATGTATCGGATGAAAAGTCTGCCCTGGAATGGGCGAAGAACATTTTGCTGTTTGCGGAAGATGCTGGCATTCACCGTATTAAGTGGAATCCGGTGGTGCTTTTAGAAGGTGTGTCACGAACGTTTCGGGATCGTTTTGAGGTTAAGGAACCTTTGCTTGAAAAGCTGCGATATGAATTTCATTCGGGAAAACTTCGTTCTTCAAAGGTAAAAAACGAGGGAAGTCTTTTTTTTGAAAAGGGTATGTCGCTTTGTCCTGTTGGGGGCAAATGCGATGCATGCCCCTTCGAAGATGAAGTGTGGGTATGGCCCGACGGTCACGAAGATCATTGCCCTAATCCTGAACGCCGATGGGGTGTCTTGCAGAAACAATGATGCTGTCTGTAGAGGAATTTTATGAATAAATGGATTATTATTTTTGTTGGTTTGTTTGTTGCTTGCGCTTTTGCTTTTGCGGCGCCCAAGTCCAAAAAGAAAAACGAATTCAAGGATCCGCGCGACAAGCAGACGTACCGCACGGTCAAAATTGCCGGCCTTGAATGGCTGGGCGACAACCTGAATTACAAAATTGAGGGGAGTTTTTGCTACAAGGACGAAGATGACCAATGTATGGTTTATGGCAGGCTTTACACTTGGAATGCAGCCAAGAAGGCATGCCCCGCCGGGTTCCGCTTGCCCACGCACGCCGACTTCGAAAGCCTCTGGACTGTGGCTGGTGCCGACTTTAACGCGGGCTACTTGATCAAAGCAGATTACGGCTGGTCGGGCGATACCAACGGCAACGATACTCTCAAGTTTTCGGCCATGCCTGCCGGCAACCGTTTCGACGACGAAACCTACGGCAACACCGCCAAGTTCGCCTTCTTCTGGAGTAGCGATGATTCCTCCGAAGGCGTTGCTCCCGGCTCTGCCCGCGTGTGGTATCTCACCAGCAAGTCCATGGCGTTTGGCTACATGTCCAAACCCAAGAACTTCGGCTTTTCTGTACGGTGCGTTAGGTAATTATTTCCCGAATAAATCGGCGTGAGAGCCGGTGTCTACAAGCTCTAGAATAAGAATGTTTTCTTCGATTTTGTAGATTAACAAAAGATCGGGAAGAATGTGGCATTCCCTATGGCCGTTCCATTTTCCGACTAAAGCATGGTCTTTAAATCGAGCTTCAAGAGTTTCCCCTTTTTGCAGAGAATTGACAACATTGTTAATCTTTGTGACGTTGTCTATGTTTCTTTTGGCAATTTGTTTAAGGTGCTTCTTGAAGCGGCTTGTAATCCGTAAATTATACTTGAATCCGTCTTTAGAACTCATTTTTTTATGTCCAGTTCCTCAAGCAGTTCATCGAACGAAGCATAAGTTTTTGCATTAGGATCGTGGGCGAGTTCTTCGCCTTCCTTGATGGCTTCGAGGAGTTCTTTGGACGGAGGTCTTGTAACGGCAAAAGGCAGGCCGTGGTGCAGAATGGCTTGCTTCAGGAATACCGTAAACGCTTGGGAAAGTGTCAAACCCAAGTCGTTGAATAGTTCGGTTGCCTGAGCCTTAAGCTCTTTGTCGATTCGTATGTTTGTTACCACGGTACTCATACCTCTAAATATACAACAATTAGTTTCGTTTGTAAAGTGTCTGTGGTGTAAATGTTGTGAAGTGGACGGCCTTGTCATTTTTCGCAATTTCCTTAATTTTTGGCAAAAGATAAAACAAGAAATGGCTGGTGCGTGCAATCAACTGATTGCAAAATTGCGATTATTTTTAGGAGGGGGAGGGGTCCCCCTCGGCGAAAATTCACACGGGTTCGAAGGTTTTGATTTTGTCCAGTTCCGAGGCAATCTCTATTTTGAGATTTCGAATGTCGATGTCATCTTTATCTATATTTTAATCAATTAAGGTGGACTTTATGAATAGAAAAACTTTTATTCTAGGCGTTGCATTATCTGCTGTTCTTTTCTTTGCTGCTTGCGGCGATGACTCTTCGTCTACGTCGGTAAACAATGGATCTTTTGAAAATGTTACTCAGAGTAGTAGCGAAAAGGCTGAAGAATTATCAAGCTCTGCCGAAGATGCGGTTTGCTCTAGCTCGGAAGCGGATTTTGGTTCGTCTCTAGCTGGTAGTGTATACGATGCTGCGAAAAAGACTTTAACGGATAATCGTGATGGTCTGGTCTACAAGACCGTGACTATTGGTGGTCAGATATGGATGGCGGAAAATCTCAACTATGCTGATAACTACGAAACGCCGAGTTTAAAGGGAAATAGTTGGTGCTATAACAATTCCCCTGAATACTGTGATAAATATGGTCGCCTGTACTCATGGGCTGCGGCCATTGATTCTGTAAAACTCGCGAACGGTGTCGCGAACCCGCTGGACTGCGGCTACCACGAGGAATGTGGCCTTACGGGCACAGTTCAGGGTATTTGTCCAGAGGGGTGGCACCTGCCTAATGATGACGAATGGAATGTCCTGTTTACTACTGTGGGCGGCTCGTTAAAGGCAGGTAGATGGCTCAAGTCACAGACGGGTTGGTATAGTAATGGCAACGGCACGGACATCTACAGTTTTTCCGCACTGCCTGCTGGCAACAGGGAACTCTTTGGGTTCGACGAAGAAGGCGTTGGTACGTCCTTCTGGAGTTCTACTGAGTACAATAACGACTACGCGTACAGCATGAGATTGATTTACAGCGAGATGGCGAGCTTGTCCCCCAGCGACAAGTACTACGGATTCTCTATTCGTTGTCTAAAGGACTAAAATACGGCATAGAATTTAATTTTGTAATCGATTCAACACCTGTCTCGGACGGGTGTTTTTTTGTCCCGTTAAAATCATTTTACCTGCAAATTGGTAATAAATCGCCTGAAAAAAGCGTGTATAGTAATAGGGGGTGCAAAAATTCACCTTAGCCCTTGACTTTATGTCAAATCTGATATATATTTTGTGAGTCCGAGTCATAAACCATTGGTTTGGCTGCATGAACAGCCGCAGACACCACCGTTATCTCAAAAAGCGAGGATTGAAACCGGATATCTGTTACGAATGTTGCAATCGGGAATGAATCTGTCACTTCCACAGAGTCGCCCGATGCCGTCAATTGGAATTCATTGTCATGAACTTCGCATTCGAGATGAAAATAAGATATGGAGATTATTTTATCGGATTGATGCGGACGCTATAGTCGTGATTCTATGGACTGAAAAGAAAACGAACAAAACGCCTGATGAGGTTCTAGACTTGTGTCGTCAACGATTGAAATCTTATGATGCGGAGGATTAGTTTATGGATAAGTTGAAGAAAGAAAGACTGCAGAAGAAGGGATGGAAAGTCGGGGATGTCGACGAGTTTTTGGGGTTGAGTCCCGCTGAAATGGCGATTGTTGAAATGAAGGTCGCTTTGGCTAAGGCGTTGGTTGCCAAGCGGAAGTCTCTTGGTGAAACTCAAGTCTCTGCCGCAATTATCGCGAAAACGAGCCAGTCTCGTTACGCCAAAGTGGAACATGCGGACTCCAGCGTTTCCCTTGAACTGATGATCAAGATGTTCTTCGCGTTAGGTGCAACCAAGAAAGAATTGCTGAAGACACTTTCGGCGTAGCGTTTGACTTCCTGTAAAAAGAAATAAATTTTCAAAAAATTGGTATTCAAACGCCTCAAAAGAGCGTGTATAGTAATAGAGGGCTTTATAAATGTCTTCTACCCACTTGACATATACACATAAAATAGGTATATTGGATGATACAAAGTTTTGCGGACAGAGAAACGGAACTCGTCTATAATCAGGAGTTTTCAAGACGGTTGCCAAATACAATCCAAAAGGTGGCCCTAAGAAAACTCATGATGATAGACATCGCCAAAAATTTGAACGATTTGCGGATACCTCCGAACAATCATTTAGAGGCTTTGCATGGAGACAGAGAAGGACAATACTCTATACGCATAAACGATCAGTGGCGTATTTGTTTTTCGGTGAACGAAGGACGCTTTTATAACGTAGAGATTGTTGACTACCACTAGGAGCAGGCCATGAGCAAACATATTGAAACACCTACTATTGGAGAAATCCTGAACGAAGAGTTTTTTACGCCTATGGGTTTGTCTGCTTACAAAGTCGCCCAGGCAATCAATGTCCCTGTTTCAAGAATTCAGGACATTCTTCACGATCGCAGGCGGATTACGGTTGACACGTCTCTGAGGCTTGCAAAATTCTTTGGCGTTTCTGACGATTACTTCATCTCTTTGCAAGATGATATTGACATTCGTAATCTTAAAATCGAAATCGCCGAGGAATTGAACAAAATTAAGACTTTTGTGCCGGTATAGCGAGAGTGACGCCTTCGGCGTATCGGAATAGCGAGATTAGACAAAGCCTTCACTTCGTTTCAGGCTTTGCCCTTCGGGTTTTGGCTTGCGCCAAAATCTCTAAATCACGCATAATTCGCTTCGCTCATGGCGTGATTTAGTCGAACTCACTTCGTGAGTTCTTCATCTCGCTCTATTTGCTATGGAATAGCGAGATTCGAACTCACGACCTCTTGCTCCCGAAGCAAGCGCTCTACCAGGCTGAGCTATATTCCGGTTCGGTGGTCCAATAATAGAAAAAAATGGAAAGAATTTAAAGGGGAAGAGGACAAAAAAGTGAAAAAAGTCGAATTTTTATTTTTTAATTGGTTTTCTTGAGCTTTTTGCCGGGACTGGGTGCGGTTTCCCGAGGATCATGATGCTCGAACCGGCGTTGTCGGGTTCGACTTTGTACAGCTGGATGCGGTTGCTCCATTCGGAACGTACCTTGCGGTCGATAATGCGCTTGACGTTGCCGTAGCTGGGGTTCCCGCCGCCGTGGATGACTCTAAGCACCTTGAGGCCCGCAATCATCAGGTCATCAATGCGCCGCTCCACTGCTTCTGCGGCTTCGTCCGAGGTCATGCCGTGCAGGTCGATTTCGTCTTCGGGTACGGGGAGTTCCCATGCGCTTGGGTTGCGGCGCATTTTACGCCCACGCGGGGCGCGCGTTGGGCGTGCGGCGGCGGCCGATTCGGCCTCTTTCTGCATTTGCGCGTCTTTGTCTTCCATATGGTGGTTATTTATCCACTGTAGCTGGAATTCTTCTTCTTGATTGAGCGACATGGTTCAAAAATAGGTAATTTTGATGTAAAATCCATAGATATTATGTTTTTTTGCATTTGATTATTTCTTGCTTTTTCTTATATTGTAATAAAATGATGAGGTTTTTGTAAATATGAGTCGTTTGAGGGTTTTTACAGCTCTATTTGCATTGATGGCTTTTGCAGGTTGTGTAAAAAACGAAATCCCCGCAAACAGGGTGTTTTCGATTAATGATCTCGCAAATAAAAAGGTTGGGGTCATTGAGGGCACGACCGCCGAAATTTATGCAGCTGATTTCGGTGGCGATACGGCTAAAATCTATGTGGAAAAATATCCTACCTTGGCAGAAACGGTGGATGCCCTGCTTCAAGGAAAAATCGATGCTGTTCTGAGTGATGATGTTCCTGCCAAGGTTTTTGCCGATAAGAATCCGTTTTTAAGGATATTGAACGAAACCTTTAAAGAAGAATCCTATGCGGGTGTTGTTGCAAAAGAGAACTGGGGCTTGCTTGATTCAGTCAATATTGCTTTAATTCAGATGCGCGCGATGGGTGTTTACGATTCCATTTTTGATTCTTATGTTGGTGGATTAACTCAATACCATATTCCGCAAGATTCCGTGAGCGGACCTGCCCTGAAGGTTGCCACGAATGCTGAATTCCCGCCGTTTGAATTCCGCTGTCAAAAAAGGGGGGTTGTTGGGATTGATATTGAGATTGCCCGCTATGTCGCCAATTATTTGGAACGCCCCCTAGAAATTATCGATATGGAATTCGATGATATTATTGAGTCTGTGCGCTCAGGAAAGGCTGACTTAGGTCTAGCGGCGCTCTCGGTCACAGAAGAACGCGGACAGATTATAAACTTTACGGATAATTACGCGACATCTAAGGTTGTTGTTATGGTCCGTAGCGATGAAGAAAAATCGCCTTTTCAGCGGTTTAAAGATTCTTTGCTAGGAAATTAGACCTTAAAATTTCCGTGATAGTTCCAGCTCCATTGGTTGGGATGCTCAGAAATCCACGATTCAATTTCTTTTGCGATACTTGAGACGAGTGCACTGTGCTCGTCTTTTTGCAATTTGTGGTCTACGTGCGTTTTGTCGAATTGAGGCGGATAGTATTTTTCGAAGCGGATTACGATGCGCTTTTGGGGGGCGTATTCGGTCCATGTGCGGAAGAGGACGATGCCTGCCCCCATCTCATTCACCTTTTGCGGAAGGCGTAGGTACAGTGTACTCTTTTGTCCGAAGAGTTCGACGGCGTTGCCCTTGGTGTTCTTGCCTTGGTCGAATACCATCGCGAGAATTCCTTTGGTGTGGAACAGGTCATGGAGAAGTTTTCCTGTTTCATCGGGGTGGTATTCGGTGAGGTGCGGGTCGCTGCGGAGATTCTTGAGGACTTCGCGGAAGGCTTCGTCGCCAACGGAATCGGTAATCAGATGTACGTGTTCGCTGTAGCGGCAAAGAGCCCGATGCAGCAGCTCGAATGCGCCTTGATGGATGCTGATGCCAGCAATGGGCTTGCCGTTCTTGGCACATTCCACGATTGCATCACGGATGATTTCTTCGTTCTCGTAGACGATTCGGCTTTCGACACTTTTGAAGCGGGCGAGTCCACGGTACGAATCCAGCGCGTTCCAGAAGATTCCCTTGAAAACGTCGCGGGCCGTAGTGCTTGTTTTCAAATAGGCCTTCGCATTTTTGAGGTGCTTTACTGTGCGGCCGTACGCCCGCTTGGTATGGAGTGCCTTGTAGACTGGAAAAGCAACCGCAAAAAGTGCCGAATAGAAAACATCCGGCACCCGAAGTAAACTATGAACAAGAATCTTATAGATTTTGTATTTGTAATTGTTCATAGCTTTTTTTGTCTGAACTTTTTATGATCAAGATAATTTTGCGTTAGCAAAATCCAATCCGTGTGGCAATTTTAGTCTTCATCGAATTCTAAAATATTTCTTCCGAGTTCACGTTCAAATACGCGGCGGCTGAGTCCTTCGCCGGCATAGCTCAGCGTGGGTGATACTTCATAAAGCTTGCCCGGTTTCACTTCGACGTGGGCCTTACGGAGCCATTCGCGGTGAAGGCGACCGATCATGGTACGTGCAGTCTTCGGTGAATCATTTCCTTCGGCGTTCTTGACCGGCGAAAATTCTTCTTCGCGGATAACGCCGAACGGCAACATCGAACCTAGCTGCGGAAAAGCATCGAACAGGAACTGTTCGAACTTCCAGCATTTTTCGATACCGCAAACGGTCTTGCGGGCGGTGTGCCACGGGAGCTTGCTCGTCTGCAACTTGCGCAGACCCTCAAGCTTGAACAAGTGAATGGCGATGTTTCCGCCGTCAAAAGTAAGGCTTCCGTCAGCGTTCGTCATGTCGCGGTACTGTTCCGGAAGGTCGCTGTATTCGACCACACCAGGCTTGCCGTTTTGCAAGGCGAATATGCCCACTTTTTCGTTCGGGCCGGCCTTGGGAACTACTTTTGAGGCCGACATGCTGCGGCCTTCGCTGGCGAGTGCACCGATGAAAGCCGGATCGCAAATACGGCAAAGCGCGTTGTCGACGCTGTAAAGGAATACGTAGCGAACGCCTTTTTCGATTAACCAGGCGAGGGTGCCGCTCTGGGCGAGGGCTCGGAAGCAGCCGCCGTTTCCATCGGGAACGAGAGCCAAACGGTTGTTTTCGTCTACGATGGCCTTTCCGTTCGGGTCGAGCGCGCAAATGGTGCCCTGTTCAAAGAATCGAATGTTTTCGCGGGCGTAACCGCTCGTCATGATGCACCACGGAATCGCATGACCTACTTGGGCGGCCAAGTTCTGCAAGCGTTCTGCTTGCAACTGGAACAGACTCTTGTGGCTCGGAAGACCGATATCGAACATGCCCTTAGGACCGTCAAAACCGAGACGGGAACCTTGGCCACCTGCTACGAGGAATGCGGCGACCTGGCCTTTGCCGAGAAGAATTTCGCCTGTTTCTTTCCAGAAATCATAGCGCAGATCGTCGATTGCAATCTTGAACGGCATGGGCTTCAAGTCGCTCGACACGTTGTCTTCGAGAGAGGCGGTGGACTTTTCGGTGTAAAGGGCCTTCAGCTCTTCCCAGTCCTGACTTGCGATGTCGCGTTCCAGATTCTTGCGGGCATCACCGCTCAAAGATTCCAACTTAGCAATCAGCTCTTGCTGACCTGCTGCATTCAAAGTTTCGATAATGTCCATGTTTTACCTAATGCCGAAGAAAATCACCATGCTCACGATAAGGGCAAAAATGCTAATCAGGTGCATGCGCCACACGATCTTGGAATTCATGAGCGGCTTGCTCGGAAAACGACCTTCCCACTTCTTTTGGTAGTGGTGGTGGAGCGGAGCGCAAAGGAAAATGCGCTTGCCTTCGCCGGTGGTTTTCTTGGTGAACTTAAACCAGCTAATCTGGAGCAACACGGAGCAGGCTTCGGCGATGATGATGATGCAGACGATGGGGAGGAAAAGCCCTGCCTGTACCAGAATGAACATAATGCCGATGGCTGCACCAAAGCCCACGGAGCCGGCGTCGCCCATGTAGATTTCGGCCGGAGGGCTGTTGAACCACAGATAGGCGAGCAATGCGCCTGCAATCGACATGGCGAGCGGGAAAAGTTCATCGCAGCCGGGCAGGTACGGGACGCTCAGGTACTGGCTAAAGATAAAGTTGCCGCTCACGTAGGCTACGAGTCCCACGAAAATCATGCTGGAAAGAATAGGCACAGAAACAAGGCTGTCGAGACCATCGGTAAAGTTGGTTCCGTTAGCGGAGGCGGCAATCACAAACGTCATGAATCCTACGAAAATCCAGTTAGGGAGGTGTATCTGGAATACATCGATGGGGCAGAAGGGGATTGTCAGGTCGCCCTTGAGTTCGGGAATGAACTTGTAGCAGAAAATGGCGACAACGAGACTAAACAAGAAATAAAGGAATAGACGGAGGCTGCTCGAAATACCGTCGGCCTTGTCCATGTAGTCGGCGGCCTTGAGTTTGCCAAGCTTGATTAGGCGCTTTGCCTTGACTTTGGCAATGTCGTCGATGGCGCCCACGGCGGAGAAGGCTGCAAGCACAATCAGTGTCGAAATGGTGTAGCCGTTCATCTTGCACACTAGGAGCGACACGATTTCTACCACAATCACCAGGAGAAGGCCTCCCATAATCGGGGGCGACTTGGATTTTCCGTCTTTATCGAAGTCGGAGGTGGCGTCAAGGCTCTGGAGTTTGCGAATGTAGACTGGCATCAGGCACATGACTAAGATGATGGAGAGCATGGCGGCGGTGCCTGCACGGAACAGACGGCCGTCAAAAAGGTCAATGTTGGTTAAATGATAAAGCCACTGGCAAAGCATAGGTGTTTGAAATTTATAAATACAGAATTGTTTGTTAAATCTTTCTTTTAAAAATAATTTTTTGTTTGTTTTTTGGCATTTGCAAGGTTTCCTAATTTACCCGATTTTTCTAAATTATAGGGTATGAGTGAATTCCATATTGACTGCCCGCATTGTGGTACATCCTTTGACGCCCAGATTCAAGGAGATGGCGCCAACATGATGGTGTTTTGCTGCGCCCGCTGCAAGACTCCCTTGATGTATTATCATGGCGAGATTGCCGAATTGGATCGTGAAGAATTTGCGGGCCTCCGTAAAAAACTCAGCCGAGCCATTGATGCTGTTGTAAACAATGGCGGTGCCATGGGTGCGGTTGCCGAGGCTCTCAAGAAAATGGTGGATGCTTCGGAGGCTTTGGCCGAAGAACGTTCTGCCGAAAAGGGCGAAAAATTGCCGAGCCCGCGCGAGGGTTCTGCTCCGTCAGAATTTGATGCTGCCGCAGAACGTATAGCGGGAGCCTTGTCTGCAAATGATGAAAGCTCGCAACCGGTTTCTCCGACGGTGATTTCGGATGATGTCCTCGCCGATTTGCAGAAAGACCTCGACGAACTAGATGTGGATAGCTTCTTAGAAAAATTGTAGAACATTGCTTTTAGTAGTCTACTTCCTGCCGTCTGTTTTCTATGCTTGAATTCTTTATTGCTGCCTTGGTGGTGGGAATTGCTCCTGGACCCGATAATTTGTTTGTGCTAGCGCAGAGCGCAACGCATGGCGCTCGTGCTGGTTTTTGTGTAATTCTGGGGCTTTGTACAGGTGTCGTTGTGCAGACGTGTCTTTTGGTTGCGGGCGTTTCTGCGTTGATTGCTGCGAGCCCGAAGGCCTTTTTTGTAATGCAGTGCTTGGGAGCGGCGTATTTGCTGTATTTGGCGTATAGAAGCTTTCAAGTTCGCGTTGGAACGGTACAGCCATCTTCGACAGAGCTTGGCGAGGAGGGAAAAACGGAACATTCGGGGCGCAAACTTTACCTGCGTGGTGTCGTCATGAATCTCACGAACCCGAAAGCGGTTCTGTTTATGCTGTCTTTTATTCCTCCGGCAGTCAAGATGGATAGTCCGATTCACCCGAGTTTACAGACCGCTATTTTGGGGGCCGAATTTATTGTGGCTACTTTGATTGTTTTTGGAACGGTTGCTATTTTGGCGGGTGCCGTTAAGAAGTTCTTGCTTAATAGCCCCAAGGCAAATCGCAATTTAAACTGGTTTAGCGGTGTAGTCTTTGTGCTGCTGGCTTTTGCTTTGTTTTTGGTTTAATGGAGCTGCGTAAAACAGCTCTTGCCAAACATGACCGCACAAGCTGCAAATAAGCCGGTTCTTCCCACTGGCTCGTGCTCTCGCCACCACGACTCATTAAGATGAGTCGCTTGTGGCTCACGGTACTCTTGCCAAGAGGTTTGTGTTTTATTACATTATGGGCATGATGATGAAGAATCTACGACTTATTAACCTACTAGGAAACGCCACTGGGGCGTGCGCCGGTTTTTAAGTATAGGTTCAAGACGATTTAAGAGTTTTAACCCAAGGATTTAAACCATAAGGCCCGCTCCAATAAGGACGCGGGCTTTCGTTTTTGAGTCAAATTTCTATTTTTTAGACGAAAAATGAGCTTGCCGCCTTGTTGGACTGGCAAGGAGATAAAAAATGAGCGAAAATAAGAACACGATTGAAAGACAACCCTTCTTTTACGACGTCACGCTGCGTGACGGTAACCAGGCTCTTCCGAAGCCCTGGAACAATGCCCAGAAAAAGGACGTGTACCTGCAACTCTTGAAACTCGGCGTGCAGGGTGCCGAAGTCGGTTTCCCGGCTTCGTCCGAAATGGATTTCGAATCGTGTAAGGAACTTGCCCAGCTGACCGCCAAGATGGCCGAAGAAGGCGACGAAGTCGCAAAGCGCATCGTGGTCTCTGGCTTGGCCCGCTGTGTGGAAAGCGATATCCAGCGCTGCTGGGAGGCCGTGCAGTACGCTCCGCATCCGCGTATCCATACCTTCCTTGCCACAAGCCCGCTGTCCATGGAACATGTGCTGCACATGACTCCGGAACAGGTGAAGGAGAAGGCCGTTCATTGTGTGAAGTTTGCAAAATCGCTCGTGGGTGACAAGGGCGATGTGGAATTCAGCGCCGAACATTTCGGTGACTGCCTCGAAAACATGGATTTCGTGATTGACGTGCTGAAGGCCGTGGTCGAAGCCGGCGCGACGACCATCAACCTGCCGAATACGGTCGAACGTTATCGTCCGTTCCTGTACGTGAATCAAATCAAGCAGGTGTACGAAGCCCTGCCGAAGAATATCACGATTTCAGTCCACTGCCACAACGACTTGGGTATGGCAACGGCTGCGACCGTCGAAAGTTTCTTCGTGGGTGCGACCCAGCTGGAAGTTGCCCTGAATGGTCTCGGTGAACGTTGTGGCAACACGAACTTCTACGAAGTCGCAGTCGCGCTGCATAATTCCGGCGTGAATACGGGCCTGCACATGGAGCGCATTTACGAAACGGCCATCCTGATTTCCCAGTGGTCGGGTATCAGTATTTACAGCCGCGCCCCGCTGATCGGTGCCGAAGCGATTGTGCACCGTAGCGGCATCCACCAGGATGGCGCCTCCAAGACGAAGGACATGAAGAAGGGCGCCTACCGCCCCATCGACTACTCGATTATCGGTCGTCACCAGAACGATTCGCTCAGCTTTACAAGCCAGAGTGGCCGTACCGCCGTGTACGAAATCATCACGAAGTTCGGCTACAAGATGTCTCTTGCCGAAGCCGCCGAACTGCAGCCGATTCTGAAGGCTTGCAGCGAAAAAGAAGGCGAACTGTCTGCCGAACGCGTGCTGGATGTGTTCCGCGAACACTTTGTGAATGTGAACGGCCGTCTGGTGTTCAACAACATCGAGGTGATTCCCGATGAAAACCGCTTTATCTTCCACTTCAAGAAGGATGGCGAATCATTGGTGAAGTCCGTGACGGCCGAAGGCCCGATCGAGGCCGCCCTTATGCTCATGCGCGAAATTGGCTTGCCGGTGGAGCTCGTCAAATACCGCCAGCTCGTTGTGCCTGAAAAGGACAAGTTGTGGGCCGGTCGTGGCTTAAGCCGCATTGTGCTGAAGGCGAACAACGTCGAAGTCGAAGGCCGCGGTGTGTCTAGCGATACGCTCAAGGCAAACATGCGCGCCCTCTTTGGCGGCGTGAACCTGCTGTACAAGAAAGCTTAAAAATCATTGCCGAGTGTTTTTACTCGGCTTTTTTTATCGGATGGCAATAAAAGTTTATATATTCAAAGTATATAAACAAGGGAGGGCTTATGCTTGAACAACTGAAGCGTCCTTTTAAAAAACGCTACGACAAGGTGGCGTCTTATGCGACTCAATATGTTGGGCCTGTTAAGGAGTCTGTGTCCAAGCTGATGGCTATGCTTCCAAAGGTGGATGCTTTTGCAGGGTCCGAAGATTTGGCTGAAACAGATGCCGTTGCCGAAGGTGGCGAAAAACCGTCAGGCCTGAAGGGTTTTGTGGCTAAGTTCAAGGACTTCAAACATTCTCTCAAGGATTTAAGTGATTTTCAAAAGCTGTTGCTGTTGACGATTGCTGTTGTGCTACCGGCCGGTATTTTTATTGCGGTTGCCCTTGCGGGAATATTGCAAAAAAGAAAATAAGCGTATTATTAGATTTGTCGAATCTAATACAAAAAAAACGGAGACTATCGCTAGTCTCCGTTTTTTTTTCAAATCCGAAAAACGATTACAGTTCGGGCTGCTTGCCGGTGAGGCGCACGAAGATTTCTTCGTACTTGGCGAGCGTGTTCTTCACGACTTCAGGCGGAATTTCCGGACCCGGATAGGTCTTGCCCCAGTCGAGAGTTTCGAGCCAGTCACGGACGTACTGCTTGTCGAAGCTTTCCTGGTTCTTGCCCACCTGGTACTTGTCTGCCGGCCAGTAGCGGCTGGAGTCCGGAGTCAGCACTTCGTCGATGAGGATGGTTTCGCCGTCGATTTCACCGAATTCGAACTTGGTGTCAGCGAGGATGATGCCCTTGGAGGCAGCGTAGTCGCGAGCCTTCGTGTAGATGTCGAGGGACATGTCACGGAGAGTCGTTGCAACCTTTTCGCCAACGATGTCGAAGGTCTGTTCGAAGCTGATGTTTTCGTCGTGGCCAACGTCGGGCTTGGTGCTCGGCGTGTAGAGCGGTTTTTCGAGCTTCTGGCAGAGCTGCAGGCCTTCGGGAAGAACGTGACCGCAGATCTTGCCGGTCTTCTGGTAGTCCTTCCAACCGGAACCAACGATGTAGCCGCGGACGATGCATTCCACGGAGTGGCGGTTGGCCTTCTTCACGATCATGGAACGGCCGCGGAGATAGTCGGCGTGCTTCTTGAGCACGGCCGGGTATTCGTTCACGTCGGCGGTGATGAGGTGGTTCTTCATGCCGAGGTGCTTGAACCAGAACAGCGAAAGCTGGTTGAGGATTTTGCCCTTACCAGGAATCGGGGTGGGGAGCACCACGTCAAAAGCGGAAAGACGGTCGCTGGCGACCATCAGGAAGCTGTCGCCCAGGTCGTACATGTCGCGTACTTTACCCTGATGGAACAGCGGAACTTCGGTAATGGGGGTTTCAAATTTTAAGCTCATAGTGCTTTCAAATATAGAAAATTTTATCTTTACAATGCCCCCTCTAATTTTACCAATCGAATTCAGAATGTCAATGTTGTCATCGCGCCTTCCTAAAGATTTATCTTCGTCTCCTTTTTTTGCTGAATTGGAGCGTACAAAGGCTGAAATCCAAAAAAAAGCTTGTTCGGACGGCCTCCCGTTTATCGATATGACCGTGAGTAGTCCGGTGAAGGCTGGGTTGCCGGTGGAATTGAGTGCCGCGATTGATGATGGTAGAGATGCTTTTGGCTTATGGAATCCTGACGCGGCAGGGTGGCGGTCCGCGCGAGAGGCTGTGGTAGAGTATTACCGTGAACGTGGCGGATGCTTTACTGCGGGGCAGATTATTTTGACAGCGAGTACGAGTGAAGCCTACTCGGTATTGTTCAAGACTTTTTGCGATCCGGGCGATGTCATTTTGACCCCGATGCCGGGGTATCCTCTTTTGGATACGCTGGCGCAGCTGGAACACCTGGAATGTTCTCCGTATTTTTTGAAACTTTCCCGCAATAAGCGGACTTCGGAATTCCGTTTTGTCCTGGATACCGACAGTCTTCTTGCAGCCCCGGAAAAGGCTAAAATTCTGTTGCTTGTTTCGCCTCACAACCCAACGGGCCATTGCGTTTCGCGAGAGGAGTGGGATGCCGCTGTTCGTTTTTGTGAAGACAATAACTTGATTTTAGTGGTTGATGAAGTTTTTGGTGATTATGGTTTTTCGGATAAACGTCTCCGTAGTTGGGAATATGTATTGAAGGGTGAGCAGCTTTGGGATGCGGGTGAAAATGATTTAATCAATCTTCCCGAAGAGGGCCCCCGCTGCCCGATATTCTGGCTGAACGGCTTAAGCAAGGCGGTCGGTTCGCCGCAGCTCAAGCTCGGCTGGATGGCTTTCTATGCTCCGCGAGAAAAGTTCGAAGAAATTCGTGCGGCACTGGAATTTGTAGAAGATGCGTATTTGAGTGTGTCTGCTCCGGCACAGGCCTTGGGTGTTTCTCTGTTGCCCAAGGCGGCTGCTTACGAATCTGGTGTTAAGGAGCGTTTGTTGCAAAATTGGAATACTCTTCGTGAGGCGTTTCCCTCTAAATACTGCCCCGAGGTTCTTGGGGGGTGGTATGCGGTTGTGCGTCTCGGCGAAGATGATGAAGAAATGACGCTTCGTCTGCTTCGCGAAAAGCATGTGCTTGTGCAGCCGGGATTCTTCTTTGATTTTGACGAAGATGGTTGGGTGGTAATTAGTTTGTTGCAAGAACCGCAGCTGTTTAAGGACGCGGTTTGCCGAATGGTAAACTTGAGTCGATAATAGGGAAACCAAATTATGTTTCATATTTTACGTCACGAACTCAGGATTTTTTTTAGGGAACCTCGTTTTTGGATTCCTTTTGTTATTCCTCCTGTTATTCTAGCGCTGAGTCAGTTTATTGCTGTTTCGCGTTATGGCGCTGGCATTATGAACGGGATGCAAGGCTATATGATGCTTTTGCTGGGGTGCCTTATGGCTCCGATGGGTGCCCCTTTGGCGGCGGACAGTTTTGCTGGCGAACGGGAGCGGAATTCTTTGGAACTTCTGCAGCTTTTGCCGGTTAAGGCTTCTACCTTGTTCTGGGGAAAATTGTTGGCGATACTCCCGTTCCCGATTGTATTTGCAATGCTGGTGCAATTCGCGTATTGGTTTTCTCATCCCGAAATTTCAACGACTGAGGCGTTAGCCTCTGTTTTGGGAGGGCTTTCTGCAGTACTTTTGACGAATGCCTTCTCGTTGTTGGTTTCGTTAAAGATGAAAACGGTTCGTGCCGCAACGCATATTACCTTGTTCTTTATTGTCCCGTTGCTGCTGTTGGTTCAGATGGGGTATGAATATTTTCTGCAAGGGGTGTTTATTCCAGTTCTGTTTCTGATAGGCTCGGTGATTGTTTGTGTTGCCGCGTCTCTTCTTGGAATGCGCAAGTTTGTGAGTTTGTAGGGTGTAGAGCGGGAAAAGGGATTGCCAATTCCTAGTTTCCTGGACTTTGTCCAGGCTAGTCATTGGCCCTTCGGGCTCAACACTCATTTCATTCGTGTTAAGCTCCAAATTCATTTCACGGGCTTGCGCCCACAAAAGAATTTGGTCGCACCCTCTCCCCCAAGGGGTCTCGGGTCCGACCCATTATCTTTCAAATACAAAAAAAACCTAGCTGTTAGCTAGGTTTCCTTTGTATTCGAGCGGGAAAAGGGACTCGGACCCTCGACCCCGACCTTGGCAAGGTCGTGCTCTACCAACTGAGCTATTCCCGCGGGGTAGGCCAATTATAGCTATTTAAATTGAATGTGTCAAGGGGAATGCCTCAAAAAAATTAAGAAATTACTTAAGGGGCTGGTCGTTCGTCTTTTATTTTTGAATTGTGTTTGTAAAATTATATTTTGAGAACATAAAATTAACGTATTGCTATTGACTTTTGCTTTTAAATAATATAATTTGAGAAAGAAATTGAGAACAATGTGCGGCGAAAATATGTTCGACACACCGGGTTCTCACAAAAAAAGGATGGATGTTATGGGAAACAAGTTGGTTTCATTAAAAAATTTAGCCGTTTTGCTCACGGTGACGGTCGCGACTTCTGCTTTTGCAGTCACTTCGCCGGATTTTCCGATGGCGGGTTTTGCCACGCAGAATGGCGGCACTACGGGCGGCAAGGGCTACTCCGAGGTCACGGTCGACAACGTGAACGACCTCAAGAGCTACGCCAAGGCGGGCAACAAGATTATTTACGTGAAGCCGGGTACATACATGGGTCCAGTGGAAGTCGGTAGCAACGTGACGATTTACGGTTACCAGGGCGCCATTATCGCGCAGCCTACTTCGGGCAGTGCCATGAAGCTGAGCGGCTCGAAGAACGTCATCATCCGCAACCTGAAATTCAAGGGCGTGGGCGCACACGATGACGATGACGAAGATTGCCTCCAGGTGAATCACGAATCGAAGAACGTGTGGATTGACCACGTGGATGTCTACGACGGTCACGACGGCAATTTGGACATCACCAACGCCTCGGACTACGTGACGATTTCGTGGACCAAGTTCAGCTACACCTCGGCATCGACCGGGCACCAGTTCAGCAACCTGATTGGCAACAGTAAGACAAAGACGAGCGACCGCGGACACCTGAATGTGACGATTCACCATACGTGGTGGGCTGACGGCGTGGTGGAACGCATGCCGCGCGTGCGTTTTGGCAAGGTGCATGTGGCGAACAACCTCTTCGACAGCAAAAATGCGAGCTATTGCGTGCGTGCGGCCATCGAGGCGGACATCCGCATCGAAAGGAATGTATTCATTGGCGTGCAGAAGGCGCTTGACCTCTACACGAGCGACGGTGCCATCACGGCGGCGCAGATGATCGAAAATTACGAAGAAAACGTGAAGAAACCGCAGGCCGGTACGGGCACGGCGTTCAAGCCGAGCTATTCCATGAGCCTCACCGACGTAAGCACGCAGGCGAAGGCGTATGCCCTGCGCGATTCCATTAAGCTGTATGCAGGTGCTACACTCCCGGATCCGGGTGCATCGGGCACGGTGACTCCGGCAAGTTCCAGCAGCGCAAAGTCTAGCTCCAGCGTGGCCTCGAGTTCTTCGGCGAAGTCCAGCAGCAGCGTTGTGCCTGCATCGAGTTCTTCTGCCAAGTCCAGCTCGTCGCAGACGCCTGTCGCTGGCGAGGCTAGCCTCACCAAGCACGGCTCGGGCAGCACGACGCAGACGGTTGCCGCTGGCGAATCTATTGCAGAATTCTACTTCACTGTTGCAGGTGCTACGGGCGCCACGGTGACGGGCCTTCCGGATGGAGTGTCGGGTACACTCAAGGGTTCTGACTTCTATGTTTCGGGGACGGTTTCTGCTACAGCAGCGCCGGGTGCATACAAGTTCACTGTTACTACGACGGGCGCTACGAAGAACGCCTCCAAGAGCGGAACGATTACGGTTACTGGTACGGGTTCTGCTCCTGAATCTAGTTCAAGTGAAATCGTCTCTAGCTCGAGTGTGCCGGAATCCAGCTCTTCTGAAACAAGTACGACTGCTTTGGAAATTTCTCACGCGCCGCACTTCAATGTTTCTATCGAAGGTAGAACGGTATCGGTGCAGGGCGCGACTCATGCAGCGTACCTTCTTGACGCTCAAGGTAAGCTCATTGCGAAAGTTCAGCCCTCGGGTAACGCGATTTCTATCGCGGTGCCTCGCGCCGGTTCATACCTCTTACGCATCGGTAATGAATTGCGTCGCGTATCTGTGCGGTAATTAATCCTTCAGATAAAGGCTTCGCCCGTCGTTCAACATCAGGATGACGGGCAATTTTTTTGCTGTAAACACGCCGCCATTCAAAAGACCGCTTTCTATCAGTTGGCCGTTCAGGCTGAAAGCCTTGTACGGGGCGTTGGGCTTGGCGCCTGCAATCTGGTAGCGATTCTGGCTGAGTTTCGTGAAACTGAACCTTGCCCGCGAGAGTCCCGGGATTGTGGTTGTAATAGTGTCTGTCGCGAACCTGTAATCTGGGCAGAAGTTCAGTGTGTCGAGAAGGAAGGCGTGTATTCCGGCCACAGCCGAGCTTGCTAGCGGTACATCAGCCTTGTCGATATCCTTACCGCCGTTTCTCCGTCTTAATTCTGGCGGATTGAATTCGCAGCCGGAGTAGCCCCCTTCTTTCCAATAGTATCTACCGCAGAGTTCAAAAACATGGTTCACCAGGGAGTCCGCTTGTTCGGCTGTTCCCTTGAAAACGCCCGCCTTTTGCAACCGTGCGAACTCGTCTTTGAATACGGCATCGTGATGCACGCTGAAGAGCGAATCGACGAAGTCGTCTTGGTTGTCGGAATAGGCGACGCGCGCCACCTTGACCACCTTCTCGGAGGCGATTACGATCATGGTGGAGTCCAGCTCGGATCTGTACATCCATACCGTGTCGGTGCCGGAAACGTTCTTTACAGTGGGTTCGCGCTGATCCATCTTGGAGAGGTCCAGGTAGCTGCCCTCGAATAGATAGAGAGATACTGCTGGGTATCCAAAATAAGCTCCGGTGCTTCCTGATTCCCTGACGGGGGGCTCGTAGCTGCATTCCGCCGCCTGTAAGCTTGTGGCTAAGGCGCCTGCGCAAAATGCTCCCGCAAATAGAATTTTTGTGAAATTCATACTCTTTTCTCCTTTTAGTCCATCTCCAGAAAATAGTAAAAAAAGAGAGCCGTTTTCGAGCCTAGCAAAAACGAGTGATTTGAGTCAACGAAAAATGAAAAAAAGAGGTGCCCGTGTGGGACACCTCTTTAAAATTGGATTGTCGCGAACTTACTTAAGTTCTTTAAGAGCTGCTTCATTCTTGGCAATGATGTGTACTTTCGCTACGCTCAAGTACCAAATGCTGGGCTCGGTCATATCCATGCAAGCATGGCTGCGACTCTCGCCCTACGCATTTGTCTTGTCGAGAAATTATTGCAAGTCCTTAAGGGCTGCTTCATCCTTTGCAATAATTTCTCTCTGCGTTGCGAGCTTGGTTCTTTCAGCATTGACGACTGCTTCGGGGGCGCCGCTGACGAACTTCTGGTTCGAGAGCTTCTTCTCGATGCTGGCGGCGAATGCCTTGGCCTTCTCGATTTCCTTTTCCAAGCGGGCGATTTCTGCAGCTGGGTCGAGGATACCTTCCAGCGGGATGTAGAGTTCGCCGCCGGGCACCACGGCGCTGGCGCTGAACTTCGGCTTCACAGCCTTCACGGCGACACTTAGGTCAGAAAGACCCGAAAGTTCGGTGATGATTGCCATGCAGTCCTTCACGCTGGCTTCCGTCGCGGCGTCGTCCACGCTCACCACGGCGCTGAGCTTGGTGGCGGGGCTCACGTTGTAGCGGCCACGCACGCCACGCACGCTTTCCACCACGGCGAATGCCTGGTCGAATGCGGCTTCGATCTTCGCGTCGATGAGCGATTCGTCGGCCTTGGGCCATGCGCGGCTAATCACCATTTCGCTGCCCTGGAACAGGATGCTGTTGAGTTCTTCGGTAATGAACGGCATCACCGGGTGGAGCAAGTCGAGCACGTTCTTCAGCACGTAGCTGAGAATAGCCATTGCGTTCTTCTTTTCGGCGGTGAGCGTTTCGCTGTTGATAACGGCCTTCTTGATTTCAAGGTAGCTGGAGCAGACGTCGTCCCACACGAAGCGGTAGAGGAACCCGGCGAGTTCGGCGAAGTGGTATTCTTCGAGCATGCGGGTGGCGTCCTTGATGGTCGTCTGCAGGCGGCTCAAAATCCACTTGTCTTCGAGCGCGAACAAGCTCTTGTCCATCGGGAGTTCGGCGGCAAGCGCACCGGCCTGTTCGAGCTGCGGGTAAAGGAAGCGGCAGGCGTTCCACAGCTTGTTGCTGAAGTTACGGCCGATTTCGAACTTTTCGCTGGTGTTGATTTCG
>CACWJY010000028.1 GCA_902761355.1 Fibrobacter succinogenes | reverse complement strand
GGTTTAATTTATCATATCGGGGTAACCAGATGGCCAAAATACTCACTTTGTTTCGTATTTTGCCCTTCGGGCTTGCTTGAACTCCGTTCAAGACAAGGCCTAAAATCGTCATGTTCGCTGCGCTCTCGACGATTTTAGTGCTAAGAAGCTCACCTTATTTTGCATTTACCCTTCGGGCTTACTTGAGCTGCGCTCAAGATATGGTCGGGGTAGCCAGATTGCTGCGCCGGCTTCGGTTTCGCTACGCTCACTACCCGGCTTGCCCTTCGGGCTTCACCAAAGGTGAAGCTGATCTGGTTCCCTAAGATACACAAAAGGCCTCCCCAATGGGAGGCCTTTCGTGTATCGGGGTAACCAGATTCGAACTGATGACATTCTGCTCCCAAAGCAGACGCTCTACCAGGCTGAGCTACACCCCGATGGTGCAAATATAAAAAACTTAAAAGGAAAAACCGACTCCGAAAAAGATTTTGTCTAATCCGGAGTCGGTTTCCTGAGCTACGAAGGGCTCGAACCTTCGACCCACGCCTTAAAAGGGCGTTGCTCTACCAACTGAGCTAGTAGCCCGAACGGGCTCAAATATATTAAACCTTTTATCTTTTGTAAAGGTAAAATTGGGTCTAAAGGCAAAAAAACATCGTTTTTTACAATAAAATCTACTTAATTGTTCCGCATAATTTGTAAATTTCGACCATGAATCTTAAGCACTTTTTGTTTACGGCTGCGGCATTGTTCCTAATCCCTGCCACGGGCCACGCCTATTTTACCCAGGGCGACGCCGGGCAAGAAGTGTTTTCGTTCATCAACACTTTTGACAGCCCGCGTAATGCCGCTCTAGAAAAGTCCGCCGGCGCTGGTCTATCGACCGACCCCACCATTACGCAGCTAAACCCGGCCTCCATTATCCTCCCCGAAAGCAAAAACCATGTCGTATCGGCCCATTGGCAAACTGGCGACATGGCCGACAACCAGGGGAGCATCTTTTATACAGGCCACTACGACAAGTACATTTTCCAGGTTTCATATAACTGGCTCTCGTACGGCACCATCGACGGCTACGACGAAAACGGTCTGCCTACAGATAAACAGTATGAACCATTCAGCCAGCTTTTCTCAGCGACTTTATCATTCCCGCTAAAGCATTTTAGGTTCGGAACCTCCTTAAAGTTTGCCACCGACAAACTAACGGACGACTCTGGAGACCGGACAGCACTCGGTGCCGCATTTGACTGGGGTGTATCTTGGCAGTCCAACAGTAAGCGCATCGGATTCGCCTTTATGGCCCGTGACTTTGGATGCCTGCTCCGCGACTACGTCGACGACAACGAAGACGAATACTACCCGATGTCGCAGACCTTCGCCATCGCAGGCTACTTTAGGCCAAAGGCTCTCCCCCGCCTAACGATATTTGCCGACAGCGATTTTCCTAGGTACCAAGAAGCCTTCTTGGCACTCGGCGGAGAATACGCCCTGGGTTCCAGCTTTGCTGTTCGCCTCGGCTTTGAACGTACATGGCTCGACCTCGTCCGCGACGCCAAGGAACTTTTTGCCTCGGAGGACCGCCCAGACGAGACCAACAACGCCCACATGCTGAGCGCAGGTCTTGGCTACTCGTCCAACCTGTTCGCGCTTGACTACAGTTTCTCGTACCTCGCCCAGGGAATGGGCCACGAGCACAGGCTCGGCCTCAGGGTGAATTTCTAGATAGGCTCTAGAATGCGACAGTTTGACGTTTTTGTATTCGAAAACGAAGGCCCTCAATTCGATCAATGGAAACCCTCTTTTGAAGACCCGGCCCTAGGCTGGTTTCACGATTCGGACTGGAACCGCCCCCTGCAAGGGCTCGAAGCGGAATGGATTATTTTCACGCACCCCTCGGTTAATATCGACCGCGATTTTTTAAACAACCTTGCGCAGGTCACAGACAGTTTCCCGATGGTCGACGCCTTTGCCCCAAGGTTAAAACAAGCAGGGCATTTTTTCGGAGGTCAGCTCGTTAACACGACAAAGGGTTTCAGCCCCATTTCTGAAGAAAGTCCGATGCGCTTTGTCGCAGCCCCTCACCCGCTTATCGGTATTTTTTCGAGGCGAATCATCCAGCGGACAGGCATTTTCGACTTGGACCTCCCCCCTCAATTAAGACTCCTCGACTATGCGCTCCGCATGGCACATGCAGGCGGCAAGATGTTCAGCGTCCCATACCTGGTTACCACCGCCAAGGGGAACGTCGAAAACGACTTATGCAAAGACACCATAGCCAAGTGGCAAATCATCTACAAGAGCTTGCCTATTTTGAATTTACTGGCTTACTCGCTATGGCACCCCACCACAATTTTCCAGTTTTTCAATACAAACAAATTAAAAATCAAGCAGGAAAAGGCCACAAGCCTTTCTAAGCTCACGGCAGAATACCTCAAAGAAATTCAGGCCTAAAAGCGCCATTCAAAGCCCAAACAGCCCCTAAATTTTTTATTTTTGCACCGTATGAAAAACGTTGATACGATTGCAGTTTTGGACTTTGGCGGGCAGTACGCCCACCTGATCGCGAACCGTGTGCGCCGCTTGGGCGTGTTTACCGAAATTCACTCCCCCGCCGCTCCGGTTTCTGAGCTCGAAGGCGTCAAGGGAATCATTTACAGTGGCGGTCCGTCGAGCGTTTACGCTGCGGACGCCCCGGAATACAATCCCGAAATTTTGAACCTCCCAGTGCCGAAGCTCGGCATCTGCTACGGTCACCAGCTCATCGCTCAGCAGTTGGGCGGTCATGTGGAACCGGGCAAGGTCAAGGAATACGGCATCGCCGACCTTATCGTCGGTGATGAAAAGTGCCCGCTCTTGAAGGGACTCCCGAAGGCCTCCCCGATGTGGATGAGCCACGGCGACCAGGTGACGAAGCTCCCCGAAGGCTACAAGATCGTGGCCAGCACCAAGGACTGCGAAATCGCCGCCGTCGCCTTCGACAGCGACAAGCCCGAACGCCAGATTTTCGGCATCCAGTTCCACCCCGAAGTCACGCACAGCAAGTTCGGCATGAAGTTGCTCGAGAACTTCGTGGACTTTACCGGTGCAAAGAAGACTTGGAACATGAAGAGCTACCTGCCGCTCATCACGCAGCGCATCAAGGACCAGGTCAAGGACCGCAAGGTGTTCTTGCTCGTGAGTGGCGGCGTGGACTCCACCGTGGCATTCGTGCTCTTGAACCGCGTGCTCGGCCCCGAAAAGGTTCTCGGCCTGCACGTAGATAACGGCATGATGCGTCTCGGCGAATCCCAGAAGATTATGGACTTCCTCACTAAGGAAGGCATGAACAACCTCAAGGTGCGCGACGCGAGCGAACACTTCCTCGCAAAGCTCAAGGGCGTGACCGCTCCCGAAACCAAGCGCGGCATCATCGGTAAGGAATTCTTGACGGTGAAGGACGAGGAAATGGCTAAGCTCAACCTCGATCCGAACCAGTGGATGATGGCCCAGGGCACCATCTACCCCGACACCATCGAAAGCGGTGGCACCAAGAACGCCGACAAGATCAAGACGCACCACAACCGCGTGCAAGAAGTTTTGGACCTCATGGAAAAGGGCCTCGTGCTCGAACCGCTCGCTGACCTCTACAAGGACGAAGTCCGCGCTCTCGGCGAAGAACTCGGCATTCCGCACAACCTCGTGTGGCGTCACCCGTTCCCGGGTCCGGGTCTCGGCGTTCGCCTGCTCTGCAGCGAAGGCAAGCTCACGAACGACATGGTGAAGTTCGAAGACGTGAAGGACACCGCAGGCAACAGCCTCGCCGACTACCTGAAGGCGAACAACATTGCGGGCCGCATGCTCCCCATCAAGAGTGTGGGCGTGCAGGGCGACGGCCGTACTTACGCACAGCCGTTCCTCATCACGACTCCGGGCCTCAGCTGGAAGGACTGCGAAAAGTTCTCGACTGAACTCGCCAACCGCTTCAAGGCTATCAACCGTGTGATTTATCAAATCGGCAGCGTCGCAGACGAAGCACCCGCACTCGTGGAACAGTTTGCCACCCGCGAAAACTTCGACACGCTCCGCAAGTTCGACAACATCTGCACCGAATTTTTGCAGGCCAACGACCTGTACGAAAAGATCTGGCAGATGCCGGTCGTTCTCGTGCCGCTCCGTACGGCCAACAAACCATGCATTGCTCGCTGGCCTCTGGCGTAAGTTCGAAGCCGAAGGTGCCGGCAGCCTGTGGTACGACGTGACCCACAAGCCCCCCGGAACCATTGAGTGGGAATAAGGCGAGAGTCGCGACAAAAAGCTGGCTTTTTGTCATGACCGAGCCGCGTGAACACGCGCTTGAACAAAGTGAAAGCGCCGTGGGAATAGCTAAGTAGCAGATAACTGGATAGTTTTAGAGATAAAAATGTCCGGTATTACCTACGAAATTGACGACAAGAACATTGTCGAACAAATTAAGAACGACGCCCAAAACGCCGCCAAGGAACTTATCGAAAAGGCTCACCTTTCTACAGGTGCAATCGTTGTTGTCGGCTGCAGCACCAGTTCGACTCTCGGGAACGATATCGGGAGCCATTCCGTGCCCGAAGTCGGCAAGGCGATTTTCGAAGGACTCTCGTCCGTGTTCAAGCCGCTCGGCATTTACATCGCGGCGCAATGCTGCGAACACCTGAACCGAGCCATCATCGTCGAGCGCGAGGCAGTCCCCAATGCAGAAATCGTGAACGTGGTCCCGCAGCCCAAGGCTGGCGGCTCCTTCGCCACAGCCTGCTACAGCGCCTTTGAACACCCCGTCGCCATCGAGCATATCAAGGCAGACGCTGGCCTCGACATCGGCGGTACGCTCATCGGAATGCACCTCAAAGAAGTCGCCGTTCCTGTCCACATGCAGCAGTCACATATCGGCAAGGCAATCCTCCTTGCCGCACGTACGCGCCCCAAATTTATCGGCGGCGAACGCGCCCATTACGATGAAAATCTAAAAGAGGGCTACCCTCGATTTTAGAATATTCCAACTTAGAGTAAGAAAATCGTAATAAAAAGGAGCTTTTTTCTAAGAAAAGTTCCTTTTTCCATTTTCTTTAGTTAAATTGACGATATAATACAGGAGAAAATGGTAGTGATGCAAGGTGGTCCCAATATGACACCTCCAAATGGAGCAAATCCCCCTCAATATGCAGGTGGGCCAGGTCCTGGTGGCTCCGCTTTTCCAAAGCCCGAAAAAGTCGACCCTATTACCGGTCTGGATCTTGTGGCGTGGTTTTTTGCTCAAACTCAAAAAGACCCTAATTTTTACCCGCTTCACAAATCGACCATTACGTTCTTTAACGTAATGAACTTCAAGACCATTAACCAAAGATTTTCTTACCCGGGCGGAAACACCTACCTTTGCAAATTCAGGGACGAGCTCAAGCGCCTTTTTGAAGGAGAAACCGTTTTACGCGCCGGAGCAGACCACCTGGTCGTCATTAGCTTGAATCTTACCGTTGAAGATATCGCCAACCGAGTCAAAGAATTGAACCTGGTGATGGGCCACTTTGAAGGCGGACTACGCAACCAAATTAAGGCCGGTATTTACATTGCTGACGGAACTCCGCAAAAACCCATCGTGATGATGGACAGAGCCTCTCTTGCCTGTCGCGAAATTCATGGGATGTTCAACAAAGAATATGCCGTTTTCGACGACGAACTCAACAAGAAACATGAACAGCAGCAATATGTGCTGGAGCATTTTGAAGAGGCGTTCGAAAAAGGATACTTCAAGGTTTTTTATCAGCCCGTTGTTCGAGCACTTACAGGCAAAGTCTGTGGTTACGAAGCCCTCGCCCGCTGGATAGACCCCGTGCGCGGCATCATTCCGCCATTCATTTTTATCGAAATTTTTGAAAAATTCCACCTGATTCACAGGCTGGATGCTCTTATTATCGAACAGGCTTGCAAAGACATTCGCGACGACATGGATAGCGGGTACGCCTACGAACCCGTTTCAGTAAACCTGTCACGACTGGATTTTGAACTCAGTGATATCAAAAAAATTGTTGACGATGCGGTCGCCAAGTACAACATTCCCAAAAAGTATCTGAACCTAGAAGTCACCGAAAGCGCCTTTTCGTCGCAAAATACAAACCTTGCCGAGACCATTAAAGCTTTTAGGGCCGACGGCTACGAGGTTTGGCTTGACGACTTTGGTTCAGGTTTCAGCTCATTCGGCAACCTGCAGTCCTACGATTTCGATCTATTGAAAATCGACATGAGTTTTTTGCGTACATTCGACACAAACCCAAAATCCAAGCTCATTATCGCCTCGATTGTCGACATGGCCAAGAAACTCGGCATCCATACGCTTGCCGAAGGCGTCGAAACCAAGGAACAGTATGAATACCTTAAAATGATCGGCTGCGAAATTATCCAGGGGTACTATTTTGGTAAGCCCATACCTGTCGAAGAATATCAGAACAACAGGGAAAAGTATTGCGGATATGAAGTAAACGAGCCATCAGAACTCAAGAAATACTACGATACGATAGGGACCGTGAACCTTTTGGACAACCGTCCCCTGATTATTAACCGCAATACGATAGTCAACTTTATGCCAACCGCCCTGTTCGAACTGATCGACGGGAAGTTCCAGTTCATTTATACAAACAAAGCCTTCTCTGACTTCATGGCATCCGTCGGCGCTAGAACGCATGAGCAAATCATTAGCGAATTTATTGACAAATTCCCAGAAGAACGCGCCATGCTACGACAGGCCATGCTTGACACGGAGGAACAAAAAATCCCTATAGATTGCGGCATGACCATTTATTCTAGCAAATTGATTGTCGCAGTAAAGTTCCTCAATAGAACAGGAAGCCGGACTTCGTTTGTGCTGACCTGCCGCAATTTGAGCAAAATCAAGAAGCCTAAATACGGCCATTTATAGCAAATTAGGACATTTTGTACAAAAAAATGATTTTTTTTCACTTTTTTTGAAAAAAATCTCCTTTTTTACAAAAAATTTTATAATATAGCGATAACGAATACGAAAACGCCTTTATTCAGGAGAAAATATGGCACGCAAAAAGTCATTGAACGATTTGGATAACGATCCGATTATTCCTAACGACGATACCGAATTAGACGAATCCTCCATCTTTGAAGAAGAAGAGGACGATTCCGAAGACAAGGGCATCGACGAGATTCTCGGTGGAGCAACTCTTGGCCGTGCCGCGGGTGACCTCGACGGTTGGGGCAGCTCCGAATACGAAGACAACTAGTCCTGCGGATTTTCCGTTTTATGTAACGACGTTCACTCCTCCGGAGAAACGTCTTTTAATGGCGGCGTTTTTCGCCGCTTTTTTTATGCAGTTTTAACACATGATACTCCTAGTTAGCTATATTTACGCCCGAAAAATATCTTTCAAGGACTAATCTCATGAAACGTACTCATAACTGCGGCCAGCTGCGTAAGGCAGATGTTGGCCAGACCGTAACACTCGCCGGTTGGGTGGATCGCCGCCGCGACCATGGTGGTGTGATTTTCGTTGACCTCCGCGACAAGTATGGCAAGACCCAGATCGTTTTCAACCCCGACTACAACGCCGACGTGTTGAAAACCGCCGAACAGCTCCGTAACGAATACGTTATCTATGTGACTGGTAAGGTCTACGCCCGCGAAGAAGGCAACACCAACGAAAAGCTCGCCACGGGTGAAATCGAAGTCAAGGCCGACAAGCTCGAAATCTTGAACGCCGCCCTCACTTCTCCGCTCGCCATTAACGACCCGAACGAAGAATGCAAGGAAAACGACGACCTCCGCTTGCAGTACCGCTACCTGGACCTCCGCCGTCCGTGGATCCAGAAGAAGCTCCTCCTCAAGAGCCGCTTCCTCAAGGCCGTGTACGACTTCTTCTATTCTAACGGTTTTGAAAACATCGAAACTCCGTGCCTTTGCAAGTCCACTCCGGAAGGCGCACGTGACTACCTCGTGCCGTCCCGCGTGAACCCGGGCAAGTTCTACGCCCTCCCGCAGTCTCCGCAGCAGTACAAGCAGCTCTTGATGATTGCTGGCATGGACCGCTACTTCCAGATTGCCAAGTGCTTCCGCGACGAAGACCTCCGCGCTGACCGTCAGCCGGAATTCACGCAGATCGACGTCGAAATGTCTTTCGTTAACCAGGACGAAGTCATGGAAATGTTCGACAAGTTCGTGACCGAAGTTCTCGGTAAGGTTTGGAACTTCGAACCGCCGCGTCACATCCGCCGTATGAAGTGGGCAGAAGCCATGCTCAAGTACGGTTCCGATAAGCCGGACCTCCGCTTCGACCTCGAAATTCACGATGTGTCTGAAATCGGTGCAAAGTCCAACTTTGGCGTGTTCAAGAACTGCGTTGCCGCCGGTGGCAAGATCCGCGGTATCGCAGCCAAGGGTTGCGTTGACTTTACTCGTAAGCAGATTGACGAACTCACCGCTTACGTTGCCAAGTACGGTTCTAAGGGCCTCGTGTGGATGCGCGTCAAGGAAAATGACGAAGTTGAAACTCAGGTCGGCAAGTTCTTTACGACCGAACAACTTAACGAACTCCGCGACGCTGTTGGCGCTAAGTGCGGCGACATGATGTTCTTCATCGCCGGTCCGGAAAAGGTTGCTGCAACCGCTATGGGTCAGCTCCGCTTGGAAGTCGCCCGTATCAAGGGTCTCCGCGATCCGAAGAAGCGTGAATTTGTGTGGATTACCGAATTCCCGATGTTCGAATACAGCGACACCGAAGGCCGTTACATGGCCATGCACCACCCGTTCACCAACCCGCTTCCGGAACACCTGGACATGATGCTCGGTGGCAACCTCAAGGATTGCAACGCCGAAGCCTATGACCTTGTTCTTAACGGCGTGGAAATCGGCGGTGGTTCTATCCGTATTCACAACCCTGAAGTCCAGGAAAAGGTGTTCCGCCTGCTCGGCCTTACCGAAGAACAGGTTCGCACCAAGTTCGGCTTCTTCGTTGACGCCTTCAAGTACGGCGCTCCTCCGCACGGTGGTCTCGCCTTCGGTCTCGACCGCGTTGTCGCTACCATGGAAGGTGAAGAATCTATCCGTGACTACATCGCGTTCCCGAAGAACACGAGCGCTTCTAGCCCGATGGACCAGTGCCCGAGCGAAGTGGATCTGCAGCAGTTGCAGGACATCCACATCTCCGTGCAGATGCCCAAGCAGGCTGATAAGAAGTAGTGCAAGTTTGGTGAGCCTGCCGAACCAACCTAACATAAGGTCACTTCGGCAAGCTCAGTGACCTTATTATAGATACCCCACTTTCGAGTGGGGTTTTCTTTATGTGTGAGCATCCGCACGAAAACAATTTTTCACATAACTTTGGGCAATTCCAAAAGGGTCTTTTGCTAAATTGAGCAAAGACTCTTAACCCCAATATGGAGAAAATTAAAATGAAACTTTCTACTCGTGCTATTGCCGAAGCTATCGGCACCTTCTGGCTTGTGTTTGGCGGCTGCGGTGCAGCTGTACTCGCTTGCGGCGTTCCCACCACCGGTATCGGCTACGTGGGCGTGTCTCTGGCTTTCGGCCTTACGGTGCTCACCATGGCATACGCCATCGGTCACATTTCGGGCTGCCACTTGAACCCGGCCGTCACGCTCGGTCAGGTTGCCGGCGGCCGTTTTCCCGCTAAGGAAGCTCCGGCCTACATCGTAGCACAGGTTATCGGCGGTATCATTGCCGCGGCACTCCTTTACGTGATTGCATGCCCCGACCTCGCCAACGCAGGCATCGGCGCATTCGCTACCAACGGCTGGTCCGACTCCCTCACCAACGGCCTGAACGCCTTTGGCGGCAAGACCTCCGGCATGCTCTCCGCATTCCTGATTGAAACCGTGCTCACGGCAATTTTCCTGTTCGTGATCATGGGCGCCACCGACGGCCGCGCTCCAGCAGGCTTCGCACCGATCGCCATCGGCCTCTGCCTCACGCTCATCCACCTTATCTCTATTCCGGTGACCAACACCTCCGTGAACCCGGCTCGCTCTACCGCTATGGCCGTGTTCGTTGGTGGCGCAGCCATCAAGCAGCTTTGGCTCTTCTGGGTGGCCCCGATTCTCGGTGGCGTGATCGGCGGCATCGCTTACAAGTGCATCGCCGAATGCAAGTGCGGCAAGAAGTAATCGTAAGCCGAGAGTCACATCTATGCCAGCATGGATATGACCAAGGCTAGATCAAATTTCAAGCTAATTTTAAATGTCCGAACCCCGCGTTCGGGCATTTATTTTTACACAAAAACCTTCGAAATATTTACAAAAATCAAATTTTGGAACTTTTCACCCCATATAAATCTTAAACACTTGTGATACACGTCAAAACAGCCCCAAAATGCTGTAAATAATAGATTAACAATGCTCTTTTTCACTTCAAAACTATTAGTTTAAGGATTGGTGTATAAGGGTTGTAATACAAGGGGCGTTTTATGCATAAAAAGGCACTATTTCTATCGATCGTCACCAGCGCATTATTGATAGGTTGTTCTGACGATTCTAAAGACTCAAATCCTCTCACCAATACAACTTCTAGCGAACTTGGCAACCCCACTGCACCTTATATCGATCCAGCTACTGGCGAATACGTCAATCCCGTTACCGGCGAAACGATTCCGACCGTACCATACGTAGATCCCAACACAGGCGAAACGGTCCCCGGCATTCAAGTCACCGACCCTAATACCGGCGAAACCGTCACGGTTCCGGTACAAGTTCCTGATCCCAATCAAGGTAGCACCGACCCTGGTGTTTTAAGCTCTGCAAGCCTCCCCCCGCAAAGCAGCGCTATGCTCCCAGAACTTTCGAGCGCCTCGCTCGACCCGAATCCGACAACGGGTCTTTCTTCGGCTACGACTCCCGAGTCTTCTTCGAGCGGCCTTAAGGAATACGACGACAACCACAAGGCCAAGGCAACCTTCCTCCCCAAGGCCGGTTTCTACTCGAACTTGATTATCGAACCGCCCACCCCGCAAAAGGGCGGCGAAATCCGCTGCACCTTCGATGGCTCTTTCCCGACCCAGGCTTCGGAACAAATTTTGCAGTCTAAGCAGATTACACAGAATACGGTTGTGCGCTGCTCCGAATTTGTGAACGGTCAGCCGGCAGATACCACCACGCAGACCTACTTTATCAACGAAAAGGTCACGATGCCCGTGGTCGCCCTTACCGTCAATCACCACGACATGTTCGACTCCACCGACGGCCTTTACGCAACCGGCAACCTTACCGGCGGCGGAATGGGCAGCATGTGGGGTGGCGTCGGTGGCGACGACACCAACAACGAAAAATGCACCGAGCCCTGCAAACAGGCAAACTTCTGGAAAGACGACGAACTCCCCGTGCACGTGGAATACTTCGAAAACGGAAGTTCCACCACCGAAAAGACCTGGGAAATCGACGCAGGCATATCCATTATCGGTAACTACAGCCGCTACAAGCCCAAAAAGAGCGTCGCCATCAAGATGGACAACGACGACTACGGCGACAAGGTGCTCAAGTATTCCTTCTTCAAGACCCGCCCCGAAGCCAAGAAGATGAAGAGCTTCAACCTGCGCAACAACGGTAACCGTTTCTGGACCGACTACTTTGGCGACCCCATGCTGGTAAGCCTCATGGAAGGCACCGATGTGGATTACCAGCGTAGCCTCCAAGTAGTGGTGTTCTACAACGGCGAATACTTCGGCATTCACGACCTGCGCGAACGCCTCAACAGGAGCTATGTCGAGACCAACTACGGTATCGATTCCAAGAGCATCAACGTTGTGAAGAACTGCGCCAATGGAGACCAGGGCTGCGTTAACGGATGGGCCCCGAGCGGCACCAACGGTGCCTCTAGCACGGAATTCGGTCAACTGACCAATTCGATTACCAGCGGCAACTTCGCCGGCGAAAACAACCAGTCTTACGCACAAATTAAAGAAAAGCTGAACGTCAACAGTTTCGCCCAGTACATGGTCGCCGAAATGTACATCCACAACGGCGACTGGCCCAACAACAACATCCGCGCCTGGGGCAGCCCGCAAAACGGACACCCCTTCAAGTTCATGATCTTTGACGTGGACCACGGTTACGGTTTTACCCCGGGCATCATGGGCTTCGATACCGAAAGCCAGAACATGTTCCAGTGGGTGCTGGGTAGCGCCACAAGCAACCAGGGCGGTCAGCAACCAGGAGGCCAGCAACCCGGCATGGGCGGTATGGGTGGCATGGGCGGCTGGGGCTTCGGAGGCGGAGCAAACACCACCATAGGCAACATGCTAAAAAAACTTTTGGAGAACCCCGATTTCAAGCGTATGTTTATCAACCAGGCCTGCATTCTCTTGAACGACTACCTGACTTACCAAAAGGTTCAGCAAGCCATCCAAAAACAAATGGAAATGCTCCCCAACTCCGAACAGTCTCGCGACCAACAGCGCTGGCCCCGCAACCAGGCGAAGTACAACTGGGCCCCTTCTGGCAGCGACATCCTGAGATTCGCCCAGAACCGCACCGAGACCTTCAGGCAGGAACTGGCCGCCTATTTCGGACTTCAGGGCGAAGCAACCGTAAGTATTTCTGCAAACGGCGGCACCGTCTTGGTCGACGGAATGAGGCTCCCGAGCACAAGCTACCAGGGTAAATTCTTTACCGGGACGCAGATGCAGTTGCAGGCAGTCCCTGCCGCCGGAAGAGTCTTCTCAGGATGGTCGGACGGTTCTACCGAAAACCCGCGACTGGTCGACATCACAAGCAACGTAAGCATCGCCGCACAGTTTAAGTAACCGTTTGCATCGCCTTCAGGCTTGCAAAAACAAAATACCCCGACTATGTCGGGGATTTTTTATTTCTTGTATTTATATAAAAGATAAATCCGCTTGGGAACATAGAACAGGAACGCGCCCCAGTAACGGAGCAAGAACCAGGAAACCTCCGGGAAATCGAACGGAAGCATTCGCAACAAGTGCAGTCTGTTCCTCAGCCACCACCTGAAAACTCCCCCGCGCTTGCGCTTGGCGTTCTTGCCAAAGTTCCCGTCGTCAGAGAGTTCACCTAGCAACACTCGCCCACGCGAAGCATCTGGAGCGCAAAGCAAGTATTCGTCATTTAACCCGAGGCATTCCGAAAGCACCCACATGAGCGCCCCCGCCATGGGCCTAAGCCCCGTCGACGCAAGCGCACGGCTGACCTCGGCACGTTCCGATTCCAGCGAAGAACGCAGCAGCACCGCATAGTCCATAATCTGGCGGAACCCCACCCCATGCCCCAGCAAATGTTTGCGGATATGCGAAAGCTGCATCAGCATCGAGAACTTATTCGAAGCCACGTTGAAGCCCTCATCCACCGCCACAGGACATTCGATTTCGTACGAAAGAATCTGCCTTAAGCGTTTGTTCGCAAAGGGGTTCTGGCAATCGTAGATGTAGTTGAAATGCACCTCCACATCGACCCCGAACGCATCCCTAGAGAGTGTCACCTCATGCGCAGAAAACTTTGCATTTTCGAGAAGTCCCATCTGCGACAGCAGCGAAACCACCTTGTCGCGGCCCCCCGCCACCCAAATATCGACATCCCCAGTCTGCCGAATAAACTTGTCCGGATAAATTCGCGAATTGGCCTGACCCTTAAGGATAACAGACTTTGCACCACGTTCAGCAAAAAGAGTGGTCAACGTTTTCGACAGCTCATAATGCGTCTGATTCAACCCACGAATGGCCTCGGCCTGGTAAAACCACTTAAGGTACAAGTCCTTCGGTATTCGCTGTTCTGTATCAGGATACACCCGCTGCAGCCCATAAAAAACAACGCCGAGGAGCGATTGACGAGCCACCTGCTTATACAGCCCGTTCCACTCTTCGGCATTCAAATCGACCAACTCACCCGGAACATCGCCCAAGGCCGCCCGCAATAGGTCGAAAAATACGGCGGACAAACGGTTATCGCGTTCAGCGCTACTACGCGTGGCGGTCCGTCCCTTTATTAAGGTTAAAGCCGAACTCGTCGTCGTAATCCCCCTGTTCAACATCGCAATCGCCACCGGAACAGCTCAGTAATGCGGCCTTGCTCCCCATATCGAGAATCGTCATGACCGGGGCTACGTACACTTTCTTTTCAAGTTTGATATCCATCATCGCCCCTACTTCAGAATAACCTTGTTTCCGTTTTTATAATAAACACCCTTCACAACCGGCTTATGAAGCAGACGACGGCCCTTCATGTCAAACCAGCGATCTTCCTGCGTAATTTCGCCCGTACGCGTATCTATGTAGCCCAAGTGCGTAGAGCCTCCATTGTCGTCAATAATACGAACCTCAATCGATTCGGGCAAGTTCGCGATGACATCGGAATCGCTTGCAGGAGCGGCCTTGAACAGCGCCGCCCCGGAAGCTTCCTTCGGCGAAGTTTCTTCGACCATGGAGCACTTGAGGTAAGCCCTGAACGGTCTGATATAGGCGCAGCTCGTATCATTGCAGGCAGCCTTCTTAAAGTCGCCCATTTTCACGTCGTTCTTGTCCTTGGCGGCAAAACCATAGGTGCCACGAGGGTCAGTAAACTTGATATAGTCGTAGGTTCCGCGGAACGTCCAGTTGATATCGTCTATTGTATAAGGAACACTTTTATCATTCGTCGTAGTATTCAGAGTCACCTTATCCGGATTGCCATGACGCATATGGAACGAGATATTCCTGTCCGCACCTTCTGAAATCACGATATACGGGGTATTCGCCTTGATTTTCTGAGGGTAAATGGTCCTCACGTTCACGCGATAACTACATTGAGGAACGCAATCCTTCTTGACCTCGACGTATTCAAAAGCAGACACCCCCAACCTCCAGGTATCCACTTCGAACGGGAGCATCAAGGTAGATGTTACGCCCGCCTTAAATATGCGACTGTAATAAACCGAGTCCACAGCAATATCTTCGGAAATCACCGGCGTTTCATCGGATTTGTCATCAATTACGGCAACAAGCTCTTCCCTTTCTGAACCTTGGAAATTAGCCGTGTACTTTTTTATGGTAATAGCACCATACTTGCCAACAACCTCTTCGGCGGCAAAAGCACAGGCCAAACCGGCAACCAGCCCCCAAATAGCGATTTTCGTGAAAAAGTTCATATTTCACCTACCAAATTTTTACATAAATATAACTTTTTACACCCCATAAGTAAAGTGCGCCCCATCACTTAAACACTTGATAGAACCTATTTTAGGGCAATTTCGACGACAAGAGATTATTTCTGTATCCCTATCAGTAGTCAATAGCCGCATCAAAAAAAGTTAATTATGCAACTATTGTTGACATCGAAAAATTACGGGCGGGCTCTTGTCCCGCTTACAGATTTTTTGAAGTCTTTTTCTCGATCGTCTTGATAGAATCCAGAAAAGCCTTTTCCACGGATGAGAGCGTCTTTTGTTGGTATTTGCGATATTCGCCGGTAGCCTTTTCGACCGCCAGTTCATGGGAAACAGATCCGTTGCCTTTAAGCAACTGTTCTCCGCCAGCCGTCAGGATCTGGTCCAGGTGCTTAGACCAGTCCGCCATAGTCATCGGTTCGTGGCGTTCGGCCTTGCGCTCCGCGAAATCCAGATAACCCGAAACGATTTGCCCCATGGCGCGCAGTTCCTTTTCATCCAGATAATTTTTGGCAATCAACGCCTCTTGAAGGGTCGGCTTGTCCCCGGAAAAAGTCGTAAGCCCCATAAAGACCTTCTCGGCATCTGCGCGGCTATAGATGACCTCCGCCGCAGTCTGCCCGTGCACGGCAAAATGCATCTTGTTCTGCACCTTCTTGAAGAACAGGACCGAAGTATCCGCCTTGGGATCATAGTCAATACTCGTCGCGTAAATGTCGAGAACCTGACGGTAGAACACCTTCTCGCTGGCACGGATGTCGCGAATCCGCGCCAGAAGTTCTTGCCAGTAATTGCCTCCGCCCAGCTTTTTCAGGCGATCGTCATCCATCGTGAAGCCCTTGACAATATACTCCTTGAGGCGCTTCGTGGCCCACTGCCTGAACTGGGTGCCTCTCAGGGACTTTACGCGATAGCCCACAGAAATAATGACGTCAAGGTTGTAGAAATTCACCTCGTGAGACTGCGTTTTGCCCTCAATCGCCCCATGCGGAGTGGTTATTCGGAATTTCCGAACAACCTCTTTTTCGTCTAGTTCTCCCTCTTTGAATACATTCTTTATATGCTCATTTATGGTCGATTTCGATTTACTAAACAGCACAGACATCTGGTCCTGCGTAAGCCAGGCCGTCTCATCCTCAAAACGGACCTCCACATTGATGGCCTCGTCATCGGTCTTGAAAATTACAATCTCATCGTTCATACAGCCCCAAAAAAGAAGCCTACACATTTGTTCACTACAAAATATACACAAACGCAGGGCGGTTGTCAATAGCCGCGGCCAAAAAAGTTAATTATGCAATTATTGTTGACACCAACGGATTATGCCGCAAGTAGCAGGAGACCTAGTCGACCAATTACGCAGTTAAAATTACTTGCTCTTATAGCCGTTCCCGTAGTATCCATAGCCATAACGGCCAGGTTCACGCTCACAATGGTTCATGACGATAGCTGCGGGCTTATCCGAATAGCGTTTGACCCTTTCAATCGTTTCCTTAATTTCTTCGATGGAATGTCGACCATAATGGAGTACAAACAATGAATAATCGACCAGCGGGCAAATGAGTTCGGCATCCGTCACCAAATTCAGTGGCGGAGTATCTACAATCACCAAGTCATACTTCTGGCGGGCTTCTTTCAGCAGTTTATCCATGGCGTCGCCACGCAACAGTTCACAAGCGGCAAGTTTTGTCTTGCCCGCATTCATCACAAAAAGATTTTCACTGTGTTTCGACGCCACGGCAGTATCAAGCGTCGCCAGTCCCAATAGAACATCTGCTAGCCCAAACTTAGAACCGCTATGAATCACTCCACGACGCATATCTGCATCAATCAGCAAGACCTTCTTGCCGCTCGCCGCAAGCACCGCAGCAAGGTTAAGCGAAACAAAACTCTTACCCACCCCAGGAATAAGCCCCATTACAAGCAGGACACTATGTTCCGGATTCGGCATCAAGAAAGTAAGAGCTGTCTGCAACGACCGGAAAGCCTCGCCCACATTGTCTTCTCCCGTCCGCAACACGAATGGTTCTCCATGATGCAAATGCCTGTGACCACGCAAAATTTTATTCCTTGACTGCGGAATTTTTGCAAACACACTGAGTCCCGTTTCGCGTTCAATCTCGGAAGCACTCTTGACTCCGTTTTTGAGCATATACATTATGAATACAAACAGGACGCCAAGCATGAATCCTACAACAGCTGAAGCCAATAAAATTCTAGACTTATTCGGTTTACTCTGACTCTGTTCTACTTGAGCAAAATCAACAATACGAACATTCCCCACTTCACCGGCACGAACCACACGCAACTGCTGAATATTATTGAGCATATTGGTATAGACTTCGTTGTTTACCGCAACTTCTTCCTGCAAGCGACTGACCTCTTGCTGTGTCAACGGCATCTTTTCAGCATTTCTCTTCAACTGAGCCAATTCAGCACGCAATTTACTTTGCTGCTTTACAATTGTTTGAACATTCGGGTGTTCTTCCTTGAACAATCGAAGAGCCGCCTGGCGTTCCTGTTCCAATTGCATAATTTGGCGTTGCAACTGTCCCTCTTTATCTAGGTGCGCCTTAGTTTCTCCAGTCATATCCACAGAACCAATGCTATAACGATAATCCGCCAAAATCTTTTCAGCACTATCTAACTTAGCCTTGACACCCGGCAACTGTCCTTCAAGAAATTCCAAAGTTTTTTCGGCTTCGGCACTGCGCATTTCCACATTCTGTCGCAAATAAGTCTTTGCAATGGTATTCAGGATAGACGCAGCCCTATCTGGATAACGATGGCTAAAACGAACCGAAATAATACCAGTCTGTTTGCCCTTTTCCGACACCTTCAAACTTTTCAACAAAGCTCGTTCGGCTTTCAAAGGAGACCCCTGAATCAACTGGAACTTTTGCCCCTTTGATGCGTCCATATAATTCACCCTAATCACCAAGGAATCTCCAGCGTATTCTACAGAATATACCTTACCAACAGTTCCTCTAAGAACCTCTCTTCCCTTGGGATCTATAACAGAATACGAATTTTCATCTTTTGCCAGTGCAAACCATTTTTCCATTCGAATTTTTTCAGGTATATATAGAGAATCTAGATCTAAGCGTCCTTCTCTATGCATAAGACGATTCCAAAAACCAATTGGAATAGACTTCAAATACAAGTGTTCTGCAGAAACTACATAACTCAAAACCATTCGGCTTTTAATTAACTCAATTTCAGCATCTGCAGGACTAGCCAAATCAAGCAACGCCCCCATTTCACCAAGAGCCTTGGTCGATTTGCTACTAGCCCCTTTTGTATTTACTTGTAAAAGAGCATCACTTGTAAATTGTGGTCGCACCCACATTGCATACGTTGCACCGAGCAACATAAACACAATAACAAATAGAAAAACAATCCATTTCTTTTCCCACAAAAGGGAAAACGCCTCTAACAACGAAATAGCACTAGAGCCCCGATTAACAGGATGTTTTTGCTCTTTTTCTGATATTTTCATTTCTACCATATAAACCAGCCTGCTTTTTCAATGAAAAAATATATATAAAAACGTCTCTTTTTCATTTAAACATTACCCAAATGGTCGATATTACCTGTTCCTTTTTAATTTTTTTGTGATTTTAATTAGAACAAATCGATTCATATATACAAACAAGAACAACGATACGGGAATAGATAATAAGTGCAGATTCAAGCAATTTATATACTGGATTACAACAAAAACTAAAAATATCAGTACCCTCCACACAATATCGCTGTTCACACTAAGAGACAAAAATTTTTTTAATTTCACCCATCTAAAAACAAATAGAAACATATAAGAAAATAAAGTTGCAATTGCAATAGCATACAATCCTATAAATTTTATCAAAATCAGTGAAAAAAGAATATTCAACAATGCTGAAATAAATGTTGACAAACCATTAACAGAAGTTTTCTGTAACGCATTAAATATTCCCGAAAAAAATTCAGAAAAAAAGAAAAAAATCATGGCCATTATCAAAAAAGGCGATATATAAGCAGCCTCATAATATTTTTCATCAAAAATATATGTAAACAAGAAATGATTAAAACTCAAAATAACCATACATGTTGAAAGCAGCAGTTCAAAGCTTTTGTTAAAGACATTATTATAAAAAGAATTTTTTTCATTGCTATTCATCGCATCAACAGCACTTTCTTGCCACGACATATGAAAAGAATTAAACAGCGCCGTACAAATGATTGGAATTTTACTAGCAATTGCAAAAACCCCATTAGAAGCAGCACCAATAAATAGTAAAATTAAAGTTCTACTGATTATATTAACAAAATTCCAGGATATTTTATTTGGTATTAAAGGAAGTGAATAAGAAAGCATTTCCGCAAAATCTTTTCTTTTCACAAAAGCAAAATTAACATCCTTGAAAAAGCCGGTTCTACAAACGATAAATACACTCTCTACATAAAACCCAAGAGAATACCCATAAAGAATTCCCGGCAAACCCATTTTTTTCAAAAACACAAAATAAGTTACAGAAACCGCCATTACGCATACAAAAATAAAACTAGAAGAAGCATACAAAACAGTTTTTTTCTTTCCTCTTGCATAATTCGTTAATAAATATGCAATTAATTCCCCTAACGCCAAGGATAAAAAAGGGATGGTCAGTTGTTCATTATAAAAATGAAAAATTATTGGAACTATAATACAAAATAATAAAGCAGCAACAATGGTTTGTATAAAAGCAACAGTTGTAAATCTAATCGTCCGCTCTTTATCAGCATCAATAATTTTACGAAAGACACCTTCTCCATTAGATAAGGACAATAAAGGAACACTCATTGCAACATATATACACAGCAAATCAAACATGCCAAAATCTTCTGAAGACAGCCAACTACTAAAAAGAGGTACTACTAAAAAAGATATAGCCCTAACACAAATTGTTCCTAAAAACAATATTGATGTATTTTTCAGCAAATTTGCGTAAATATTCATTTCACTTCTTCAACAAAAACTTTTTCTTTTGGTTCAGAACAAATTAACAGCAGAAACAAACAAACCATTGGTTGAAATAACAATTCTGTTCCAACATTCAGAAACAAAAAAACAAGAATAAGCATTTTCCGTAAATAATCAACATTTTTATTAAAAAAAAGCATTCCCATACAACAAAGAAAACAAACACAGCCTAAAAAACCAAAAAAAACATACAATCTTGCGAATCCCGCCAAATAAGTTCCAACCACACTAGTGTCCATACCAAAGCCAAACAAAACATCAAATAATGATGAAAATGAAGATGAAAGATCTTCATATCCTTGAAATCGCCCCGAAGCAGATTGTCCCATTTCCATTCGTTCTAAAAAAAAGAGGTGTTAACAAGAATAAAAAACGCTATGGGAAGCATCGAAAAACCAATTAAAATGGGCAACCTAATCTGATTTAATCGACTCAAAAGGAAAAAAAGCCAAACAAAAAACGCTGTTAATATTCCTGTTGATGACATTGACACCAAAAGTCCAACTGTTAAAAAAATTGCAATATATAGATTTCTTTTTTTATCCAAACAAAAAAGTGAAAGTGCGAGATAATTCACAACATACTCAGAATAATGAGCTGGTTCTGCAAAAAAAGACGATGGCCTCAAAACAGAAAACCATGTTTGCAATAGATTGTCTTCTAACAACGCTATCTGATTGGCTACTACAGGGAAAAGAGAGTTTTGTATATATCCAGGAAGATAATAATTTAAAAAATGAAATAAAAATGATTGAACAAACAAATAAGCTGTAGAAACAATACAAACCCACTTATAAATTTTTTTGCAAACATCAAAATCAAAGAATTCCTTTCCAAATACAACAACGCATAAATACAGGACATATCTCAAAGTAGAACCAATAAATTTTTCTTCATCCGACAAGATGACAAACAACAAAAAATGAAATACAACATATAACAAAAAAGGTAAAAAAGGCGATTTAAAATGCAATTCATCACATTTTATTGTTTTATAACAAATAAGTACTGGAATAAACGCAACTAGCAAAAAATCCGCCAAAGTAAACGACGAACCACCCAATGTATAAATAAAGAGTAAAGGGAATAAAGCCACTAAACCCGTAAAAAAAACACGAATATTCGATTCCGCATTCACTATCTAACAAAATCCTTCATTAAGACTTTCATAAAAGCAAGCCAAATAATTCGCTGTTTTTTTTATATCATAACCAGCACACACAATTTCATTCTGTTTATTAGGTCTATCTTTGACATGAAGAGCATTTAAAATTGACTCTGACCATTTTTCTTTTGACTCTTTTAAAGAGATATATTCAATCAAATCAGTTATTTCTGTTTCTTTTGGAATTCTATCCGAACATATTGTACGAAGTCCAGCCGCCTGCGATTCAACAGCAACAATACCAAGACCTTCATATATAGACGGAAATACAAAAACATCCATTGCAAACATTATCGCAGGAATATCTGAACGTTCTCCTAAAAAAACAACATTATTTTCAAGTCCAAGTAAAGAAACTTTTTCCCTAAGTTTTTTCTCCAACGAACCTTTACCAACAATAACTAAAACAGTATCGCAATTTTTTTTGCAAACTTCTTCGAAAACTTCAATTAAAAATGACTGATTTTTAGGATAAGTTAAACGACCAATATTACCTATAATTAATTTATTTTCCAAATTCAATTCTTTGCGCATTCTATTCCGCAATTCTGCAGAGTAAATAAACTTTTCAGTATCAATCGCATTTCTCAAAATATGATATTTAGGCGATTCCACAACTTTCTTTCCAAACAGCCACTCGCCCGCTTCTTTGGAACATCCAAAGAAATAATCTGCCTGATAACGCAACGGGAACTGCATCAGCCGCTTAACAATAGAGGACACGCCCTTTCCATTAGAGGTACTATGACTATGTATAATCGTCTTCAAGCCAGCTTTTTGGGCTATTGGCAAATACAACGAAGCATAGCTACGCACATGGGAATGAAGAATATTATATTCTGGGTGTTCTTTAAAAAAATTTGTCCAAAGTTTTTTTACTTGAAAAAAATTGACGCCCTTAAATTTTGGAAAATAGTAGATTTTCCCACCAAGTTTTAAAACTTCATCCGTATAAGCCTGATGTCGGTCAGTATGGGTAATGAAATCAAACTGGATTTGAGATCGATCAATCGATCGATACAGATTCATTACCATCGTTTCTGCGCCACCGCGATCCAGCCCTCCCAAAACATGGAGTATTCGAATCATTTCAAGTTCTCCATTTCTTTCAAGTAAGCATCCACCACAATTTGGCGATTAAATTCGCGTTCGACTTTTGCTCGACCAGCCAAGCCCATTTTCATTTTTTCTTCATACGGGAGTGCAATAAATCGCTCTATTTTTTGGATAAGATCAGCAGAATCACGTTGTTTTACCACAAAACCATTCACACCATCAACAACAACTTCTTTGCACCCACTTCTATCTGTGGTAATGATAGGGCGTGCACAAGCGCTACTTTCCAAAAGGACATTGCTAAGACCTTCGGGGTAAAAACTAGGGTGAATAGTACAATGAGCATCTTTAAGGATTTCTCGGACATCACGCACCATTCCGTGATATTCAACAACACCCTTTGCAATCAATTCATCCAGTTCACCTTGATATTCTTTTTCACAAAAGCCGCAAATGTGAAAAACCGGCGCTTCGGCAGGCTCAGCGGCCTTACTTTTGAAATATTTAGCGGCTTCAAGGTACTGGTCGATACCCTTTTCGCGCATAATGCGACTGATAAAAACAAAGTGTATTCCATTATTTTCATCAGGATAGGGCAAAGGCGAAAAACGATCAAGATTTACACCGCTTCCCGGGAGTAACGAATAGGCTCCTTTTACAACGCCGTGTTCCAGCATAAATTGCTGGTTTTTCTGGTTTTGGAAAAATACACGTTTCGCTTTTCTGAGCCCTGTTTTATACAAGGTCAAAGTGATTTTTTGCAGCAAGCCCTTGTTTTCGACAGCTGTGCCAAGGCCAGTCACATTGGCAACATAAGGCACCTTGCAAATTTGGCACGCAATGCCACCATAAACATTCGGTTTGATTGTATAAGTAAAGACGATATCAGGCTTTACCGACTTTATGATGGAACAATACTTTTTAACGAGAGCTAAATCAGTAAAGGGATTCACGCCATGGCGAGAAATTTCAGTTTCAATAAAATGACACCCCATCTGTTGCATTTCTGCAATAAAATCGCCATTGGGAACAGATAGATAAACCTGATGTCCACGAGCTACCAATGTTTCAAGAAGTTCCCCCCGAAACTTGTATAAACCAGTAGACTTATTTGCCAAAATCAGAACATTCATCTTTTATTCCTTCGGCAAATATTCAATATAATAATACCCGTTATCTAATGTAGCGACAATTCGGGTTTCGTTTACAGCTTTAGAAGACGCCAACGAAGCATAATTGTCAGGTGAAATCGTACCAAACATGCGTATTCCAAGCGCAACGGCAACTTTAGTCATCGCAAGCCCCTGTAACTTGGCAATACCCTTGCCTCTATAGCGATAGTCAACAATCTTTCCTCTAAAGCTTTTCCCGTTTACAAAACAGCGCAAAAAGAAATATCCAACAATTTTCTCTTTATCAAGAACCAAAAAAGTCAAGAAAGCCTTATTACGGATGATCTTTTTCAACGAGTTTTCGTCAAAGGAATGCGGCTTAAAAAACGTGAAGGCTTCTTCAGGTTGTTCTGCAAAAAAGGTCGCAAGCGCGGCGGCATCCGTAAGTTCAGCCAAACGCAATATATATGCTCCGGAACATTCCTGCAAAATAGCGGGGATTTTTTTTAGCGCAGTCCTATGAGTCAATGCAAAAACGATAGCATTCCCCCACTCAACCATGCTCCAGAGAAAGCCAAAGCGATCGCGTAAAATGTGCGCAACTTTATATAGCATAACTACCCCGCCTCCGCAATAAGCTTTTTGGCTTCTTCTTGTCCGCGGTCGTATTCTTCGCGGGTAATGCGCCCGCTGGCAAGTAAATAGTCACCAAGGTCTGTAGCGGTATCGCAGTTCTCTTCAGTGATGTCAGAACGCTTGATGAACGCCTTGTTGAGCGTGGTGAGGATAATTTTCACATCGCCCCAGAACGTGATTTTCTTGATGTATTCAAGGTCGTAGGCAATCTTGGTTTCCCAGGTGACGGCGTTGCGCCCGTTAATCTGGGCAAGTCCGCTCAGGCCCTGTCGCACGGTATGGCGTTTGCGCTGTTCCGGGGTCATAAAGACCATATCGCGCACCAATTGCGGGCGCGGACCAATCACCGCCATGTCGCCCTTGAGTATGTTAAAGAGTTCAGGGAGTTCGTCAAGGCTCGTACTGCGCAAAAACTTGCCGTATGCCGTCAAGCGAACATCGTCAGGGAGCAATTTGCCGTTGGCGTCCTTCTCATTTGTCATGGTGCGGAACTTGACAAGCTTAAAGATTTTTTCGTCTTTACCAGGGCGAGGTTGCGTAAAGAAGGGGTTACCCTTCATCTTGTAGGCGCCCACCACCGTTAAAAATACAAGTAACGGGCTAAGGCAACAAATAGCCGCCAAAGCACAGCAAAAATCAAAAACACGTTTCAGGCAATGGGCATACATTTGAAATTAATATAAAAAAGTTGGCTAGAGATTGCGTCGCATCGCTCGCAATGACGCTTTGTAAACGAGCTCACAATGACATATTTTGAGTCAGATCGCTTAAAAGCAAAAACTAAGCAAAGCAATCACGAATAGCCGCGATAATGGCATCCTGCTGTTCGGGAGTCATCTTGTTGTCACTGGGCAGGCAAAGGCCACGGGCAAAAATATCGGCGCCCACATCTGTTTCTGCGGCGGTCACAAACGCGTGATTCCTGTACATGGGCTGCATGTGCATAGGTTTCCAAATCGGGCGGCCTTCAGCATTCATTTCAGTAAGAGCAGCAAGAATCTTCTCGGGCGAAACATGCTTGACAGCAGACTCATCTATCAGCATGCAGCTCAGCCAATAATTCGGCACAGAATTTACGGCATCGTAGGGGTTCATCTGCACAGGGAGTCCAGCGAATCCAGCCTTGTAGCGTTCATATATCGCCTTTTTCTGCGCAATATGTTCTTCAAGATAAGGAATCTGCCCGCGCACAACACCCGCAATCACATTACTCATGCGATAATTGTAACCGATTTCTGCATGTTCATACCAGGGAGCGGGTTCCCTACTCTGCGTACTCCATTTACGCACCCTGTCAGCATGTTCTTTATTATCGGTAAGGAACATTCCACCGCTAGAGCCCGTAATAATCTTGTTGCCGTTAAAACTGATAGCGTTAAAATCGCCAAAGCCACCGGTCTGCTTACCCTTATAGCTTGCACCAAAGCTTTCGGCAGCGTCCTCAACAATAAGCGCATTATGTTTTGTGCAGACGGCCCTAATTTCATCGATTTTTGCCGGGGTTCCATACAAATGAACAAGAACCACCAAACGCACCTCTGGGAACTTTTCAAAAGCACGTTCAAGGGCAACAGGGTCCATATTCCAGGTATCGCGTTCCGAATCAATAAACACGGCCTCGCCATTTTCATAGGCAACAGAATTAAGCGTCGCCGCAAAGGTCATGTCACTACAAAAGACCTTTTTACCTTCGAGAACTCCATGCCCTGCCAAAGGCATTCCGTAAAGTGTAATGCCTGCAAGCCTTGTCGCTAAATGAAGCGCCGACGTTCCTGTAGCAAGGCCGACCGCATATTTTACGCCCACCTTTTCTGCAATTTGGCGTTCCACTTCATCGATATTTTTACCGACCGTACTCATCCAGTTGGTAGAATAAGCCTCCTGCATGTACTTGAGTTCATCGCCATGCATCGTGGGGCTTGCAAGCCAGACTTTCTTTTCGAAACGCATAAGCATACCTACTCATCTTTGTAGAACGGAACCAACTCTACACGGCGATTCTTTGTGCGGCCCTTCTTGGTCTTATTATCGGCGATTGGCTTGTGCGGGCCAAAACCCACGGCACGGAGTCTATCGACTTTAATGCCCTTTCTGATCATATAGTCCACAACAGACTGGGCTCGGCCCTGAGAAAGGTTCTCGTTATATTCGACATCGCCTACATTGTCGGTATGTCCCTGAATTTCAAGGTTCACATCGGCAAACTTTTGCATCAGGTAAACAATGTTGTCGAGCGTTCCATAGCTGGGCTTCGTCAAAATAGTGGAGCCGCTCTTGAAGTTGATACCCGTTTTAAGTTTATCCAAGTCCTCTTTCTTATTTACCGGGCATCCGCTCTTGTCGACCTTTACACCGCGCACCGAGTTGGGGCACTTATCCAGATAATCCGGAATGCTGTCTTTGTCGGTATCCATCGGGCATCCAGTCGTATCTACAGGAGCATTTTTCGGCGTTGCGGGGCAAAGATCACGGTCATCGGCCACACCATCATGGTCTTCATCCTTGTCGCAACCCACTGAATCAACGCCCGTATTGGCACGCGTATTCGGGCACAAATCCATATAATTGGGAACACCGTCTTGGTCAAAATCAAGCGGGCAGCCATCTCGACCAACGGCAATCCCCTTCGGGGTGTCAAGGCACTTGTCCTTTATATTTTCGACACCATCCTGGTCAAAATCGTTTATGCATCCCACAGAATCAACTTCGGCATCTTTTTCTGTATTGGGGCACATATCAAGAGAATCAATAACGCCATCACCATCCGCATCTTTAAGGGTGTCAACCACGACAACAGTATCAACCCTAAATAAAGTATCTACATGCACCAAAGTATCTCTGTGTACCAAGGTATCATTCGTCGGGAGCCCCATGGGGCACTGTCTTTCAGGAGTCTTTTCTGCTATACCAAAGGTCCACGTCAAAGCTCCAGTCAAAGCATACGTTACAGTTGGAGTGTAACCATAGGTCTTATGAACATTTTTTTCATCCGTATAACCAATAGTATACTGTTCAACATTCTTCATTTCTCTATCGGTGTTATAGCGGGTTCTCAACATTCTGACAGAGAAATCGATACCGCCCACAAGTTCAATATTCCAGGGCAAATGAATTCTAAGGCCCGGCGTCAACAGCATCGGGTCTTCCATGATATCAATCGGCATGCCATTGTCTTCGACACGGACTTCTCCGCTAAATTCAACAAACGAAGTCAACCATGTAAACATGTCCCAGTCCAGGCCTGTTCCATAAACCACCGTATTGGCGCCCTGGTCCGCATAAACAAATCCAATATTGGTATTCCAACGCAAGGGTATATTCGCCTTGGTAAGGTCAAATGTCATAATGGTACTGGCCCCTACGACAACTTCGCCAGCCGTAAACGGATGTGTTTCTCCATTTCCATGAACATACCAGGCATGACGTGGACGAATGCCGACCGAGCGGACACCAATCGGCAAAAATAAATCAAATTGCATCGCAATATTGAATACGCTCGAATCACTTATAAAGGGAGCGCGAGCCTTCATCCACATAGCAAGGTCACCCTGCCTAATATGGCTAGTAGCATCCCAGTAATCATTGGCATAGGCGCGGTCGTAGTTAATATTCAACGCGGCACCAATATCCACATATTCAGAAATTCCTACACCGCCAAAAAAATTACCCGTTGCCGAAATTTTGTAGTGTTGAAAGCGCTCCTTTTTACCATCAGCATAGTAAATGCCACCTCGCGAAAGCGCCCATGGGTCAAGCGTAATGTTACCACCCGTACCAACAATCGCGCGCCCCGTACCAAGTGTTTTTGCATTAATCTGATGAAGACCATCAGAACCGCCCAAAAGCCCAGACTGGGCAAAAGACATTGCAGCCAAAAGAACAACTAAAATCGCAAACAGGCGGTTTTTCACATTATGCTCCTAATTAATTTTTTAATACCCCACTCATAGCGGACTTGTTATATTGCTCAGGCGAGACAAATGTAGGAACAATTTCGTGGAGAGCCTCAACAGCCACCTCATCATCATTTTGATTAGCGGCATTTTTTAGTTTCCACAAATCCTTAATAAACTTGTCTCCATCGATTTTTAATTGTTTTCCGATAAAAATGAGTTTATTTCGAGTTTTTTCGAGTCCTTCTTCATTCATCAGCAATTCTTCTTTTATTTTTTCGCCCGGACGGAGACCGGTAAACTTAATTTCAACATCTTCGTATGGGACTTTGCCATACATACGAATCAAGTTTTCAGCAAGCGTTACTATCTTCACAGGTTCACCCATGTCGAGTACAAAAATTTCACCACCATGCGCAAAGCTCGCCGCTTCCAGTACAAGGCTCACCGCCTCGGGAATGGTCATAAAATAGCGGATAATATCGGGGTGAGTCACCGTCACTGGTTTGCCCTGTTCAATCTGCTTTTTGAACAAAGGAATCACACTTCCGTTGCTTCCCAAGACATTACCAAAACGAGTACATACAAATTCTGTATCGCAAGTTTTCTGTTGCGCCAAATATTGAACAATCATTTCACAGCACCGTTTAGAGGCCCCCATGACATTTGTCGGGTTCACCGCCTTATCGGTACTGATCATCACGAATTTTTTCACCTTATTAAACAGCGACAAGAAAGCCACATTAAATGTACCCGCCACATTGTTTTTGATAGCTTCCATGGGGCTATTTTCCATTAGGGGAACATGCTTATGGGCTGCCGCATGGAAAACGACATCGGGCTTATATTTTTTAAAAATCCGATTCAATCGTTGATAATCACGAACACTAGCAATCAAGGTCACAAGATTTAAACTACTACCATACTCCATCACCATTTCTTGCTGAATTTCGTAGGCGTTGTTTTCGTACACATCAATAATAATAAGCTGTTTAGGGTTATACTTCGCAATCTGGCGCACGAGTTCACTGCCAATGCTACCGCCTCCCCCCGTGACCATGCAGACTTTACCCTCGATAAACCCGCGTACATCCATATTATCAAATTTTATCGGATCACGCCCCAGAAGGTCTTCGACCTTGATGTCTCGAATTTGATTTACAAAGCTAGATTGTTCCTTGTTAAACGCGGTATCTAACGTAGACGTTAAGTAAGGCAACATTTTCACTGGGAGCCCAGTCTTGTTGCAAATACCCAAAATAACTTGACGGTCCTTATGGGGGCAACTGGGGATTGCGAATATAATCTGTTCCACATTTTCAAGCTTTGCTATTTTGACTATATCACTTGTACCGCCGGCCACCAGCACACCACACAACCGGGTCCCGATTTTTTTGCGGTCATCATCAATCAGGCAAACCGGTTTTATTTTGGAACTATCTTTCTTAATGGATAATTCGGTCAAAAGCAAGCGGGCCGCCTGCCCAGCACCTATAATCATGGTTCGTTTATACGAAGCTTCCTTGCGTCCCGATTCTACGAGTGTTAAAAAAGCATCCCTGAAAATGTATCGGAAAAGACATACGCCCACTATCGAAATGACACAAGTCAACGTAGTAAAACGCACATACACCGTATGGGTAAATACATAATAAACAAGGGCGGCAAGACCATAGCCCACCACAATTCCCTTAATGCAGCTCAGGTAGTCTTTTTTCGAAAAATAACGCCACAATTTATTGTATGCTCCAAATAAAAGCATACACGCAAAACAGCAAATAACGCAAGTGATTAAAAAGGCAAATAATCTGGGGCGGCCAATTCTCACGGCGTAAATAGGAATTGGGAAATTGGCGATAAGCCCAGCAACGATGATTATGAACGCATCAGAAAGCGCAAGCAACCGCTTACGGAGTCTAAAATTCGTAAATAATCCCTTTAACAGTCTCATCTGATATTACCAACCCGCGCCTTTTAAAATAACAAATAAAAGACATTTTTTCAAACCCACTGTAAATGTTTTAATACTTACATCATTCACAAAAAAAAACTTAGCAGCACCCCAAACCAATTTCAGCAATACGGCTCTGCAATATCAACAACAAATGCTAGAAAATGCAAAAACAGGCTTTGACACATTCTGGCTTTTTACACTTTTTACTATATTATCCTCCGTAATTTTTTAACCCAAGCCCGACTCGTCTTTTCGACAGCGGGAAAAAATCAAAAGGAAGAAACAATGGCTGACAATCTGTCCGTCCTCGGCAAGGCCCGCAAGGCCTACCAGCCGAAACTCCCCGCCGCTCTCCGCGACGGCGCTCTCAAGGTTACTCTCAACAAGGGTAAGGCAACCGAATCCGTCCGCGACCAGGCCAAGATCAAGGCTCTGTTCCCGAACACCTACGGCGCTCCCTACATTTCCATGAAGAAGGCTACCAAGGCTCAAGCCGGTAAGGCCCTCAACGTGGGCGTGGTGCTCTCCGGTGGCCAGGCTCCTGGTGGACACAACGTGATTGCAGGTATCTTCGACGGTATCAAGAGCATCAGCAAGAATTCCAAGCTCCTCGGCTTCCTCGGTGGTCCGTCCGGCCTCGAAAACGGCAAGTTCATCGTGATCAACGAAAAGATCATGGACTCCTACCGCAACACCGGTGGATTCGACATCATCCAGTCCGGCCGTACCAAGCTCGAAACTGAAGAACAGTTCAAGAAGTGCATGGCTGTTGCCAAGGCCCAGAAGCTCGACGCTATCGTGATCATCGGTGGTGACGACTCCAACACGAACGCTGCTGTTCTCGGTGAATACTTCCAGGCCAACGGCGCTACCTGCGTGGTTTGCGGCTGCCCGAAGACCATCGACGGCGACCTCAAGAACGAATACATCGAAACCTCCTTCGGTTTCGACACTGCCGTCAAGACCTACTCCGAACTCATCGGCAACATCATGCGCGATGCCAACTCCGCTCAGAAGTACTGGCACTTCATCAAGCTCATGGGCCGTAGCGCTTCTCACATTGCTCTCGAAGCCGCTCTCCAGACCCATCCGAACATCTGCCTGATTTCT
>CACWJY010000027.1 GCA_902761355.1 Fibrobacter succinogenes | reverse complement strand
CTCTGTTTGCCACAAATTGGTCAAAAATTGGCTTTTTTCGCCAATTTTCGTGGAAAACGGGTTTAAACTGCGGTTGGACACTAAGTTTGCCACGCTAGATTGAGAAAAGAGCCTATCCAAATTTCGGAGGCTTACATTGGTTTTATTGGTTCAAAAACGGCAATCATTTTTTCACCATGCCGAAAGGTTTCTTTTTCGGAAAATCATCCGTTTTTTCGGGGGATTCTTTGGTCCGAAAAATCATTTTTCGGGCCGAAAAATATGTTTTTCGGCAAAGTCATCTCCATTTTTCGGGGGCATCTTATTGTTTTTCGGGAAGCAGTTGGCGTTTTTATTCAAATTTCGCCATTTTGCTATGCCGAAAAATGAACGGATTTCGGCATCAATACCGTTTTTCGGCATGTTTTTCGGTGATTTTGGGGGTAGGCTATGATGCGTAAAAACCCCAAGAGCAGATGTACTAAGAAGGCAGTAAGCAAAGCAGTAGGTGTTTGCCGATTGTATTCTGCACTACAAGAAAAATGCCTAGACCATCTTCAGGCTGATGAACAGGTAAAGTCTATTCGCTGTAATGTTCCTTTGGATGGTCAGGATTTCACTTCGGATTTCATGTGCCAAAAGTCGGATGGTTCGTACCTAGTTCGAGAATGCGTTGAACGCAAGCACATTGCGAAACCTCGAAACCTCTCCCTCCTCGACATTTCCCGAGATTACTGGATTCGCCATGGAGTCAATAATTGGGGCATTGTGACAGATAAGGAGGTTCACGATGCTTGAAGTAAAATCTTTGTTCAATCTGAATGACAAGATATACAGGGTGCTTGCCAATGAGGATGGCATTATCCTTGCTCAGTTATGTTCTCCTACCCCTCCCACACCTGAAATCTTTAATGTAGATGACCTGAAGGATGCTTTTGCTGTTTCCGAAGAAAAGATGTGGGAACAGACGGGTCTTGCTCCGAGAGGTCAATTAACCGTAAAAGAAGCTGCTGTAGCACAGGAGCGATTTACAGAAATCTCCCCCATTCTCCCCTATGTTTTTGATGCTATGCAGAGAAAGTCTGCTATTACATCCGCTGCAAATATATCTGGAAAATGCAAGAGGACTATTAGAAGGCGCCTGTACCTGTATCTCGCCTACAACGATAAGAATATCCTTGCTCCAAGGGAGGCTAAAGTCAAGGAACTGACAGAAGATGAAAAGAATTTTAGGTGGGCTTTAAACAAGTTCTATTACATCCGCAATGGCAAGAGTTTGAAAGAAACATACCTCATGATGATTCGGGAAAAGTATTGTGATGAGAATGGTAATGTGCTAGAACACCCTTCGGAGCATCAGTTTCGCTATTTCCACGGTAATCACAAAAGGTTGCAAACGGAATATATTAGCCGTGGTGGTATCAAGGATTACCAGATGAATCACAGACCGTTGCTTGGCGAAAATGTTCAGCAATTCGCCCCATGCGTGGGTACAGGAATGCTTGATGCAACTGTATGTGATATCTATCTGTGCGATATCCAGGGGAATGTTGTGGGCAGGCCAGTCCTTACTCTATGTGTTGATGCATACAGCTGTCTTTGTTGCGGTTATAGCCTAACATGGGAAGGTGGCATGTATAGCCTAAGAAACTTATTCCTTAATCTCATAAGTGACAAGGTTGAAATCTGTCGCCAGCACGGTATCTCCATTGAACCGAAAGATTGGCCCTGTATGCAGGTCCCTGCGGTGCTTGTGACTGACCGAGGTGCTGAATACGCTAGTTCTAACTTTGAGCAACTTGCTGAATTAGGTTGCAAGATTATCAATCTCCCCGCTTTCAGGCCCGAATTAAAGGCCCCTGTTGAAAAGATGTTCGACCTTTTACAGAATAGCTTTAAGCCTTATTTAAAAGGGCGTGGTGTAATCGATGTGGACTTCAAGAAAAGAGGCGCCCATGATTACCGCTTGGATGCTTGTCTTACTTTGAAGGATTTCGAAAAGATAGTCCTGCACACTATCATCTTTCACAACACGCAACGCATCCAGAAGAGTTTTCCATATACTAGGGATATGCTTGCTGAAAAAGTCCCTCCCCATGCAGCGGAAATTTGGAATTACGATGTGCAAAAAGGCTTTGCAAATCTTATAACAGTCAGTAAGGAATTGCTGATGGCTGTGCTACTCCCCCGTACCAAGGGAAAGTTTACTAGGCGTGGCTTGATAGTCAACAGGCTTCGCTATCATGCCGAGGGTTATACAGAGAAGTATCTTGCTGGTGGTGATGTGGTTGTTGCCTACAACCCTGAAGATGTTTCCATTGTTTACATGGTTGAAGACAACTATAAGGAATTTGGTCTTATAGAGAGTCGATACCTTGACATGACATTAGAGGAAGTATCAGCATTCAATGAAGACCACCGTCAACTTCTTAATTCCTATAAGGAGGAAAATCTCCAAGGGAGGGTAAATCTTATTTCTCACATCATTACCATTGCGTCCGAAAAACAGCCCAAGGTTATAGCCAACTTGAAGGATATTAGAACAACCCGTGAAGCAGAAACCTTAGCCATCCATAAAGACTTCATCAAGGAGGCAAAACATGGCTGATTTTTCCAAATTGCTCCCTCCCCTACTTGTCGGGAAAGAACTTTCCGATTCCCTCTCTTGTTTGCCAGAGTATAGCTCAGATTTTCGTTCGCTATCCAGTAGTGATAGGCTGATGAAGCTTACTGACCTGTATAGGGTCTTTGTCCCTACCAGCATGAGTGCAGAAATCTACCATAAGCTCTATATGATGACTTCTATGAGCCTTCGACAAAAGGGTAATGTGTCGTCCATTCAACAGCTAAATGCAACATACAAGTGGTCACATGGAGGTGAGTTCCATGGTGTTGCAACGGGGGCTACATCAGCAACCATTATCGGCAACTCTGGCATTGGAAAGACTAGCTGCATCCAATATGCGGTTGAAAAGCTGGGTGGAATTATCGAAGTAGATAAACCCTATCACAAAGTGATTCCAGTCTTGATGGTTAGTTGCCCCTTTGATGCGTCCTATAAGGGATTGCTGTGCCAGATACTCATTTCAATAGATGAAGCCCTTGATACCGCATTCTATGAAAAGGTCGGTAAAGGAAAGATGAATAGCCAACAGGTTCTGGGTCTTGTTTGCCAACTTTGCCACCTATATGTAGGAACATTGATTGTTGATGAAATTCAATTTGTAATTGAACATAAGTCAGGCAAACAGCTCTATATGATGATACTTCAACTGATAAATACCAGTTGTATCAATGTGCTTCTAGTAGGAACCAATGAATGCATCGACTTCTTTAAGCAGGCTCCTCAGATGGCAAGAAGGTCTGTCGGGCTCCAGTATGGCCCTATGGAGTATGATGATGAGTTCCGTAGGGTTTGCCAGACATTATTTCGATATCAGTATATTAAGAATGAAGCCATATTAACAGAAGGAATGATGAATTGGCTTTATGAACATTCTGCGGGAGTGTTATCAAGCTTAGTTTCTTTGCTGCATGATGCTCAGGAAATGGCCATTTTAAAGGGCAGGGAAACTCTAGGAATAGAGTCTTTAACCGATGCCTACAATAACCGCATGAAGATGCTGCATGGGTATATTGCCCCCGCAAAGATTACTTCGACCTTACCCAAAACCACGCAAATCAAGGAAATGGACGAAGCCATTCTCCCCTCTCCGTCTGAAAAGTTGGCATACATAGCGGCAACAGAAAAGATAACAGAGATAGTTGCGGTTGCTGTTAGAGACCATGAGGATGTAGTAAAAGCGCTTCAAAAATATGTGACCGTGGTAGAACTATGAGCATAGCATATCTACCTGAGATATATCCTGACGAATTGATTTATAGTTGGGTGAGTCGCTTCTATTGTCACAACGGGTACTTAAATAGTAAGGACGCTCTTAAAGATATCCTTCGCTCGAATGGACGATTAACATTCGAATTTTCAGGGCAATTTAATACTGAGATAGGCGCCCTGCTAAATAAGTTTTTGGGCGATTGTCGGACATTTTATTTGGACCACACCCTGTTTACATACTATACCCGATTTTATGACAACCAGTCTCGGCTAGGATGGTTGAACGGAATCGCAACAGGCCGAAGAGCTGCGGTCTTCCAGAATTTACTGGAACTTGATAAATCGTATCGATATTTGCAATATTGTCCGCTATGTACTATAGACGATAGATATCATAGAGGAGAAACATATTACCATCGGGAGCATCAAATTCCAGGAGTAGTATGCTGCGTTCGACACAAATGTTTCTTGAAGCAAACCAACATAAGGATACATCAAAAAAAGGAAGTTGACCTGGTTCCTGCGGAGCAGATTATTCCTGTTGATGAAATAGCTGTTCCTACTAATGGATTGGCGTTGGAATACAGCCGTTATCTGGTAGATGTACTAAATGCCCCACTTACTGCAGATTATGTACCTGTGGGAAAATTCCTGCGTGATAGAATCGATGCAAAATTCTTTCGTCCATCGGAGCGAAGTATCGATTTGATGGCTATTTCGGAAGAAATGCTGAACTTATTAAAATCGATTGGAATAACCTCCCTCCCCTACTATTATCTTGGGTATGTGATTAAAGGCTATTCTCATGACCCAAGGGTTATTATCATGTTGGGTTATTATCTGAACATTCCTGTAGAAGAGCTTTGTAACCCGCCCCCAACAGGTTCATCAGCAGAACTTTATTTGGAGACCGAGAGGGATGAGTATCTGTAAAAAACACCCAAATGTCACCTTCTGACACCTGCACAAATGTATCTTTAGAAAAAAGGCAACCTTACATAACCTAAACTTATGGCAGACGCCAAAAAAGGGAAAAATCATGAACACATTCAATCAATCCATTCAACCCCTCAATCCCTCCAATTTTCCCATTACCGAGGCAAATGCCGTTGAAATCCTCAACAGCAAGCCTGATTTCAATTCCCTCCCAGAATCAGACCGTGCGCAAATCCTTAAAATTGCCGCAGTCGATGATTACAAGAGCGAACTTCAACATAAAGCAAAAATTGCCAAGCTCAATTACTCCGACCTGAAAGCAACCTTCCTTACAAATGCAAAATCAGCACATACCAGGGAAGCATACATTTTGGCACTTTCCCGTTTGGAAATGTACCTCGGTTTGTTGGGAAAGTCCTTTGCCGAAATTTCCACTTTGGAAGCAGACAAGTTTATTCAGAGTCAATTTCTTGCCAAGCCCTTGTCAAAAGGGTCATTAAACATGGTTGCTTCTGATAGGGCTAGCGCATCTATCAGGCGTGACGCATCTTGTATTGGAGCCTTCTATTCTTTCGTCCAGAGAATAAGCAACAATGAGTTTGCCAACCCTTTCAGGGGAACGAGGGCAAAACCAGCCTTGCAACCAGTCAAGGAACTTTGCGTACCTAGCAAGGAAGATATCACAACCATCCTTGCCTCCAAGGAGATTCCAAAGAAGTTACGTGCGGCAATCGCAATCATGGCTTATAGGGGAATCCGTGTTGGAGGCCTTCCAGGACTCAACATTGATTACGCCAATCAGTCGTTCACCACCATGTCCAAGCGAAAAACGTACAACGGCCACTTAACAGAATGTGATACTGTCGGCTCCATCCCCGTTCTCAAATACTTCAACGTATTCGAAGGTAAGAAAAAGCCCTTTAATGGCATGACCACCCCGCAAATCAAAATGCAGGTCGCTTATTGGATGAACAAGCTATTCAACAAAGGAGTCATCCCCTGCCGTTTTTCCTGCCATGATTTCCGTCATCACTATGCTGTGGCGGAATACAGAGGTGATTACAACGATAAACACAAAGGAGACATTTACACGCTTCAAAAACTGCTCAACCACAGTTGCATTTCTATCACTGAAACATATTTGAAAACACTGAATTTGATTTAGACTTATCAAAAAGAGCTGGGTTAAAACAACCCTGCCCTTCTTTTTTATGTGGAAAAATCTTCGAGACTCTCTATAGGGTCATTATCAGGGGCTTTCAACATGAGACACAGTAGCGGCAAAAAGATTACTTAGCTCCAATCAATCTTTGCTGTTTTTCTACAGCTTCAATAAAGTTCCTATTCCCAGTCATATTGGCCAAACATTCCAAATGAGCCAATCGGGTCATCTTGGGAATATCGGTATAATATGCTGGAGACTTGTCTTCTACGCCATATAAAATTGCGTCAATCACTTCCTGATTGTCAGTAAAGTCGAAAATGTTCTTATTCCCCATATCGCTGAAATTATAGGTTTTCAACATCCCCACTTTGCCGTATAATTGTTGAGTCAGACGCATTGATTCAAAGGAGGTAAAGAATGAAGGCGCCTGCATCAAAGAAGCACACATCTGCTTCATCGATTCAAGATGACTCCTCTCGTTATCGATGATTTTTGCATGCTTGACAATTACTTCTTTCGCCTTCTGCAAATATTCAAAAGCACTCTTACAATTTTCTTCATTCTGTAAATGAAATTCTAAGCCAAATCTGTGGGCAAGAAAGTTACGAACTTCGACAAGTTCCTTAAATTCCGCTTCTCGTCTCTTGTAGTTTTCCTTGGTTCCTTCAGGATTATTTGCATCCACAAAACTAAACTTATTCTGTATCTTGATGAACTCACCATCGGTAAAGTCATCTACTGGCATGCCGTAATATTTATCAAGATATTCATGAACAACACCGCCAAGGCAATCCTTATTATCTAGCCAATGAAATTCCAATGGTTTCGGATGTTTCAATTCATCCATGGATTTAAATTCAACCTCAGTACAGGCTTGTTCTACCATATACTTCATGGTCCACTCAATGCGTTGACAAAGGTGGAGTAATTCGCCTAGCAGGGGGTAAATTGCAGCCGCATTAATCATTTGCTATGTAAAGATGACGTATTTTATTTAGAATATCGTGCATTATTCTTTTAGCTTCAATATCGTGCATTAACAAACACATTATTCCTTCCCAATGCATCCTTGATGGATTTCATGTCAAATCCTTCAAGTCCACGCCCCTTCCATTCATTTAAGAACAAGGCGGCTTGGGTCCTTACTCGGTCATATAACTCAGTAGCTGGTAATTCCATGCCATTATCCTTTTGCTCAGGATAAATCCCAAAAGCATTCAATTCTGATACGATTCGATTCATTGCTTTTGCATGATTGTGGAAATATTCGCTTCCTCTGACACGAATAAATCTCCATCCAATGCGTTCAAGAATGGCTTGGCGTTCCATATCTTCACGGATTTTATCTTCACCACTGTGATAACGTTCGCCATCACATTCAAGAGCAACATTTTGCTTTCCATAGCGAACAACCATATCCAAACGATATGCGCCCACAGGATATTGCATGGTAATGTTATAACCTAAAGAAATCAAAGACTTAGCAACCATTTCCTCAAATGGTGATTCAGATTTTTTCTCAGCTTCGTTAATCTGATTTGTCAAAGTTGTCGGATTTTGGGCGTAATCAATCAAGCGTTTACGCATATCTCCAGGTTTAAGGTCATTAGCAGAATCCAGGGAATGAACAACCCACATCTGGTTCCTTGCTCGGCTTGCTGCAACATTGTAACGTTTTTTCATGGAGTCGTCGGTTCCTTCAGTTGTTATCCTGATAGGACCTCCATTTTCATTGGGAGAATCAACCAATGTAAGGAAGATTACATCTCGCTCATCACCTTGGAAGTTTGCTGCATCACCACAAAGAACACGATGCTTTTCAAGGTCTCTTGGTTCAATATATTTGAACAAGAAGGATTGAAGCTTCTTTATTTGCTCTGAGCCAAGCAAGGAAATTACGCCAAACGTCTTGTCTGCATATTCCTCCTGCATCATACAGGACTTTAATAATGCGACAATAGTGATAGCCTCTTCAACATTGTATTTGCTTACTCTCTTACCATTTTCAACATGATAATTGACTACCGCTGGCAAAAGTTTATTATCACTGCCATCACGCATAGGCTTAATCTTACAATCATAAGATAAAGCATTGCTAAAACCGATGATTTCAGGAACGCATCTGAAATGTTCTCGAAGCATTAGAGGATGGAACGTGGTATTGGCAATATCGTAAATGGACCCCTTCATATCATAGAGATTATAGTTAGGGATAACATTCTTCAAATACATGTCCAAAAGGTTATTGGACTGTTCAATATCCACACCAATGGCCATAGGGCTTACCTGCTGGTCATCGCCTACAATAATCGCCTTTTTAGCCATATACACCATGGCCAGAGCGGAAATATCAGCTTGGCTAGCTTCATCGACAATGATGATATCAAAGATATTTTTACCTGGAACAAGGGATTCAAAAACCTTGCTCATCGGCATAATCCATACAGGTACCGCAGATTGGCATTTGGTCATCAGACGTCTGGCTTCAGCTCTGTAACGAGGTGCATTCTTTCCAGTTCCTTTACCAATCTTCTTTGCAATTTGCTTCCAACCAATCAAGGCTTGTTTAAGGTCTATATTACATTCTGTTTCCTGCAAAAGGTGGTACCAGGCACATTTTTCGGCATATTCAGCCGTAATTTCCCTGTACATTTTGCTTAGTTTCATGCTTCTCTGTTGAAGAACATCAAATGGCTCTTCAATGATTCCCTCGATAATTTGGGAACACTGCTTCCATTTCCATGCATCTACAATTGTTGCGGGGACAACATTTTCGCCATGAATACCCTCTCTACGTCTTATTGCATCTGCCCAATCGGGAGCATAGCCATCCATTTTGGAAAGAAAATTCTTCCTCTTTTGCAGAATGTCATTCTTGCCTAGAACGAAACGCAAATCCTCATATGCATGGGCGTACATTTCCGCACTTGAAGCGTCTACAGCCATGATAAGATTCTTACATGTTGTAGAACACGCACGACTATTCTGTTCAAGCGTCGATTTAACCTTTTGAATACTAAGTTCGGTATCTGAAAGTCTTGTTGCCGCAATTAACGCATCTGCTACAGAGTCTATCACCTTAGCAGCATCCAGTACATTATCTACGTATTCCTTGTTAAAGTAAGCATTTGCGTCCACAAAAATAGAGAACGGGAGACCAGCCGATTCCATAGCCTTAGACAAAGGCAACAAGCATTGTTCATTCCAGGCAAGGAAGGTTTTTATGGTGGGAATCAAACTTAAAGCGACTTTAATAGGATATTCCGAGCCTAATTCTATCAATTCAGGTTCTTCACCGTGTACAGCGATAAGATTATGCCAGAATGCATTACATTTGCCGAGTTCTTGCTTGTATTCTAGATATTGATACAGTAGTTCGCAATCTTCCGCACTATCAAAGGGTCTTCCATCAATGGTTACACCAGAAAAAACTATTTCAAAGTCCTTGTTAAAGAATCGAGTAAATTTAGAAATGCGTCCTTTTTCCTTGTATATGGGCAACATCTTGTCCACAATGGGCTTCAGGTCTGCATCCTTATCCTTAAATTCGATAATCTTACCAAAAGAAGAACCGACATACGCTTCACATTTTTCATCGACAAGTTTTATCTGTTGAATCAATACGTTCCAACGTTCCCCTAATGCACCGCCATTCTTTCCATCCACTGCAGCTGCAACCTGCCACTTCTTCATGGATTTCAGAATGGAACATGCTTTCTTGACACTCTCCAAAGCATCAATATTGGGATTGTCCAGTCGAATTTCTTCAAATCTATCAGACTTAGAAATGACAATGGATTTAGAACCAAGAATCCTATTTACTTTACAGTTGAACTTTTCTTCCAACTGCTTAAGGATTTTACTTTCCTGCTGTTGTGTCTGAAGCTGGGTACCGTATGTTTCTGGCTGAGGAATGTCCCCCAGTGAAGGCAGTTCTAAAGAGAATTCATACTCTTCTTGCTTTGTTATATCCTTATTTGTAGCATACAGCTCCCTAAGTTCATCATAGGAAAGTGGCATCGGGGCATAAAGGGTAACTTTGCCTGGAATATACGACAACTTTTCTGCATTATCGACAACAAACGATGCGGCCTGGGATGGAGAAAGATGTTCTCCATAGATATCAATGGAGCTACATTCCTTTTGAATTAGTCCAAAAATACGTTTGCGAACTTCACCAAGGTCCTTAATGACTTGCTTTCTTTCCAGTCCGATTCTGTCCATATCCTTTTTCAGGCCAATGGAATCATTTCTGGACATATATTCTGTAATGCCATTTACAGAACGTTCCATATCCTCTCTTGAATCATCAAGGACTGAAACACAAAGGCTTTGAAGATTCGGAACAACCTTTTCCTTCAAAACGGATAGAGCCTTCTTCGTATGGCTTGTTACTAGAACTTTCTTGCCCTGAGCAAGGAAATGCCCCAACAGGTTTGCAATAGTGTGTGTTTTACCCGTTCCAGGAGGACCTTGAACTAGAACAGCATTAAACTTTTCTATTCGTTGTGCAATTTCAAGCTGTTCATTGTTTGCTTCCTTTGACAATAAAATGTCTATATCTTCACCACCAACAGAAGCCAACATTTCCTCTAATGTTTGTTCATGGCTGACTTCAACTTTTTCGGTCATCCCTCCGCTTACAATTTCTTCCAGATAAGCTGGGACTTTACCGCCATTTTCCAGGTCATCAAGAATAGTATTTACGGCATTAAGAACGCCATCCTGCTTTTTCCTGATGTAGAAAACAGGGTTCATATAAAGCAACAATCTATTCTTATATGCAGCTAAATCGGGCGAAGCTTCTTCTATAAACCGGCTATCGGGACACAGGGAAGCTACTAGACGCTTTAAAAAATCCTCGGAACCTTTACGGTCTAATGGATGAATGTCTTTTGTTTCAAGTTCCTTCTTGAAATCCTGGAAATGCCCGAGGAATACATCTCCCATGCTTCGAATGAACGTTTCATACAATTCGGCGCCATCATCAATGTCCTGAATCTGAATTGTATTGTCGTCCTGCAGGAACTTAATTTTGACCTTACGTGATAGGATTGGATGATTAAATAGGGAATTGCTTTTGTCATAAACAAAACCATTCGAAACAACAAGTTCAATGGAATCAGACATCTGTTCAAGCTGAGCAAACCTTCCGTACAGCAGAATAAAGAAATCTTGGACCTTCTTTAGGTCCTTATATTGTTCGACCCATACATTACGCTTAGCTGACCAGCTATTAAATGCAACAGCACGTTCAGGAACATCACCAAAATATTCAAATTCCGTTTCATCTGGCCTATCGGATTTTGGCTTTTTCATGATGAGCAATTCACCCTGAAACAGGGCATCATCATAACCACGATGCAGCCAATCCTTAAGAATATCTGCTGGAGCAGGGCAAATAGGTAAATCTGGCTTACGGACGGACAAAATCACATCGGATGCATCCTCCCCTTCTACATCTTTATACGATAAAGATATCCATTTGGGGGATTCTGGAATATCAGAAAGAAATAGTTTCCACTCATAGCTATTGGGGGCATTGAAGTCTGTAACGTTCTTTGAACGCATCTTATTCAATTCAGCTATATACTGAAACAATCGAATTACTTTTTCTCTTGATTCCATAATCTTATCCATTACGAGCTACCAAATAGGCTGTTTTCCATTCAATATAATCTATGCATCAGCGATAGATTGTGTCAATTCTTTCTTATCGTGGCAAATCTTCCATATAACATGGTCAATTTCCGCAATATTATTCACAAATGAACGGTTTTGTCGGACTACATCCCTCATTCTAATTGCAAGTTCAATATAGGTTTGTCCCTCACTCAATCCCGATGTCGGTTTCCAGCCAATATCTCTAATCCACTCATCTACGGGGTCATTGTGAACAGGATATCGTTCTGGGAAAAACTGGCATAACATTTCGGAAAACCATGCTCCTCTTGCCCTATTACCACTTTCCTTTAAAGAATCAATGGATTTTGAAACAAAGGCATCCATATCATCAATGGAATCGTTACTATGGTTATTTATTATGTCCAATAAAACCGTGGTTATTTCCGACCAATTATTTGAAGATGTACAAGAACGTTCTACACCACTTCCTTGAAATCTAAAACGATTATTATCATCAGAACGGTTATTCCATATATCACAGAAAGATTCCCAAAACTTTTCATTAGTCATCTTTCCAGAAGAGCAATCTTCTAGAAGGTTCAAGATGTATTCCTTTTGCTCAGCAAAATGTTTACATTGACATCTTCGGTATTCAAGAACGTCTTTGTAATCGTCTGGATTTGGAATCTTAAAATCAAAAACTTCTTCTTGTTCTTCTTCTATATTAACTGATTTGTAATTCTTTAAATCCGCTTCCTTGTAGTTTTCAACCCATTGTTTCGTTATAGGCTGGGATTCGCTACTACAATTTGTCATCCAGCTAACAATGGCGTTATACTGCATTTCCTTTATTTCGCTAAACGTATTCATTTCTACGTTTTCATTCATTGCTCCGCTAGTTAGATTGGAAGAACCGACCAAAAGCCAACATTTACCATCGGCATCCTTCCAAGCCAACATTTTCGGATGAAACGTTCTTCCTGGTTTAGCTGGATATGCTTTCAAATGCATATTGGGCTTAGATGGAAGCCAATTTAGGAAATCACTGCAAGCATTCTTCCTTGTGAGTCCAAAACTAGTCCCGATGACTGCCAGGAATTTCTTACAACGGCCATTAAGTTGGACCTTAGATTTCCAACTCCAACTGGTCAAAAAAGCTGTTGCCAAATACAGCTCCGTTGCCTCTTTGAACGCCTTTTCGTATATGGCGTTTAATTTCGGGTTATTTCTTGGACTAATCAGAACTTCCATTTTGCCATTCCAAATCCCTTAAATCAGCAATCTTTCATCAACTTGAAATCGATTTGATATCGGTAAAACTCGATATCTGGAACCTTTTTCAAAGCGTATTTCAATTTGTCATCTGCATTCAAACCGATAATAATACCTTTTACATTTTGATTGGGAGACATCTCCTGAATATAACCCATATATCGGAGAGTCTGACCAACAACAACATCTGATGTTCGACCTTTTTTTAGTTCCAATACCAGAAGCGTCTTTTTATCATTACTTTCTGCAAGGATATCTATTCGGCCAACGGGAGTTTCGTACTGTTCTCCCGTAGCATCACCATCTTCTTGATATATGTGGTACGTTTTGCCAATGTCAAGATTATCCCAGTTCTTGACCAAAAAATCTTCCAAATGCGATTCTAGGGCAAATTCAGACGGGTCTTCAACATCATCTGAAGTTGCAATAATTTTGGTTGGAGTTTCCTTGTTTATAAGAGATTCGATTTCGGATGCATATTGAGAAATATCACAGCAAGTTCCAATAGAACCCGAAGAATGAACCAAAGCTTCAGAAAAATCTTGTTTAGACAATTTCTTGTCCAGCCACTTAACTTTCCGTCTATGAGGTAAATGCTGGCCTTCTACGTAATAATAGTCACTAACAATCTCACCTACATGGTATTCCTTGTTTCCATTTGGAGTTAATACTATATCACCCTTTTGCAAGCCTTTGCAAATAGTCCAAAGATTACCGCAAGATAAACCAGCACTTACATTACTTTTACCAGGATGTTTTCCAATCCACACTGGAATGTATTTCTTGTTGAAAGCTCTCCAATCTTCAGGAAGATTATCGGACAAGTCTTCTGTAATTTCAAAATCAGCACCGATGAAACCGCCTTCAAGACATTCATCTAGAAAACATCCACCTTTTCCAAGCATTATTCTATTGATTTGCTTCATTGGTCTTCCCTGCGTTATATATCGGTTTGTTATCAGCAGCCATCAGCATGCCGTTAAATTCCATTCACACTTGGTTTCCTAAGGCTCTTATAAATTTCACCCATGAAAATGCCAAGGACTTCCTTCTTGATTTCCGCATTATTGAGCAAGAGCGAGAAGAAGGACTCGTTTTGGTCCAAGCCTTCAATCAAAGCGTCATCAATATTGTCATAGAACGGGAATGCAAAATCCTTTTCCGTATTGGATGCGGCACTCTTCTTCAGATTTTCGTTCTTCATCATGATGTCACGTATCTGGAGTGCTGCCTTTACAGCAACGTCCGTATCAAAGGCAGTTCCGTTTCTGCTATTGATATCTGCAATGATTTCAGACAATCTTTGTTTCTTATCCTCGGTCAAGCCGAATTTTTCAGCAATGGGCAGCTTCAAGAAAGGCTTGGCGACAAGATTCGGCTTCTCATGCACTTCATCTTTCTTCTGGACAAAATTATCAATCTTAATCTTGTCCTTAAGGGAGAATCCGTTTCCTGGCTGTTTAATATCCAGATAAGACAACAATGCTACAATGAAGTTATACTTCTTGTGCAGTTCCACATCCTGGAAATTAGTCACCTGAAGCATGAACTCATAGAATCTGACAAAGCTACGGAGCAAGCCTGCAAATTCCAGCTGTTCATCCAGTTCGTATTTTTCAACAAACTTCTGGGCACGTACAAGCAAGGCATTGATTTCAGTCTTCTTCTTGTCCATCATGCCCTTGTACATCCATTCATTGTACTTGGCAACGTCATCAAAGTCGATAATGCAGTAGGCATCAATCTTCTTTTCCAGCTCGTAAATGCCTCTAGGATTGACGGAATTAGCCAGGAAGGTCGATGTATAGTAAGGAGCAAAAGCGGCCTTCATATCGTCATATTCGTTCTTGAAATCAAGAATGAAGGTTCTCTTGTTGTAGGGGGTACAAATGCGGTTCAATCTGGACAATGTTTGAACAGCGTTTACCCCCCGCAACTTCTTAAGGACATACATGGCACAGAGTTTCTTCTGGTCGAAACCTGTTTGGTATTTATTGGCCACCAAAAGAACCTTGTAATCATCCTTGTCGAACATCTGGGGCAACTTTTCTTCGGCAAAACCATTCATCTTTGGTTCGGTAAACTCTTCATCGTCCACCTTGACCTTGCCAGAGAATGCCACCAGAGCCTTAATGTCTGTATATCCCTTCTTATTCAGATAGTCTTCCATTGCCTTGCGGTACTTAACCGCCCCCTGTCGGGAATCGGTAATGACCATGGCCTTGGCGGTGCCACCCAATTCAGACATGACCGTGGTGCGGAAATGTTCCACAATGACTTCCACACGCTGGGCAATGTTGGTATCATGCAATTCAGCTGTACGGGCTATCTGCTGTTTTGCCTTCTTTGTTTCAAGTTCAGGGTCATCCTGAATGGTCTTGTTTATCTGGAAGAAAGTCTTATAAGTGATGTAGTTCTGTAGGACATCAAGGATGAAGCCTTCTTCGATGGCCTGCTTCATGGAATAGGTATGGAAGGCGCCTCCATGACCGTCCTTGTTCAACCTGCCAAACAGCTGCAATGTGGTTGGCTTAGGTGTTGCTGTAAAGGCGAAGAAAGAGACATTATCCTGCTTGCCATTGCGTTTGATTTCATCTACAATGGTGTCTTCTACATCGATTTCTTCTTCATCGTCTTTTTTACCCTTGCCCAAAGCCTTGGTAATTGCAGCCATGTTCTTACCAGCTGTCGATGAATGGGCTTCATCGATAATGACTGCAAAGGTCTTGTCCTTCAGGGAGGCAACCGTATCGACGATATACGGGAATTTCTGAATGGTCGTAGCAATAATCTTGGTATTACCCTCCAATGCCCTACGGAGGTCATCAGAAGTGCAATCATCCTTCATCGGCTTGAACAGGCCTGACTTATGTTCAATGCCACTGATTGCAGCCTGAAGCTGTCTATCAACCACTACACGGTCGGTAACGACTACAACATTGCTGAAAATCTGCTTGTCATCGGCATCATGCAAAGAGGATAGTCTATGAGATAGCCATGCAATGGTATTCGTTTTGCCGCTACCAGCACTATGCTGAATCAAATAGTTAAAGGATGACTTGTTTTCCTTTACATCGGCAAGGCATTTTCTAAGGCAATCCAGTTGATGATATCTGGGGAATATGATAGTCTCGGTTTTAGTCTTCTTTCCAGTAAGTTCATCAACTTTTTCCTTAGTTTCAATGAAGATATACCTGGAAATAAGGTCTATCAAAGTGTCCTTAGTGAGAATATCTTCCCACATATAATGGACTGGATAATCATCAGTGCAGGCTGGATTTCCCTTGCCTGCATCAACGCCCTTGCCATCACCCATGTTAAACGGCAAGAAGGATGTTGTCTCCCCTTGCAGACGGGTGGTCATATAGACCTCATTCAGGTCCATTGCAAAATTTACCAATGTGCCAGACTTGAACTGGAATAGCCTTGTCTTAGGGTTCCTCTGGGTGCGATACTGGTGGATTGCGTCAGAATAGTTCTGCCCCTGGGGATTAGACTTCAATTCAAAGGAAATGATGGCAATGCCGTTAAGGAAAATAACCAGGTCGATGCGTTCGTCATCACTTGCCCAAACTTCTTCTGCCACGGAAAAGATGTTCTTGCCGTAATTTTCCAGCAGTTCCTTATTGAAACTGGTAGCTGGCTTGGTGTACATCAAGTCCAGATGCTGGTTGGCGATGTCAAAGCCATGCTTCAGAGTAGAAATCAAACTACCGTCTTTACGATTAAGTTCCTGATTGAGATAGTTGAACAGGGTTTCTTCAAAGTCTCCCTTGTACATCTTGCGAAGAGCCTCAACCTTCTTGGGCTGGGTTGCCGTAAGGAACTCAACCAGCAATTCACCATCGATGGCGTACCTACGGTCGAAATTGGCGTTGGAGCGTACCCTATAGCCATTATAGTCCTTAAGATAGTTAAGGATGCCTCGCTGGTAATCGTATCTTTCGTTGATGGTAAACTTTGGCATTGTCTTAATCCCAGTAGTGTTTAATCTTTTTAAAGAAGCTGTAAGAACTTTTGTTTTGTATAAACCTTATTATTATTATTTAATTCAACAACTCCTATGAAATCAATACCACTGTTGGCAATGGTATGAAAAACATAAACATTACATGCCGTATAAAAATCAGAACTAGCTATATATTTATTAATATCAGCAACAGGAGATGTAGAAGCATCCTCAAGGTTATAATCCTCCATAGGTATTTGATACCCATCTAAATCTCTCGTTGTCTTAAAAACAATCATATATTCAGATTCATCTGGCATTGCATTGGGGTCTTGACCTTCATACGCATAAAGGCCATCTCCCATCGAGCATAAATGCGGGTCCGTTTTACCTGATAAGATTCCATTAGTCAATATACTTTTGACATTAGCCTTTGATGTGGTTCCGTGGCTAAATATTGTATTTGCAGGAATCGTCTTTTTTTTCCAATCTTTGTAAGACATAAATGCATGTTTCCTTTGGTAGAGATACTAAACAACTTCCTTTTTGCCAGTCACATATTCGAAGATGAGGGACTTCTTATATTCTTCAAGGGTTTCAAGCTGTTTTTGCTTTTCGGCAATGGTAGCATCAATCTCGGAACATTTTTCATCGAGAAAAACTGCAATAGCTTTTTGTTCGACAATAGATGGTTCAATAAGCATCATTCTCGATAATTCTGAGAAATTCAATCCTTGGCGAACACCATTGCCCATATTGTATAGAACTTTAAGCAAATCATAGCAGTGTAACAAATAATGGAAATAGACTGCGCTCAAATCTCGTTTTGCTTTTAGAGTTACGTATGCAGATGTAATAATCCCATGTTCTTTAACCAAACCAGTTCTCAAACTTCTCTTGTCATTCTGCAAATCGGTTAAACGCATTACGATATCATCTTTTTCAATGATATTGTATCCATCGAAATTTTCTGGCAATAAGCCTTCCTTTGAATCAATATTTTTACGGATGATTTTGCCATAACTAATGGATAAAAGATTCTTTTCCTCACCAAGAACATTCTTGTGTTTTCTTTCGCCAAAATAGTAGTAAAGTGGGTGAACATCCCAGTGCTCAGGAATTTTACCAATCCACTTGATGCCAGAATCCTTCATTTTTGCCTTGGGGTCAAGGCCCTTGGTCACAGCTTCGGTAATGACGGATTTCTTGTAGTCGGTCAGGATTTCAATCTGCTTTTCAATATCAGCCCTGATTTGGTCAATATCAGCGCACTTTGCATCAAGAAAATCCGCAATCCTCTTCTGCTCACCAAACGGAGGAGTCGGAAGAACATATTCATTATATTTATCTGCACCAATATTCTGAATAGTCGCTTGTGAAAAGGATTGATTTTTCCAATTCTCGTAATTAAGCCCCAATGTATTGAAAAAAACAAACTTAGGACAGGCAATCGTTTTATCAAATGATGCTCTTATAAGGTATCCCGCAAATGCTGAAACGCCAAATTCTTTCCTATAAAAGAAGGTTTTACCCACAGATGCACCACTACGAGCAAATAATATATCTTCGTCTTGAAGTAAATACGGCTTTGCTGTTGCGAGGTCTAATGAAAGTTTTCCATCTTCCTTGAGCTCATTATCCATTGTTATGTCTGTAATACGTATATACCGAGGCAATTTCTCATCGTAATCAATGCCCGACTCACTAGCACCATACTGCAAAGGATTTTTTATAAGATATTTTATTTTAGAAACATCCCAATTACATGGTATTTCACCAATCCACTCAATCCCACTATCTTTCATCTTACGCATAGCAAAACCACCTTACCCAAACAGCTTTGCTATACGCTTGTTTACAGACTTGTCAAGGTCCACAAATTCCTTTGCCAGTTCCTTGCTTGCCTTGGGTTGCTGGTACTTGTAGAAATACCTTGTGAACGGGATTTCGGCCCCAGTCTTCACAACAGGCTTCTTGGCGCCCAAATCCTCTTCAAAGAACGCCTCTGCATCAGGGATATGGGGCAAGACTTCCCTTGCCATGTAGTCTTCAATCTTCTCGGAATACTTGACAATTTCAGTGTCCTTGGTGTCGTTATCCCACAGGACATTTCCCTTCTTGTCCTTCTGGATTTCGGCATCCTTATCCATCATGGAAAGGCCATCCACAATCTTACCCTGTAGCTTCTTGTCCAAATTCGGGAACAATTCTTCAATCACGGCAGTAAAGGACTTTGGTTCCATGTACTTCTTCTTGCTCTTGTTTGCATTCAGAGTCTCGAAAATGGAATCATAGACAGGTTTGCCAGCCTTCAGCTTTTCAAGGGTCTTCTCATCCTTTGCAGACAGTTCCTCTTCGGAGTTTTCAAGTTCATTGACCTTGGCTTCGTCATAGACGGAACTCAAAGCGCCAGATACAACAAGGTTCTCGATACGCTCATCATTGATGGCATAGCTACGCTGCAAAGGCTGCTTTACAGCATACTCCTTGTACATGAACTCTTCGTTGTCATAAATCTGGCAAAGTTCATTTTCCTCAAAGTTTGCGTAAAGTTCTGTAATCTTCTTACGGTCTTCTGGGGTAATCTCGTTACGCTTGTTGCCGAGACTCTTACGCAAAGGATGGCAAATTCCGCTTGCATCAATCAGCTGAATCTTGCCCCAACGCTTCTTGCTCTTGTTCTTGGACAGGACCCAAATGTAAGTGGCGATACCCGTGTTGTAGAACAGGTCTGTCGGCAATGCAATAATGGCTTCAATCAAGTCCTTTTCAAGCAACCAACGCCTAATCTGGGATTCTCCACTGGATGTTCCTCCCGTAAACAAAGGGGAACCGTTCTCGATAATCGCAGCTCGGCCACAGGTGTCATCCATCTTGTCCACAGCGGACTGGATAAAGAGCAACTGCATGTCCCCTGTACCAGGCAAATAGCCAGAACCCCAACGACTGTTGGTCTTGTTCTTTTCCTTGTTTACGGCCTCTTCCACACCTTCTGCGGCATCCTTACCGCCCCATGGCTGACCAAAGGGAGGATTCTCGACCATGAAGCGCATCTTGGTATCTTGGAAGCAATCAGCCTTCATGGTGTCCTGCAAGCGAATGTTCTCCGCATTCTGCCCCTTGATGAGCATTTCTGCCAAGCAGATAGCATACGATTCAGGGTTTACTTCCTGGCCGAAGAGGCGAACGTTTGCAGACGGGTTGAAGCGCTTGATAAAGTTCTCTGTGGTGGACAACATACCACCAGTACCGCATGCCTGGTCGCAAGCGGTAATGACCTTGCCTTCCTCGAAAATATCGTCACAACCTTCTGCCAAAAGGATGTTCACCATGGTCTTGATGATGTCACGACCCGTGTAGTGGTCACCAGCTTCGGCATTTTCTGAGAATCTACGAATCAGGTCTTCGAAGATGTATCCCATCTTGATATTGTCGATGGTCTTTGGGTTCAAATCCAGCTCGGAGAACTTCTTGACAACACCAAAAAGACGGTTATGCTTGTCCATCTTGTCAATCTGCTTCTCGAAGTCAAGACCAGCAGAATTGCTCATGATGATTTCTTGCACATTCGGGGAGAATGCGTTCAGGTAACTCTTGAAGTTGGAAGCGATATTCTCGGAATCGTTCAACAGTTCAGTCAGGTCAAATTCACTGGTGTTGTAGAACTGGAACCCAGAAATCTTGCACATGGCCTTGTAAGGATAGTTCTTATTCTGCTTAAACTGCTTGATAACCTTATCCTTGGTTGCGGCCAAAGCACACTCAAATCTACGGATAATCACCATCGGGATAATCACGTCTTTGTACTTGTCGCTCTGATACGGCCCACGAAGGGTATTTGCGATACTCCAGATGAAGTTCACTTCGGTGGAAACATCCACTGGGGAATCGTCATAAGCCGCATCAATAATCTTATTCTTGGCCATGTAGAAAATCCTTATGTAACGATTAGAAATATAATTAAACGGGCGTTTTTTAACCCCACTTACGACTTAAGTGAACGTCAAATTCACTTACAGGGGCAACTTGGATAGACGGAAGCCCTTATAAGAGCTGATTCTGGCGCCCCCCCCTAATTTTTTTTTCAAGTCACCCCTATAGACTTTTTTCAAAAACCCCCTACCCCATCGGTTTGCAACAGTCCAATAGTACCCGAAAAAATCCACATATAATTTTCTGCCCCCAAAAATAGATTTTGAACAAAATTTGAACGGGACCTTCCCCCTGACAAACTGGTGCGATGCAAACGGAAATGAAGCCTCCATAATGGAAGACCGTCGGTTATCATTTTTTACAAAAACTAGCCCAAACACCCCTTACGGCCCACCCCTAAAAACACCCCCTTGCATTGCTTTGCATAGGCTTTATTTGGCCTTGCATTGCCTTGCCTTGGCTCTGCTTTGCCTTGGCCTTCCTTGGCCTTCCGTGGACTTCCATGCCTTACATTGGCTTTTTTGGGCGCCATACCTCCCCATATTATAGGAAGCCGATGAAATTCAACTTTGGCTTAAGAACACGACCCCACATATAGAAAGTGAATCGGCCATTAGGTCAAAGTAAAACAAATCACACAAAGAATGAGGTTCGCCCATGACAAAACAACAAAGAATCAAAGCAATCAAACAAGCCCACCAAATGGGACTTTTGAACATATACGCAACCAAGAAAACAGCAACTCAAAACAAAAAGGGGTAAGAGAATGAACAGCATCTACCAAGAGATTACTGACAAAATCATTGCAATGATGGAAAAGGGAATCGTTCCATGGACTAAGCCATGGGTGTGCGGAGGCAGCATTGTAAGTTACGCCACTGGAAAGCCCTACAGCTTGCTCAATAGAATGTTGCTAGATAGGCCAGGCGCCTATGTAACCTTCCATCAAGTCCAGGAAGCAGGGGGCAGAATCCGCAAAGGCGCCAAGGCCAGGAAGATATACTTCTACAAGCCTACAGTCATTGAGACCTCCGAGGAGATTGACGGGGAAAACGTTGTAAAACAAAAGACCTCCTTTATCCTCAAGGCCTTTAATGTTTTTTCATTTTTTGACACGGAAGGGCTGGAACCCCGTTGGGTGCATAACGAAATCGTTGGCAAGGAAAACAAGCCTGACGAAAAAGCAGAACAAATCGTTTCAGAATATCTTAATCGTGAGGGAGTAAAACTTCAATATAAAGAATTTGACAGGGCATTTTACTCTCCCAGCATGGATTTAATTCAAATTCCACCGATAAAGAATTTCCGTTCCAGCAACGGTTTCTATAGCGTTCTTTTCCATGAAATGACACATTCGACGGGCAACACCAAAAGGCTCGACAGGTTCATTCAAGGGCCACAACCTTTTGGAAGTGAAGACTATAGCAAGGAAGAGCTTGTTGCCGAAATGGGAAGCGCCATGCTTCTTGCTAATTGTGGACTAGCAACGGAGACAACACACACGAACAATGCGGCATACATTCAGAATTGGTTGGCAAACATTAGGGGTAATGCTCAGCTGGTTGTGAATGCGGCAAGCAAGGCAGAAAAGGCTGTAAACTTCATCATGGGCATTAAAAACGAGTAAAAATGAAGGGGGGAGGCTTATTCCCTCCCCTTTTTTAATCTTCTCTATACACTAGGATTGTCCGAAGATTTCTCGACTAGCGCCTTAATGTGGCATGCCTTATAAAGGATGGAAGCCCTTTGCCATATCGCCATAGATTCATCATCTTCTACCTCATGGGATTCATAACTAATGAACGGGGCGCCATCGCCATCATAATCCGCATGAACGATTACTGGTGGAAACTGACCTTCCTGATTGGCATTGGTCCAAACCAAGATACAAGCAAGCTTCCTATCTAAAACGCAATAAAGGCCTTGTTTTTCGAGTTCTTTCATAAGTTCAACCAGCTGTAAACTTACATCCAGAGAAACGCTACTTCTCAATGAGTCTGATATCATTTCAACATCTCTGTTCTAAGACATCTATTGTTTATACATCGAGCAAGAAAGGCTCTTATCAGGGACATTTGGGGCATGGCAACTAAGACAAAATACAGTTGATTAAGTCAAGTATCTATCGCTCTCAAATACAGATAATTAAAGGGTTTGAGGCCGTTTGGGGTCTAACTAAATTCAGTTGGCGATATAAAATATAGTTGATTAAAACAAATTCACTTTTTTTTAAATCCAATGAAGGAATAGCATTTGAGAAACATACTTTAGTTAAGAAATCAACTCCACTCGGCGACTGGAATTCCCGTTTGGAGTGTCTTAACACTCGGTGGCCGCCGAGGGGAGTATCTATGAATTCAAGTTCATTGTCGTTAGGAAGCGAAGGTTCTTATTGCCCTAAGCATGAAGCGCCTTTTCGTTTCGAGGACGGGAAAGTGTTCGACGAAGAGTTTGTCGTCGATAACCTCGCCTGCACCTGCAAGATAAAGACTATTGTGGAGGACGAGGAAAAAAAGAATAACGGGAAAGCCCTGTCTTACTGCCTATCAAAGAACACTGCCAAAAAGGAAGTCTATCTGGTGCATTTCCATGGAACATGGAAAGAACTTGAATGGACGCTGAAGACAATATGTGTCGCAGGCCTCACCTTCAACCGCAATGCCAATTTCTACAAGCATAACAAGACAAGGGTACTTCTGATGGATTTAGACGGAAAAAAAGGCGCCGATTACGGAATGGAGTGCTTGCCAGCGGAATCTGTTATAGAGGAAGGGAATCAGCCAGGAGTTCTCGTGATACCAAGTGCCAGATGCAACTATGTCAAAGGAACTCTGGATTCTACAAAAATAAAGAAATACCATGTTTTTGCATATACAGAGCCTTATGATTGCACTGATGCAAAAACGGTAGAGAAACTGTTCGATTATTTCATCATGACAATCGACAACCGCGAGGAGGAAGAAGCCAAGGAACTTTTCCCTTGGGACAAGGAGGCAACAGGCAAATGGCAGAGATTCTTCTCGAAGTCGGTGTTTACTGCAGAAGAAATAGAGAAGATACCAACGATAAACGTCAGGTACAACAACGGTGCCAACGCAATTTTCGAATATAGAAACTTCGAACAGATTTTCAAGAAGGATTTCCTGACAGTAACCAAATGCACAGACAACGTGCCTAAAGCAAAAGACAAGGCGTACAAATATGTTAAACCCTATTGTGTCCCGCCATTCGGTGGATTCTCAGAGCATGTGGAAAAGCCGAAAAAGAAGAAAGACACGACTGTTTACAGGGATTTCTGGAAGGAATTAAAGGTTTTCGCTGGACTTACAAAAGGAGTCTACAGGATGCCCCACTACGATGTTGGGCGACTCAACGAAATAAAGACAAGTAACAGGAACATAGTCGCCACGAAGGCAATGTGGGGAATCGTATTCAATATCTATGCTGCCGAAAGGTTCAGCGGAAAGACGATGGACAACAGGGAGGATTTCGCCCTTGCCTGGTTTCACTCGATTTTTAACAAGAGCAACGTAGAGGAATACAAGGTGTTCATGAACGACTTCAAACCAGAGGCCGAGTACAATAGGAAATGCGAAGATACAAGCTCTCTGGAAAGACACTACGAGTATCCTGAATCCATAGAGAACGAAAGCAAGTTCCACATTACCGTAAAGATTGGCTTCGGAGAGTCGTTCAACATAGACGGATGCTCTACCAGGGATGAACTCGAAAGGGTGGCCAATGAGGCTGGCATGTCGGAGAGCACTAAAAGAAGGAAGGCAAAGAAGCTTGGCCTAGGCAGGAAGACGCATAAGCTGCATAAGCAGCATAAGTCGAAGCTGGACAAGTATGTTGGTCTATCCGAAGCTGAACTTGATGAGCTAGTGAAGAAAGGGGAATTGAACAGAATGGCTAAGCATAGGATTATCGAAAGGAGAAAAAAGCAATGAATATGACATTTAATCGGGTTTATTCTTGGTTGTGTTACATTTTTCGTTTAACCGTTCATCAAGTTGTAACAGATTTTTCGGTCATACGCATAACGGTCGCTCCTCTCCCTGTATGTAACATGGACGAAAAAAACGTTACAAGAATGATTCGTAGTTGTAACAGATTTTTCGGTCATACGCATAACGGTCGCTCCCCTCCCTGTATGTAAGATGCCCGAAAAAAATGTTACAGGACGGGATGAATAATGCAAGGATGGCACACGCCTACTAGGCGGCAACACCAATCAACCTACCTACATTACAAGAGCAGGATAAATAACCCTTCTGAATTTTACAAGACGCTATAAGAACCCCATCGCTTTGGGTAAAAACCTAAGCCCCACCCCACCTTGCATTGATATATTGGAGGCGCCTAGCTAGCCTCCTTTATTGTTAAGCGAAGAATCAGGGCTTTATCCGTTGTTTTTTTTCAAAGGCTTCTGAAACAGCTTTGTTTGCTTTACGAAATCCTTTGTCAACTTAATGAAGGCCCTTATTTCCCCTATAGAGTGCATGTTGATTGATGTTTCCAAGACACTGCTACTTGCGAATCTATCAAGAATATTTGACAGTTCTACAGTAACCTCAGTCAGCGGCATACCCAATTTGGCATGTGCATAGTCTATGTAACGACCCTCAGCTACATCTTGCAAGCATAATTCCCGTTCTGTTTTTTCCTTCATTATATTCTCCTATAAAAAGTTTGGGAGAATCAATTTAGTTCCTTGAAGCCTTTTAGCGTGACAACTATTGTTGGCAAAAGTTTACAAAATTTACGGGTGTTTAGAATCTATTCCATCTTGTTTAAGGAGACCAATATCTCTGTTTGCCACAAATTGGTCAAAAATTGGCTTTTTTCGCCAATTTTCGTGGAAAACGGGTTTAAACTGCGGTTGGACACTAAGTTTGCCACGCTAGACCCGCCATAAGGTTTATCAGTACTTCACCTGTTCAGGAATGCATTCAATCAATTTTTCTCGGGGAATGGTCAAGAAATACTTGACTAGCTCGGCGTCAAGCTGTGTACCAGCAACATCCTTGATAATCTGGATAGCGTCTTCATGAGTCTTGGGCGCTTTATAGGAGCGCCGCATGGTAATGGCGGAATAGGTATCGGCAATGGATATAATTCGTGCTGGCAAGGGAATCTGTTTACCTGGCTGGCTGTAATATCCGTGGCCATCAATACGTTCATGATGGTAAAGGATCCAATCCATGATATGAGCGAAAGTCTGCAAAGGCTCGAGTATTTTCACGCCGACCCTTGGGTGCTGTTTCATGATGACCCATTCGTCGGCGTCGAGCTTTGCAGGCTTATTTAGAATCGACTCAGGAACGCCCAATTTACCCACATCGTGCATCAGGGCCGCGTATTCCAAGCTAACTGGATTGATGCTATGCTTGATAGATGCGGGTAAGTATTCGTAGAAAAGCATGGTCAAGCGCTGTACATGACGGCTATGCCCATTAAGGTTTGGGTCACGGGCATCAATGACGCCCACCAAGACTTCTGCGATATCGATGCTCCTAGACTTAGCCGTATCTAGCAGGTTGAACATGAGCGTAAGGACTATGGAGACAAAAATGCTCCCGCCCAAGAGGATCATCGACATGATTAAGTCGGGCTCCCCTACAAATGCACAGAACAGATAGCCTAACAGGAAAAATACAAGTAAAACTCCGGCAATAGCTTTCCAAATGCGGTCTCGGCGACTACCGGTCGAAAGTACATCGCTAGTATTCTTAAGAAACCAAAAATACCTGACGATGTTTACCACCATCAGAATAGAACCAAGGACAATAAAAATGGTTATCAACAATCCCATTTCTGTATCAAAATAGGATTTTTTTTGTCCAAACGGCTAATTTTTCTATATTTTTTGATGTAAAACAACAAAGGAAACCTTATGTCCGAAGAACTCGTTTTGAAATTCGTTGACCCGAAGCCGATGCGCTACGGTGAAAATTCCCACCAGTCCGCTGTTTTCTACCGCGACCCGACCTGCACCGAAGCAAGCCTTGCTACCGCCAAGCAGCTCTGGGGTAAGGAACTTTCTTACAACAACATCGTGGACGCAGACGCAGCCCTCGAAATGGCCCGCGAATTTAGCGAAACTAACGCCGTCGTGATCGTGAAGCACATGAACCCCTGCGGACTTGCTACCGGTGAATCCCTCCGTGAAGCCATGGAAGCCGCTTGGGCAGGTGACCCGGTGTCGGCCTTCGGTTCCGTGATCGCTGTGACCCGCAAGGTGGACCTCAAGACCGCAGAATTCTTGAAGGGCCGCTTTGTGGAAATCTTGCTCGCTCCGGCATTCGACGACGACGCTCTCGAATTCCTGAAGAACAAGTCTAAGGATATTCGCCTCCTCGAAGTGGGCGAAATCAAGAAGGCTACCCACTGCAAGGTGTACAAGCACGTGATTGGCGGTATGCTGGTTCAGGACCGCGACGTAGACACCTACGAAAAGTTTGAATGCGTGACGAAGGCCCAGTTCCCGAAGAACAAGGAAGACCTCGCCCGCTTTACTTGGCTCGTGACCAAGCACACCAAGAGTAACGCCATTGTGATGGGCTACGAATACAAGCCCGGCTACTTCCAGGTGATGGGTCTTGGCCCCGGCCAGCCGAACCGCATTGACTCCAACCTCCGTCTTTGCCAGCCGCGCGTGCGCGACAATGTCGCCCGTATGGAAGAAGCCAAGGCTTTCTTTGACGAAAACGGCAAGTGCATCAACGAAGCCGGCCTCAAGGCCCTCGAAAAGAAGGTCTTCGGCGAAGTCGTGATGGGTTCCGACGCCTTCTTCCCGTTCCCGGACAACGTCGAAGCCGCCCATGATGCTGGCGTGCGCTATATCGTGCAGCCGGGTGGTTCCAAGAAGGACGACCTCTCTATCGAGAAGTGCGACGAATTTGGCATTGCCATGGTGTTCACCGGCATGAGGCACTTCCGCCACTAAGGGTTGCCTATGGTTCCAACTTCTCAAAGGGAAATCAACCAGCGGGAAAAGGACCTGTACTACACGGTCCTTTCCTTCCTGAAAAAGATTCGCAAGGCGGGCAAGACGACTGCGAAAGAGTGGGACGAATATCGTTCCGCTATCAAGAGTGTTGCCATGTCTGCCGATATGGGTAAGGCCGCTGATTTATGGACCATGGACAACTTGGACCAGTTCAGCCCAGACAAAAGCCAGCTTCCGCCGCTCAACGACATGGAATATGTGGCCCGCGTGTCGCCTGAATTTCTGTCGCAGCTTATGGAAGCGCTGTATTACGGGATGCTGAACCCGACCCAGGCGAACATGATTTCCGACGAGATTCAGGACGCTGATCCGGAATACGTGACTTCGGCCTCGCTCGAGGAACTGCTCGTAAAGCTCTGGATCGGTAACGCCAAAAGCTACCGCAAGATGATAGCGAACTAATGAACGAACGCGTACGTGTAATTGGTGGCGGCCTTGCAGGCTGCGAAGCGGCTTTGCAACTGGCTAGTCGCGGTTTTAAGGTTGATTTGTACGAAATGCGCCCGGTGCGGCAGACCCCTGCCCATAAGGACGGTCATTTGGCACAACTAGTTTGTTCCAACAGTTTCAAGGCGCTGGGTATTACAAGTGCTCATGGTCTCTTGAAACAGGAACTCACGATGCTTGGGAGTTTCCTATTGGATTCTGCCCGCGAAGCGGCCGTGCCCGCAGGCGACTCGCTCACCGTCAACCGCGATATTTTCAGCGAATCAGTCGAAAAAAAGATTGCTGAATCGCCAAACATTACACTCCACCGCGAAGAAATCACGAGCCTTGAAGGCGACTGCCCCACTCTTGTTGCCGCAGGCCCCCTGGCAAGTGATGCGCTCGCCGACGACATTTTCAAGCGCCTCGGCAGCAACCGTCTACACTTCTTTGACGCCATCGCCCCGGTCGTCGAAACCGACAGCATTGACTTTGACCACGCCTTTTACCGCAACCGTTGGGAAAAGGGCGAAACGGCAGACTTTATCAACTGCCCGCTCGACAAGGAAACCTACACTGAATTTGTGCGCAAGCTCTGCGAAGCCGAAAGCACCGAGCCTCGCCCGTTCGAAAAGAACGAGCTGTTCGAAGGTTGCCTCCCCGTCGAAGAAATGGCCCGCCGCGGTTTCGAGACACTCCGTCACGGCCCCATGCGCCCGATTGGCCTCGGACTCGGCAACAACGGAAAATTGTGGTACGCGGTGATCCAGCTCCGTGCCGAAAACAAGCAGAAGACCTTGTTTAATATGGTCGGTTTCCAGACGCGCCTCAAGTGGGGCACGCAAAAGGAAATCTTCACGATGGTGCCGGCACTCCGCAATGCGAAATTCGCACGCCTCGGCTGCATGCACCGCAACACCTTCATTGAATCGCCCAAGTTCCTGGATAAAACGCTCCGTCTGCGCCCCGATCTTGAATGTGCCAAGGGCATTCCGCCTACTTGGTTTGCGGGCCAGATTACGGGTTCCGAAGGCTACACCGAAGCAGTGGCCACAGGTTGGTATGCCGCCTGGAACATGGCTCAGACGATTCTGCACGGGCATGCCGACCCGCTCCCCGACGAAAGTTGCATCGGTTCGCTCATGAACCGCCTCGTGGAAGAAAACGAGGACTTCCAGCCGATGAATTTCAACTTCGGGCTTCTCCCCCACCACGAAGGGCTCAAGAAAAAGAACAAGAAAGAAATTCTCGCCGCCCGCGCCGAAGAAGCCGTCCGCAAGTGGATTGCAGATAGGAAAATCGTGTAGCCGCAATCTTTAAAGCCTCTAAAGCCGAGTCTTTAATCATAAAATTTTTTATTTTGTGGCTATGGAATTCGTGAATAAACTGCGGGAAAAACCCGCTGTCCAAAGATTAGAGAAATTCTTTCCCGCAATCGCCTTTTTAGGGGGCTTTGCCTGGGATTCTATTACGCTCGGGCAAATGGTCTATGGCTCCGATATCCTTATTTTGCTAGCCTATTATACGGGAGCCCTTATTTTGGTATTGCTGCTTTCGGCACAGCTAGAACACCCCGAAGGTTGGACTCCAGAAAGACTGCAGGAACTTGCAAAAGCTCAGGCAAAACCCAAGTCTGCAGCAGCACAGGCTTCTGCAACGGCAAAGCAGGCTACCCCATCTAAGATTGAGCCTATTACTGAATCTAAAGAAGAATCAACGACTGCAGAACCCCCCGAATCAGAATCAAAAAAAGAAACTGAAGATGTGGTTACCGCACAATCGCGTTTTAGAAGAGCAGCTTCGCTAATTGCGCAAAAAACTCAGGCTAAAGCCAAAGAAGCGGCAAACCGAGCCGCTTTAGAAGCAAAAGAAGCTGCAGCCAAGGCCGCCGCAAAGGCTTCGGCTCAGGCAAAAGAAGCTGCAGAAAAGGCAAAAGGGGCCGCGACCAAGTTTGCCAAGAATGTTGGCTACGAATCTACGGCAATTCCTGAAAACGCCATTGTTGTACACCATCGCTTTTTGGACCGAGAGTGGAGCGAAACTTGGAAACAACGCTTTACTTGGGCCGTCCAGTTCTTTTTTGGAGGACTTTTCAGTGCGCTTGTGGTCTGCTACTTTAAGAGCAGCGGCTCCCTAGCCTCTTTCTTGCTGGTAATTTTACTTGCCATTTTGCTTGTTGGGAACGAATTCCTGCAAAAGAAATACGAAAGCTTTGGCGTTAGCCTTGCATTCTTCTGTCTTTTGGGCACGATGTTCATGAATTTTGCTATCCCCCACCTGGTTCACCGCATCGGTTTCATTTGGTTCCTTATCAGTACGCTCCTGTCTTTTGGCCTATGCGCCATGATATGGAAACTTTCTCACCGCAAAAAGAGCATTCTTGTAGCACCAGCCCTCATCAGCATTTTCTTGATCGTGGCCTACATTATGAACTGGGTGCCGCCGGTACCGCTTGTACTTAAGCAAAAGCTGGCTTGTCAGAATTTTGATAAGGCAAGTTATAGCTGTGATGTAGACGACCCGAGTCTTTTACAGACAATAGGTCTTAAAATCCCGAGTGTACACCGTGTCGACTCAAGTGAAGTCTACTTTTTAACATCCGTCTATGCACCGGCAAAACTCAAGGCCGAACTTGAATATTTATGGTATTTCCAGGATCCCAAAACAGGAAAGTACTCACTTACCGACCGTATTTCTTCGGGCCGCATGACCATTAATGGAGGCCGAGAATCTGGTTTCAGGACCTTCACTCGCAAAAAGAATGTCCCCCCCGGAAAGTACCGAGTAGAGATAGCCTACAAGAATGGAGCCGTAATCGGTTCTGGAACTTTCGAGGTCTTTGACGAGCCTCCCGAAGACGGTTTTGTACGCGATACATTGAGGTGATTATGATTGATCCAGAGAATGACCCGATTTTAAACGCGAGTTCTATCAATAGCGAAGACTATTGGTTCTTGAAATTGAACAATAATAATCTAAATTTGGAACATGAACAAGATAAAGACAGCAACGCTACAGGGCAAGTGGACGGGCAACACCGAGACCAATAATCAATGGTATGTTGAACAGGCGCTTGCGCTCAAGGGTAAGGGAATCGACCTTGTCGTGCTCCCCGAAATGTTCCATACACCGTATTTCCCGTTCGAAGAAAATGCAGACTTTTTCGACATGGCCATCGAAAAGGACAGCCCGCTTGTAAAGCAGTGGCAGGGCATCGCCAAAGAAATTAATGCTGTTATCGTTTTCCCGTTCTTCGAGAAACGTGCCCGCGGCATTTACCATAACAGTGCCTTCGTCTTTGAACGCGACGGATCCATTGCTGGTCTTTACCGCAAGAGCCACATTCCCGACGATCCCGCCTTTTACGAAAAATATTACTTTATCCCGGGCGACACGGGCTTTGAACCGATCAAGACCTCTGCCGGAACGCTCGGCGTGCTGATTTGTTGGGATCAATGGTTCCCCGAAGCCGCTCGTATTATGAGCCTAAAGGGAGCCGATATTCTCATCTACCCCACCGCAATCGGTTGGATGAAGTCTGAGCCGGCTGAAATCTACCCGCGCCAGCAAGACAGCTGGGTCACGGTGATGCGCGGACACGCGATTGCGAATCGCACCTTTGTTCTTTCGGCAAACCGTATCGGTACCGAAGGGGAACTCACCTTCTGGGGAACCTCGTTCGTGGCTGCTCCCGATGGCTACATCATTCACAAGAACGATGTAGATTTCCTGGGCGCAAGCATTGTCGAGATTGACCTCGCTGAAACCGAAGAAAATCGCCGTTGGTGGCCGCACTTCCGCGATCGCCGCGTAGATCTTTACGGGGACATCCTCAAAATTTGGTGCGATAAATAGAACTTAAGGCTTAAAAAATATCATGACGAAAACAATTATTCGCTACCCCGCCGAATGGGAAGAACAGGCCGCCACATGGCTTGCATTCCCTCACAATCCCAAGAACTGGTATGGAAAGCGCGGCGAAATGATCCGCAAGTTCTATATCGATCTTATCCGTACCATTAGCGAATTTCAGCCCGTAAATGTGCTGATTCCTAAAAAAGACTTTCTGACGACGGAAGAAAAATTCGCCGTCGCCGACCGCCCCTATCCCGCGAGTTTCTTTACCATTAAAACGGATGATATTTGGATTCGCGATTACGGTCCGTTCTTCCTGAAAAAAGGGAAAACAACTATTATTTCAGAAACGGTCTTTAATGCCTGGGGTGCAAAATTTCCGCCCTGGAAAAACGACAACTTAATTCCTGAACGTATCGCCGATATTTTCGAATATAAGAAAGGCTCGAGTGTTCCTTACATTTTTGAAGGCGGAGCCATCGAAGTCAACGGTGACGGTCTGGGCATCACCACGCTCGATTGTTTGATTGGCAAGAATCGCAACGCGGACAAGGACCTAAGGAATGTGGTCAAGGCATTGTGCAAGGCTTTCGGCCTGCGTGACATGCTGGTACTCCCCCACGGATTGCACGGCGACCATACGGACGGTCATATCGACAATGTGGCTCGATTTGTGGCAAAAGACCGCATCGTCATGTGCGAAGCGACCGATAAGCGTTCCCCGAACCATGTCATTCTGACAGAAGCGAAGTACCTGATTGAAACCTGGCTCAGGAGCCACTACGGTAAGTCCGCGAAAGTCGACACCTTGCCGCTCCCGCCGCAGCGCAAGCTTGACGACGGCCAAATTCTTCCGGCCAGCTACATGAACTACATCTATGCAAACGGGGCGCTCATTTTCCCGAAGTACAAGTCACCAAACGACGCGAAAGCCAAGGCCTACTTCGAAAGCGTGTACCCTGACCGCAAAGTGATTGGGCTAGACTGCCGCACCGTGATTGAAGAAGGCGGCAGCCTGCACTGCATGAGCAAGCACGAAAGCGCTTAAGAGCTTGTTTTTGGCATTAGGTATAAACAGCAAAAATCCCGGTTTTTGACCGGGATTTTTTTAGCTCTTAAGCTTATTCGTTTTTATTAAAGCTTCACAGAATCCTTGGAAATGAACTTCTTGATCTTCTTGTCGCCCATCCAGAGTTTCTTGTGGCTCTGCAGGTCAGTGAGTTCAAGGTCCACCTGATAGAAGATAACGGACTGGCCACCTTCCTGGTCCACGATGGTATTGATGGTACCGGTCAGCATCCAGTCAGCACCGGTTTCCATACCGAGGGACTTGGCGGTTTCTTCGGTAGCGTTGCCACGCTGATCCATGACTTCTTCACGGAGTTCGGCGCGTTCTGCGGAGTTGGCCACAAAGTCAACAGCACCAGAATTCAGGAGGGCACGTTCCATGTCCTTAATAAAGGTTTCAACACTGATGTGTTCGTGGCTCTTGTTGCGGACCTTACCGATCACGACGGTCGGAGTCTTGCCCAATTCGGCAATAACCTTTTCGATTTTTGCACTAGTCATACAACTTGTAATCATTTCATCAGCCACCAAACGGGAGTCAGTGTCATTCCACTTACCAGAGAGGTCGGTCGTTGAATTGGTATCGATACGGGTAACGGTCTTACCACCGCTGCTGCATGCAACCATGCAAAGAGCACAGCCGAGGGCAAGAACAGTAAACAATTTACGCATAGGTTTCTCCTTGTAAAATTTTTTAACAAATGTAGTTAGAAATCCATAATTTGTCTATTCGTTCATCATATAAAAAATACCACTGGTCCAAAACCAGTGGTATTTAAATTGTCGAAGAAATCCGCAATTACTTGCCAGCGAACTTTTCAGAGGCCTTCTTGACCTTGGGGTCGTTCTGGGCGTCCTTAATCTTCTGCTTGATGTCGTCCTCAATCTTCTTCTTGAGCTTGGCGGCGAGGGCGGGGAAACGTTCTTCCAGGGAATCGCTAAAGACAGCCGGTTTCTTGGGAGCGGCGGGACCCTTACGCTTGGCGTTCTGGGGGCGCTTCTTCTTGGCCGGGGCCTTCTTTTCTTGGGATTTTGTTTCCTGAGGCTTGACTTCTTCTGTGGATTTGACTTCAGTTTCTTCTGACATAATAGACCTCTTGGAAATATTGTTAATTTGACGGCGCAAAAATAGTAAAATTTCTGGCCATTACTAGGTTTTGCAATTAAAAATTATGCTTTTTAGGCTAAAAACGCCTGTTTTCAAGCCAATGGGCAAGCACCGTAATGTCGGCCGGGCGGACGCCGGGAATACGGCTAGCCTGGCCTAGCGTTAAAGGCTTATGGGCGTTTAGGCGCTGGCGGCTTTCGATACTCACGGCAGTCACCTGCATGTAGTCGAAATCTTCGGGCAGGCGCACGGATTCCATTTTCTTCTGGTCGTCAATTTCGCGGGCCTGTCGATCAAAGAATCCTGCATAGATTTCTTCGGCGTACAAGAACCACTGGTCTCGACGGTTTAAAGGAAGGTTCGGAAGCGCGGTCCGGAAAAACTGTTCCGGATCGATTCCGGGACGGCGCAACACGTTGATCCAACGGGTGCGTTCCGTCGAAAGCGCCTGGCCACCAGCAGCAAGGATAACGTTCGCCTGGTCGGGCGTTGCAGATTCCTCGGCCATACGAGTACGGGCAGTCGCCATCAATTCCTGACGGCGTTTCCAATCGGAGTAGTCGCTGTCCGAAATCATACCAATCTTGTGGGCGCGTTCCTTGAGGCGCGTCTCCGCATTATCGCTACGGAGGAACAGTCTGTATTCGGCACGACTCGTGAACATACGGTAAGGTTCATCGAGCAGGATGTTTACCAGGTCGTCCGCCATCACACCAAGGTAACTATCAGAACGACCCAAAATAAACGGTTCTTCGCCCTTGACCTTGAGTGCGGCGTTAATGCCCGCCAGCAGTCCCTGGCCAGCGGCTTCTTCGTAGCCGCTGGTACCGCAAACCTGACCGGCAAAATAAAGCCCTAGAACCTTTTTACATTCGAAAGTCGGGAAAAGCTGCGTAGCATCTACTGAATCGTATTCTACAGCGTAACCGATCTGCAATACGCGAGCACGGGTAAGCCCAGGAATCGTATGGATCGCGGCCAGCTGAATATCAGCCGGCAGGCTGGAGCTAAATCCATTGATGTAAACACGACCGATATCCGCCTGTTCCGGTTCAAGGAAAAGCTGATGTCCGTCGCGGTCTCCAAAACGGTTTATCTTGTCTTCAATGCTCGGGCAGTAGCGCGGACCCTTGCCATGAATGCGGCCGCTGAACATTGGGCTATCCTTAAAGCCGCTGCGCAGAATGTCGTGCGTTTTCAAGTTTGTACGGGTAATCCAACAAACGCAATCATTACGGACAAACTTGTTCGCTGGGTTTCCCCAGAAATAATTTGCATCGCGGCCAGGAACGGTTTCTGCCAAATGGCGGTCGCTCATGGGCCACGGTGTATCGTCGCCACGTTGCACGTCGCATTCGTTAAAGTCGATGGAATCGGGATCCAGGCGGCTAGGCGTACCCGTCTTAAGGCGACGGAGCGCTATTCCTTCGCGAGCAAGGCATTCCGACAACTTGTCTGCACTCGGTTCGCCGACTCGCCCACCAATGCTCGTTTCGAGCCCGGTGAACATTTTAGAAGCGAGGAAGGTGCCACTCGTAATCACAAGCGAACGAGTCATGTAGCGTTCGCCATTTAATAGAGTGAGTTCCAAGCCACCGTCGGCCATGCGCGTAAAGGCAGCAAGTTCGCCCTGAATCACAGAAAGCCCCGGAAGACTTGTGATAACTTCGCGAGCAACTTCGCTGTAGTACTTCATGTCACATTGGGCTCGCGGACCCCAAACGGCGGGTCCTTTGCTCATATTGAGCATACGGAACTGGATGCCCGCCTTGTCGGTCAAGAGTCCCATCAGACCGCCAAGCGCATCGATGTCTCGGACAATCTGGCCCTTCGCTACCCCGCCTACGGCCGGGTTACAACTCATGCGTCCGATGGCATTTATATCCATCGTAAGCATAGCTGTTTTTACACCAAGTTTCCAGGCGGCATGGGTCGCCTCAATGCCGGCATGGCCACCACCGACAACGACTACATCAAATTCAGCAACAAGTGACATTCTTTAGAACTTAGAGCTTAGAACTTTGGTTTGGCAAGCTCACACTTCGCAAGCTCGCCAAACTTAATAGGCTCCTGAGCTTGTCAAAAGACCAACTACTTTTTCTCTTCGGTCTTCGGAGCTTCGGGATTCCACTCCACATTTTTACCAGAAAGAAGACCTTCTAGATCCTGCTTAAGTTCGTCCTTCTGGCTTTCAAATGCGGCATACTGCTTGTAGGTACCATCCGGGTTAACGGCATAGACCTTGGGAACATAGCCGTCACTGTAGAGTTCACCGAATTCACGGGATTCATCCCATACAACGTTAATGGCATCGTCCCAGTTGGCGTTATCCATGAACTTACGGATGCCAACCTTCTGGTTTCCGCCGCTAGCAACAGCGAGAGTCGTCAGGCCCTTGGGAGCAAATTCCTTTGCAATAGCGAGGATTTCGGGCGCTGCATGAGCGCAATGACCGCAAGTTGCAGAGAAATAGAAAATGAGCAACGGCTTGTTAGCAAACGCACCGATGTTTTCAATCTTTTCAGAAGCAATGGTCTTGTTCACAGAAATGCCAGTGGCCTTAACCTTGAAATTGATTTTCTGCGGCATACCGTTGGCAAGAGTATCGCCACGGAGTGGAGCAATAGCTTCTTTCAGCTTAGCTTCTTCTTCCTGCTGTTTTTTGATGGCTGCCTGACGCAAATCCTGCATCTTCTGCTGATAGCGCTTACCGACTTCAGCCAAAGAATCCTGCGGAAGCTGCATAGCGTATGTCGAATCGTTGAGCTTCAAGACAGATTCCTTAAGACCGAGGATAAAGTAATCTACGTCAAATTCGGTCTGGAACTGGTTGCCAATAGCAATAAACTGATTGGCAAACTGCAAACCCAGCAAATAAGAGAACTTGGTGTTGTCCGGAGAATCCGCAGTAATTGTTACAGCGGCACCCGTAGAGGCAGGAGCCTTAGTAATCGGCTGTGCCCTAGCGACAGAGTCGACATAGGCCTTAATTTTTTCGTTGTTCCCTTCGGCAAGCATGGCGCTATCCGGGCGCGTTTCTTCGTAGCGCTTACGGGCAACAACCGTATAACGGTTACCCACAGCCTGAAGAGAGTCCGAAGTCATCTGAGCAGAAAAAGTCGTATCCTTATGGGCTTTCACGTTGTCACGGATTGCCTGAACCACGGCATCTTCGTACAGTTCTTCACCCATCTGGCGCGGAATAATCGTAAAGTTCTGACCGCCAAACTGAGCACCCAGCATATAAGCAAACTTTTGGTCATCGGTAGAATTTGCGGTAATGGCAGCAGACTTTGCCTTAGAATCACCTGTATTACAAGCAACAAGAGCGAGGGCTGCAGCCCCCAAAGCAATCTTCGTTACGTTCATGAGAATCTCCTTGGAGAACTAAAAAATCTATATAAAATATAGAAAAAGTCCCCAGCTCTAACCGGGGACTTTTTTCAAAATCTTCTGTTGAAGAGTTTTCTTTCGATTACGTATGAGCATCTACCCATTCAGCGTTCTTACGGCAAGCTTCAACGGAGTTGTCGAAGGCAGCCTTTTCTTCAGCGCTCATCTTGACTTCGATGATCTTTTCGACACCGTTTGCACCAACGACAACCGGCACGCCGCAGTAGAGGCCCTTAACGCCATATTCGCCGTTCAGCTTAGCGGCGCAGGAGAACACACTCTTCTTGTCGAGCAAGTAGGCTTCAGCCATGTGCACGGCAGAAGTAGCCGGGCTGTAGAAGGCAGAGCCACGACCGAGGAGGTTCACGATTTCGCCACCGGCACCGGCAGTGCGCTTGGCGAGTTCAGCAAACTTTTCCTTGCTCATGAGCTGAGAAACTGGGATGCCTCCGACAGAGACGCATTCCATGATAGAAACCATGGTGTCGCCGTGGCCGCCCATCACGAGGGCCTTCACGTCTTCGACAGAAACGCCGAGTTCGTCAGCAACGAAGCAAGCGAGACGGGCAGAGTCAAGCACGCCAGCCATACCAATCACCTTGTTGGCCGGGAGACCGGACTGCTTCTGCATGTTGTAGACCATGGCGTCGAGCGGGTTGGTGATCACGATCACGAATGCATCCGGAGCGTTTTCCTTAATAGCTTCAGCAACAGTCTTGATAACGCCACAGTTCTTGTCAAGAAGGTCATCGCGGCTCATGCCCGGCATACGCGGGAAACCGGCGGTAACGATCACGACATCGGCACCCTTGATAGCAGAGTAATCGGTAGAACCCTGAAGATCAACGGAGGAGTTGATGACAGAGCGGCCTTCCATGATATCGAGGGCCTTACCCTTAGGCATACCCTGAGTCTGCGGAATGTCGATAAGAACAACGTCGCCAAGATTCTTCTGGGCGATAACGAGAGCCATTGTACCACCGATTTGACCAGCACCAACAAGTGCAATCTTCTTTCTTGCCATGATTTTAACCTTCCTTTTAAGGTAATTAGAATTTTACGGAACAAATATAGCACTTTTTCGTGCTTCAGACAATGGAAAATCGCCCCTCAGAGTCGAAAAACGGAAAAAATAAGCTAGCCCCGCCCTAAAACAAGTCCAACGTGCTATCCAGGTAGATTTCTTCCCGAACATGGAGCTGAAATTCAGGTTTGACCATGTAAAAAAGCAGAAATTCTAGGATGACGGCACTGCCCAGGCTGCGGCCTTCGATTTTGAAATGGCGGAACCCTTGCGGGGCGTAAACATTCTGGATATCATCGATTCCGATAAAGCCGGGATTTTTCATGGCATCGGAGAATCGGTAACCCCTTTGGGCGTTCGGAGAGGCGCAAACGTGGTCTTCTTGAGTTTCGCCGAGGTTCTTTTGGCTCACGTTCTCGTAGCACTTTTTGCGGTCTTGGCAGCCAAACCAGCAACATTCATTGCATAGGAATTCGACTTTTTGCTTTTCTGCAGGCGTTAGCGCGTTGAGTTTGGCGAATTGCTTGTTGAGCCTGAAATCCGGCACTACGTAACGGAAATCGTCGCGGTTCAGTTCCGCCTCAAACTGGCTAAAATCTGTCAGAACCTTCGTCGTGGACGACACGAAATAGAATCCCGGATACTTCGCCTTAAGGTAATCGAGCAACAAATCCGAATGGACAATAATCCCACTCGGGGCATCGCCATTTTTCTCGAACAAGGCGCACAAATCATTACATTTTTTGTCAGAAAGATGCTCCTCCCGGAGAAGCGAATTGCTGAAGGTCAAGCGCGCCGAAATTCCATATTCCTTCATGAGAGCAGCCACCTCATCGGGCTCCGCATCGCCAAATCCGACACGGCCACCACCCCACAGGCAATCGCTGGGCGCACCGTAAATGGAACCGATTTCGCACCACTCGTAAAAGTATTCCCGATGCTCGCGGAACAGCGGCAAAAAAGCCTTGTATAGGTCGTAAAATTCAAACAGACCGGGAAGGTGGTAGAAAACGTTCATCGCTCCAAATATACCTATTTTGAATGAAATCTCCCCCGTTTTATAGCTATATTTTCATAAACTAGATTTGTAAATCCTTAAAGGAGATGCCCGAGCAAGTCGGGCATGACAGTTTCAATGCGTACTCTTGTTCTTTCTGATATTCATGGTTCTGCTTTCGCCTGCAAGATGGCGCTTTCTTACCTCGACAAACTCAAATGCGACCGCATTTTCCTTTTGGGCGACCTTCTTTATCACGGTCCCCGGAACCCGCTGCCCGGCGGACACGACCCGCAAGGCGTTGTCGAGCTCTTGAGCCCTCTTAAGGAGAAAATTACCGCCGTTCGCGGCAACTGCGACGCCGAAGTGGACCAGATGGTGCTGGGATTCCCCTGCCTCGCGGACTACGCCGAATTAGAAGAAAACGGACTACGCCTATTTTTGAGCCACGGTCACCTGTATGACCCGTACCTGTTCAGCCACTACAAGGCCGACGTGTACTTCTCCGGTCATACACATATCTTTACCGCCGAAAAAAACGCTGATGGAGTCTACTGCCTGAACCCCGGCTCCACGAGCTTGCCCAAAGGCGGAAACCCACCTACCTTCGGACTCTACGAAACCTTCGACGGCACCACTCCCCCACGATTCAGCGTACACCACCTGGAAACCGGCAAGGAATTGGCGGCAGTCGAGATCGTGAAATAACATGCGAAAACTAGTTGCATTCGTCTTCTTTCTCGGAATCGTACTTTGGGGTACGCCGGTTTTGGCGCAAGATGTAAACGTCTGTTCATTTGACTCGACCCTGATGGTTCATTTTGTCCGCGGTGACCTTTCCGAAGTCCCCGCCATATTGGACTATATCAAGGAAAACGCTCCAAAAATTCGTAACGAGCTCTGCAAAGACGAATTAATGCAAAGCGAGCTCACCCATTTGGCTGGTAAACTCTACTGGACGGAAAGACCCAGGCAATCGTCTGTCCCAGTCGCCTACACTAGGTATATGAATTTTAGCGGTCGAGAAGTAAACGGAAGAACTCTGACAGTCGAAGAAAACGCCGCATATAACCTAGTCATGGACTACATGATTTCAAAATACGACATGCTCTATGCACTCGCCAAGAAGACTAGTCTGCAAAAGAATTCAAAGCTGAAAACAGGCGCATTCCTCGAATACATGTTTACATATTGGCTAAAGCCAGAAAATGTCGGTTCCGCCGCCACTGAACTCGCCAAGACTCCGGCAGGAATCGCCGCTGACGCGGCAACCTCCTGGGCAACCTTATGGATTCAAAAAGATAGCCCTTACGAACGAGATGCCTACTACGATTTTGACTATAGTTGGCTATTGATTGCCCGAGACAACTTTTTCAGGCGCTACCCCAATACCCCCTATAGAATAGCGTTACAAGCCTTGATTAACCAGGACATAGTCACCGAATTACACGAAGCAGACAAGAATAGCGGAGTTTTAGGTCTCAGTGCCGGAGTTTCTGTAGGAAAATCGCTTAAGACATCCGGTTTGGAAGCCGTCGACGAGAATTTCACTTTCAGTGTTCCGAATGCAAGAATCCAGGTATTCCGATTCGTATTTCAGCTTCAAGTTGACCTGATGTTTGCAGGCGGAATTTCTGCCGCAGGACTGGACGCCATGATTGGCCGCACCTACGAATTCGACGAATACGGCTTCGATGTATTGGCGGGACTCGGCTTCGATGAATTCTATGTGGGCCAAGATTCCATCATGAATCTTGCTTTCATGGGCGGAATCCAAGTCATGAGACGTTTCCCCTTGGGCGACATGGCAAACATCACCCCAAAACTGCAGTGGATTTTAAAGACAGTCCATTTTGATGACCCGGTCAAGAACCGCAAACGTCGTGCGTTCATCAATCAATTCAGCATCGGCATTTCGTTCGAAGGCCGACAACCGCTTTCGCGCCTGAACGCGTTTAAATAAGATTATTTAATGCTACGCTGACAGTGTTTTTAGTAATTCCTTTTTGGTTGCACCAAGCGCAAAGAACATCTTAATCATCAATTCAAGGGACACGCTTGAATCAGCATGTTCCACTTTGGCATATCGAGACTGACTTGTTTTCGCGATAATTGCGGCGGAGACCTGAGTTTCGCCGAGAGCTTTCCGTTTGGCAACCAACGCTTTAGCCAAAGCAACCTTCATTTCGACAATCGCCATTTCAGCAGGACTCAACCCCAAAAACTCGTCGACATCCCCGACTTTCCATCCCTTCTTCTGCAATCTTTCTTTTTTCAACTTATCCATAAACTAATCCTACGACTCGTATTCACAAATACATATCAGATTTGACATAAAATCAAGTAATAAAGCATTTTTTTTCAAACAAAAAAACAGGAATCACGTTAGTGATTCCCAATCCGTGTGGTACCCCGGGGTGTTAGGGGGTGTCCCCCAAGGCGAAGGGGTAGCGGCAGACACGGCGAAAGCCTGGCCGCTAAGCGAACAAACCGCAGCCGAAGGCGACCTTTGGTCACTTGGCCTTTTATACGACTCTTAGTGCTTTAGCACTTAGTGGAGTTATGCCCTTTGGGTAAGGCCTTAGTGAACATGGCCACCTTTAGGTGGTGACCGTGAGTGTGCGGAGCAGGCTGAGCAGTGGCTAAAGCGACCTTTGGACACTTGGCCTTTATACGACTCTTAGTGCTTTAGCACTTAGTGGAGTTATGCCCTTTGGGTAAGGCCTTAGTGTACATGGCCACCTTTAGGTGGTGGGGATTCCTCCCCCACCATAATTACTTCTTCAAAGCCGAGAGGAATTCCTTGAGGCGGGCGTCTTTCGGGTTGTCAAAGATTTCTTCGGGGGTTCCGTCTTCCTTGACGTAGCCGTCAGCAAAGAACAGCACGCGGTTGGCGACTTCGCGGGCAAAACTCATTTCGTGCGTCACCACAATCATCGTCATACCAGATTTGGCCAAATCCTTCATGATCTTGAGGACTTCGCCGACCATTTCAGGATCCAGGGCGCTGGTGGGTTCGTCAAAAAGAATTGCGTCGGGCTTCATCGCCATGGCGCGGGCAATCGCAATACGTTGTTGCTGACCGCCGGAGAGCTGCGCCGGATAATGATCTGCCCTATCCAAGAGGCCTACACGCTCCAATAGATCCTTTGCTCGTTTTTCGGCATCGGTCTTAGTCAAAAGTCCCAATTTCATCGGAGCGAACATGATGTTCTTGAGCGCCGTCATGTTCTTGAACAAGTTGAACTGCTGGAACACCATACCCACGCGCTTGCGAATATCGGGTTTCCACACGCCCTTTGCAAGAATGCTCTTGCCATCCAACAGGATGTCGCCGCTAGTCGGAGTTTCGAGCAGGTTCAATTGGCGCAAGAAAGTGGACTTGCCGCAACCCGAAGGTCCGATAATCGCAATCACGTCGCCGCGGTGAATGTCGAGCGAAATGCCCTTGAGAATCTGCTTGTCGCCGTAAGATTTGCAAAGGTCCTTGACCTGGATTAAAGTTTCTGCATTAGCGTTCATTTTTCTTCAACCTCTTTTCAAGCTTTGCAACACAGGCCGAAAGCCCGGCAACAATGACAAAGTAAATGGCAGCCACGGCAAGGAGCGGGAGCATCGCCTCATAGGTCATGCTACGGATAATGTCACCGCCGCGCGTCAAGTCCATCAGGCCGATGTAGCCGCAAATGGACGTTTCCTTGATGAGCGTGATAAATTCGTTCGTAAGCGCAGGGAGCGAATTCTTGAACGCCTGCGGATAGACAATGCTATAAAGAATCGTGCGGAACTTGAGGCCAAGGCTGCGTCCCGCCTCGACCTGTCCTGGATCCACACCCTTGATGCCGCTACGAATAATCTCAGAAACGTAAGCTCCCGAATTCACGCCAAATGCAACAACCGCCACAAGAATCTTGTTCACGTTCACTGACGAAAAGACGATGTAGTAAATGATAAGCAGCTGAATCATCATCGGCGTTCCGCGAATCACGGCAAGGTAGACTTTAGCAAGCGCATTCAACACCTTGTAGCGACCGTTGAATTCGTTGCCGGTGCGAATCTGCGCCACGACAAAGCCAATCAGAATACCAAGCAGCGCCGCAAAAAGCGAGATGATGAGCGTGTTACGCAGGCCCAGGGCGATAAATTTCCAGCGGGAATCCTTCACGAAGTTCTTGTGGAATTGTTCGGCAAAGCTCTCGTCGCTTTCCACCGCCTCGTCGCCGCGGACAATCACAACAATTTTCGAAAGCGTATACGGAGTCGTGAAGTTGATGGACTTCTTGCGTTCCTCGGTCACAGTAAAGCCCGCGAAGCCCACATCGGCCTTGCCCGAAGAAACAGCGTTGATAATCGCATCGAATTCAATATCCTGAATTTCGACGGTACGGTTCAGGTAGTCGGCGATGTAGTTCACGATTTCGATATCGAGGCCGACAATTTTCGCATTTTCGTAGTATTCATACGGCGGGAACTGAGCATTCGTCGAAACAATCAGCTTCGGGCCTTCGGTCACCTTCTTTTGATAATGGTAGTCGCCGGTGCGGTAGATGTATGTATTAAAGAGCGAATCGTAGACGCCGTCCTGCTTCATGGCGGCAAGAGCCTGATTTACGGAATCAAGCAGAGCCTCGTTACCCTTCGCTACAACGCCCGCGTACATTTCTTCGACAAAGACTTCGTCCAGAATGCGGAGCGACGGATTTTCTCGAACAAACGCCTTGGCAGGCTGGTCATCACTCAAGACCGCGTCGATTTTCCCCTGCTTGAGCGCCTGAATGGCATCGGCGAGTTTCGTATAGCGATCCACATCGATTTTCGCGGTATCGCCGCCGAAATCGGACGCATATATATCGGCAGTGTTGCCGATCTGCACGCCCACCTTCTTGTGGCCGAGATCATTAACGCAGTGGACTTTATTTGGGGTTACCGCCTGCTTGCTATCGCAAGACACCAGGGCGAGCGCGTAAAGCGCGATGAGGATTGGGAGGAGGAATTTTCGCATCTTTTTCACCTTGGGCCCCAATTTAGAAAATTGTCGCTCCATTTGAAAGGGGAAAGAATTAACACACTTTTGGAGTACATTTAGTACGGCTCGGATAAGAAAACAGGTGTGCATATTTTCGTATCACTCGCCTTTTGCTATATTTGGGCGCGTATGGAAATTATTCAAGACAAGCTGAAGGTCAGCATTGCCTATTCCTTGAAGGAACGCACCGGAAAGATTCTCGAAGAAGTGCCCGCGAGCTACCCGTTCGTGTACATTCACGGGTTCAACAATATTATTCCGGGGCTTGAAGACGCGCTGGAAGGCCGTCACTTGAATGAAAGTTTTAGTGTAGATATTCCGTTTGAACAGGGCTACGGCCCCTACCGCCCCGACTTGGTGATGGAGGTCCCAAAGGACGAACTCCGCGAGGTGGGCGAAATTTGGCTCGGCATGGAGCTCGAAATGTACATGGACGAGGACGTGCGCGAATTCCAGCTGCCCGAGACGGCGGACGAGTTCGTGGACGGGCTGAACCTGGACGATGACGACGAATCCGACGGGATTTACACGATCAAGGAAATCAAGAAGGATACCGTGGTCGTGGACGGGAACCACCCCTTTGCGGGCAAGGACCTGACTTTCGACGTGACAGTGGTCGCGATTGACCAGCCGAGTTTTACCGAGCTCGAAAGCGGCTACCCCGACCGCGAAGAAGATTTTGACCATTTTGACGACGGCTTTGACGGGGCCGACGGCGAAGATTTTGATGACAACAACCACAACAGGAGATGGCGCTAATGGCATCGATGGACGAACTCAAGAAGGCTGCAGGCGTTCGCGCGGCAGATATGATCAAGGACGGCATGACCGTGGGTCTTGGAACGGGTAGCACCGCCGCCCATATGGTGAACCGCCTTGCCGAGCGTATCAAGACGGAAGGCCTGCATGTGGTTGGCGTGAGCACGAGCTGGAGCACCACGCTGCAGTGCCGTAGCCTCGGCATTCCGCTGAAGGAAATGGGCGAAGTGTGCCACCTGGACATGGTGATTGACGGTGCCGACGAAATTGACGACCAGCGCAATTTGATCAAGGGCCGTGGCGCCGCCCACCTGCTCGAAAAGATTGTCGCCTCGATGACGGACAACTACGTGATCATCGCGGACAGCGGCAAAAAAGTGAACAAGCTCGGCGAAAAGTTCGCCGTACCGCTGGAAATCATTCCGGGCGCAATCGCCGTGGTGACCGAACGCGTGAAGAAACTCGGCGGCGACCTGAAGGTGCGTATGGGCGCACCCGGCAAGGACGGCCCGGTCATTAGCGACAGCGGCAACCTGATTGCTGACGCCAAGTTCGGCATTATTGAGAATCCGGACAAGCTCGCCCGCGACCTGGAACACATCGTGGGTATCGTGGGCCACGGCCTGTTCGTGGGCATGGCGACCAAGGTGATTCTGGCCGATGCCGACAAGGGCCTCGTGGAATTCTAATTCGGACTTTTTTGCCGTATTTATTATCCCCGCCCAAGCGGGGATTTTTTATATGACTCACCCGCGGTACAGACGAGCCGATTTATATATAAATCAAAAATCCCTCGGTAAAAACCGAGGGATTTTTTAGCGTTATAAACGCGTGCTCAATTAGTCTTCGTCGGCGAGTTCCGGAGCCTTCTTGATCACGTTGCGACGGCCATAGCGGACCTTGGACGGATCGAAGGTGGTTTCGACGGCTTCGACTGCGGGTTCAGCGGCAGGTGCTGCAGGGGCAGCGACCGGGGCTTCAACGGCAGGAGCGGCCGGAGTTTCAACCGGAATACGCGGAGCGAGCGGGCGGCGTGCTTCAGGAGCAGCGGCCGGGGCAGCTTCGACGGCGGGAGCTGCAGCTGCGGGAGCCTGGGCTTCGGCAGCTACGTTCTGAGCTTCAACGTTCTGTTCGCGGCGGCCTTCGCGGCGGTCGCGACGATCGCGGCGGTTGCCACGGTCACGTTGTTCATTACGGTCGCGAGCAGGCTGCTGCTGTTTGTCGGCAGAGCGATTGTCGCGATTTTCCTTAACGGGCTTACCATTGTTATTCTGGCGATTTTCCTTGTTGCTCTTTTCACCGCGCTGAGCCATTTCCTGTGCGCTGATCGGGCGACGGGAACCGGGCTTCAAGTTCATGTCCGGGGTGAGCTTCTTGAAAATCGGAGTACGAAGCATGGTAAGGAGTTTGTTAACCTTCGTGAGGATAACAATGCACAGAATCACTGCAACGAGTGAAAGTGCGAGTGCGATGTATTCCATTCGGGGCACCTCATAAGTAAGGGTTGACCGCAGGTGCAGGCTGGAAATAAACCCGCAGGCGGTGTGGCTGGTTCGTGTTTGTGTGTGCTTAAAGCCATCTTAATAGCGCCTCCTTAAAGGCTTGACGGCGATAAGGTTTCGGGCAAATTGGGCCAGCGAAACTATAAAGGGGTCGCCGCTAGGCGGCAGACCATGGTTAGCCACGGGCGCAAATATAACAAAACTGTTAAATGATTGGGGATTGACGGTTAAGAAAATTCCCCAAAACCGCTCTGCCGGTGGCGGTTTAAGGATGCATATCGAGCTTTTCGAGCGATTTTTTGACAGAATCGCCGTAGGCCGTCAACGAATCCAAATTCTTTTTTAAGGAATCAACCGTATTAAAGAGTTTTGCATTTTCTTGTGCCAAACGCTTGATTTCGGACATAGCGGCATCATCGGAACAGGCACAAAAGAGCATAGAAGCTACAAACAAACTAGCAATAAATTTCATGACTACAATATAAAAAATATCATCGGATCATGGAACAAAGGGCGTCCCTTTTCTAAAAAGACTTTGCTATATTCATAATGAAAAGGAAATTTAACCTTATGGAACAGAAAACGATTGAATCCGTCACTGCGGCCATTCATAAAAAAATGCCCGCCTATATCCAGACATTAAGCGACCTGGTAAGTATTCCCTCAATCAGTTTTGACAACTTTGATCAAAAGTACGTTCTGCAATCAGCCGAAAAAGTCAAGGAACTTTTTTTACAGGCGGGACTCACCAACGTTCAATTTTTATCACCCCCTAGCGGACGCCCCTCCGTCTACGGAGAAAGCCTGACAAGCCCCGACAAGCCGACCGTACTCTTATATGCCCACCACGATGTGCAGCCGCCTATGCGCGAGATGCTTTGGAATACCAAACCCTTTGAAGCATGCCTTCTGGGTGACCGTCTTTACGGACGTGGTACAGCCGACGACAAGGCCGGAATCGTGACGCACCTTGCAGCTCTGGAACAAGTGCGCGCCCTAAAGAAAAACGATGGCCCAAACCTAAAGTTCTTGATTGAAGGCGAAGAAGAATCTGGAAGCGCCGGTTTTGCCGAAATTCTGAAAAAAAATGCAAAACTTTTAAAGTGCGATGCAGTCATCGTTGCCGACCTCGGAAACTTTGCCAAGGGAACCCCCTCAATTACAACGACACTCCGCGGTATGAGCGCCGTAACCGTAGAACTCAAGGCTACCAAGGCTCCTCTGCATTCTGGTAGCTGGTCTGGTCCTATCCCTGATCCCGGCCAGGTTATTTGCCGTATGATAGCCAACCTTACCGACGGCAAAGGCAATATCCTTATTCCGCATTTTGAAGACAACCTTATCCCGCCCACCGAAGCTGAACTAGCCTCTTACAAGAGTCTCGGCATGACCGAAAAGATTTTCCGCAACGATGGCGGCATTCTGGACCGCGTTCAGTTAAAGGTTCCCGAAGACGAAATTCTCCTTTCACTTTGGCGCAGGCCTTCTATCGTAGTAACTGCGATGGAAGTCGGTAGCCGAACAAACGCAGGGAATGTCCTGCAAGACTCCGCTTACGCCCGTATCGGTATACGACTCGCCCCAGGCATGGACGCAGATGTCGCTACCCAACAGTTGGTAGAATTTTTACAAGCGCAGGTTCCCTATGGCCTGGAATGCAGCATTAAAACCGAAGATGGAGCAAACCCGTTTGTAACCGACACGGCACACCCGTTCTTCCAAAAAATGAGCGAATCGATGTCGACTGCCTACGGTGCCGAGACCAAATTTATCGGTTGCGGAGCGAGCATTCCTGGAGCAGAGTTATTTCGCAATACCTTTGGCGACATTCCCATTTTGCTCACCGGCCTTGAAGACCCCGAATGTAACGCTCATGGAGAAAACGAAAGCCTTTACCTGCCTGACTTTGAACATGGCATTGTGGCTGAAACCTTATTCTTTGGAGAAATCTGCTAATGAGTACCAAAAAGTTTCCCAGACTCGTTGTATTGACAGGTGCAGGCATCAGTGCCGAATCCGGACTTCGTACTTTCCGCGGAAACGATGGCATGTGGGAACATGAAAACATCGACGATGTGTGTACCCCCGAAGGCTATTACCGTGATAAAAAGCGCGTAAAAGATTTTTACAACTTCTTGCGCAAGGGACTTAAGGAACACGAACCCAACGCAGCCCACTTTGCCCTTGCAGAACTTGAAAAACGCCTCGGCGATGATTTTCTCCTAGTCACACAGAACGTAGACAATCTGCATGAACGTGCCGGATCCAAGCGCATTCTACACATGCATGGCGACCTGATGCGCCTGACCTGCGAACATAATCCCAAACACGAATTCATGTTCGACGGCGAGGAAACTCTCGAAACGCGTTGTCCGTTCTGCGGTGCCATGAGTCGCCCAGATATCGTATTCTTCGGAGAACAGCCGCTCTACATGGAAGAAATTCAGGACGCCTTGCAGCACTGCAAAGAATTCGTGTACATTGGAACAAGCAGCGTTGTCTACCCCGCTGCAGGTTTCAAAAGCTACGCCAAGAGCTTTGGTGCAAAAGTCACTTGCCTTAACCTAGAAGTCCCCACCAGCGATCCTTACACAGACGTGTTTGTAGAAGGCAAGGCAACAGACATTGTGCCCCAATGGTGCAAGGAATTTAAATAGAATTTTCTTAAATCAAAAAACAATTTGCTTCGTGGTTCAATGAGCCCGAAGCTTTTTGTTTGGGCGGAACCTGCGCAGACATGCACTTCTCGCGGAGTTCAGCAGATGCATTCGCGCATTTTTCGCAACGATCGGCAAAGCGGCAACCCTTCACAAAATCACGCGGATGCGGCACCGAACCAGGAATAGACTTCATCGTACGCATGTCGCTATGATTCTCAGGAATAGCAGCCAAAAGCCCCTGCGTATACGGATGCATAGGATTATCAATCACGTCACGGACACCACCGGTTTCTACGATGCGGCCCGCATACATCACCGCCACACGGTCCGCATACTGCGACACAATTCCCATATTATGCGTAATCAAGAGAACCGCCGTTCCGGTACGACCTGCCATATCCTTGAGAACAGCGAGCACTTGCGCCTGCACCGTCACATCCAGGGCAGTCGTCGGTTCGTCAGCGATAATCAGCCTAGGTTTAGATAGCAGAGCCATCACAATGCACACGCGCTGAAGCATTCCACCCGAAAGTTCATGCGGATAGGAATTTAAGACTCGATCCACATCTTTGAAACCAGCAAGAACCAGCTGCTCACGGATAACAGACATGAATCCGCCCTTGGAATGCTTACAGAACTTAAACACTTCTAGCAACTGTTTTTTGATAGTCACCACCGGATTCAGCGCTTGCATCGGTTCCTGAAAAATACATGCTATTTCCGAACCACGAACCTTCTGCAATTCCGCGAGAGGCAACTTAACAAGATCAATAGAAGCGGCATTCTCGGTAGGACAATAATTTACCGAGCCCTCAATAATTTGCGCACTCGGTTGCGGCAGCAGGCGCAGAATACTCATCGCCGTTACACTCTTTCCGCAGCCGGACTCACCCACCAACGCAAAGAATTCGCCCTCATGGATATCGAACGAAACTCGATCGGTCACCTGTAGCGGCGTCATTCCATCGCGAGGCTTACCGTTCTTGTCGAACCCGAAAGCGACCGAGAGATTCTTTACTTGCAAGACAGAATTCATCGTCCCAAGAACTCCCTGATTTCATCCAGTCGGGATTCTGCAATTCGCCTGCCGATATCATAGACTCGCTGCAGCTCGTCCACATTTCTTTCGATGCGGCTGATATTAAGTGATTCTTCGGGGCAAATCACCAGCACGTTCCCCGCCTTTTCCTGTTCAAAGACGTAGCGGGTCTCTTCATTGTACATTTCGTGACGGTGCGCCGTCGCCTCAATAAACTTCGGGTACTTGCGATAGACCAGCCGAATCAACGGCATCAGGCTATTCGGCTTTTTCACATAGTTGCGCGGCTGGGTCAAGATGACCACATTGCGATCGTACCCCTGGGACTGCATAAAGGCGAGCGGAATTGAATCAGCAATACCGCCGTCCATGTACTTGCCACCATCAATTTCCACAATTCTTGCAGCAAGCGGCATCGAAGCCGAAGCCTGCATCCAGGCCAGTTCCTTGTCGTTTCCATCAATGAACTTCGGGAAAAGGGCCTTGCCGGTTTCCATGTCCGTGACGCCCATGTAGAATTCCATCGGGTTCGCCTTGAGCGTTTCAAAATCGAATGGATCCAGTTCCTGCGGAATCGTCTTATAGCAGAATTCGGCATTGTAAATATTGCCAGTCTTGATCCACGAACGGAAACTGCAAAAGCGCTTATCACCCGCAAAACGCCTATTGTAGCGCAGGGCGCGCCCCGGCTGTCTGGACTTAAGGTTGCATCCGAAACAGGCCCCGGCAGAAATACCCACAGCACCATCAAAGTCGATGCCCTTTTCCATAAAGGTATCGAGGATGCCGCAAGTATACAGGCCGCGCATACCGCCACCTTCAAGAACAAGACCTTTTTTAGACATTGGGGAATTAGACATACCTATCTCCCGACTTCGGATCCATCGCATCCCGCACGCCCTCACCCACGAAAGTGGTCAAGAGGAGCGTGATAAACAGTGCTGCGACCGTGCTCACGGAAATCCACGGGGCATACAAGTTATTGAGTCCCTGGCTCATAAGTTCTCCCCAGCTCGGAGTCGGCGGTTGCAAGCCGAAACCCAAGAAATCCAGCGATGTAAGGCTTCCGATTCCACCAATCAACGTAAACGGGAAAAGCGTCACCACGGGGGTCATCGCATTCGGCAAAATTTCCTTGAAGAAAATGTGGCGGTGTCCCAACCCCAGCACCTTGGCGGACTGCACATAGGTCATGCCGCGCAACTTCAGGAATTCCGCACGCATGTAGTAGCTGAGAGAAATCCAGTTGAAAGCAGCCATAATCAAAATCAAAAGCCAGAAACTGCGCCCGTAAATGCTACCGATCAGAATCACCACGTAAAGCATCGGAAGCGAAGACCAAATTTCGATAAAACGCTGCATGCCCGTATCCCAGAACTTGCCGAGATACCCCTGGATACCACCGATGACAATCCCGAGGAATGTCCCGAGAATCGTCAGGAGCAAGCTAAAGCTAATGCAGATGCGAAAACCGTGAATCAGACGCGAAAGTACATCGCGACCGTTACTGTCTGTTCCGAGCCAATGATTCGCACTCGGCGCAAACGGAGGCGCTCCATCTTCACTCAAGTCGGCCTTCAGCGGGTCATGAGCGATCGGAGGCATCACCGCCCAATAATCAGGGCAGCCCCCCGCACGCGTAAAGCCTTCGGCGGCATCTTCTTCGCACTCACGGACCGTCGCGAACAGCTTTGCATAATCCTGTTCCGTCTGGTATTCCCCGCCAAAATCTTTTTCACTGTAGCGCACGAAAGCCGGGAAATAGGACTTGCCTTCGTATCGCAGGAAAAGCGGTTCGTCATTCACCGTCCACGGACTCGTGAGCGAAAGCAGGTACGCCACCACCAACACCACCAGCGACCAGAACGCCCGCTTGTTCTTGCGGAACCGCTTCAGACGGTTCAAGGTCTCTGTAGATACACGGAATTTCATTTATGCGGAATATAGAAAAAGATATTGTTCGCTTCTATATAATAAACACGCTCAAAGAATACCAATACTATTGTTAAAATTTGTTTACTCCATTCTGAACGACATTTTTCACCCCATAGAAACCCCGTTTAAGAGTTTTTTTCAAAAAATGTATGTTCTATCCCCTTTAATCTTTATATTTTTTCTTTGGATTTTTGCGCCACGGGTGTGCGCCACATGCCCGGGGTGTATATGATCAGATTTTTTCGAAAAAACCTAAAAATTGGAGACACACATGGCAAAAAAGATGATTGCGTGTGACGGTAACGAGGCCACCGCTAGCGTAGCGTTTGCTGTTAGCGAAGTTGCGGCTATCTACCCGATTACACCGTCTAGTCCTATGGCTGAGCACGCCGACAAC
>CACWJY010000026.1 GCA_902761355.1 Fibrobacter succinogenes | reverse complement strand
CGCTACCGAGCCGGCGGGTTGCCCATCTCCTACCCATTTCTAAAAATAGACTAATGAAGGGGTGATTTTCGTCCTTTTTAAATATAGGACCGAGCCGCAGCAGTTGGTGCTCGAAGAGCACAGCCTTTCAGCTTTACGACGGTAAAAGCCTAGTACAAAACAAATCTATTTTAGAAAGGGTCCCTGCTTCTTTTATAAGAGGCGGGGGCTTTTTGATGCAAATTTCGGTGCTAGAAGTTTTAGTGCGCCTCTAGCCAGTTCTCGCCGAAGCCTACGCTTGCGACGAGGGGGACCTTCAGCTGCATGGCGCCTTCCATTTCGGCCTTCACCATCTGCGACATGGGTTCCACCTGGTCGCGGGGGCATTCGAATACGAGTTCATCGTGGACTTGCAGCATCATCTTGAGAGGTAAATGCTCTTCGTTGATTCGCTTCTGGATGCGGATCATTGCAATCTTGATGAGGTCTGCGGCGGAGCCTTGCACAGGAGTGTTCACGGCCATGCGCTCGGCCATTTGCGATTCCATACGGTCGGAGCTATCGATGCCTGCAATGTAGCGACGGCGGCCCGAAAGCGTTTCCACGTAACCGTCGCGGTGGGCGGCCGCCTTAACGTTTTCGATGTATTGCTGCACGCCTTGGTACATATCGAAGTAACCGGTAATGAAGTCCTTCGCTTGCGACATTGGAATTTTCAGGTCGCGGCTTAAGCGGAAGGCGGTCATGCCGTAGAGCACGCCGAAATTCACCACCTTGGCGTCGCGACGCATATCGCTGTTGACTTCGTCGAGCTTGACTCCGTAAATCGCGGCGGCGGTGCGGGCGTGAATATCGATGCCTTCCTTGTAGCTTTCGATGAGCGCTTCGTCTCCGCTTAAGTGGGCGAGCATACGCAATTCAATCTGCGAGTAGTCTACTGCGAGAATCACGTTGTCCTTGTTCTGCGGAACGAACGAGGCACGAATTTTTTTGCCGAGGTCGCTGCGTACGGGAATGTTCTGCAGGTTCGGATCGCGGCTCGAAAGGCGGCCCGTTGCGGTGCCCCACTGGATGAAGCTTGTGTGGATGCGCTTGGTATCCGGATTCACCAGCGTCGGAAGCACCGTGATATAGGTGCTCTGCATTTTCTTGAGTTCGCGGTATTCAATGACGGCGAAAACGATCGGGTGTGGTGCCTTGAAGCTGAGTTCTTCGAGAACAACGGCGTCGGTACTGCGCTTCTTGATTTCAGGGAGCCCGAGCGTGTCGAAAAGGACTTCGCCAAGTTGCTTGGGCGAACCGATGTTGAATTCGAAACCGGCCATGTCGCAGATTTCTTTTTCCAAGTTTTCGATGCGGCGCTGCAGTTCCTGCTCCAGCGTCTTGAGCGCAGGAACATCAATGGCTACGCCTACCGATTCCATCTGGAAAAGAACCTTCAAAAGCGGCATTTCTTGCTCGAAGAAATACTTCACGTAATCGAGTTTTTCAAGTTCCTTCTTGAGCGGTTCCCACAGGCGAAGCGTATAGACGGCATCTTCGGCACCATATTCCGTCGCGTCCTTGATGTTTACGCGGTTAAAGGTAATCTGGTTCTTGCCGCGGCCAATCAGATTCTCGATAGGAATCATTTCGTGTTGCAGGCGTTGCATCACCTGGTTATCGAGACCAAGGCCCGACTGTCCCGGCGAAAGCATCCAAGCCGCAATCAGTGTGTCGATGAGGTTTGCGTTATCGATAGCGCTCTGCGGAATCTTGAAGGTGCGGGCAAGCACATGCAAGTCGAATTTCGCGTTGTGGAAAACGAGTTCACGAGGTTTCTCGGTGCCGGCGACGGGAGCGTTGTCGGCGATGAATTCGCTAAACCAGGCTTTGACCTTGTCCAAGTCGTAATTGCCCTTGGGGCCTGTCGGCAGCGGGAATCCGATTTCGTCGGAATGTCCGAGTGGAATGTAGTAGCCCTTGGCGGGGTCTGCCGAAAGGCAAAGCCCCACGAGGTTGCATTGCATGGGGTCGAGCCCGTCGGTTTCGGTGTCGATGCCTACTGTACTTGCTGCGGCAAATTCAGCCTTCATCTGCTCGAAAATTTCATCGGTATCGACGCAGATGTAAGTCGGCTGCACATCAACCGGGAAGTCGGCGCGTTCCACTTCTGCGCCCGCTGAACCATTTGCATTTCCTGTATCATCGCTTTCGCGCACAAAGCCTGTCTTGCTCGGAATGCCTTCCAAAAGGCGGAGCAGACTGTTGATTTCGTGATCCTTGAACATCTGCGCCAAGGTGTCTACGTGTAGGCCGTTGTATTCTAGTGTGTCGAGATTCCCGCTAAAGGCGCGTTTGGTCTGGAGTGTCACCAGTTCGCGGCTGAGGAAAGCCTTTTCGCGGTTGTTTTCCAGATTGTCGTGCAAACCCTTCTTGGTCACTTTATCTAGGTTCGCGTAAAGATTATCCATGTCGCCAAAGTCGTTCAGCAACTGAATGGCTGTTTTCGGGCCGACCTTCGGGACGCCGGGAACGTTATCGCTTGCGTCTCCCATGAGCGCCAAATAGTCGCGGATTTTTTCGGGCGGAAGTCCGTACTTTTCAAGAACCTGTTCCGGGCCAAAATCGATGCCGTCGGCACCCTTTGTCAAGTGGAAAAGATGGATCTTGTCAGTTACAATCTGCGACATGTCCTTGTCTTTACTCAAGATGACTACGTGATCAAAGCCTGCCTCGATTGCGGCGGTGGCAGTAGAGGCCATCACATCGTCCGCTTCGTAGCCCGGTTCCGATAGGAGCGGAATTCCGCTTGCTTCCAGACTTTCTCCCAGAAGCGGCATTTGTGCTGCCATCTCTTCGGGCATGGGGCCGCGATTGGCCTTGTAGTCGGGATAAAGTTCGTGCCTGAATGTCTTCGTGTGTGCGACATCGCGTGCAATCGCAAAATGCGTCGGCTTGTGCTTGGCTAAAATGCGGAGGACCGCACCCCAGTAGCCATGCATCATCGAAACCTCTTCGCCTTGGCTGTTTTTTAGCGGGTTCTGCGAATAGGCGTAAAACATGCGGAACGCGAGCGCGTAAGAGTCGAGCAAAAGTAGAGTCTTTTCAGGCATACTTTGAATGTAGAAAAGGTATGGCTCGCACGTGCAAGAACGTTAGTTCTTGTTGGCGGCGAATTTCATGATTTCTTTGTTGATGCTGTCCGCTTTTTGCGGATTTTCGTTATAGATGGCGTCAATCTTTTGACAACCGAGTTCAAGCAGCTTGCGTGCCATGGTAGATTCGCTTTTTTGCCGCAAATCGCGCAGGGCAAGGTCGATTAGCTTTACGTCGGTTTGAATCGGGTAACCCTTCATGAATTCGTAGAACAGTTTGATTTGCTGGTTGTACTGTTCTTCGTTTTCGAGCGCAAGCAAAAATGGAATCACTCGTGTATTGAGGAGCTTGCCTAAATCACCCATGAACGTGTTTAGCGTAACGCCTTTCGGGAAAAGATCGTCAGAATCTTTTTGCAGGTCTTCGGTATCTACGAATTCGCCGGTTTCCAATTGCGAGAGCGCGTCGTTCAAAAAATCCATTTCTTTTTTGCGGGCTTGTTCGCGGAACCGTGCTTGATAATAAATCGGGAGTGTCGTCAGGCAAAAGTGGGCCTGCCCGGCACCGATAAATTCACCGATGTAGTAGATGTCGGCGTCTTCGTTCAGAATATCTTCTTCGCAGCTAAAATTGCCAATCTTTGCAGGAATAGGAATGACTTCCATGCTCGAAAGTTCGTGCAGGCGTTCTCGCATTGTCTCGATGTTCATATCGGGCGGGAGCTCTACACCGTCGGCTTCCATTGATTCGAGCATGTCGTTAATCTTGTCATCGACGGCGCGGTCGATGGCTTTTTTGCTAGGTACACGCGGCGAAAACATGCGGAAGTCGCCTTCTAAAGCCAAGAGACCGTTCTTGATCATGTCGTCGAACGGAGTGCCGCTATCCTGTTCATCGGGGTTCGGCAAAATCTTGGCGTAGGCTATGATGCGTCCGCACAGGTTGTCGTCGTTTCCTTTTTTCTGCTCAATACCTAACATACGGAGTGTAATATAGCATTTTATTTTACGCGGATGACTTTTTGTATAGAAGTCGATGCGTCCTGCATTTGCATTAGATACACGCCACGGTTTAAGCCTTCGGTGTTAATGGCTGCTCCCACCGTTTCGCGAATCAGCTTGCCTGTCATGCTAAAGAGACGTATGTGGGTTGTGGGGGAGACTTCAAAATGGGGCTGAGTAAGTTTGCTTAAAATAGCGGTTTCGTCAGATTTACTCAGTTTTAATTCCAGCTGGTCTAAGTTGGGACCGTCATTTCCGCTAACGGTCGCAAATGTAATGTAGCTTGCGCCCTGAGGAAGCTTGATGGTTGTTTCTTTAGTCTGGTAGGTCGTCCATTTGTCGGTGGCTTCGAACGAGATGATGTTCGCTCCTTTACAACCTTCGATTCCGGCAGTGCATTGACCGGGAGCAACGATGGCGAGGTCGCGTGCTTTTCCGCTGCCATTTGCATAGGTCATAATCATCGTGTATTCACCGGCAGTTTCTGCATAGACGGGTACTTGAACGGTAGATGTTCCGGTGCCAAAGTTGATGTAGCCTGTGCCCGCAAAGCCTGCATTTGTATTTTCGTTGATGGCGTTTTCGATGATTCCGGTTTCGGCCTGGAAGGTGGTGGTTCCCTTGGCTTCGAAAGTGGCTCCCAAGTCAACATCCTTGACCATTGTGGTTTTCCAGATGCTTTCGGTTCCGGCGTCACTTGCACTTTTGCCGGACCATCCTGCAAATTTCCAGCCGGTGGCGGGTTCGGCCGTGAATGTAACTGAAGTGCCTTCGGCGATTTTTTCGCGGTTTGGAGAGACGACAACGGAACCGCCAATAGAAGAGTTGATTGTTACGTTATAATAGGTGACATTTGCTTCGAGGACGGTGATTTCGTTAGAACTTGCTCCGAGACCGCCCATGGAATTGGCTGCGCGGACGGTAACCTTTGAACCTGCGACGATATCGCCGACATCGATGGAATTGGTGGTGGTGTTGCTGTGGTACTTGCCGTTGACAAAGACTGCCCAGCAAATGGCGCTGTCGTCATCATTCCAGACGATGTTTGCTCCTTCCTGCGAAATTTTGGGTGCAGAAACTTGTACGGTAAGTTTGTTCGGTGCCCAGTTGTCGCTGCCGCCGAGAACGTTAGCGAGTGTGTACTTAGCTGCGTCACTTGCATTCCATACGGTCTTGAGGGTCGTTGCCGTTGAGCCGTCCTTGCCGCCGTCAAAGTATGTTTTGCGCTGGCTTGTGTTGATGGCTCCGCCACTTCCGTTTTTGCTGTTGTATTCGCCGAAAATAACGGGCGCAGAATTCATGTCGGGACCCCAGCCTTCTGCTTTGGGCTCTGCACGCATGGTGGTGTTTAAGAAGACGACTTTAGCGCGGCCCCAGGAACGTCCGAGATAGAATGTTTTATTGTAGCTGGAATTGCTGACTTCGATGATGGCGTTGTTGAAAACGTAACCCCAGGTGTCTGGATTTTGTGAAGCGGTAATGTAGCCGCCGTTTCGCGTCATCACGAGCTTGGTGCCTTCGAAGAAGACGTCTCCGCCACCGCAAATAAAGTCTACGGTTCCGTCAATTTCGCCGCCTTCCCAGTAGGTACGGCCTTTTTTGGTGTAATAGGTGTCTTGCCCACTTAAAAGGCGAACGTTCTTGTAGATAAACTTGTCTCCGGCGTTCTGTTGCAGAGCGACTTGTCGTGCCGCACTTGTAGAACTGACGGAGCTCCTGTTTTGCAGGGTGATGTCCTGCATGTACATGTTCTTGTTGCTGGGAAAGTACAACGTCGCTGTGGTGCTGATGCCTTCGGTATCGGTCGTGTTCCAGATGATAGTTTTATCGGCAGACTCTCCGATGATAGAAATGTTGGATCCGCTGAAGGTTGTTTTGCCATGCTCGTCACCAGTAATCTTGGTGATGTTGTATTCGCCGTTCGGCACAAAGAGGATAAATCGATTGGATTCGCTTGCTCCAGACGCAGAAGCTTTTTCGATGGCGGCCTTAAAGTCGCCGTCAACGCCGAGAACAAAGTCAAAACCGTGTTTGGCAATGGCAAATGCATTTGCCGCAATGGCGAATGGTACGCAAATTGCAAATCGATAAGTCCAGCGGTTTAGCATAATGACCTCAAAAAATTATTGATGGAGGCGTGTAAAGGTCCCGTTGATACGGAACACCTTGCCATTTTCCTTTCTCATGTAGACGCCGGCGCTGTGGTCGCGGCTACCGAAATCGACATAGTAGCTGTTTGACGGGGAACCCTTCAATTCGGAGCCGCGAACGCCGATGATGGTCGTGTTCGAATCGTTGATGTCGACTTTGCCTACGTACAAGTCAGCGCTCATCCAGCCGACATAATCGATGTTTGCCATGCCTTCGCTACCCGTACTCGTAAACTTGAGTTCGCTGTAGCCCTTTTCGAGCGGCACCTTAATGGTTTGCGCCTCCCAAGTGGTCCAGCCACCAGTAGAGCCCATGCTCACGCCTTGAACTAAAAGCACATCGCCCACGTATATGTCGTAGCCGCGAGCGCTAGAGCCCCCGTTTGCAAAGCGGATTGTCAAATCGTATTCGCCCGCCTTCGCAGCGGTCACGCCGTAAGTTACGTAGCTACCCGTTTCGTTGTCTACATTGGCGTAGCCTTCGCCCACAAAACCCTTATTCGTTGATTCCTTGGCCCCCTTGATGTCCGCGAAATTCACGCCATCGATGTACGTCTTGCAGGTATCGCTCCCGCACATGGCCGCCGGAGGAGGCGGTTCCACATAAGTACCCGTCGCCTTTTCAAGCGCTTCCAAATATGCGGCTTCCGTCGAAAGGATTGCGCTGCCGTAATCACCTGCCCACTGGTAACCCGTTCGGCGTTCCTCGCTAATTTTCATAAAGTCCTGCGTCTTGGTGCTAGCCCCGTCGCGATCGCAGAAGAAGTAATCATCGCTATTCACTTCGTAAAAGCGGAACCACAGCGAAGAACCCGCCTTGTCGACAACACCGGCCGTCTTGCTGAAGGCCTTGTCCTTGAGTTTGTTTTTCTTGTACCAGGCAATGGCCCCTTTGACCGCTTTCTGGATTGCCTCGGTCTGTTCCGGCCAATTCATTAGGAACCACACCACGCCCATCGACTCATTGCCGGACTTGCTCGGAAGTTCGTAAGCGCGGGCACCTACCGGAGCGAGGCTGTTCGTGTCATGCTGGGCGCACCACACCGTCAAATTCCCGTTGTTCACAATCTGCGCTTTGAGCAAGTAATCAATCGCCTTGTCCATCGCCCCTTGCATCTTGCTGCGAGTCGCCTCGTCAATAATGTCGCTATCGAAAGGCGAAGTCTTGTTCGCAATGTCCATCATGGTGACCATGGCGCGGATCATGGCATTGTCATTCAGCGTAATCTGGTCGCTGTAATTGCCGCGCTTGGGCCACACCTGCGGAAGCCCGCCCTTGGAGCGCTGCATGGTCAGCAAAAAATTCACGGCCTTGTTAAAACTCGTCTTAAAAGCCGCCTTGTAGTTGGAATTCGTCGTTTCCTTGTAGCGGATGGCGAGCAGGCGCATTTCCTGGATGGTCGCGTTGTTGTCGATTGTGCCGAGGTCGCTGCCATCCTTGGCTCGCCATTCCGACTTCTGCCCACCGGAATAGGCGCTCTTGTATTTGTCGGCCATGGCCTTGTAAAAACCGCCGTTGCTGATCTGCCATGTAGTCATGTTGTAGGCGTACTGGTCGATGTCCATGCCAGAAGCCGCCTTGGTCAGTTCCGAGTAGCCGCGATAACTGTTGATCTTAGAAACCGCCGTTGCAGGGGGGTCGTAGGCGGCAAACGCAGAAATGGCTAATGTCAGCCCAAGTGCAATGCCGGCCTGAGCCGGCGCAATCTTCCAAACACTCATAGAAACCTCGTTTTGCGGATAAAGCTCCGCAACATCCATTTCTAAATCTATGTTATTTTAACGAGAAAAGTTTAAATGTAAGCTAATTTTAGTCCACATTATACGCGAAAAGCCGCTGTTTTATGCGGCTTTTGAATAATTGCTTGTAAATTTTTGTTGAATTGATGTCTATAATCGGTTGCCTGACGAACGTTGGCTCGTTGATGCCGATTTATTTCTTTTTCTTGCCGGGCGGACCTGGCATAAAGGGGCTGCTGGCGGCTGATTTTTCTTTGGCGGAGCCGAGGGTTTCTTGGCTTACAACCACGGAGTCGCCCACGGAGAGTCCCTTGAGAATCTGGATGTTTACGCCGTCGCTGATGCCGGTCTTGACGGGGCGCGGAGCGGCCTTGCCGCCGATGCTGACCCACACAAGGTTGCCGCTCGGTTTCTTGCCGTCGGCACGCTTTTTAAAGGACTTGGGTGGCATGCCTCCCATGCCGGGGGACGGGCCCATTCTTGCAGGAGGTGCTGGGGAATCCCCCTTTGCAAAGGTGCTGTCGCCAAATTCGCCGTGCGGCGGGCGCATGCCTTTAGGGGGTTCTGCCATCGGGGTGCCGTCGGCAGGGGTAAACTTGAGGGCCTTCACCGGGATTGCGATGGCATCGGTGATTTCTTGGGTCACGATGGTGCAGGTCGCTGTCATACCGGGGAGGAGCTTTTGTTCCGGATTCTCGGCGGTAATCACGACGGTGTAAGTCACCACGTTGCTCGTGGTGGTCGGATTCAGACGGACTTCTTGTACGGATCCGTTAAACGTTTCGTTCTGGAAGGCGTCTACAGAAAACGTGACGCGCTGTCCCTGTTTTACCTGACCGATGTCGGCTTCGTCTACGGCAGCCATCACCTTCATTTGGCTCAAGTCCTTGGCGATTACAAACAAAGTAGGCGTGCTCATGGAGGCGGCCACTGTCTGGCCGACTTCTACGGCACGCTTCAGGACCACGCCGTCGATGGGGCTCTTGATGGTCGCGTAGCTCAAGTTGAGACGAGCCTGGTTGACTTCGTTCTGGCTACGTTCTACGGAGAGCTTGGCCGAATTCATGTTGTATTCGGCGGTCTCGAGTTCCACGGCGCTTGCGGAATTGCTTTCGGAAAGTTTCTTGATGCGGTTGTAAGTTGATTCTTTGTACTTGTAGTCAGTTTCGGCGCTACGGAAGGCGATTTCGGCCTGCGTGAGCGTGGCTTTGAGCTTGGACTTGTCGAGTTCGGCGATGACCTGGCCCTTTTTGACCTTGGAATTGAAATCGACATTAATTTTGGCAATGTCGCCAGACACCTGCGTGCCAACTTCCACCTGGTCGACAGGTTCCAATGTACCGGTTGCCGAAATGGTGGTCGAAATTGTCGTCTGCACTACCTTGGTGCTTACGAGCGGGCCGGCTGCATTTTCTGCACTTTCCGAAAAAAGGAAAGTCTTGACGCCATAAGCGATAGCGCCAAGAATCACGAGGATGATGAGAATTTTCAAAAGTTTTTTCATAAACGCAACCTAAAAATAGAAAGTATTGTTCATTTTACAGTTATTTGGATGCGTGAGGTGGCTTGTTGGTTGCATCCTTCGATCATTTCTGCCGATGTGCAAGATAGCCGACTAAAAAGTACATGAGGCCATGGACTTATAGAATATAAAGCTATCTTTGGGGTGTATGAATACCAAGATTTACTATACCCTGACTGACGAATCGCCGTTCTTGGCGACTCAATCCTTGCTCCCCATCGTGCGCGGTTTTGCGAAGGCCGCCGACATCGATGTCGAAACCAAGAACATCTCCCTGCCGGGCCGCATCTTGGCCGCTTTCGGCAAGGCGAGCGACGACCTGGATTTCTTGGGCAAGCTCACGCTGGACCCGAGCGCAAATATCATCAAACTCCCGAACATTTCTGCTTCGGTGCCGCAGCTCAAGGCCGCTATTGCCGAACTTCAGAAGAACGGTTTCGATGTGCCCGACTATCCGGATGCTCCGGCGAATGACGAAGAAAAGGCCATCCGTGCCAAGTACGACAAGGTGAAGGGTTCTGCCGTGAACCCGGTGCTGCGCCAGGGCAACTCCGACCGTCGCGCTCCCAAGGCCGTCAAAAATTATGCCCGTAACAATCCGCACAGCAACGGCGTGTGGAATGAATCGGTGAAGACTCACGTTTCGAGCATGTCTGCAAACGACTTCTACGGCAACGAAAAGTCCATTACGCTTGCGAAGGCCGATACGTTCAAGATTGAATTTGTCGATGAATTCGGTGCCGTCACGGAACTGCGCGCCGCCAAGCCGCTCCTCGAAGGTGAAATCCTTGATGCGACCGTGATGCGCATGGCCGCTCTTGAAAAGTTTATCGCCGAACAGATGGCCGACGCCAAGGCGAAGGGTGTGCTGTTCTCGGTGCACCTGAAAGCCACCATGATGAAGGTCTCTGACCCGGTGTTGTTCGGGGCATTCGTTCGCGTGTTCTTCAAGGATGTTTTCGTGAAGTACGCCGACCTGTTCAAGGAACTCGGCATTGACGCGAACAACGGTCTTGGCGATTTGTACAAGCGTCTGGAAGGCAACGCCAAGGAAGCCGAAGTCAAGGCCGCTATTGACGCTGCACTCGCCGCTGGCCCGGACCTCGCGATGGTTGATTCCGCAAAGGGTATCACCAACTTGCATGTGCCCAGCGACATCATCATTGACGCCTCGATGCCCGCGATGATTCGCAACTCTGGTTGCATGTGGAACAAGGAAGGCAAGCTGCAAGAAGTGAAGGCCTGCGTTCCGGACCGCTGCTATGCCGGCATCTACGAAGCCGCTATTGAATTCTGCAAGAAGAACGGCGCCTTCGACCCGAAAACCATGGGCACTGTTCCGAACGTCGGCCTCATGGCCCAAGGCGCCGAAGAATACGGCAGCCACGACAAAACCTTTATCGCCAAGGGCAAGGGCGTCATCCGCGCCGTGAACGCTGCTGGCGAAGTGCTCTTGCAGCAGGACGTTGAAGCCGGTGACATCTACCGTATGTGCCAGGCGAAAGACGCTCCGATCCGTGACTGGGTCAAGCTCGCCGTCACGCGCGCTCGCGTCAGCAACACGCCGGCCATTTTCTGGCTCGACCCGCAGCGTGCCCATGACCGCGAAATCCAGAAGAAGGTAGAAGTTTATCTGAAGGACCACGACCTGAATGGCCTCAGCATCAAGATCATGAGCCCGAAGGACGCCATCGTGGAAACGATGACTCGCGCAAAGGCTGGTCTCGATACCATCAGCGTCACGGGCAACGTGATGCGCGACTACCTTACCGACCTTTTCCCGATTCTCGAAGTCGGCACCTCTGCCAAGATGCTCAGCATCGTGCCGCTCATGGCTGGTGGCGGACTTTTCGAAACAGGTGCAGGTGGTTCCGCTCCCAAACAGGTGCAGCAGTTCCTCGCCGAAAACTATCTCCGCTGGGATTCTCTCGGCGAATACTTCGCGCTCGTGCCCGCATTCGAACAAGTCGCCTCGACAACCGGTAACGCCAAGGCTAAAGTCCTTGCCGACACGCTCGACGAGGCGAACGGCAAGATTCTCGAATTCAACCGCACCCCGGCAAGGAAGATTGGCGAACTTGACAACCGCGGCTCACACTTTTATCTGGCCCTCTACTGGTCGCAGGCCCTCGCCGCCCAGAAGGACGACGCGGAACTTGCTGCCAAGTTCGCCCCGGTCGCCAAGACCCTCGCCGAAAACGAGCAGAAGATTGTCGCCGCGTTTGCCGCCGAGCAGGGCAAACCCGCCGACATCGGTGGCTATTACCTGCCGAAGCCGGAACTTTTGAAAAAGTGGCTCCGCCCGGTCGCTGAATTCAACGCCGTGATTGACGCGCTGTAATAAATTCTGCCGTGCTTGACATGGCTATATCACTAAAAAGCCGCAGCGGTATTCGCTGCGACTTTTTGTTTGTAAAAAGTAGAATGCGAAAATTTTCGGGTAGAAAAAGGCCTACGGATATCCAGCCCATTCCGCGGCAATGCTTGGGCTGGCCTTGCGCAGCTTTTGAGCTTGTTCGCTATTGTCTGCGGGCTCGATGTCGCCACTTGCGATCTTTGCCTTGATTTCTTCGAAGGTCTTTGGTTGCTTGCTTTCGGGCAGTTTATCACCTGGGACCAGACAGGGTGCGTCTATCGCCGTTTTGGCCTTGTCCTTGACGGGCGAATACTCCCGTGCGGCAGGGATTTCGTAGAATTTGTCTTCTTCGGGGCACCACGCCATCAGCTTTTTACCGTAGACGCAACCGGCGTCGAGCCCGATAAATCCGGGGCGATTTACGAAGCCCATTTTGGCCCAGTGGCCGAACACGACTGTCTTGGGCCAACTTACCTGTTCAAACCAGGGCTTGTCATTCCAGTACCTTATAGACAAAATAACTTCGGGGTCCATGTCCTCTAGTCGGGCCTTTCCGGGTTCCAGACCCGCATGTACCAAGAGCGCATGAGGCGTATCCCGCCACAAGGGCCATGTGCGTACTTCGTCTACGATGGACTTCCATTCTTCCATCGAAAGTTTTGCAAAACGGGCGCGCTGTTTTTCGGTCCAGCCACTTTCGGGGAGCTCCATGGCGCGAATCAGGTGCTCTTCGTGATTGCCGCGCACGGTGAGTATTCCGTTGTCTTTGATAAAACGGAGCGCGCGCATCATGTCGGGGCCTTTATTGATAATGTCGCCCGTCTGGTAAAGTGTATCCTTGCCGCGCACAAAGCCGAATGCGTCTACGATGCGTTCGAGTTCGTCGGCGCAACCGTGCACATCACCGATGTAAAGTGTTCGATTCATAATAGATTGCTTCGCTTTGCTCGCAATGACATGGTGTTAAACGTGTACGGCTTGTCTCAGCTTGTTCATTTCGTCAGCCGTAAGTTCGCGGAATTCTCCTGCGGGCAGGTCACCCAGGGTGAGTTTGCAGTAGCTCACGCGCTTGAGGTCGCGAATTTCATAACCGACGGCACGCATCATGCGGCGGATTTCGCGGTTCTTGCCTTCGATGAGTACGAGTTCGGCAAATCCCTTTTCAAGGTAAATGTCGGTTGCGAAGGCGATTTCTTCTTGTTCGGCGCCTTCTTCGCGGATGTCGACGCCGTCTACCAACTTCTGGGCGGCGTGTTCGCTGAGCGGGCGGTCCGTCCATACATAGTAGCTGCGCGGAATTTCGAAGCTCGGGTGCGTGAGGCGGTGGAGCAGTTCACCGTCGTCGGTAAACAGTAAAAGTCCGCGGCTCTGCAAGTCGAGTCGGCCCACGTATTTGAGGCTTTGGTAGGCAGGGGGCAGGTAGTCGTATACGGTGCGGCGGCCCTGCGGGTCGGTCTTGGTGCATACGCAACCGGCCGGTTTGTGGAACATGATGGTCGTTGTTTTGCGCGGGAGTTTCGCGGGCTTTCCGTCCACTAAAACATCGTCGGTGTTCTCGTCCACCTGATGGCCCAAGTCCTTGATCACTTCGCCATTGACTTGGACGCGTCCTTCTTCAATCAAGGAATCGGCTGCGCGGCGGCTTGCAATGCCACAGAGAGAGATGTATTTATTGATTCTCATATAACAATCCGAACCTTAAACCTGCTGTACTGATTTTAAATGTTTCGACGCGGAGCTTTTCCAAAAGCGATTTCAGCCAGAAAAGTCCGCAGATAATGACTTCGTGGCGGCCGTTTTCGAGACCGGGGAGCATGGCGCGGAGTTCTTTCGACAAGTTCGAGATGCGTGTCGTCACGGCATCAAGGTCGCTAATCGAAAGTTCCAGACCTTCGATAGCCTTGTAATCGAACTGCTGCTTGTTCAGGTAGACCATCGCAAGTGCCGTTCCGGTACCACCAATCAGGTACACCGGCTTTTTCGTCATGCCCTTGAAAGAAACTTCCTTGAAAGTTTCTTTGACGAACTTCTTGTATTCGGGGCCGGGGATAGGGCCCATGGCCTTGAACATTTTGAGGGCGCCCACCGGGATAGAGAAGGTGTTGTCTCCATTGCTGAGTTCCGTGGAGCCTCCGCCGATGTCGATAGTCACGATGCCGTCTCCGTGCCATTCCTTGACGGAACGGTAGGTGAGCTTGCCTTCTTCTTCGCCCGAAATGATTCGCGGCTTGATCCACAGGGCCTTTTCGACAACGGCAATCACTTCGTCGGGATTTTCGGCGTTGCGCATGGCTTCGGTCATGACAGCAGCCTTGAGGTTTGCGCCTAAGGCGTGCAGGTCCATGCGGAACTTGGTCATGATGGCTTCGAGTTCCTTCATGCGCTTTTCGGTGATGGCTCCATGTTCGTAGATGTCTTCGCCCAGGCGGCAGACTTCGACTTTCTGGAGCTTTGGCACTAGCACCTTGCGCGGAGCCGCGCCTTCTTCGGTGGCGGGAGCGTCTTCGAATGCCGCAATCAGCAGAATGCAACTGTGGCTCCCGATGTCGACGGTGGCGATTAGCTTGTTATCCATTCTGGGCCTCGTTGCCATCGGCTTGTTTCGGCTGGTCTGCGCTAGCCTCTTTTTTTTGCAAACCCTGTTTGATATTTTCGGCGAGCTTTGCCGGGTTCGTCAGGAATTCCTTGGCGAAGGCAATCGCTTCTTCGATAATGGAATCGGGATGCCTGCCGTTCCAGCTAGCGACCAGGTCGCCAGATTCGCTGCCGAGTTCCTTGCCCTCGCGGATTTCCTGACCCATCTTGAGGGCTAGCAGAAGTCCAAGTTCAAAGGCTCGAGGACTTTCTTTGCCCTCCAAAAGTTTTTCGACGCGTTCGATGCGCTGTTCGTAGGGAATATTTTCGAGTTCGGCAAGGTCTTTTTCTGAAATCATGTCCTAAAAATAGAAAACGAGTTCCGGACTTGTCCGGAACTCGCCAACAAAGGAGAAATTTGTTGAATTACTTCTTTGCAGCCTTCTTAGCAGCGGGCTTCTTAGCAGCCGGCTTCTTTGCAGCAGCGGGCTTCTTAGCAGCGGGCTTCTTAGCGGCAGCCGGCTTCTTGGCGGCAGGCTTCTTAGCAGCCGGCTTCTTTGCAGCAGCGGGCTTCTTAGCAGCGGCCGGCTTCTTTGCAGCGGCGGGCTTCTTAGCAGCCGGCTTCTTTGCAGCAGCGGGCTTCTTAGCAGCGGCCGGCTTCTTAGCGGCAGCGGGTTTCTTAGCAGCGGGCTTCTTTGCAGCCGGCTTCTTAGCAGTCTTTGTAGTAGCCATTTTTTTCTTCCTTATGGTGATATTGTGAATTAGCTGTGTATAAAATAATATATTTTCACAAATAATCAACACTTTTTTTCAAAAAAATTAAAAAAAATTCATTTTTTACAAAAAAAATGATTATAGAAAGAATATTTTTTGGTTGATAATGTTGAAATTAGTTTGTACGAAATTTAAAAAAGAGTCGAGCGAACTTTTTGTCAACACACAAAAAAAGTTCTCGGTGAAACCGAAAACCTTTTTAGATAAAATAGAATGTAATTCTGTAACTTGAAGAATATCAAGTAGATACGAGGATGCTCTACTGTGCTGAGTTCTGTACGCTCTCGATGTATTTCTTGAATCCTTCAACACCGAGACTGAACATATCCACGAATTTGGGGGCGAAAGGAGGGTTTTTGCCAAGGTGCATGCCGAGCGCGTCGTGCATCACAAGCACCTGACCGTCTGTAAACTTTCCTCCGCCGATTCCGATGGTGACGGCATCGACCACCTGGGTAATCTTTGTGCCGAGTTCTTCGGGAATGTGTTCCAGCACCATTTCGAAGCATCCAAGTTCATCGGTAAACTTTGCTGCCTTGATGATGGCGGCCGCTTCTTCTTCGGTACGGCCCTTTTGCTTAAAGTTCTCGGCGGTTTGCGGCAATAAGCCGTGGTGGGCACAGACGGGAATGTCGTGGCTGCGCAAAAATTCAATCACGCCTTCGGGGGTGCCTTCGAGTTTGATGCTTGATGCGCCTAAGTCCATGAAGCGCCTTGCGTTATCGTAAGCGGTTTGCGGATCTTTGTCGCTCAGGTAGGGCATGTCTGCTACTACGTGGGTGTTTGGGGCGCCACGGCAAACGGCCGCTACAAAAATCAGCATTTCGTTCATGCCGATGTCGCTGGTTTTTTTGTAGCCGAGCATGGTATTGGCAAGGCTGTCGCCAACGAGAATCTGGTCTATGCCAGCGGCTTCTGCCATCTGGGCGAAGGCATAGTCGTAGCTGGTTATCATCGAAACTTTTTCGCCTTTTTTCTTCTTGTTCTTTATGTCTATTGGGCTGAGCATAACTTGCGAACCTCCTGTAGCCAAGAAAGGGAATGAATTTCTTTTAAAAAACCAATGTGAGAGCGCAAATAAGATAGCAAAGCATTCTCGACAAAAACGCGGCCGCTGAGTTTTTGGGGGCGTTCTCCGGATTCTTTTGCTGTTTGACGCAGCTCCCATAACCCGAGCAGAGTGTCTTTTCTTGCTCTTGCCTGTTGCACTCCCAGGCAGTGCTTGCAGATCAGTCCGCCTGTTTCTGGGAAAAAGTCTGCGGCAGGTTCGGTAAGGGGCCTTTCGCATCGCATGCATTCGCCTAGGTCCAGATGGTATCCCCACAGGTCGCTAATGTCGAGCAGCCATTGGGCAAAAATGAATTCGCTTGCCGTAGGGGAGTCCAGTTTCGAAAGAGCCTCGTTGAGCAGGGCGAATTCGTCGGGGAGCGGGACCCCTTGCGGTGCGTAACGCAAGACGATTTCGGCCATGACCTGTGCGATGGCGAGATTCATGAGCGAATCCCGCATATCTTTTCGCCAGTTTATAATGGTGGCTTCTTTGATAAACTGCAGTTCTGTCGATGGGTTTTGCCTAAAGACGACTTCTGAAAGCGAAAGCGGGTCCAATGCGCCCTTGAAAGGGGATTCCTTGCGCTTGCCGCCCTTTACGATAAAGCTGATGATGCCGCTTTCTTCGGTAAGGGCCTTTACGATAAAGCTTGAATCGCTATAAGCAAAACGGTGTAGCGCGATGGAACGGGTTTTGATGAGCATTGGGTAAGTGAAAATATAAAAAATTGTATATTTATATAGTATAACCGTTAGTGCCTATACTAAAGGATTTTTTTTATGAAGGCTGTCATATTTGCAGGTGGTTTTGGAACTCGTCTGAGCGAGGCGACAAACCTGATCCCGAAACCGATGGTAGAAATCGGCGGTAAGCCAGTCCTGTGGCATATCATGAAAATTTACAGCTACTACGGAATCAACGACTTTGTGATCTGTTGCGGCTATAAGCAGTATGTGATCAAGGAATATTTCGCCAACTATTTCCGCCACAATTGCGACATGACGGTCGATTTGTCTAACAACAGCATCGAAATCCTGGATAACCATTCCGAATCGTGGCGCGTGACGATGGTCGATACGGGACTCAACACCATGACCGGCGGGCGACTCAAGCGCGTGCAGAAGTACGTGGGCGATGAACGTTTCTTGCTGACATACGGCGATGGTGTCTCGGATGTGAACATCGCGGAGACCATCAAGTTCCACGAATCCAAGGGCGGCTACCTTACCATGATGTCGTACCAGCCGACAGGCAAGTTCGGGGCACTTGAAATGGACGAAGAAAACAAGATCCTGTCGTTCAAGGAAAAGCCCTCGGGTGACGGCAAATGGATTAACGCCGGGTTCTTTGTCTGCGAGCCGCAGGTGTTCGACTACCTTTCGGGGGATGATTCCTGTATTTTTGAACAGGAACCGCTCATGAAACTCGCGAACGACGGCAAGATGTTTGCCTACAAGCATACCGGTTTCTGGCGCCCGATGGATACGCTGAAAGACAACAAGGATTTGAATGACATGTGGAACGCCGGCAAGGCTCCCTGGAAAATTTGGTAAAAAGGAACGATATGTCCAAGAAAGAAGAACTCAAGCAGCAGATTCTGGAACTCACTCGCGAATATTATAAGGAAGTCCACGAAGTCAAGCCGGAATTTGTTCCGGGCAAGACGCACGTGAACTACGGCGGCCGCTACTTTGATGCCGAAGAGATGGTGAACCTGGTGGATTCGTCGCTGGATTTCTGGCTTACGGCTGGCCCCTGGGCCCGCAAGTTCGAGACCCGCTTTGCCAAGTGGCTGGGGGTCAAGCACTGCAGTCTGGTCAATTCGGGTTCTTCGGCGAACCTGGTTGCGTTCTTTGCCCTGACGGCGCAGGAACTCGGTGACCGACAGATCAAGCGCGGCGACGAGGTGATTACGGTGGCTGCGGGTTTCCCGACGACGGTCGCCCCCATCGTGCAGTATGGTGCGGTCCCCGTTTTTGTGGACATGAACATTCCCGAATACAATATCGATGTTTCTAAGCTCGAGGCGGCCTACTCTCCCAAGTGCAAGGCCGTGATGATTGCGCATTCTTTGGGCAACCCTTACAACCTTCAGGCGGTTGTCGATTTTTGCCGCAAGCACAACCTGTGGCTGGTCGAGGACAACTGCGACGCGCTCGGCTCCGAATACCTGATTGACGGCGAATGGAAAAAGACCGGTACCATCGGCGATATCGGCACGAGCTCCTTCTATCCTCCGCATCATATGACCATGGGCGAAGGCGGCGCCGTCTATACCAACAACGACGAACTTGACAAGTACGTGAAGTCGTTCCGTGACTGGGGACGCGAATGCTGGTGCGTGGGCGGAGTCGACAATACCTGCGGCAAGCGCTTTACGGGCCAGTTTGGCCAGCTCCCCGTGGGTTACGACCACAAGTACGTCTACAGCCACCTGGGCTTCAACCTTAAGGCGACCGACATGCAGGCGGCCATCGGCTGTGCGCAGCTCGAAAAGCTCGACACCATCGTTGAACGCCGCCGCGAAAATTTCAAGATCCTCCGCGAAGGTCTCGAAGGGACCAAGGGACTGATCCTCCCCGAACCGCAGAAAAATTCCAACCCGTCGTGGTTCGGTTTCCTGATTACGGTCAAGGAAGACGCCGGCTTTACGCGCAACGACCTGACCACCTACCTTGAGAGCAAGAAAATCCAGACTCGCAACCTGTTCGCGGGCAACCTGATCAAGCACCCGGCTTTCGAACAGTACCGCGAAAACGTGGACTACCGCGTACCGGGTTCCCTCGAGGTGAGCGACTTTATCATGGGTCACACGTTCTGGATTGGCGTGTATCCCGGCATGACCGAAGAAAAGCTCCAGTACATGATCGATTCTATCAAGGAATTCTGCAACCGCTAACGGGGTATTTGCCGATGGTCAAGCTTCTAGACGATTTTTATAGGGGCAGGCGCGTCTTTGTGACGGGCCATACCGGCTTCAAGGGGAGCTGGCTCTGCAAGGTGCTCGCGAACGCGGGAGCTCAGGTGACGGGCTATTCGCTTGAACCGCCTTCGAATCCGTCGCTGTTCGAGATTGCGAACATCGCGGGCGATATCCGTTCGGTCATCGGCGATATCCGCGACCAGGCGTCCCTCAAGAAGGCCTTTGACGAAGCGAAACCCGAAGTGGTGCTGCACCTTGCGGCGCAGCCGATTGTTCGCGATTCGTACAAGAATCCCGCCTACACCTATGAGACGAACGTCATGGGGACGGTCAACATCCTCGAGTGCGTACGCGCCTCCGATAGTGTCAAGTCGTTTTTGAACGTGACGACCGACAAGGTCTACCTGAACCGCGAGTGGAACTGGGGCTACCGCGAGAACGAGGAACTCGACGGCTTCGACCCCTACAGCAATTCCAAGTCGTGTTCCGAGCTGGTGACTCATTCCTACAAGAACAGCTTCTTTACCGATGCCGAGGGGCGCGCAATCGTGCCGATTTCTACGGCCCGCGCCGGTAACGTCATCGGCGGCGGCGACTTTGCGAACGACCGCATCATTCCCGACTGCATCCGTTCGGTGCAGAAGGGCGAAGACATCGTGGTCCGCAATCCCTATTCGACACGCCCCTACCAGCATGTGCTGGAACCGCTGTATGCCTACCTGATGATTGCCGCCAGGCAGTATCAGGACTCTAAGTACGCGGGCTGGTACAACGTGGGCCCCGACGACGTGGACTGCTTTCAGACCGGTGCGCTCGTGGACCTTTTCGTGAGCAAGTGGGGCGACGGAATCAAGTGGGTCAACCGTTACGACGGCGGCCCGCACGAGGCGAACTTCCTCAAGCTGGATTGCAGCAAGCTCAAGGGAACTTTCGGCTGGAAACCCCGCTGGAATCTTTCCGACGCCATGGACAAGATTGTGGAATGGAGTAAGTGCTGGCTTTCGGGCGGCGATGTTCGCGCCTGCATGGATAGGCAAATCGACGAATTCCTGGACGGGGTCGCCCGATGAATTTTGTCGTTACGGGTGCCACGGGCTTTATTGGCCGTAACTTTGTGCGCGAGGTCGTGTCCGCGGGTCACCGCGTTATTGCCGTATGCCACAAGGGCTCCGTAAACCGGGGCGTTCTTTCGGGTATCCGGAATCTTGAGTGTGTCGATGCCGACATGCCGGAGTACGGGACTCTCGACAAGCTGATTGATTCGGCGGATGTCTTTGTGCATTTTGCGTGGGACGGCATCAAGAACACGGCGGACCGTGACGGTAATGTGCGCGTGCAGCAACAGAATGTGAAAAATTCCCTGGCTGCCTTTGAAGCGTCCAAATGCATGGGATGCAAGCTGTTCGTGTTTGCGGGTTCGCAGGCGGAGTACGGCCTGACCAAGGAAATTGAAACTGAGACGATTCCCTGTAACCCGGTCACCGAATACGGTGTCGCGAAGTTGCAGTTTAAAGAAAAGGCTTTTGAAAAGGCCCGCAGTCTTGGCCTCGGGTACGCGCACCTCCGGATTTTTAGCATCTACGGCGAAGAGGATCATGAGCGTACTCTGGTAAAGATGTGCCTGCGCAACATGCTCGCGGGTGAACCCGTTTCGCTCAGCGCCTGCACGCAGGACTGGAACTTCCTGTACATTCAGGATGCGGTAAAGCAGGTGCGCCTGCTCTGCGAACGCGCCGTAGAATGTGACGGCTTTGGCCAGCAGGTCTTTAACGTGGCCTCCGAAGAAAACAGGCCGCTCAAGGAATTTGTAAATATCATGAAAGAAGAGACCGGTTCAGAAAGCCCGCTGCATTTTGGCGAGGTCGCGCCGACAAACGTGGTGAACCTGAACCCGAATGTCTCTAAGATGAAAGAATGGACCGGCTTTATCGCCGACAACACCTTCAGGGAAGGCTTCAGGCGCATGGTCGCCCTGTCGAGGAGTAAATGAGAAAGGCAAGGATAGCGATTATCGGGACGGGCAATATCGGCTCCGACCTGCTGGTGAAAATTCAGCGGAGCCCTTACCTGGAATGTACCAAGTTTATCGGGCGCAACCTGAATTCTAAAGGAATGCTTTTCGCCCGCAACTTTAACGTGGAACTTTCTGACAAGTCCATCGACGCCATTGTCGAGGATCCGGACTGCTGCGACATCGTGATTGACGCGACGTCGGCTGCGGTCCACCGTATTAACGCCCCGATTCTAAAGAAGCTGGGCAAGTTCACCATCGACATGACGCCCTCGCAGATTGGCGAGATGTGCATCCCGGCCATCAACGCGAAAGAGGCCCTGGCCCTCGACAACATCAACCTGGTCACCTGTGGCGGCCAGGCGGTGGTGCCGATTGCCTATGCCATCAGCCGTGTTTCCAAGGTGATGTACCATGAGATGGTCTCGGTCATTGCTTCTAAGTCGGCTGGCCCCGGCACCCGCGACAACATCGACGAGTTTACGCAGACCACCAAGAAGGCTCTGCTCAAGTTCACCAACGCCGCCGATGCCAAGGCCATCATCACGCTGAATCCGGCGGATCCTCCCATCAAGATGCATAACACGCTCTACAGCATCGTCGAAAACCCCGACATGGATGCGATTCGCAATTCCGTCAAGCAGATGGTCGAAGAAATCCGCCATTATGTGGACGGATACAAGCTGACGGTGGAACCGATGCTCGAACACGGCCGTATCGTGACCATGGTGACGGTCGAAGGCCACGGTGACTACCTGCCGCCCTATTCGGGCAACCTCGATATTATTAACTGTGCCGCCATCAGCATGGCGGAACGTTTTGCGGAGGCCAAACTGTGAGCAAGGAACTTCTGCTTTTTGACGCATCCCTTCGCGACGGCTCGCACGCCATCAAGCATCAGCTTGAACTTTCGACGGTGCGCAACTATTGCTCCTCCATCAGCGATTCCGGCCTCTACACGGTCGTGGTCGGCCATGGCAACGGCCTGGGCGCAAGTTCTTTGCAGGTGGGACTTTCCAAGTACAAGGATAACGAGCTGCTCCGCGCCGCCCGAGAGAACCTGAAGGGCCCCAAGCTGGGTGCCTACATGATTCCGGGCTTCGGAACCATCGAAGACAACATCATGCCTGCGCTAGATATTGGCGTGGAACTTTTCAAGATCGGTTGCCACTGCACCGAAGCCGACGTGACTAAGCAGCATATCGAATTCTTGAGCAAGAAGAATGTTGAGGTTTACGGTGTTCTCATGATGTCGCACATGGCCTCTCCGCAGCGCCTGCTCGAAGAAGTCAAGAAGATGGAAAGCTATGGTGCCCGCGGCGTGGTCCTCATGGATTCGGCGGGAGCGTTCCTGCCCGAAGACGTCGAAGAAAAAATCAGCCTCCTTGTCGAGAATACGAATATCCGTATCGGTTTCCATGCGCATAATAACTTGAGCATGGCCATTGCGAATACGCTTGCGGCTATCAGGTGCGGAGCCTCGATTGTGGACGGTACCCTTTGCGGCTTTGGAGCCGGCGCCGGTAACTGTCAGCTGGAAGTCCTCGTGGCAATTCTCCAGAAACAAGGGAAGCTCAAGAATATCGATTTGTACAAGCTCCTTGATGTCGGCGACAACGTTATCCGCGGTGATATCGGCTACGAAAAGGGTGTGTCGTCAAACAGCATTATCAGCGGCCTCTCGGGCGTGTTCAGCGCCTTTGCCGTGCATGTGAACAATGCTGCGAAACAGTATAATGTGGATCCGCGCGACATCTATGTGGAACTTGGCAAGCGTAAGGTGGTCGGCGGGCAAGAGGACCTGGTGGTCGATGTCGCGCTGTTCCTTTCGCAGAAAAACAAACGGGACGATTCGAGTTTCGTTATGGAATCACTTTTATAAAAACAAAGAGGGTATATGACCGTTTCTGAATACATTTTCGATTTTCTGTCCCAGAAGGGGATTGACACGGCGTTCGTGGTGACGGGCGGCCAGGCGATGTGGCTGAACGACGCTCTCGCCAAGAACAAGAAAATCCACTCGATTTTCTGCCATCACGAACAGTCCTGCGGCATGTCCGCCGACGCCTACGGCCGTATTACCAATAAGCTCGGCCTTGCGGTGGTGACGGCCGGTCCCGGCAGCATCAACGTGGTCAATGGCCTCGTGGGTGGCTGGACGGACTCTTCGCCGATGATGGTCGTTTCGGGTCAGTCCGCACTTTCTTGCGTCAAGTATCAGGAAGAAAGCGGCATCCGCCAGTACGGTATTCAGGGCATTTTCATCAAGCCCTTTGTCGAAAAGGCCTGCAAGTTCTTCGTGACGGTCGATGACCCGACCAAGATTAAGTATTACCTCGAAAAGGCCTATTACCTGGCCAAGAACGGCCGCCCGGGCCCGGTGTGGATTGACGTTCCGCTGGATATCCAGCGCATGCAGGTTCCCGAAAACCTCACCTACAGTTTCCAGCCCGAAGAAGACTACGTGAACGTGGGCCGTATGGAACAGGCCAAGCAGATCCTTTCGATGATTGCTTCTGCCAAGCGCCCGATTATCATTGCCGGCCAGGGTGTTCGCCTTGCCGGAGCCTCCGACATGCTCCGTGAATTCGCTGAACGTTTCCGCCTGCCGATTATCACGACGCGTCTGGGTATCGACCTGATTGAAAGTGACCATGAACTGTTCGTGGGCCGTCCGGGTAACTACGGTGACCGTCCTGCAAACTTTGCCATCCAGAATGCGGACTTTATCTTGGCTATCGGTTCTCGCCTTGCGACAGCCGCCGTGGGCCACGATGCCCGCAACTTCGGCAAGCACGCTGTCAAGGTGGTCGTAGATGTGGACCCCAAGGAACTCGAAAAGCCGAGCTTCAAGATTGACCACAAGATTTGCGACGATGCGAACAAGTTCCTTGACGCCCTTCTCAAGGGTGGTGAATACTCTGCCCGCGAAGGTGCCGAAGAATGGGTCAAGCAGTGCAACCTCTGGAAGACTCGCTACCCGGTGGTGCTCCCCGAATACCGCAACACGGGCGATGACCGCATCAATTCGTACTACCTCGTCGAAAAAATCTGCGAAAAGGCCGACAAGGACTACATGGTCATGGTCGACACGGGTTCCTGTTTCCACGTGGCATGCCAGGCATGGAAAGTCAAGTACGGTCAGCGTTTCCTTACGACCGGTGGCCTTTCTTCGATGGGTTACTGGGTGGCTGGTATCGGTGCCTGCGCCGCAAACAACTATAAGAAGACGATCGTCATTACGGGTGATGGCAGCTTCCAGATGAACATCCAGGACATCGCGACGATTGCCTACAACAAGTTGCCCATCAAGGTGTTCATCTTCAACAACAACGGTTACCTGCTTATCCGTCAGACGCAGCACAACTACATGGACGACCGCCTTTATGGTGAAGGCCCGACCTCTGGCGTATGGTGCCCCGATGCCATGAATATCGCCAAGGCTTACGGCGTCAAGGGTGTCCGCATTACCAAGGCTGAAGAACTCGACGAAAAGGTCAAGGAAGTCCTCGAATACGACGGCCCCGTCATTTGCGATGTGTACACGCAGGAATGGCAGCTGATTGTTCCGCGAGTCTCTTCCGACAAGATGCCGGACGGCACTCTTGTGATGCGCAAGTACGAAGACATGTTCCCGTTCTTGCCTGCTGACGAGTTCAAGGAAAACATGGTTGCCGAAAAGTAAGGGTCTATGAGTTTTGTCAAGACTGTAGCCAAGAAGGCCGGTGTCGATAAGGCTATCGCCTATTCATCGGGAGCGCGTATTGTCCAGTCCGTCGCGGGCGTGGGCATTATCTTCTTTATTTCCAGGTTCCTTACGGGAGTGGAACAGGGCTTTTACTTTACCTTTGGTAGTATCATTGCCCTGCAGATATTCTTTGAACTTGGACTTACGGGGATTATCACTCAGTTCGTGGCGCACGAGGCGGCGCACCTTAAACTGAATGAAGATGGCACCTACGCTGGTGAAGATTATTACAAGTCGAGACTGTCGTCGCTGTTGCGCTTTTGCGTCAAGTGGTACGGCATTATCTCGGCGGTGGTCTTTGTGTTCCTGCTCATTGTGGGCTTTGTCTTTTTCTCGTCTTATACGGATGCGGAAAGTGGAGAGGTCTCGTGGAAAATTCCTTGGATTCTCCTGTGTATTGGAACAGCGCTAAAGCTTTTCCAGTCTCCGTTCAATTCGTTTATCATGGGAATTGGCAAGGTCAAGGAGATGAGCAAGGTCTCGTTTTGGCAACAGACCTTGATGCCGCTTTCTTGTTGCGTTGGCCTTGTGTGCGACTTTAAGCTTTATGTGCTAAGCATCAGTGCCTTTGTTTCGGTGATTGTGTGGATGGTCTTTGTTTGCCGCACCGAATTGTGGAGCATTCTTGCAAACCTGTGGCGCATTCCCATTACAGACAGGGTTCTTTATTTAAAAGAAATTTTCCCTTACCAGTGGCGAATTGCGCTGAGCTGGGTGAGCGGCTATTTTATATTCCAGCTGTTTAACCCGGTGCTTTTTGCGACGGATGGTCCCGTGGTGGCGGGGCAGATGGGCCTTACCTTGCAGGTACTCAGTGGAATACAGGCATTTGCCTTGAGTTGGCTAAATACCAAGGTGCCGCTCTATTCTTCGCTGATATCACTTAAGGATTACACCAAGCTGGACCGCATTTTCAACAAGACCTTGATTCAGATGTCTTCGATTTGCCTTGGTCTTTTGGTTGCCGCTTTTGCAATCCTGTTTGGCCTTAAGGAAAGTGGCCTCAAGTTCGGTGATTCCGTTTTGGGGAACCGTTTCTTGGATTACTGGCCGACGCTCTTTATGATGATCCCCTTGTTTGCAAACCAGTTTGTAAACTCCTGGGCGACCTACCTACGTTGCCACAAGAAGGAACCCTATTTGATTCCGTCGGTCGTAATGGGACTCCTTTGCTGTTGCTCTACGGTGGGACTTGGGCACCTCTATGGCGTTTGGGGAATTACGGTGGGTTACACTGCACTTACGATAATCGTGTCGATTCCGTGGTGCTACTGGATTTATAAGACAAAGAAAAAGGAATGGCATACGGATGGAATCGATGCTGAACATTAAAGACAAACTTTCTGTTGTCATTACGACTTACAAGCGCTCCAAGCAATTGTGCCGAACCTTGGATTTTCTTGAAAACAGTCCCCTCAAGGATTGTCGTATTACGATTTTGAACAATCAGTCTCCTGACGACACGGTCGAGGCCTTTAAACCGTATGCATCCAAGTTCCCGAACATCCAGATGGTAACGCATCCTGTCAATTTGGGGAATGGCAACGCCAATTACGTGCACAGCATCAATTATTGTAATACCGAATATATTTGGATTTTGTCCGATGACGATGTCTATGATTTTTCGGCGTTCGATGATGTTGCCGAAGAAATCATGAAAGGCCGTGCCGATGTTATCCATGTGGGCGCACATGACGATGGCGAGTGGAACTGGGGCGTGTATGACACTCCCAAGAATCTGGTGAAAAAGGGATACCGCTTTTTTAAGTATTCTTCTTTCTGGCCGTGCACCATCTATAAGTATTCATATATGGTCCGCTATATTCGCGATGCCTACGACTACATTCACTTTTGGTATTCGCATTTCCCGGCTCTTGCCGCCGCTTACGAAAATGATGTCCCCGTCTATGTGAGCAAGCGTCGCGTTGTCAAGGCTGTGGTGGGCGAGCAGACGTATAGCTACTATATTCCGGTTAGGGGTTTTGTAATTTCGTCTTCGTACCTTTCGGACAATGCCTCTAAAAGGGCTATTTGCCAAGCGGCTTTTGACAATAATCATTCGCTCTGGTACAATGCAATGGATTACCTATACAGGTATCGTGCCGAAGACGATATCGTGTTGGTAAGGGATGTTCTGTGCAAGATTCTTTCTCCGATAGAACGTTTGGCGATGCGCGTGTGCTTCTTGCCTTATGTCGTGTACCGCGAATGCATTTTGCTTTCTCGCCGCATCAAGAACCGCAAAAAAGGGACGTAAGTTAGGACTTATGAAACCGTTTGCTTTTATTTTGACATTGCTTCTGGCTTCCGCGGTTTTCGCCTATGACGGCGACATGGATACCTACCACGAATTCAAGGAAGACCTTTCGCTGGCTCGTGACGGTTATATCGCAAGCCTGAACATGGCCATGGAATCTGCCAACGAAAGCACCGAAGGTACGTTGGAAGGATGGTTCGACCTTCGCAGTAAGGGCGGTGCCCGCTCTTGGATGCAGCTCGATTTCGAAGCTCCAGATCTTAAATTCCTTAAGATGGAAGAAATGCCCTACGGCTTTAAGCTTAAGGGTTCGCATGGCGCCTACAAGATCGATGTCGAAATCCGCGTGGTCACTCGCGATACTGATATTTTCTATGATGTCAAGTACAATAAGGCGAGCAATGCTGCCGGTAAGGAAATCTTTGGCGAAGTATTCCGCAACGATCGCGTCGTGTTCTACGACGAAAGCACTCCCTGTAAGCGCAAAGCCGTCACCTGCATCAACGAATACTCCCGCGGCACGCTAGGAAAATAATGAAGGGGAAAGTCTTCCCCTCGCTATAGCCACGGCTCTCCCTGCACCGCACGTTCATGGTCACCACCTAAAGGTGGCCATGTTCACTAAGGCCTAAAGGCCAAGTGACCAAAAAAGGTCACCTTCGGCTGCGGAATGTTCACTTAGCGGTCAGGCTTTCGCCGTGTCTGCCGCTACCCTTTCTCCTAGGGGCTCTGCCCCTAAAACCCCGATAGGGACTTGAAAATCCAAATGAAGGTTCCCGAAGCAAGGACTATCGCGAAGAAGGCTCCGCAACCTGTTGTGCCTTTTTTGGGTTTTCTCTGAATGAATGCGAAAAATATCGCAATACATGCAGCAAGTAAAAAGAGCGGCAACATTTTTATCATTTGGCTTGTTGCGGCGTTCGCCATGGTTGCCCCTAAATTTGCATTTGGGTTGTCCGCAAAAGCAAATGATGATGCCATTAGAAAAAATGATAAAAGTTTCTTGTACATGCTTGTCTTAATATACTTTATAAAAACAAAAAATGGACCCCTTGTGGGGTCCATTTTTAATTTTGTCTTATGTTAATCATCAATTATTTGATGATTAACATACTGTCATCCCAAGCCTCGTGCTTTTCGAGGCCGAGGAGGTTGGCCGTCGTAGCAGCGATGTTCGACAGACCCCAGTCGCCTTCCTTGAGGCCGAGCTTGCCGCCCGTTACGTTATCGTAAAGGATGCACGGCACCTTGTTGAGCGTGTGGCTCGTCTTGGCCTTGAAGGAACCATCCTTGTTGACCTTCGGCATGCCGGTCTTCTTGTCGATTTCGTACATTTCGTCGGCGTTACCGTGGTCAGCCGTGATGATAGCAACACCACCGAGGGCGTCGATCACCGGGAGCAAGCGGGCGAGGCCGATGTCCACAGCTTCGATAGCCATCGTAGCAGCGCGGAAGGAACCGGTGTGGCCCACCATGTCGCATGGCGTCGGTGATTTCGGCAGCCTTCATCCACGGGCGCTGTTCGAACGGAACAACGTCAGATTCGATTTCGAGGTAGGTTTCGCCGTCGAACTTGCTGGAACGGTTACCATTCCAGAAGTAAGTGACGTGGCCGTACTTCTGCGTTTCGGAGCAAGCGAACTGCTTGACGCCCGTTTCTGCGAGCCATTCGCCGCTGGTTTCCTTGATTGCCGGAGGCGGAACGAGGAAGCGGTTCGGGAGCTTGAGGTCGCCGTCGTACTGGAGCATGCCAGCGTAGCAGACGTGCGGGAAGCGCTTGCGGTCAAATTCGCTGAAGGATTCTTCTTCGAAGGCGCGGGTGATTTCGATGGCGCGGTCGCCACGGAAGTTGAAGAACACCACGGAGTCGCCATCGTTGATGGTGCCGACCGGCTGGCCGTCCTTCGCGATCACGAACGGCGGGAGATCCTGGTCAATAGCCTTGGTTTCGCCACGGAGGGTTTCGATAGCCTGCGTAGCGTTGTCGAAGTAGCGGCCTTCGCCGAGCACGTGGGTCTTCCAGCCGAGTTCCACCATCTTCCAGTTAGCATTGTAACGGTCCATGGTAATCTGCATACGGCCACCGCCGCTAGCAATGCAAACGTCGAATTCCGGAGAGCGGAGTTCGTCGAGGAACTTTTCGAACGGGCCGACGTAATCGAGAGCGGAGGTTTCCGGCACGTCACGACCGTCGAGGAGGATGTGCACGCGGACCTTCTTGAGGCCTTCCTTCTTGGCCTGGGCAACCATGGCCTTCAGGTGAGAAATGTTGGAGTGAACGTTGCCGTCGCTGAAGAGACCGATGAAGTGGAGGACGGTGTTCTTTTCGCGGGCGTTGCC
>CACWJY010000025.1 GCA_902761355.1 Fibrobacter succinogenes | reverse complement strand
CGTGAACGCGCTCGGTCACCAGAACCAGGCTATCAAGGATGCTGTGGTGGAACAGATGAACCACTTCAACCACATCAGCAACCTTTACCCGAACTACCCGCAGATCGAACTCGGCAAGGCTCTCCTTGAAATCACCAAGTTCGACAAGGCCTTCTTCTGCAATTCCGGTACCGAAGCCAACGAAGGCGCCATCAAGTTCGCACGTAAGTACTTCGATAGAAAGGGCGAAAAGAATCGCCAGAAGATTGTGACGTTCGTGAACAGCTTCCACGGCCGTACCTTCGCCGCTCTTTCTGCGACGGGTCAGCCGGCTATTCGCGAAGGCTTCGGCTCCATGCCGGGTGACTTCGTTCATGTGACCTGGAACGACTGCGAAGCCCTCAAGAAAGAAGTCAACAAGGACACCTGCGCGATCATGCTCGAAAGCCTCGCTGCCGAAGGTGGCGTGATGACTCTCTCTGCAGAAATGGTTGCGACCATCAACAGCCTGCAGAAGGAATTCGGCTGCTTGGTCATCGTTGATGAAGTGCAGGCTGGCGTGGGCCGTCTCGGAACCTTCCTCGGCTTCGAAAAGTATGGTCTGAATCCGGACCTCGTAACGCTTGCCAAGGGAATCGGTGGCGGTCTCCCGCTCGGTGCGGTTCTTCTGCGCCAGCACATTGCCGACCAGCTCAAGGCCGGCGACCACGGTACGACTTTCGGCGGTAACCCGATTGCATGCGCTGCAGGTCTCGCTGTCGTGAAGCAGATTCCGGGCCTCCTCAAGAATGTCGCTGAACGTTCCGCACAGATTAAGGCTGGCCTCAAGGCTCTTACTGAAAAGTATGCGTTCGCCAAGGAAATCCGCGGTGAAGGTTTGATTCTCGGTGTAGCTCTCGCTGAAGAAATGCCGGTAGGCAACATCATCGCAGCCGCTCGCGACGAAAAGCTCATGGTGCTTTCTGCCAAGGGCAATGTGCTGCGTATGCTCCCGCCGCTGAACGTGAGCGAAGCCGAAGTTGCCGAAGCTCTCGAGAAGCTCGGTAAGGCTTTTGCTGCAGCAGCCGCAAAATAAGTTCGACAAACAAGACATTTAAAAAGTCTCCGTGAAAGCGGAGACTTTTTTCTTATGCAATCAGCCTAAACATCGACTTGGGATTTTTTCTTTTCGAGGCGTTCTAGTCTTTTCTCTTTACGGACTCTCGCCTTGCATTCTTCTAATGTTTCGCCGAGTCCCTCAAGCAAACCGGCAATCAAAGTTTCATCACCAGAAGCAAGCAGTTCCTTTTGCGTACGAGAAAGTTTCTTGATTCTCGCCTCAAGCCGCAAGGCCTCTTCGTGTGAATTCAGTTCAAATTTTCGAAGAATACACTGCGGCGGGAACGCCTTGGTGAACTTGGCCCCTTTCCCGGTTTTGTGCTGCTCAAATCGTGCTTCTACATCAACGGCGTAGCCCGTATAAATACGGTCACCCGCACAGCGAAGCATATAGACAAAGTGAGGCATTCTAAAGAATCATCTAGCAACATTAACAATCCAGAATTTCAAAATCTGAATTCTGGATTATTCTTCGTGATGAGCCTTCGACACGATGCTCATGTAGATGGTACCGAGAATTGCGGCACAGAAGCTTCCGAGCAGGATACCCAGCTTGGCAGAATCCTGACGGTCACCCACATCGAACGCGAGGCTTGCCACAAAGAGCGCCATGGTAAATCCGATACCAGCAAGCATACCGCCACCCCACAGCACCTTCCAGCTGTAGCTCGGCTTGACCGATACGCCTATCTTGACAGCAAGCAAGCTGAACAGGAATATGCCAATCGGCTTACCAAAAATCAATGCAAGAGCAACAGTGCCCATCACCGGAACTTCGACACCGCCAAGCTTGATTTCGACACCCGCGTTGCTGAGCGCAAACAGCGGCATGATAAAGAAATTGACCCAGGGAACAAGCGGCTTAAAGAAACGTTCCTGCATCGAGATACTTTCACGGGCGCCCTGCTTCAGCAGCGTAAACACCTCGTACTGCTCGTTACGGTCCTCGGTTTCACCCGAAAGCTTTCCACCAATGCTCCCTGCAAAGTGAGCTAGCTTACCCTTCGCAAGCACAGGCTTTGCCGGAACCGAGAGTCCAAGCAGAACACCCGCAATGGTCGGATGCACACCGCTCTTTACAAAGAACGCCCACACGGCAATGCCAATCACACCGTGCAAAAGCAGATTGCGCACCCCTATGCGGAACAGCACGTTAATCAAGACCAGCAAGGCAATTCCAGAACCGAGAGCCAAGAAATTGATTCCGTCGCCACTCGGGTAGCCAATCGCGATTACAAGAATTGCTCCGATATCGTCTGCAATGGCCAGAGTCAAAATCATCACACGCAGGGCATGCGGCACCTTTTTGCCGAGAATCGCCATGCAGCCCACCACAAAGGCAATATCAGTCGCAGTGGGAATACCCCAACCATGGGCAGCGCTATTTGCGCCATGCGGGCAAAGCAACAAGTAAATCAAGGCCGGGAAAAGCATACCACCCGCAGCCGCAATAATCGGCAGGCTCGCCGCCTTCGGGTTCCTAAGTTCACCGTAGGTCATTTCGCCCTTGACTTCGAGACCAATGTTAAAGAAGAAAATGGTCATCATCGCATCGTTGATGAACCAATGCAAGTCAGCAGAACCCACCCAACTGCCAATGGTCAACGCAAAAGGCAAATGCCAAAAATGGTGATAGGATTCGGGGGCGAGGTTCGCCCACAACAAAGCCGCAAGCGTCATGATTATCAGAACAATCCCGCCCGTCGTTTCCACTTTCATCAAGCGTTCCACCGGCGTAATGATCTTACGAATGGAGGTTTCCGGGAATAAATCTTCAATCTTGTCGCTGCTCGTTACTTTTGCCGACATAGCTACCTATAATTAGGGTTGAGTGATTCAGCCTTGCAGTTAACAAGATAATCTTTTTTTTCAGTATCGGCTGCTCCAAATTTTGTAAAAGCACGCTTTTTCCGATAAAAAGCAAAAGAGGGCGACCAACTGCGGACGTCCTCTTTTAAAATCCTTAGCGACGGATTATCGACCGGCTACACCGGAACGGGATCTAGCCTTTTCACGTTCACGACGACGCTTTTCGGTGTCATCCGGGAAGAGTTCCGGCAGGGCATAACCCACGGCAATGCCGAACACGATACCGGTCTTGCTCATGCCATCAGCATTCACGACACGGGAATCATACTTGATATCTTCTTCGGCTTCGTATTCAGAACCTTCACGAGCACGGAAGCTCAAGTTTTCTTTCTTGTCCTTTTCCAGATCCGGAGCATAGTACATACCGATCGAGAACTGCAGGTAGTACCATTCGTTCGTCAAGTACGAAATCAACAGGTCAAACTGGTAACCATTCACCTTGATCAAAGAGCGGAGGTTGTTTTCCGGCTTAATGTCATGGTCAAAGTAAACAGTACCATAAGAAGCAGAAACACCCAAATGGAGCGGGTTCTTGGGGAACAGGTAGTAGTTGATACCCACCTTGTAACCCGAGCCGCCTTCGAGGTCGAACTGGTCAAATTCGCTATCCTTGCCCTTGGGGAGGAAACCGTAAGAACCATACAAGGCAAAGTGGAACGGCAAGATATATTCAATACCGGCACCAAAGCCCATGCCCATGCCCGTTTCACCCATAATCGGATAGCGCGAGCCCATACCAATCTGGAAAATCAAACGGTTGCGGAGCCAGTCACGACGACGCAGGGAGTTTGCGTATTCATCCTGACGTTGTTCTTCTTCAAACTTTTTACGTTCGGCCATTTCACGACGTTGGGCAGAGGTCATGTCGGAACTGCCAAAATCCTCTTCTTCGTCATCTTCAGATGCCATAGAAGCACGAGCACCGTCACCAGCAGGAGCCGAAACAAACCCTTCATCGTCGTCTTCCTCTTGCGCAGCGGCAGGGGCAGAAACGAAGCCTTCATCATCGTCTTCATCATCTTGTGCCCAAGACATGAATGCGGTCAAGCATAAAGCTAAAAGTACTTTCTTAAACATTAAAAGCCTCAGATTATATAATCGCATTTGCGAATATAACTTTTAAGCGAGCGTTTTGCAAAAAACAAAATGTAAAAAAAGCAAAAAACACACTATTTAGGGAAGTTGCGTAAACAAATTACAACAAAAATCCGCTATTTAACCGACAACAGCTTCGCCTTGATGCTCCCGAGCGCAATTTCGCACTCCATAAGCACCGGGATACGACGTTCATCGTCAGTCAACCAGATAAAAATGCGACCTTTGGACACAAAGATACCGTCGCCGTCCAGAACCGGTTCCACCTTGATACACTGGACTTCGCCAAGGGAGCTCTTTATCTTTTCGCGACCATGGACCAGCACCTTAAGCTCATAACGTTTCTTGCCACTCACCGCCGAAAAACGGGAAGTCTCGCCCACCTTGAGCGGGAGCGTTCGAACCAGGTAAAACGCCGACATGATGCTGTGCTCCATGCCCTGGATTGCCACAGACGTATCGGCAGAACGTTTGACCTTGCGCGTCTTCATGTCGGTAAAAACCGTATCCGAAAGCCAAGCCTTTTCACCCTTGCGATCAAAGCGTATCACGGAAGTGTTATGGAACGTGCCCTCATGCAGGCGTTTGCGGAACACTTCGGTCATGAGCCCCTTGTTGCGCACGCGGGTGTAGACCGTATCATTTACCGGATAAATTTTGTTGATCGTTTTGTTGCCGGTCGCATACGTCAAGAATTCCGTCTTGCCATCTAACGTCGGGCGAACTTCGAGCGTTGCAGAACCTGCCGTAATGAAGCCCCAACCGAGGCTGAAGGTCAGCTTTTCGCCCTTCATCCAAGGAGCATTCACCTCGGGCAAGTTCGGTTCGCCCGCGAAACACACAGCAACAAAGACCGCCACAAGTGCGGCGATCTTGAAGCTGAACTTTGTACTATTCCTAACCACTCTCAATTAGCCTTCGATGTCTCCGAGGCCCTTGCGGTAAGCGACGAGCTTTTCGCGGACAGAGGCATCAGAGAGGGCGACGATGTGGACGGCGAGGAAACCGGCATTCTTGCCGTTGCCGATGCCGACCGTGGCCACCGGGATTCCCGGGGGCATCTGCACGATAGAGTGCAGAGCATCGACGCCGTTGAGCGGGCCACCGGCGCAGGGCAGACCGATAACGGGAAGGATGGTGTGCCCTGCGAGCACGCCCGGAAGGGCTGCAGCGAGGCCAGCAACACCGATGAGGACTTGAAGGCCTCGCCCGGCGGCTTCGCGAGCATACTTCGCGGTCGCATTCGGGGTGCGGTGTGCGGAGAGGATGTTGAATTCCCAAGCGATACCGAACTGATCGAGCACCGCAGTGATCTTGTCTACAGTTTCCTGGTCGGACTTGCTACCCGCAACGATACCGACCTTTGCATTCGGAACTTCATTAATCTGCATTTTAAGTTTCCTTATTTTGCGAGTCTTGCAAGGCCCTTCTTGCCGATGTCCTTGCGGTAGAACTTGCCTTCGAACTGAACCTTCTCGGCGGCTTCGTAAGCGATGTCGAGAGCGGCCTGGAGTGTTTCGCCATGGCCCACCACGCCGAACACGCGGCCACCGTTCGTGACCAGCTTGCCGTCCACCATCTTGGTACCGGCGTGGAGCACCTGGGCGCCGTTCTTTTCGGCTTCTTCGATACCCGTCACGACCTTGCCCTTTTCGTAGGAGCCCGGATAACCGGCGCTTGCGAGCACGACAATTGCGGAGCTGCCCTTCGGAGCCTTCGGGGCACCGAGTTTCGCGAGTTCGCCCTTTTCTGCAGCGTCGAACAACGCGAGCACATCACCGTCGTAAAGCGGGAGCACAATCTGGCATTCGGGGTCGCCGAGGCGGCAGTTGTATTCCACGACCTTCGGGCCCTTCGCAGTCACCATGATGCCCACGTAGAGCACGCCCGTGTAAGGCTTGCCTTCGGCGGCCATGCCCTTGAGGGTCGGTTCAATAATCTTTGCCTTGACTTCATCGAGGAGAGCGTCAGTCACAACCGGAGCCGGGCTGTAAGCACCCATTCCACCAGTGTTCGGGCCCTTGTCATCGTCAAAGACGCGCTTGTGGTCCTGGGCAGAAGAGAGAATCACGTAGTCCTTGCCGTCGCAAACCACGAAGATGGAGGCTTCTTCGCCGTCCATGAATTCTTCGATCACGACCGTCTTACCGGATTCGCCAAAGACGGCCTTATCGCCGAGCATTTCTTCGACAGCGTCGTTCGCTTCCTTGTCGGTCATGCAGACGATGGCGCCCTTGCCCGCAGCGAGGCCCGACGCCTTCACCACGATCGGAGCCGGGTGTTCGGCGAGGAACTTCTTAGCAGAGGCGAGATCGGTGAAGGTCTCGAAGGCTGCCGTCGGCACGCCGTACTTCTTCATGATATCCTTACTGAAGGCCTTGGAGCCTTCGAGCGCGGCAGCAGCCGCAGTCGGGCCGAAAGCGCGCAGCCCGCGACGGCGGAATTCATCCACCACGCCAGCGACGAGCGGGATTTCGGGACCGATAATCGCGAGGTCAATCTTTTCGGCTACGGCGAGATCGGCAATAGCCTTCGGGTCAGCCACATCCACCGGCACGCACTTGCCGAGGTTAGCCATGCCCGGGTTGCCCGGAGCGCACACGAGAGTGTCGCACATCGGCGACTTCTTGACTGCAAGAGCGATGGCATGTTCGCGACCACCGCTACCAACGACGAGAATATTCATAAGCGAGTCCTTTACTGTTACGGAAGGATAATTTAGAAAAATGCAAAGAGCGAGAAAAAAGCTCTCATGCGAAAATCAAGCTTTCACTTTATCGACCATCCAAAACGATTTGACCACCTATTTGATTATCTATTCGATTATCTATTCGATCACCTTAAAATCAGCCGTATACTTCCCCTTGATGTTTTCACGACGGAGTTTGTCATCTGTCTGGGTGATGCGGAACAAGTTCGCCGCAAGTTCGGTGGCCCCCATGTGGTCCAAGATCTGTTCGTTTTTCTTGAGCCCCTAAATTTCCTTCTGCCGGGTTTTAACAGCAAAATATGTTTGACCAAGGGCAATCACTTCTTTGCGGGGGTCTCCGTTCATCACAATCAGGTAACAAGCGTAACGGGAAAGCTTGATATCGGCGATTTCACGCCGGGCACCTTTAGCGAGGGTTATCATTTTGCCGACGTTGGCAAAATGATCTGTTTCGGCAAAACCATATAAAGCAAAACTTCCACAAGCTGCGGAAACTTCTGCTTCTTTATCGCTTTTTCTAAAGTACCTCCCAATGGCCTCCCTTATCAGGACCCACGCGCTTAACAAAACCATTAGACTGCAATTTCGCGATACTTTTTTCTATAGCTCTTGTTGTTTTGTGCAACATTTCTGCAATCATTGGTATTGTAATTTCTGGATTTTCTTTCATCATTTCAATAATTTTCACCGAACTTTTCACCGAACCTTTCACCGAACTTTTCACCGAACCATTGGGAACATCAGAACCAACACCCTCGTTCAGTTCAAACGGGGTCACGTTAATCCTATTGAAAGGAATCGTCACCACGATGAAATTCTTCTCGATGTGAATAGATTCACGTCCATACGCCCCAACAATCTTCGGCACGCCGCGCCCCCGTTCATCCACCTGGATGATGTTGATAGCATCGCCGTATTCCAGAATTTTGTCCATCGCGTAAAGAATGCAGGAATTTCCATATTCCTTGACCGAGAAAAGCGTATCGGCCTTGCTCTTACCGCTAAAAACAGACACTCATATTCGTATGGAAGGACAATCAAATTCTTTATAAGATTCTCTGATTTTGACATAGGGCCTCCTGCGTTTTTCATTTATTCGCAAAGGCTTTCTTGCGTTCCTGCTTCAATTTTTTGGCACTGATTTTGGGTGTGGGGAGGTTTTCAGGCATTGTTCCGCCAAGTTCAGCAATCGTCTGGCGGACTTTTTTACCTACGGCATAATGGGTTTCGTTTGCCAGCTCCTTCCCCTTGATGTTTTCACGACGGAGTTTGTCATCTGTCTGGGTGATGCGGAACAAGTTCGCTGCAAGTTCGGTAGCACCCATGTGGTCCAGGATCTGTTCGTTTTTCTTGAGCCCCTTGCGCTTGTGAATATCCTTCATTCCCAACCCGTTGTAAAGTCCCTGGTAACCGCGATTCTGGAACACGGCGTAATCTACGGGAGTTTCAACACCGGCCGCCTTTGCAGAACTGGCAAGGAATTTGTTGCGAATGGTCACTTCGTCACGAATCGCCAAGCGCTTTTCGTCTTCCGAAAGCTGTGCCGCAGAGTCCGAAATTTCCTTCTGCCGGGTTTTTACGGCAAAATATGTTTGACCAAGGGCAATCACTTCTTTGCGGGGGTCTCCGTTCATCACAATCAGGTAACAAGCGTAACGCGAAAGCTTGATATCGGTGATTTCACGCTGGGCACCTTTAGCGAGGGTTATCATTTTGCCGACGTCGGCAAAATGATCCTCAACATCCAACCCGCTGGCCTCGCAGGCGGTTTTTGCACGGACAATCGATTCTTGAAAACGGCGCCACTGGGCATATTCAAGAGCCGTTTGCAGCTCCCTTGCATACCAGAATTCAGTTCCATTTTCGTCGGTGTGCTTGATATTCTCAAACGTCTGCTGAGAATAAGTGACAATTTCTTTTTTATCCATAGGGCCTCCTACGTTTATTGTTTTTACTAGGAACGCCCTTGCAATACGGCAAAGCCAAATAAAGCAAAAGCGCATCATTCCTTTCTACGGAATGACGCGCATGAGTGTAATGTACCTAATATCGCAAAAGTTGGCAAGGGGCTTAAGGAAATTTTACAGAGGGTATTCCTTAACTTGCCTATATCTTATAAACTCTTCACGCAAGCGTATAATAATCAAGAATCAGGTCAACCGCACTTGCGTCCTTGAGGATTCGGTTTTCATAGTGTTTTCGGCTCATTTGTGCTTGTACCTTCGCAACCCTTTCTTTCTCTTCATATTTTTGTCGATACATAACATCCGTCATAAAAGGCGAGCGTTGAACTTCTATCTCGGGCATTGGCTCTGGTTCATTTCTTTTTTCAAAGTCCTTGAGATCCAAATACGAAGAAACCCTCAAACGATTTTGAGAAGACAAACCCATGGCCGTTGCATAGACTTCTGCGTTTCGAATGATTACAGCACCACGATTTATCCCTATAGACTCAAGATTATCCGGAATATAAGAGAAACCCATGAAATAGACTCTCTGCGCTTTTTTCAGGAATTCCTGATACTTTTCTTTTTCTGATTCATCGCGATTCTGGCGCTTCTCCCAGACCGTTTCCATCCTCTTGGCAATTTCTTGATATTTGCCATTTTCAACACAGCCAAAGGGAATTTTGTCAAGAGGGCCGATAAAACCATTGACATGAAATATTTTCATATCTTTTATAAAAGCATGAGCATCAGCATCTGAATATTGCTTGTCCGATGTCAGATACAAGAAGATGCAATATTCCAAGACGCGGTCATAATTAAAGGTAAGGAACACCGTTTGTTTCAGGATTTCTTTCCAATTATCTTGCTGGTCTATCCGAGAAAGTAAATGCTGTATCCAATCGATGTTGCCAAGCCATTGTTCCTTCTTTTTACCTTCACCACCTCTTACATAAGAGTTTTCCGACTCTTTTTCCGCCATAAGAATTTCACGGGCGATCAATCGCTTACCAAAGTCAGCCTCTTCTGATTTTTCTTGGCCTAGACGATTCTTTAAGAACTCATCTGTCGAAACCATCATCGAATGGCGAATACTTTTGGCAAAGGGAGCTATAGTTTCACTTATCTTGTTAGAAACCTTAACTTCAATACCATCAGCTTCAAAGCTGTATTGCCCGCCCGCCTTTCTTAAGTTGGCGTATTCTTGATATTTTCCAAAAAGTTCATAGTACAAATCAAATAAGTAAGAAGGAGGGCGAAACGATGGACTGTCTACGTTACTATCTCCATAATTGAAATTCTTCAACTTCTGCATCAGTGTTGCGCCCGTAGGGAATCCGTACGGGACACTGCAACCGGCACCTATGATAAAGACGTCAGACATTAATCCTCACCCAATTTCCGTCAAAGTTTACATTTTCGGCATAGCCTGGCATATTCTTCCATTTAGCAATTTCCCATTCGCCTTCTTAGAACGGCGGACTCCGTCAACGCCCCATGTTCCCCATTGTTTAAAGAAGAACGCAACTTTCTGTTCAGACGCTTGCTTTTGGATTTTTTCCACCCATTCTTTTTGCATCGGTCTTGCCTTAGGGCCGCTTTCGCCACCGACAATAACCCAGTGGATCCCATCAAGATTAATCTTGCCAAGATCACTCAACAGCGGTTCACATGAGAGAAAGCGAACTTTAGCCTTTATTTTTCGCAATACTGCTATACGGTTTTTACGAGCAGAGCTCTCAACGGTCACTCCTATCCACGCATTATCCGGTACGCTTCGCGTTCTGAAGTATTCCTCCATTCGTTCTGCTCTTTTCGTGAGAATTTGGAAGCGATGATTCGTGACCTTTTTGATTGTTTTGAAAACCTTGTCAATAAAAGTAAAGGGTACTTTCTCATTGAATAGGTCGCTCATGGAACACACAAAGATGTTGCTTGGGGAATGCCAATGAAGAGGCTCATCTAAGGATTCTTCATGCACCGTAACATCAAAGCCGTTTTTATATTTCACCAGCCCCATATTCTGCAAACGCAAAGACATGGTTGCCGCGTAACAATTTGCACAGCCTTCTGATAAGCGGTCACATCCAGTAACCGGATTCCAAGTCTGATCAGTCCATTCTATTTTCGTAGTTTTCATTTAATTAACCGATACTCAACAATTTCAATGGAATTTTTCTTATGGCAAAAATCATACGATATTTTTGGCGAAATACCTGGATATGATACCATATTTTCTTTTTTTAAACGTTTCATCACATCAGTCGCATGCTGAGGAATATGTCCTTTATCCAATGTAAAATCAAAAGCTTGTTGATTATTCCTTATACGACCATTTAGAACTTCCTTTTCAAATTTTGATTGAAAAAGCTCTATTTTCGAAAGCTTTCGTCCTTCAAACAAATCGATCGTTCCCAGTTCGTCATTATGAATATCGAAATTCGCTTCTCCATTTTCAGGATTTTCTTTCCACGCCGTTCTTAAGAATTTTTCAACACCTCTAGGATGAGAACTTCCAAAAACAATCCCGTAAATATTACGTCCCTTCTTTATAGAGAACGGATAAAGTTTTACCCCTGACAAGGGCGGTATTCGTTGTTTAAGATATTCAACCAACTCATTATGAATGTTGTTACACGAACCATATTCATCAGGAGTTGGTTTAAAATCAAGATATTTCTTAAACTCATCTGTTTCTTTAAATCGATTCGCATAAGATGACGCTATAAAGTAAAGAAAATCTGTTTTTTGCGTATATGTTAAAGGGATGAAGAAATCATCACCAATAAATTTGATACCATTTTGATCTAAGAAAACAAGCGAAGCTTCAGATTTTATAATTGGCAACAGTTCTTGAAACAGCTCTGCAAAATCACGATTATAATACAATATATTCAGTTTTCCCGCACTTTTCAATGTTGTCAAAGCAAGCGACTTTTCAATATAAGATTCACAAGCTTGCAATAAACTCTCATATTTCTCTATAGCAAATTCATTGAAATAGACGGAAACCTTCGTGTTTTTTTCGAAAAGAATACTGCTGTTCTTTTCAATTTGTTCAAGGATACGAATTGGGGATCCTGAAACTCCAACTTTGTCATAACCTGTTCCAGCAAAGAAATCGAAAATACAGATTCTTTCATATCCAGACATTACAAATGTCGGAATCCATTCCTGGGTGTAATTCTCGAATATCCTTAATTTAGCAAGGGTTTCTTCTGTAAACGGCTGTGCGTGCAAATCTCTTCCCGGCATACTTTACCTCTCCCAAAGTTAATTCAACGCATCTTCAATTCTTTTTCTTGAATACTTGCTAAATTCACCTATCTCATTAGTGCTCCAGGTATCTTTTTCTCGAGCAAATTCAATCATCTCCTGTAGTTTAATGCTCAAGTCAAGGTCTTTCTCTTTTCCAAAATTTGCAACTTTTGCCATAGGCATATTATTACTAAACTTAGAATTCATTCCACGACTAATCAAACAGAGGTTACCAAAGTCGTTTAGACCCGTTTCCTGCGTCAAAGCAGGATACCCTTCCATTGGAGTTTGTGGATAAAAATGTTCAACTGAGGTTCTATATGTAAATTCAAAAGAATCGTATTTTTTCCCTCTCGGCAATTGCGAATCTTCATGCCAAACAATGTAATCGTAAAAATTAAACACAAAGTTTTCAACACGACATCCCTGATTTATATTCGACCATTCGGCATTTTCCACATCGTTTATTGCTCTAAAATCATTTTCATATATAATTCTAAAGAAATCGACAGGTTCATTTGTCAAATACCTATCCAACATATATGCTTGGGCTAAAGAGAACAAGGATTTTCTAAACTCATTAGCATCCATTTTTTCTTTTGAAACATAATACAATATTGCATTTAGCCAATATTTGTAAATCATTGTTGGAGCAGAAATATGGAACATCGCTTCCAACATTCGGATATCTCGATTCAAGCCGTTATCTTCTTCATCACTATTATCTGTATTGAATGCAGCTACATAGTTAAACTTTCGTTTATTGACAGGGCCATACTGCTTTGGTTTCTTCAAACTCCATCTTTCTTTGCCATTGTGAATTTGTCGCTTTATTACGTACTTATCAAAAAGCACGCGGATGCGTAATAGTTCCATTATAAATTTCTTTACGAAACCTTCTTTGTCGGATACTTTTTTTAATGTATCTGTAAAGAATTCAATAAGTCGTTTATCGTCCAGCATAACATCTTTTGTAATTGACGAATGGATGCCAAATTCTTTAACAACAAAGATCTTTAGAACATGAAGCAAGAAATTAGGGAAATTTACTATTGAACTAAATCTATCATCTGCACTATCACTAACATCAGACTGAGAAGGGTTCCTATAATGAATATTACGCTGGGCATCGTCAATCAATTCTGCAATGGAGCGTCTGATTACATTTTCCTCTTTATCATCCTCTTTTTTTACATTCTCTTTTTTTAAGTATCCGTATCTATTCAGCAATCGGTCAAATGTTGTCGAGGGAATTTCATCCCATTTTTCGCCAAAAATCAAATCTCTTGTTTTTACGTCAAAACCCATTTGTACATAGGACTCCATATCAGAACACGCTTCCCATATCTCATTAAAAAGTGGGTGACACGGCACATCTAAACAGTCCATCAAACTCGCTTTAAGAACCTCATGTTTTTCAAGTTGTTCACCACGCGAATTCATAATCTCAAAATAATGATTCAATTGCGTATCCCTTGGTACAGGAATACGTTGAATAATGACATGTTCAAAAAGATACTTGACAAAATCATCAATTTGCAGTCCCTTTTCCGAGATAACTGATTGCAAATTCTTTTTTAATACTCTATACACTTCTTTCATATTTGGCAAACAATCAATTACGTCTACCTTATCGTTCAAAATTGCACTCAAAGATTCATCTGCATCGGACCGATGGTCATAAGACAAATTTATTGACGTAAGCCAAGAAACGAGTTCCTTATCAAGCTCAGTTTCCCAATTTTTTAGAGCGCAAGCCAAAATTGTCAACGTCGTTAAACGTTGCTGGCCATCGATTGTCTCGTAATACTTGTCTTTTTTTTCATCAAGCCTTTCAAAAACAACCAATGAACCTATATAATAACTTAGGGATTTTTTGTTTAAATTAGAGGCATAGTCAGCAATATCGGCAATTAATTGCACAGCCTCCTTTTCACCCCAGTCATAGTTTCTTTGGTAAATAGGAATTCGATACCGGTCTTGCGACAAGAGGTCCTTCACATTCAAAGCCGTTATTTTCAATTCTTCATTCATATCTTATTCCTGCATTTTTTTCAACTGTTTAAACATCTTTTTTATTTCGTCACACTGACTGCATCTGATTTCAGAAGACTTATAGGGATTCTGGCTCAAATTAATAATGTCATATGGAGTTTTCGCATCATGCACTACCCTAAACATGGAATTTTCCGCAATTGAATAATTATCAATTGTTGCCAGCTGCACAGAATAATTTTCAAAACGAATGTAATAGGCCCACACAAAGAATTTTGCGACTACTTTATCCATCTCCTCAAAGCTAAAACGGTCTACATAATATAAAAGAAGGGTGTAAAACATACTTTGCACATACTTATCACCCGTGCGTTCACATCCCTTATAGTTTTCCATACAAGAAAGAATACCCTTAGCTTTTTCGAAATGGCTATACGACTTGATATCACGCACCTTCCTATAAAGTTCTGAATAATGCCGCACCATATCAAAGAATCTGCTTCCATTTATTTGTTGGTCATCTAAATTGAATGGATATTCCAAATAACAACGGTCCGCAATTCTATCGGGGGCGTGCATATATTTTTGAACATAGACGTGCGCAATTATTTCCATCTGGTAAAAGGGATATCTTTGATCTTCACTTAAAGTGATTCCCTTAAAAACACTAACATCATCCTTTTTAAAAGATCGTGCATGTTTTCCTAAAGACCATCTCTTGGCCCTATATAAAACAAGAAATAAGTCACGCAATTCCGCTGTTTTTTGCTTTTGCCAATTATCTATATTTAGTTCATCTTCCTTCGAAAGAGACTCCATCTCTCTTAAATGAAACGCTTTCAATAAATCATGAGCTTCCAAATCCTTTCCACGGGCGTTTTGAGAATCAAAAAACTGAAATGCTTCCGAAATATCCGCCAATCTGAAGACAACAAATTCACACTTTTGCAATATAAAGAAAAGGGTGTCATCATCCAAATCATCTTCACGTGCGGCAATTGTATTCACATTCTCTACAACATTATACAATGAATACGGATTTTGAAAATGAATTTTTTCACAAAAGTTATTCAATCCATTAATAAAGCCTGGATGTTGTTTTTCAATTTTCAATTTTATATTTGAAGAAATTTTATCCAACAGAAATTTCAATATTAAGGATAGTGTAACAATTCTTTGCTGACCATCAACAATTTCATTATTATGAAGAACTAAAGAACCTAAACGGTACGATTTTTGGAATTGAAATGTTTTTAAGTCCGAAATAAGTTGATTAACATTCCTAGAAGTCCATTTATAAGGCCTTTGATATGCGGGAATTGAAAATTCATCAAACTTCAATTCACCTATTTTTTTTACAACGGAATCAAGACTATTTTCCTGTTCAAGGGATTCATCAATTGAATAGCCTAAATTTTCAATTTCTTCAGTGTTATCAAATTCATTATCCCTTTTTATTTCTTCTAAAATCGGATCAAATGTTTCAATAAACAAATCAAAGAAATTGCAAATTTCCTCAACAGAATTTAAATCCTCATCTACATATAGATAGCACTGTTTCATCCCAACTTCAGACATCCACTTCAAACTTCTACCATGCAAAAGGGATCCTGTCGGAAATTCATCTCTTAATTTTTTTAATACAATTATTTCATCATCTTCGTTACCAAGGTCATGATCTATATAAATTTTACCAAGCCAATATTGGTAGAAAAAGTCCTCTATAGGAGTTGAGATATTAAAGTACCGATTTTTTCCATGAGTTCCTTTCCGACACTCGTAATGACACCATTTCTCAGGATACTTTCTTTCTATATATCCTTTTATTTCTTCACATGTATTTTCGCCTAATGGAAGCATCCTATCCTCGCAAGAAAAATAAATTCATTCCTCATAAAACTTCATCAACTTCTTTTCAATTTCTTTATAACATTTATCCGATATCTTTTGCGGTCTCTGTTTTAGTTCATCAATTTTTCGAGGCAACTCGTTAATCTTCCAGACATCAATAACACAATCTTTATCATAGCTCGTGACATCGGAATTCGCCCATATCAAAATGGGAGTTACATACGCCGGACACGCATGTTCACTGAGAATCGGCTCTAAGAAATATTTTAAATCTCTTGCATTTCCACGCACTTGTTTGATAGGATTCCTTTTGTCCTTTTCAGAAACATACTTGTTTCCAATTCTCTTTTTAAATTCTTCACCACATAATTCAAAAGCATTATTTCCACTAGGGTTCTTTATTTCAAAGACGAATACGCCCCATGGAGATAGTAGGACTTCATCAATATCTTGTAATTTCCCATTGATATGATAATTTCTAAATAGATGGCAGGAACCATCAAGAAGTTCTCTTAGGGCGTCAGCGACTTTATCTTCACCTATTTGCCCGGCCTTATGTTTTTTTATATCAAATTCAAGATTGTCAATATGGCGAAATACTGTTCTGTTTAAAATTTTTATGCTAACAAAACTTCCAAACGTAACTCCCAAAATGACAATTAGCCAGCTGAGCCAATTTAAACGAATTAAACCGTCTATAAGATTTTTTTCAATTATTTGATAGGCGAGGTAAACGGCATCGCCCAATACCAACATAAGCCAAAAGGCCCAGACGAAGCCTCTCCAAAAGCCATATTTGTAGGTAGCCGCTTCTCCCTCTTTGCTCATAAAACTATTTCGTTTTTGTTCTACATGTAAAGGGCCGTTTCCGGAAATTATCTTTTTGCTTTCAATATTGAGAATGTTACTTAAAATGATAACGCAAGCCTGATATAGTTGGCCTTTCCACGTTCTATTTATAGCGTAATTTATGTCTCGTTGACTAATTATGCAATTATCTAATAATTGTCCAATTGTCCATCCTGGTTTTTGCGTTCTTCTGCTGTACGGCCATTCAACGGCTCGGGCTTCATCCAAATTTCGAGGCATTTGGCCAGAAGCAATATAGGTCTTTATTTGATTTTCTCGTTCCGCCTTTAGGATTGAGCACGCAGCTTTGATAGTTGGGTTTTCGTTTTCCAGACCCTTTGCTAGCATCGCAATAGTCATGGAGCCGTCGTTGAGCATTTCTCCAATAGATCGATTACCGTCAATCCATTTTACTTGACGAGCCTGCTGTGGTTGCATAAAAAAGCTTGAAGACATATTATTCTCTTTTAAACACTTTTCCACTCTTTATATTTTTCAATTGCAAAAGCTAAAAAACGTAAATTTGGGTGACCCTTGACATCAAACAAAAGTTTTCCCCATTCATTGTTCATTATTTCAGTTTCTAGATTAGGTGTTGATTTTAGATAGTTTTCGAAATTGTTTTTTTCAGCATCATTCTCGAATACAAAGAATGGATCATGCGTAAGTTGTCTTAGATAGTCTGATGATTCATTGTTAATCAATTTATGAAATTTATATCGAATAGAATTTTTTTCAAAATAGTAATAGAAATAATAGTTTCCCTTTAACTGAAATGGAGCAATTTTGGGTATTGCTATTGAAATACGGAATTCGTCCACAAATCCGTAGGGGACTTTAAATAATGTTGTTGTATGATATTTAAATTCTGCTTCACCAAAGAACGATTTTGGATTGACAAAGCAATTTGAATAGCATTCCCAACCTTCTCTTGTTTCTCCAAATATGATTTGATATTCGGGAGATGGCTCATAATAAGCGGTATCTTCATTACCGACATCAATATGCCAATTATCTACATCTTCAAGGATTTTCTCAAATTTCTCTTTTGGTGGTAAATCGAGATTAAATCGCTGACGCCACATCCTTTCAATAGCAGAGAAATCTGCAGAAGAATCTAGAGGCGTGTTAGAATCAAGATTTCTTGTATAAATATGATAAGGGAACACTCCCATATATTTCTTTGTTAAATAGAATGGCTTTAATGGGCTTTCATAAATGACCAGAACATCTATTTCTTTTTCATCAAAACAAAATGTGCGTAATTCAATTTCTGGGCGAGCATCTGCAAAGGACAACCCTCGAATTTTATCAATATAATCTGTTTGGCGTTTTCGCTCGCCTTCTAATCCTTTTATTATGCACCCTGACTGAGGATCTGATACTCCCATAATAATGTATTTATCGCATCCTGTTTGGGAATTTGCCATACATAAAACATCATGAACGAAATCATTATTATTTGTGTAAGCAATTTCCTTGAAATCCCAATAAGATCCCTCCCTTTGAGATTGAATTAACTGATAAATTTCATCTTGAAAAAGAGTCTCTTTCATCTTTTTACTGCAATCTTGCATCATCTATACAAACTTCTTCGTAAGGAATTTTAGCAGAATTTAATACAGATTCCATTTTTGGAGAGTCGATACCTTTGTACCGTTTGTAGCAGGCCCAAATTTCTTCGCTCGTCGGGAAATGGTCCAGGTCGCGTTCTTCTACTGCGATAGGGTTCCCTTGGCTATCTTTCGGGCCGCAGTTTTCACGATAGCGAATCGAGAACGCATCGCCATTACTGCTAATCGCTACGGGAATATCCAGAGTCTGCGCATAAGAAAGAGCCTGTTGAACGCCATCACTTACATAGTGGTTGTTATCCTTTGCCTCTACCACGGCAATCGGCATGTTCGGCTTGTAATAGAGAATGATGTCCGCGCGCTTTTTTTGCCCGCGCACGACGGTCTTGCCTTTCACAAAAATTCGACCGTCTGTGAACGAAACCTCTTCGCGAATTTGCGTATCAAGACTCCACCCAGCATTCGTTATGCCGGGCAAAATGAACTTGCTGACAATGTCGCGTTCGGAGAGGTCCTTCTTATTCACTTCCATGAGATACCTTGTTTGCAAATATATATCAAAAATGGAGCGGGAATATGCCGATTTAAGGTGAAAAAAGGCATATTTCAGAAAATTCTCCCCGGCCTATTGACAGCTGTCGTTTTTGAATCTATATTTAGTGCACAAGTGTACAGTCTTTGGCGTTTTGAACGCTTGTATGCCAGAGGAGTTGACGATGAAGAAAGATGTTGCGGCCAGTGCGGCCGGGGCCGAGATTTATTTAGCAATCCCCCACATTGCCCTATTGACAATTTGTAGCCGATTGGCTACATTATAGGAGGGCGAATGCTTCAAATTAAGAAAACGGAATATTTTTCCAAGTGGCACGCCAATCTCAAGGATGCGCGCGCCCGGGCGAAAATAAACCTCAGAATTGAACAGGTTAAACTAGGTAACTTTGGAGATTTCAAATTTGTTGGCGAAGGAATATACGAGATGCGCATCCACTACGGGCCAGGATACCGTCTCTATTACACGAAAAAAGACGACATCGTTGTGCTGCTGCTAGCGGGCGGCGACAAATCGACGCAACAAAAGGATATCGACAAGGCAAAGGAGCTGAACAATGAAAAAAAGTGATGCAGAAGTTTCTGATTTGGATGTCGCAGACCTTCTTCAAACAGAAGAAGATGTAAAACTCTTTTTGGAAGAAGCCCTTGCCGAAAACGACCCCGTCCTCTGGCAACATGCCATTGGAGATGCGGCCCGGTCAATCGGAATGGCAAAAATCGCCGAGTCTGCGGGCCTGAATCGAGAAAGCTTGTACAAGGCGCTAAGGGAAGACGCGCATCCGAGATTCGATACCATCATGCGTGTGCTGAACGCCATGGGTTTAAAACTCTGCATAACCCCCTGTGCAGTCGCCGAGAAAAAGGCCGTGTACAAAGTTTAACTCCCAGCACCAGAAAAGGTGGTATTATGGATCGCGGATATACACCATCCGCGGGGTAAAGGTGATGATAACCGGCATTTCGATTTTTACTAAATCTTTTGTCCTAGCGCATACGCTTGCCGCAAGGATTCTTCCCCGACATCGCCTTTGTCCTTTGTGCCACGCACAAGCACCTGGCCCATATCTTGTAACTTGAAGAAATTGAGGCAAAGTTTGTACTGCGTGAGGATGCCGTCGAACAATTCCGGGAGCGATGCCGCACCGACCAAGAGCAAGGCCATCTTGTGGATGTGAAATGTATCGCGGATCGGATTGTGGAATCGGTCGATGACTGCTTTCAGCTGTGCGCTCAACCCATAGAAATACACCGGCGATGCAATCACGAGCATTTCGGCGGTTGCGGCTTTCTCGTAGACCGCCTGCATGTCGTCTTTCTGACAACATGCATGGTCTTCGTGGGCAAAGCAAGAATTGCACCCGATGCATGGATTGACTTTGTAATCGTGTACAGAAACGACTTCGACATGGTGCCTTGGCGAAGTGCCCCTTACGAACGCCTCTACCAGCAAATCCGTATTACCGCCTTTGCGCGGGCTACCCGAAAGGACAAGAATATTCATACCTAATCCACTGCGATATAGTTTGTTGCTATAATCTATAAAAACAGCTAGAGATTGCCAAGTCATCTCGCTCAGCGCCAAGACATTCTATATTTATCAAAAATGGATCCCCTCCCTGACGGTCGAGGATGACAACAAACAAACCTGCAACGAGTTTATTATGGAAGAGACATTCAAGACCAAAGGCGTATGCGCGACCACTATTCAGTTTACGCGCGACGGAGACAAAATCAGAAACATCCGCTTTACGGGCGGATGCAACGGGAACTTGAAGGCCATCGCAAAGCTCTGCGAAGGCATGAGCGCCGAGGATATCGCGGCAAAGCTCCTGGGCAACACCTGCAACGGGAAGCCGACTTCGTGCGCCGACCAGCTCGCCCGCGCCGTCCTCGGGAAAGAAGCCTAATACAAATTTATTCTTTACCGTTTCTTGAACACGACAATTTCGGCATCGGCGCCATTCTTGCCGTATTCGCTCACGAGAATGTAGCGTTCGTCGCAGGCGATTCCGATGCAGCGGCCTTCGACACCAATCTTTTCAACTTGGTTTCCCCAGTAGCTTGCGTTATCGTCCAGGAGCTTGACATTGTTGCCGTTGATTTTGTATTCCTGATTGATAAACGAGCCCTGCAGAACAAAGAGGTTATCGATTTTCGGCATGTCCTTGATGCCCAGCGCGTTGACTTCTTCAATAAACTTCTGCTTCATGGGCGACGTGGCATGCGGCAATTGATCTGCCGGGAGGCGCCAGCGCTTAAGCGTCGGGAAGTACTTGCGAAGCTCCGCCTTGTATTCTTCGCGGGTGAGGCTCTTGCCGGTGTTCTTGTTGAATTCATCGACGAACTGCGAGCAGAATTCGATCATCTGTTCCATGTTGAAGTCGCCGGTGAAGGCACCGTCTTTATAGCAGTAGATGCAGTATTCTTCGTTCTTGCTGCCGTCGGCGTTTGTGCCCAAGATTTCTGGTGTGAGCGGCATTCCGCAGCTCTGACAAAATTTCATTTCCATAAAGTTCTCCTTTTTTGTTTTATATACACAAATGTACACTATTTTAAAGGCTCTGTCAAGCCAATCCGTATAAAAAGTAGGTGCTAGCAAACTTTTCTCAATTTGTAAGCCCCTAGAAAACTGCATTTTTACTTCAAAAACGCCATTTTTAGGTAGTTTTTAGGTTTCGGCGCCGCAGCATAACCACAGCCAAAAAATAGCCGTACGACCAGACTTGACAGAGCCATGGCTAAAACCGCAGCAGAACCGCAGTTTTTCGGAAATAACCGCGCAGCTATATAAAAAGGCTTGACAGAGCCATTTTAAAATTTTTGTCAAGTCCTTTTATACGGTCACGGCGCCATAGCAAAAAAAAGTGCAACGCATTTGGGTTATGATATTGTTTTTTTTATATTATATTTTGTAAAAAATATTCTAAATTTGTTCGCAAAATCTAAAATAGAAGAAGGAGAAAAAAAGTGTTTAATACACATATCAATTCATTACGTTCGCTCCGTTTGGGGCTTGCTCTGATTTTTACCCTGCTTATGGCAGCAACCTCGTTGGCGGAAGATGTGATCAACATCGAAGCTATGGGGCAAACCATCAATAAAGAAACAACATGGGAGAACTGCTCTGTCAATATTATTGGCAACGGTACTGTTACGTTCAGTAGGCGAATCTATATTAGAGGTTCTGTTACATTGAACCTTGGCGCACAAACAACACTTGATGCACAAAATGGCATTGGCGTTCATGATGGACACAGCCTTACAATAACAGGCGAGGGAAACCTTAATACGAGATCTGGCAGCAGCAACGAAAATTCTCCACTTGGTGGAAGTAAAGGCAATGGCATTGCCAATGCAGGTTCGATTACAATATTAGGGGGTAATATAACAGCGATTAACACTGGTTCACTAAGCTATTATTTCGGGGCGGCAATAGGTGGTGCGGAACTGGGCTCCGGTGGTAACATCACTATCCGTGGTGGTACGGTCAATGCTATATCTGATTCTGGAAGTAGAGGTTGCAAAGGAGCCGGTATTGGAGGTGGTTTTAATGGCAATGCTGGTACGATAACCATTACTGGTGGCGTTGTTAAAGCGACATCGGGAACATATGGCGCTGCGGCGATTGGCGGCGGTACCATTAACGAAAGTGGAAAGGGCAAAGGTGGATCGATTACCATCAGTGGAGGCCAAGTCACTGCAGTAAGTTTAAGGGGTAACGGAATAGGTCCAGGCCGTGATGGTTCAACAAGAGAGGGAACCGTAGGAACTATTTCATTGTCGTGGACTGAAAGTACAGATTTCATCAATGCAAATAGTTACAGGGGTGATATCAGCATTGAGGGAGATTCGCGTTTCTATTACGAAGGAAGTACAGACTTAGTCTTAGCGGATGAACTTGCAAAAAGGCAAAATCAGAAAATTATTCCGGTTGAGCTAGACAACAACTCGATTGCGTTAGCGAACCTTCAAATGCAAGACTATAGCATTCTCCCGAATGGAGCGATAAAGTATATCAATTATGACGTTTACGATTACAACGGTAACAAATTGATAAGGGGAACTCACTATACTGAGACCGTCGGGTATAGCGTGGATGCGACTGGAGCTATGGAAGAAGGCAAACTTATGCTGACGATTAAGGGTAAGAGCCCCTATTTCGGTTCACAGTCATTCATAATGTGGGTTAACACGGCTGTACTGACGCAAGACGGCGACGAGAAATATGTAACTATACCCGAAAAACGTAAAATGACGCTGAAGATTACAGAATCGGAAATCAAAGACGGCTTGACATCCTTCAAGGTCTATGAGGCTGGTGGCAAGAATCATGTTCTTGGCAAAGAATGGGATGGTGTCCTCGTTATCAACATTCCTGACAATTCGAACTATCTTATTCAATTGTCTGGTAAAGCCCTGGCTGCGGATAGGACGTCGAAAAACGATTTGATTGATTGTGAATTAATATATGAAGGGTATTTGACTGTTTATGACAACGATGAGGCGAGCGGAACAATACTTTTAGAGAATTCGGAGCTAATTTATGATTACCTACCTAACCCAGTGGCTATAATTCCCACCATTACTAGCACGGGAAAAAACTTAGCAATTCGTTATCGAGAGATGTATGGCTATTCAGATTTAGACCTTTCGGTGACACTTGTGCCAGCCGACCGCAAATACAACGTAAATCTACCTGACAGATTTACCGGCGGTCAAGTAACGGCGAATTTGAGACAGGCAAAAGCAAACGACAACATAACTCTGACTGTTACGCCCGACGAAGGTTATATGCTCAACGAGCTAAGGGTTGTAAAAGCTGACGGTGAAACTGTCAACGTTACTGATTGTAACTGGTACACCGACTGGAGCGAAACTATCAGTAAGACAGTGACATTTAAGATGCCTACCCAAAATGTAACCGTCGCAGCTGTATTCACCAACAAGCTGAATTCAGATGAAGGAGGTCTCTATGTCAATATGCCGCATTCTGGCACAAAGAATATGGTCATTCCCGACAATATTACTTCATTTAAACTTTACGACGACGGCGGCAAGGATGGTGATTTTCAACCATTGAGCGATGGCACCCTGGCAATAACGGCACCTTCGGGTAAAGTGATGCAATTTTCGGGAAAAAGCTTTATGGTGGATAATAGCTCTAGTGAGTCTTACTATGCAATCTATAATGACCCTCCTAAAAGTTACGGACAAAAATTAGCATATGGCAATCAGCAGAAAGAGGAGACTCTTTATCCTGTTGTTAGTGAAGGCAATACAGCTTATGTCCGCCTTAAGGCAGCCGATATTTCGAGAACAGATTTTTATCATAAGTACGGTCTCGACCTGAACGTTAAAGTCTTTACTCCTGCTGTTTACAGTGTAAGCAGCGACAAAAATATGGAGCACGGTAATGTAATGTTTGACAAAACTCAGGTCGTAACTAACGGAACTATCAACGTGACCGTAAGTTCTGACGAAGGCTATGTGTTGAAAGATATCGATGCTTTTGATGCGGACGGAAAAATTGTCATGACAAAACCTGACACCGTTCAATGGGGCGATGCTGTCTATTACGCAGCCTCAACGGGATACTCATTCAAGATGCGTTCGTCGGATGCAACGGTGACGCCAACATTTATGCCCAAGACGGACTTTTTTGTCAATATGCCTAAGACTGGCCAGCGAGATATTATCATTCAGGATGACATGACTTCATTCCGAGTTTACGACAATAGTGGAAAGGATGGATATTACTTTACCAATGACGATGGCAAACTGTTATTGACGGCACCCGAGGACTGTATGATGAAAGTATCGGGATATGTCAAACTCATGTACTCGTCTGCAGAAGAAGATTATCTTGATATCTACGACGGCAGCAGCACCAATGCAAAACGCCTCGGACGTTTCAGGGGCTACAAAAATTCTTCGACGACCTCTGTCACAGCCACCAGTAGCACCAATCAATTGTTGCTCCACTTTATATCCAATGGCTACGGCTATGTCAAAGATGGCGGTGGAGTCTATCTGACCGTGTCGGTGATAAAGCGGTTTACAAGCTCAGATATCACGGTCGCTGCCATTGAAGATCAAACATATACGGGTTCTCAAATTTGCCCTGCAATTAGCGTTACAGACGGAGAAAAAGTACTTGAACCCGGTGTAGATTTCACGACTCAATGTTCGAACAACGTATCTGTTGGAACGGCAAGCATGACTATCACCGGAAAAGGCCATTATACCGGTAAAATCAGCGAACAATTTAAAATCGCTAAAGCACCTTTGATTGTTATCGCAAAGGATAAGTCGATTATCTATGGTGACAAACCAGCAAATGCAGGTGTTGAATACAGCGGCTTTGTGAGCGTCGATAATGAAAATAGCTTAAGTGGCTCGATTGTCTATAGCTACGATTACGCTCAATACGATAAAGTCGGTGAATACGCCATTATGCCGAGCGGTTTGGAATCCGACAACTACGAATTTAAATTTGTCGCTGGCAAGTTGACTGTTGAACCGAAGGAAATCTCTATTGCCTGGGATGATAAAGAAACTTCGTTCACTTACAATGGTAAGGCTCATGCTCCGAATGCGACGGCTGAAGGTCTCTTGAACAATGACGAATGCAACATTATTATAGACTCCGCTACGAATGGCGGCAAGTACTCTGCCGAGGCAATAGATTTAACCAATGTAAATTACAAGTTGCCTGAAAATCGAGATGGACCGGACTTTGAAATTACAAAGGCTCCGCTCACGGTTACGGCCAAGAATGCAACAATTGCCTACGGTGATGAACCGTCTAACGCAGGTGTCGAATACAGCGGCTTTGTGGGCGACGATAACGAAAATGACTTAAATGATTCGATTGTCTTTAACTACGATTATGAGCAATTCTATAAAGTTGGCAAATACGTCATTATTCCAGGCGGTTTGTCTTCTGACAACTACGACATCACTTTCGTCGAAGGCGAGTTGACTGTTGAACCGAAGGAGATTTCGATAGTTTGGAGTGATGCTTCGTTCACTTACAATGGCTCTGAACAGATTCCAATGGCTACGGCTAATGGTGTCGAAAATAGCGATGAATGCATTTTCACGGTGACGGGGGCTGCTACAAATGTCGGCAAGTACACCGCAAAGGTAACGGATTTGAGCAACGAGAATTACAAGTTGCCGGAAACCGGTATTGAACAGGCCTTCGAAATCAAAAAGGCTCCGCTTAAGATTACAGCCTTGAACGATACGATTGTCTATGGCGACGAACCTGCTAGCGCAGGTATTGCTTATGACGGATTTGTTGGAAAAGAAACCAGCAATGTCTTGACAGGCGAAATTGCTTTTGAAATCAATTACAAGCAGTACGGTGATGTCGGTGAATTCGCCATTACGCCGAGCGGCCTGACGGCTGACAACTACGAAATCGAATTTGTGGCTGGCAAGTTGACGGTTGAACCGAAGGTCGTTTCCATTGCTTGGGATGATGAAACTTCGTTTACCTATGACGGCAAGGCTCATGCTCCGAATGCAGCAGCAGAAGGCCTTTTGAACAATGACCAGTGCGATTTCACGGTGGCTGGGGCTGCTACGAATGCCGGCAAGTACACCGCTACGGTAACTGGCTTGAATAACAAAAATTACAAGTTGCCTGCAACAGGGCTTGAACAATCTTTTGAAATAGCCAAGATTCCGCTCACGGTTACGGCCAAGAACGCAACAATTGTCTATGGTGATGAGCCGTCTAACGCGGGTGTTGAATTCAGCGGCTTTATCGGTGAAGATAATGAAAAGTCCTTGGATGGCGCGCTCGTCTATAGTTACAATTACAAGCAATACGGTAATGTCGGTGAATACTCCATTACACCGGGCGGCCTGACTTCTGACAATTATGAAATTACTTTCGTTGATGGCAAGTTGACGGTTGAACCGAAGGAACTCACTATTATATGGGGTGAGCAGACCACGTTTGTTTACGATGGTGAAGATCACAATCCGACAGCGAAACTTGGTGGAATTGTGAACAATGATAGGATGCCCTGGTATTTGACGGGTTTCCAGACCAATGTCGGCAAGCACACCGCTATAGTAACGGAAATTGGAAATTCAAACTACAAATTGCCCAAAACTGGTTGTGAAAAGGAATACGAAATTACAAAGGCTCCGCTTAAGATTACCGCAATGAACAATACGATTGTCTATGGCGACAAACCGATTGATGGCGGTATTATGTATGGTGAATTTGCTGGAATGGAATCGAGCAAGGTTTTGAAGGGAACACTTACTTTTGAATTCAGTTATAAGCAATATGGCGATGTTGGCGAATACACCATTACGCCGAGCGGCCTGACCGCAGACAACTACGAAATCGAATTTGTGGCTGGCAAGTTGACGGTTGAACCGAAGGAAGTTTCCGTTGCTTGGGATAAACAGACTTCGTTCACTTACAATAGCTTTGCTCAGGCTCCGTCTGCAACGGTAGAAGGCCTTTTGAACAATGACCAGTGCGACTTTACGGTTGCAGGGGCTGCTACGGATGCGGGCAAGTACACCGCTACGGTAACTGGCTTGAATAACAAAAATTACAAGTTGCCTGCAACAGGTCTTGAACAACCTTTTGAAATTACAAAGGCATCGGTCACGATTAGCGCAAAGGACAATTCGATTGTTTATGGCGAAATGCCGTCTAATGCAGGTGTTGTATTCAGTGGCTTTAGCGGTTTAGATAACGAAAAGTCATTAAATGGCTCGCTCGTCTATAGCTACGATTACAAGCAATATGGTAATGTCGGCGAATACTCTGTTACGCCGAGTGGCTTGACTGCCGACAACTATGAAATTGAATTTGTGGCAGGCAAGTTGACTGTTGAACCGAAGGAAGTTTCCGTTGCATGGGGCGAGTCTTCGTTCGCTTACAATGGTTCCGAACATGTTCCGGCAGCAACGGCTAGTGGCGTCGTTAATAGCGACAAGTGTGGCCTTACGGTTGCTGGTGCTGCTACAAATGCAGGCAAGTACACCGCAAAGGTAACGGACTTGAGCAACAAGAATTACAAGTTGCCGGCAACGGGTCTCGAACAGGCTTTTGAAATTACAAAGGCGAATCCGACAATTGTCAAGGCTCCGGTTGCTGTAGAAAATCTGATGTATAACGGCAAGGCTCAGACACTTGTGACGGCCGGTGAAGCCAAAAACGGAACGCTCGTTTATAAGTTGGCCAGTGACGAAAAGTATTCAGAAGCTTTGCCGACGGCAACTAACGGCGGTGATTATACCGTGTATTTTATGGTACTTGGCAATGCAAATTACAATGATTTGGAAGCGCAGACGCTCACGGCATCTATCAAGGCTCCAGTTCCAAGCAGTTCTTCGAGCATTCCGGCATCTTCGTCTAGCGCAATCGCGTCTTCTTCGAGTGTCGCGGAATCTAGCAGCAGTTCTGTGATCGCATCGAGCTCCTCCAGCGCTCCAGCATCCAGTTCCAGCACTGTGGAACCCGGTAGCAGTTCTAGCGATTCGACGACACCGGTTATGCCGACGCTTGCTGGTGCATTCAAGGTTGTCTACGCTCATAACGAGCTTGTTGTTACGAATTTTGTAGCCTCGGAACTCAAGGTCGCCGTATTCGATGTACAGGGCAGTCTCAAGATGCATTACCGCGGTTCTGCAGCAGGAAATCACTTCGTCTCGCTCAAAAAATTCGTCCCGGGCATTTACCTAGTCCGTGTAGAATCGAGCGGCAAAATGCAGATGCTCCAAGTGCATGTAAAATAAATTGACAAATGTTTAAAAGCACAAGGCGGACTCAATGTCCGCCTTTTTTGCTGCGTTTTCGCAATTTTCGGTAAAATACGGCTTGGCTTGACAAAGCCATTTTAAAATTCTTGTCAAGGAACTTATTCAAATTATTTCAAAATTTGAGCAATCGGTTCCAGGGTATCGAGATTCACGAAGTCCACTTGCTTGCCATAGGTGGCGATGAGGGCGCGGACTTCGGCGTTGCGCTCCGCTTCGGGGATTTTCGTGACCTTCGAATACAAAAGTTTCATCATGATTCTGTGTTGATGCAGGAACCTGCTTTTTGAGGCAGCCCCTGATGTGGTTGACGTTTTCGGCATCGGTCGGGTCGGCGAGACCGACGGTCGCGACAAACAGTTCCTGACTTGCAGAGAGGCCGCAAACCGTTTTCTTAAGGCCCATGACACCGCCGGCGCAGAGGGCGCCCAGATAGACGATGCGGTCATAGCCGGCAACGCTTTTCACGTCTTTAAAGAAAACAGCCTTGAACCCTGTGATTTCGGAGAGGCGTTCGGCGTAGCGTTTTGTCGAGCCATAACGGCTCCCGTAAATGATAATAGAGTTCATCCGATTATAATCCTTTCTTTGAGGCTTTATCACACCACATCATATCCCGCATCAGACAAGACTTTCAGCGCTTTCTCGAAATTTTTGGCTTTCACAAGGATATAATCCGTATTGAAAGTGGATATCGCAAAAATTCCAACGCCATTTTCTGCAAGAATAGCCGAGAGTTTCGAAAGGATACCTATAAGAGAAAAATCAAGTACACCCTGAATACGGAATCCTCGCCATCCATCATCTCGTTCAATAGTATTTTGGGGTACATCATCTGTTTTGCATACGAGGGATATTTCTTCGTCGGTCTTGCCAATGAAATAGAAATCCTTACCCGTATCAAAATCACTAACGTCCGCTACTTTACAGACTGTTAGTTTGTGATCCAATTTCTTTATTACCATATATTCAATCGTTTGTTAGAGTTTTACTTTCGTCGTTGACTATACTAAATACAAAAGATTTAGGACGCTCGCCTCCCCAAATTAACTCCAGGCCAGTAGCACCATGCAATAACGGCGGGAATGAGGGACGAGACACATCGCAACCAAGTAAAATCATTGATACAGCTAAAACCACCAACCAGAGCGCGAAGGCTGTAGAGCACAACAATGGTGACGACTGCCATACGTGTCAAGGGCAAGCGCCGGATGTCGCCGGTAGCCGAGAGTGCGTAAAGTCCAGCCACGCAGAATGCAAAGGCAAGACCGATGGTCAGGGCATACAATATCCAAATGTGGCCTGATACCATCTGATGCATGAAGTCTTTAATTCCATAGGCTTCGAATGCCTCGTCTAAAGCGAACAGGCAGCATACATGACCAATAGCTATAAGGAAGTGGAGCGCCGCTCCGAATCGTAATTTTTTCATGTTTTTTTATCGTAGTTCGTTGATAGCTTTTTGCAAGTTCGCAAGGAACTTTCCGGCGTGAGCACCGTCCATTTGTGTGTGGTGAAACTGGAACGAAACCGGCAATTCATAGCGGAAAAACTTTCGCCTAAACCGCCCCCAAATCATAAACGGATTGTTGAATATGCCGGAATTCATGCCGACAGCGCCATCGATTTCCGTGTCAACAATTGCCGATGTGCCGATGACCATGCTGTTCTCGGACAAGTCCCAATCCGTACAACTTTCTGCCACGATCCTTGTGAATTTGAGATAGTCACGGTTGAATGTCGTCAAATCTTCGGAATACGGGATATCGCAAGAGCTGACTTCGCCTTCGTCGTTTTTCACGATTGTGTTCACCGCAATCGAATCGTATTGCACAAGCTTGCCGTTTACCGGGAGCATGTAAAATTCCTTAACGTTTGCCGCGGCCTTGCCGATGCAGTAATCCATAAGCATATTGAACTTCAAGCCGTGTTTCTTGCTTACCTTCACGAGCCTTGTGACATTCAATGTTTTGAAAAATGTCACCATCGGATTTGGTGCTTGCATCCAAAACTCAAACGCTTTCGCTCTAGTGGTGCTTTTGGGATCGATTTCTTTTGCCATTTTTTTGCCTTAATTTTCCGTCAACGGACATCAGCATAAACAATGTTGTGATGGGGCGGTTCATTTCTTGTAGGTTTTGAAAAAATGCTGCAAGTGCTTCTCGATGAATTTGAGCGCTTCTTTTTCGCATTTCGGCTGACGATCGACTTTAGAAATCCAGAGTGCAACGGGTGCAGTAATCTCTGTCGCGAGCATTTCCGGGTCGTCCTTGACGATTATACCTGCGGCCATCAATGCTTCGAGAATTTTCTGATACATTTGCAAAAGTCCGTCCACCTGATGCCTTGTGGTGATTTCGGCGAGGCGCTCGCTGCGAAACTGCTCCTGCACCAAGAAAACACGCATCTTCTTGATAATCGGGTCGCTCATCGTAAATCGGATCCTTTTCATCATCTCGTGGATGAATCCGTCGATATTTTCGGGAACTGTGCCGATTTTTTTCGCGGAGCCGAACGATTCCTCATAACGCGCTTCGGCGATGTCGATGAGCGCATTCAAGATGTTTTCTTTGCCCTTGAAGTGCTTGTAAAGCGACGGCGCCTTGATGCCGACATCCTGAGCGATTTGCTCCACGCTTGTGCCGTCGTATCCGTTTTTGGCAAATAGCGTTAGGGCTGTTTCTAGAATTTTTTCTTTTGTAGACATGACGCCTCTCGTTTCGACTTTCATTGGCTAATGTTTGTTAGCTAAAATAGCTAATACTTATTAGCTTGTCAAGTCCATTTGTACAATAAACAGGTACTAGCAAACTTTTCCCGATTTATAAGCCCATAGAAAAACTACAGTTTTTTCGAAAATCTTGTCGCAGCCATATAAAAAGGCTTGACAGAGCCATTTAGAGAACTCAGTCAAGCCAAATCGTACCGAAAAAAAATGCAAAGGATTTTAGTTTTGTCCGCCTTCGGGAAACTCAATCCTGTTGAAAATAGCGATTTTTACTTCACCTGAATCTGCATCGTGTGACCCTGGCACTTTGCAATATAGACGCCCTGACGAATCCCCTGCAGTTGCATGGTCGTTGCTTCGGAGGCATTATTGCCAGCTGTGCGGACCAGGTTTCCCTTCAAGTCATAAAGCGAAATGCTTCCTGTACCGTAAAGGGTGTTTCCGTTACGGGTGAACTTGACGTCCGTTTTAACGGAACTGTTCAGCGCGGTTGAACCTTCTCCCGAAATGAAGTCTTCCACATGGGTGACACCCGTATTCACGTAATTGCCGAGATTGTAAACACTACGCATAGCGTTGATGACATCCGTTTCAAGGACCTTGCCCACCGGTGAAGACTGACGGCGAATGTAAGCCATGTTGTCATAGCCAGAATCACTTTCGTTGCCCATATCCCAAAGAATCGGGGTGAGCCCGTACTGCTTAGCAGCCGAAACAACATCTTTGTGCCACTGCACGCGGCCCTGCTTGTGGAGATTCAAGTCGGAGCCACTCAATTCCGGAGAACGGACATTCGCACCAAATTCGCCGACAATGACTGGGTAGCCCTTATCGACATAGTTCGTCTTCATCTTGGCAAACTGTTCCTGCGGATGCACGATGCTTCCGAGCTTAGAATCAACAGAGCCAGCCCAGGCGTTGTAACCCGCATTGCGCTTGGGTTCGCTAGCCTTGGTGTAGTCGCCATAATAGTATTGCGGCTGAATCGGTTCGCTCGCGCCCCAATCCTGTTGGCTCGTCATGAGCGTGTACTGGTACGGATCGTAGTAGTGCACTTCGAACATCAGGCGACCTTCGACCTTGTCCTTCGGGAAGGTGCTTACCGGAGCGCTTTTGACCGACTTGTCAATGTCGGTATTGAGGCCCTGGATAATCAAGGTACGAGTTTCGTTGTTGCCACCCGTAGAACGCACGGCGTCGATAAAGGTCTGGTAGTAGTGCATGAGCGTAGACACATGCTGCGAGGTCCACGTGTTCACATTCGGGCCAGGTTCATTCGCACCGGCGAAAAGCAAGCGTTCATTGTAGTTTTTAAACTTGTTCGCAATCTGCGTCCAGTAAGTCTTCATCTTGTTGTCGATGGTGTTATCAACACTCGTGCCAATGTTGCTCTGGAACCAGCCACCTTCACCTTCGTGGTGGATGTTCAAAATCGTATAGAGGCCTGCGCGCATGGCGTAGTCGACCACCGTTTTTACGGAGTCAAGCCAAGTTTCGGTAACTTTGCCTCCACTAGTGTGGCTGTCCCAGGCGCAGGGAATTCGGACCGTATTGAATCCTGCCGCCTTCACAGAGTCGAGCAAAGCCTGTGTCGGGTACGGATTGCCCCATAAAGTCGGGTCATTGGGCACTTCCATCGAATTGCCGATATTGAAACCCATGCCCATGTTGGCCTGGACTTCTTTGGCGGTGGGGAGTGTCGCTGCAGTCGCAGAAAGGGTACCTGCGAGGGCGATGAGAGCAGTTTTGGCAAGAATACGCTTCATTTTCGGTCCTTTTTTCTTGATTTACCTACAATTTATACTGAAAAAAGCAAAAAAAGCAGATAAAGCGTCAAATCCCCCAAAAAAATATTGAATGATTTACAACGGCTTTTTTTTTGATAAAAAAGGCTCTTTTTAAAGTATATTCAATATCAGAAAACCAACGGTGAAGGGAGCTTTTATATGAAAACAAAAAAAATGAGACTGAACCAACAATAATATCTAGTCGTTATTCCGCTGATAAAACCAGTAGTAGAACAGGCTCCAGGCACCCCACAACACGCAAAGCCACATTCCCACATAGCCTGCGGTATACACGGCGTTTGCAATCGTATCGTACTTGAGCAACAATCCCATTTCAGACAGAATAAAATTCCAGTCATGAAAACCATAAGGGGCTTCGGCACCGGTGCCACCGCTAATTAACATCAGTTTCATGTGCAGTGCATCGTCAATGTACACGGCCACGTCAATAAAGTTTTCAAAAGCCCACCAAAGTGCCACCGACGCACCAAGAATATCGCGCGGCTTAATCCAAAGCGCAAAGCAGAATACGAGCGGCATGATTATTTGGAACAGTGAACCGCCCAGCGAATGCAGCACGCGATTTCCGAAAATCGAAAACACCAAATGTCCCGTTTCGTGTACCGGCAAATTCAGACAATGCAAATATTGCGCAATCCATGCATCATAACCATCCAGCATCAACTGTATGGTAAAGAAAACCATCGCAATCACAAGCAATAGTCGGAACGGAACAAAATGCGCACCCCCAAGCGTTTTGGGATACAGAAAAAACTGAACGACCACAGGCCATGATCCCGGATCATCAAGGCGAAATGACGACGGAGTTTTATGCTTCACCGTCACAAGATTCAGCGGAACTGTGTCCGTAGTTTTCTGTTTTTGTTTTTCCATCGTCCTAAATATACCCAAAAAACTTATCCCACGCCCAAAGTCTCCACAAATTCCGATTCGTTATCATCTATAAAACAGGAATATATAATGCATTTTTTCTGAATTTTGCCAATCTTTTTTTTTCTAAATTTTTATTCATGACAAATTATTGTTCTTTATTATTACTTGTCTTGAGCGCCCTGTGTTTACAGGGATGTCCCTATATCGCTCATGATCCGTCAGATGCGCCGGAACAAGTGACGGCCGAAGATGTTCAAGGATGCTATTATAGCGAACCAGTTAATGAAGATACCTACATAGATAAAAAGCTCCCTAATGTAGAAGGCGAGCGTCCTGCCCAGGGACGTGAAAAACGTTTTGACAGGATTCTTTGTAAGGAAATCTGCTTTGAAGGCGATAGCGCAACGGTCGTTGTACGCGGCTTCGCTTTGACTTACGATACCACGGGTCAATTTGTCGAGGACACCATCCCTTACACCCTTAGGGGCGAAACGATATCTTATAGAGACGACATGGAAGTTCACACGATATGGGAATCGGACGAAACGGTTTACAAGGAAACGTTCCCGGTGTCTTATTTGGAACCGAAAATAGACGGCATTTTCCACACAAACATTACGACCCACTTCCCTATCGGCACGAACACGGACAAACCGTTGTATTATACAGGAAGTTTTAAATTCTTCGCTTCTTCAGCACTCAGTGAAGGAGTATTTTCGAAAGACGGAGCTTTTAGAAAAATATCCGTTACGCATTATGATTCCAAAGAGGAATTTTCTACAAAAGGATGGGATGTATGCAAAGGATTTTAATACTCGTCCTTTTTATTTGCGGTTTTGCTAGCGCAGCTTTTTTAGATGTCGACCTCAAGGATAGTCGCCTCCAAACCGAGAACTATGTTTACAAGCCGGGTGGAATACTAGGCTTCGCCGCTGAATTCGGCGTGTTCAACGAGCCGGAAAATATGGTGGACTACACTCTTGCCGTAGGTGTCAGCCGTTTCGGTTATTCCCATTCCGATGGCGACGTGAGTGTGTCTGCATGGGATATTTATATCAAGCCATTCGTTTGGTCCGTGACGGTAAAACGGATTATGTTTGAGGTAAACACTGGTTTTGGATATGTTTTTTCAAAAAACAATTTTAATCCAGCACTAGTTGAAGATATGGAAGAAGGATCCTTCCTGCAACAAACAAACTTTAAATATGGATATCGACTTGGATATCGCATAACAGACCAATTGCAGGTTTCAATGGTAGCTAATTACCAAGTCCTAATTTGTGACTGGCATGCCAATCCTGGCGGAGACGACACCATGATTACAGGCGGTTGGGGACTCAATTTCCAGTGGAATATCCCCTGGATTCCGTTCTAGGGCTATTTCAGGAACAGCGAAAGTTTACCGAAATCAAGAATCGTGATGAACACGAAGAAACTGATAAAGAACGCCGCAGCGACATTCTGAATAACGGTCTGTGTCTTGGTCGAAAGCGGTTTGCCACGCAGCTTTTCGATACCGAGGAACATGAGCAAGCCTCCGTCGGTAATGGCAAGCGGAAGCAAGTTCATCACGCCCAAGTTAATGCTGATGAGGGCAAGCAACATCAAAAAGTCCTGGAAGCCGCTCATCCACACGTTGCCCATCACGGCCACAATCGAGACCGGACCGGAGAAAGCATCAACTTTCACCTGTCCCTGGAACATCCGCTTAAAGTAGCGGAAGATGCTCGTGGTCATTTTCCAACTGGTCGCGCAAGTTTTTGTAAAGGCTTCAACTGGGCCGCGACGCACAATCTTGGTTTCGCGGAATAGCACATAACCCATCTGGATACCGACCATGTAACGCTTGTACTGTTCGTTATAGGCAGGTGTAAGCGGCTTGGTGAGCGTATCGCCACTGCGTATAACCGTCACATTAACGGGTTCTCCCTTACTACCGTCAATGATGCGCACCACTTCTTCGTAGCGAGAAATATGTTCGCCGTTGATCTCAAAAATCGTATCGTTCTGTTGAATGCCCGCCTTTTCTGCAGCAGACCCAGCCATAGGCGGAAGGCGCACAATCACGCGGTTACGCGGATAAATTCCGATATCGCCAATACCCATCGCAATTTCGGAGCCGGTAGAATCTTGAGCAGGGATTATCAATTCTTCGGGAACGACCGTAATGGTCAACGGAGCACCACCGCGATGAACTGTTAGCGGAACACTCGCTCCGAGACTCACACCAACCTGTTCACGAAAATCGTCCCAACCCTGAGTGGGCTTACCGTTCATTTCGGTAATGGTGTCGCCAGGTTGAATACCCGCTGCAGCCGCAGGAGAATCCTTAGCCACAAAACCTACGATAAGGTCATTCGTCGCAGGCTCCTGCACGCCCACCATGTAAAGAACCATCAAGAGAACAAACGCAAAGACGATGTTGATGAAAGGTCCCGCAAAAGCAATCGCTGCACGAGCACCCACAGACTTCGCCACAAAATCGCGTTCCCCCGGAACCTGGCCCTCTTTGAGCGTGTCAGGGTTTTCACCGGCCATGGCCACGTAACCGCCAAACGGAAATGCAGAAATACAGTATTCCGTTTCACCGTGACGATAGCGGAGCAATTTTTTACCGAAACCGATGCTGAACGTATTTACCTTGACGTTGTTCCACTTGGCCACTAAAAAGTGGCCGAGTTCATGAATAGTCACCAAGAAACTCAGGCCAATCAGGCCGAGCACAAACATCAAGACGTTACTGAAAATCGATTCCATCGCCGTTCAATATAGAAAAATGCCAATGCAGACCAAGGTCCGCATGGCATTTAGGAGTACAAGTGTTACAAAAGCGTCGATTAACGGATGCTGTTGCCGAGAAGGTCGAAGCGCTTGCCATTCTTTTCGACATAGAGCTTATGGCCATTCTGGCGAATGCGCGGGGCCTTATTCTGCACACTGGCAGGCAGAACTTCGTGAATGGCCGTAATCGCCGCAGAACTGCTCGAAACCCACGGATTCCACTGCGAAGAACTCGAAGCGAGCGCTTCCGAAGAGCTGGAGTTCTGTTCAGATGAACTGGATTCCGGAACGACAGAGGAGCTTGAGGCCTCCTGAGAACTAGATGAAGCGACCGAAGAACTTGACGAAATGACGGTAGACTTTCTGGCGACGCCATCTACTGCAAACGAGGGTGCATAACCGGCGTTCAAAGCTTCAAGGGCACCGGCAAGGTAAGCGAAAGGAGCATTCCAGTTGATAGCCACTTCGTTGGTTGCATAGCTGCAACGTTGGTCAGTATAAGCTGTCGCCGCATTGCCCGTTCTGTAATCGGCGCACTTCCATTCGGCAGCAGAGCCAACGTCTTCGCCGCCGGGCTGCGGGCCACCCACAAGCATACCCGGAATCGGATCTTCTATGTTATCCGAAGTACTCGGGCGGTGGTGCGGTAATTTCGGAGACTTGGTGCCGTAACCCGTTACAAACGACATGTCAAGCGGATTCTTGCCAAGCAAGTAGTCAAGCACTTTGAGCGCGGCAGTATAATACTTCTCTTCGCCGGTCAAGTAGTAGGCATGCAAAAGCCACACGCCCTGATTCGCGGCCACAGCATTCGAGCCCCACACAAAGTCATCTTTCGCCATCACCACGCCAAAGCCCGACTTGGTACGGTTCACGAAACCATCTGCAGTGCCCAAGATTTTCTGTTTGGATTCGTTTGCATCGCCAAACACAGAGGCATGCGTCGCCTTGCCATAAGTGGCGACGCCCGAAAGGTCGCCCCAGTACGACACATATTCCGAAGAACCATTCTGCTTGTAAGAATTATCGCCCGTGGTAATGGCAAGTTCCGTGCCGGCAAAAAGTTTTTCGTCGGCCGCGTTGTTGCCTTCGTACGCACCCGTCGCCACATCGGAGGGGTTTGCGGTAAAGTGGTAGCTCATATTCGAAGAGCCCCAGCTATAAGCCTTCTTGGCTGCATCAAGGCACTTGGCGGCGTAATTGGAATCAAACGGCTTGTACACGCGCGCAGCAACTGCCATCACACCGGCAAAGTCAAGTGCGGCTTCGGCACTCTTACCGATAACATAAAGTTTTGCATTGTCTTGCGCAGGCATCACATCGCCCGGGAAAGCAAGAGAGGTAAGCTTGTGATAAACGCTACCGTCATTGGCCTGCATAGTAAGCATCCAGTCCAAATTGTACTTGATTTCGGCGAGCAAATCAGGCAAAGTTCCATCGGCAGGAATATTCCACTTGGCCGTCTTGAAAAATTCCGGGAAATGTTCGTAAAGCGAAAGGAGCGTGTAGGTGGTAATGCCCGAATTTACGATATAGCGTCCGTAGTCGCCGGCATCGTACCAGCCCTTGCTCGAATTGATAGAGCCCGAAGCGCCCGTAGAATTATGAAGTTCGACAGTCGCATTCGTATGGCCTGCAGCACGAGCCCACTTGCCCGCGTATGCACTTTCGAGAGCCATAGAGGCGCGCTGGTAATAGAACCACTTGATAGCCGCCTTGTAAACGTCGGCAAAGGTATTGTTCTTGACCACCAGATCTTGGCGAAGTGTCTGGCCGCCCACCTTGATGGTGTACGTGCCTTCGGCAGTCAATTTGGAGATATCGACCAGCTGTACATTCTGGCCGCTTGCATCCCAGAACGAGGCGGCGCCAGGCGTTACCGTAAGCACAGTCTTGCCAAAGGCATCTTGGATTTCAACATTGCCAGAGGCTCCGACAAGCGAAAATTCCTTGGGATCGGAAGGGCGGAAACCCACCTGGTTAATGTAAGCGTTAGCGGCAAAGGCCGAAGACGCCAAAACAGACGCAGAAACTGCGACTAAAGCAAAAAATTTGTATTCCACAACATCCCTCTCTTTCGAGAAAACGCGTCACCAACGCGCGTGCGAAAGTAATATAAAGAAAAAAGCCTGCAAACGGTCCTACAAAAGCGCGTTTACAGGCAACAATGTATCAATTGTATCAGGCGTTATTCCCAACCCGAGGATTCAATTATCTCAACCGGCGGAGGCCGCGGGGCATCGGGACTTCGGTGCCGTCTTCCTGCAACAGGTAAATGTTGTCGAGGCTAATGTAGCCCGTGCCGCTGTAGCGGGCGCGCCACGAGAAGTTCTTGATTTGCTTCGGGTCGAGCTGCGGGATAGTCTTACCCCAACCTTCCTGCTTCATGTTTTCCCAAATGAGCGTATCACGCACCCAAGAGCCGCGGGTATTTTTCAGACGCACCATAAACTCGTCGTAATCCTTGACTTGTTCACTTGCAATCTGCACTTCGAAATAGCCATCAGGATTGCTGTGGTTCGTGGCATAGTCAAACACGATGCCCACGGAGTTGTGAACTTCTTCGGGAATCACATAGTAGGCACCCGCAAAATTCGGCCAACCCTGTGTAGGCGGCTGTTCAATCATGAAATCATGACGGATAAAACCACCGTGCGGAGGCGCCCCATTAAAGACCTTCGCGCCAATTGTCGTAGCGTTATCGCCGTTTGCCACCGGGAACCAGTCAACAGCATCGAGGCCGTTATCAAAATTCTGCATCACACTCGTAGTACGGTAGGCGCCGCGAATGCGGAACGGGATTTCAAGCACCGTCACCTTACCGCCAAGGCCCTGAACTACCACATGAATCGTACGAGTAGCAGAGTACATGTCTTCGGGAATCGGAATCTGCACATGGAAGCTTTCGATAGAAGCATTCCACTTGCCATCATCGGAAGTCACCGCCTGCTGCAACAAACCGCGCTTGCCCCAGTTGCCGATATTGATGGAGCCATTTGTCAGCTGGCCATTCGGCTGTGTTGCCGTCACGAACAAGTCGATAGTATCCCCCGCCATGAGCACCTTCTTTTCAAGCGATGCCGCAAGAATCACAGGCTTTGCCGCCTGCGCCTTGGTCGCTTCACTCATGCCCACCACCTTCGGGTTAATTTGCACGACGGCAAGACCGAACGGAGGAACCGTAATGTCCTTACTCTTGCTCGGGTTAATGCGGCGACCGCTCGGACCCATTTTCGGATAAGGGTACGCATTCTGCGAAGTACCCACCCACTTGAACTGGTCTTCACCAAAGATTTCGACCTGCGTGCGAACCAAGTCACCCTTGCCGACTTCCTTAGCATCACCCTTGATACTCGCGCGGTCAATCTGCACCACCTGCGTCACATCCGACAAGTTCACTATCATCACGCGAGTAGAATCACCCTTGCCGATGGCATAAGCTTCAACATCCGGCGTAGTCGCCTCTACTGGGAGCACGGCATAGCCATCTTCCAAGAAATCTTTGAAAGTCATGTACATCCCGTAATATTCCGCAGTCGGTTCCAGGGACTTCCAGTAGTTCCAGGAGCCATCCTTCACAAGAGCGGTCAAGCTGATTGTACCCCATGAGTCATCGGGAGCCTTCATCAGGTTACCGAAAGCATCCCACGGGAGCACCTGCAGGCGGTTACCGAATCGCATTGCATGCTGCGCAAAGATGCTTGCCACAGCAGAGGCCTGCGGGTAATCCATCAGCAAGCTGAAGCCCTGAACGCATGTGCTGAATTCCGAGAGGAACACGCCGCGTTCGCCTTCGAGGTGGCGCTTCATCCACACGTTGAGCGTATCCATGTTCGGGCCCACTTCGAGCATGGCCTTGAGCATCTCGGCGGGTTTCGGCTCGTTGGGCGTCCAGTACGGGTAATTGTGCAGGTCCACCATGTCGAGGTAGCGCTTGCCATCCTTCTTTTCGGCCTCGCCCACGATGCGCAGGAATTCTTCCATCCAGTACTTGCCATCAAGAATGCCGGCGCCCTTCTGCATCATCTTATGCGTACTCAGGAGCGGTCCGTGCAGAATGATGGTGGAATCCACCGCCTTCATGGCGCGTGCGTATTCCAGAAAACGCGCCGCGTAATGCCTTGCCGAAATCGGGCCGGATTCTTCCCATTCACCATCAAGCTCGTTTCCAATTTGCCACTGCTTGATATTATAACCCTTGACCTTGTTCGCATAATGCACCCAAGCAGCCGCTTCTTTCGAAGTACCTGTACCTGCATTCACGCAGATGACAGCCTTCGCATTCGGAAGCGTCTTGATGTAATCCATAAAGGTTTCAAAATCCCACTTAATGTCGGTCCAGTCGGTGCGAGCCCTGTCACCATTGCGAGTAGACATCGCATAGAATTTGTAATTATTGCCGCCAAGCAAGTCGGTTTCGCCACTATACAGCTTCATTTCGCGAATCTGCACACCCTTCGCAGGCAATTCAGAAGTCTTAAAGCGAACCGCTACATAACGAGCCTTAATTTGTTTAAACTTATGCTTGGTTGTCGCCGATTTAACCTTGACAATCGATTCAACCTTCAACTTGTTTTCGAGCGCCTGATGTACGCCCGGATATTCCGCATAGTCTTCGGTCCAGTATGCAAATTCAAAAGATTTTGGACGGAGAGCACCCCAGTCAATCTGCAAGGAATCCAGAGCCTGTTTTTCGGGGAATTCTATCACGACCCAAGGCGGATCATCGGGGTCCAGAATTTCGCCCCACCACATGGTTTCCATATTATCGTCAGCCAGATGACTGCGACGAACAAAACCATAATTATCCTTGGTGGTGCCACGGTAAATCGTTTCGCCCAAGAAACCGCGAGCCCACTTGTTTTCTTCAGAAATCCAAAGTCCCGTAGAATCGTATTTACCGATGCCATTCCAGTGATAATCATTCGAAAGCGAACCGTTCGGGAAACGGAACAGCGTATAACCGCCATCCACTAAAGCCGGGGTCATGTCATAGTAACGACTTGGCGGATTCCAAATCGCCAAATCGGCAGACATCATGTTGTCTTTGTTGATGACAATACCTGGATGCAAGTCATCGACCTTGATGACATTCTGGGCTGCAAAAGCGGCAGAGCCCAGAGAAAGCCCCGCCAAGGCAGCCATAGCAAAATGATGAGCAAAACGATTCTTCATAAAATCTCAGGATAAACATTATTTGGAATTAATGACACTGGAAACTTGGATCAGCCTTCAAGTTAATTGAGGTATGCATACGGAAATTGGACTGGCTTGTATGTCGCTCCGCATAGAAAATATGGAACGGATAGGTTTCGCCCGGGACAAGACCAAGGGTATCCAAATCTACAGCACCAGCAACCTGGGCATGCTGACCGCCAATATCCACCGCAAGCCTATTATTGATAAACACCCACACGTCATCGTCACCCAAGAAGTCAAAATACTGCCCAGGCTGATACACAAATGTCGCCTGTATTTTCATGGTGAATCCAAAATTGTGATTTGTGTTATCGGCGCCACCTCTCAACTGATCATAGTAAGGATTCGGGATTATTTTCGCAGAATCTAAATACTGAAAATCATCTAAAAGGAACATGCCTCCACGATTCGCTTCATTACCTTGCGAAACCGCATTCTTCGATATTTCAGCAAGCCAATAGCCCGCGCTATCCAACGAAATATACAGGTCACGGCAAGTGGCATTGGTGAAAGAATTACCTGCGGCATCCACCGCAACCACCTCTGGCAAGAACCAGTTATCCAGATGATCCGTAATTTTACAATTTGACGGAAAAAGAGCAGCCTTGACAGGAACTCCATTCGGTCCAAGGTGTTGTTCCACCATACCCCTCATCGGGCTACCAGAACACCCGCCAGAACCAAAGTCTGCGCTGACACCATATTCGGGATTACCGTTTCCCTTTTCACCATCACCTTGATTGCCATGCAACCAGTCAAACATCATTACCGGAAGTTTTTTCAGCGTTACCGTATCGTCATCTACCGAATCCACAGGAACATTTTCAAATGCAGAAGAAGAGGAGATTTCTACGATCACATCAGGTTCCGTATTGCTGCTGGATATTGCCAAAACAGCCTCGTCGCTCGAACTTTGAACGACTAAAGACGAAGACATGACTTCACCTTCTTTACCTTCACTCACAGTTTCTTTCGAAGAGGACGATTCAGCCGCAGCCTGTTGCACTTTCAGTTCGTAGATTTCATCCATCTGTTGCACATAGTCCGTGCACGCCGTTACAAAAAACGCCGCAAGAAGCCACTGAATCAATAAAATTTTTCTCATAAAATGGAATATAGATTTTTTAGATAAAAAGAGAAACCCGGCTAAATCCGGGCTTAACTTTATCGCCTATTACGGCAGGGTTGAATTACTTAATCTTATGGCCGTTGAGGTTGAAACGCTTGCCGTCCTTTTCAACATAGAGCATCTGGTCTGCAAAGCGGAGCTGCGGGCCCTGCTTAGCATTAGCCTTGCGAGCAACAGAGGGCTTAATTGCAGAAGACTTTGCAACGCCCGCAACAGCAAAGCTCGGAGCATAGCCAGCATTCAAAGCTTCAATAGCGCCGGCAAGGTATGCAAACGGAGCGTTCCAGTTGATAGCCACTTCGTTAGTCGCATAACTGCAGTTGTTATCGGTGTAGGATGTTGCCGCAACACCCGTCCTATAGTCCTTACATTCCCACGATTCAGAACCAATGTCTTCGCCACCAGGCTGCGGGCCACCCACGAGCATGCCAGGCACAGGAGCCTTCACCTTGTCAGAAGTACTCGGACGATGGTGCGGCTTCATGGGAGACTTGGTACCAAAACCCGTCAAGAAAGACATGTCGAGCGGATTCTTACCCAGCAGATAGTCAAGCACCTTCTTGGCGGCATTGTAATACTTCTGTTCACCAGTTACATAGTAAGCATGGAGAAGCAGAACGCCCTGGTTTGCAGCCACAGCATTCGAGCCCCAGACAAAATCTTTTGACGACATGACCACGCCAAAACCCGACTCAGCACGGTTAGCAAAATTATTGGCGGTCTTGGTCAGCATCGTCTTGGCGGTCACCGCTTCGCTACCGGCTTCGGTAGCATGGCTAACCGCACCGTACACGGCCAAACCATAAACCCACGGCCATGCAGGAACGATATCTTCCTGGCTTGCATCGATAGACGGCTTGTAAGAAGCATCACCCGTCGTAATAAACAGTTCCATACCGGCAAAAGCCTTTTCATCTACGAAATTATTGTCGCCATATTCACCCGTAGCAACATCAGCCGGATTGCTGTACTTTTTATTCGGATTCTGGGCACCCCAAGCATACGCCTTCTTGGCAGCTTCGAGACACTTAGCTGCATAAGTAGCATCGAACGGCTGGTACACACGGAAGGCCACGGCCATCACGCCTGCAAAGTCAAACGCAGCCGCCGTGCCCTTACCAATCACATAAAGCTTTTCCGTGTCCTTTTCTGGCATCACATCACCTGGGAACTGGAGCGTAGAAACCTTGTGATACACGCCACCATCGGAAGCCTGCATGGTCAGCATCCAGTCCAAGTTCCACTTGATTTCGGCAAGCAAATCCGGGAGAGTTCCCTCGGCAGGAATATTCCACTTGAGCGTATTGAAATACTCCGGGAAGTGTTCATAAAGAGAAAGGAGCGTATAAGTCGTAATACCAGAGTTCACGATATAGCGACCATAGTCACCAGCATCATACCAGCCCTTGGTGGAGTTGATGGTTCCCGACTCACCCGTAGAACTATGGAGCTGCACAGAAGCATTGGTATGGCCTGCGGCACGCTTCCACTGACCGGCATACTGTTCTTCCAATGCCATAGAGGCACGCTGGTAATAATACCACTTAAGCGCAGCCTTGGTCACATCTTCATAGGTTTGAGTAGCAATCTTCAAATCAGAACGGAGCACCTGGCCGCCCATCTTGATAGAATATGTACCCGGCACATTCAATTCCGAGAAATCTACCAACTGAACACTTTGACCACTTGCATCCCAATAAGAACCTGCTTGCGGGGTCACCGTCAAAACAGTCTGCCCAGAAGCATCGGCAATTTCAACATTGCCGCTCCCATCGGTCAGGGCGAATTCCTTGGCCTCACCGGCACGATAACCAATCTGGTTGATGTAGGCCGTCGCAGCAGAAGCCGCAGTCGCAAACGAGAGCACTGCTACAGCGAGGGGGATATACTGCTTTAAACCATATTTGAGCATTTTAAGCACTCCTTTATTTTTTTTACAAATATACCCCAAAAAACGCCTAAAAGAGTCCCTGTACGCGAAAAAATGGATACACGTGTACCCATTGTTCTATTTTTTTGTGAATTTTAGGCTTTTTTGTATTCCAGATGGGAATAAATCTGTTGTACAAGATTACAACTTACTTAATCAGGTCGAGCGTCAGGCGGCGGGCTTCGGCGTCGGCTTCGAGCACCTGATCAAGCGTCAGGTGACCGGTCACGTTCGGGGCACCGGCCATAATGGTTTCCACATGGCGCGGGATGTCGGTGAACTTGAGGTTACCCTTGAGGAAGGTATCCACCAGGACTTCATTTGCGGCATTCATCATGGCAGGAACAATACCGCCACGGCGGCCCGCCTCGAACGCAAGGGCGAGGCAGCGGAACTTGTTGAAGTCCGGTTCGAAGAAGGTCAGTTTCGCGAGCGTCGGCAGGTCGATACGTTTGGTATCGAGCTTGAGACGGTCGGGCCACGTGAGCGCCACCTGAATCGGAATGCGCATGTCGGGAGCGCCGAGCTGCGCCATCAAGGAACCGTCGCGGAACTGCACCAGCGAATGCACCATGGACTGCGGGTGAACCACCACCTTGATCTGGTCGTACGGAATGTGGAACAAGAAGTGTGCTTCGAGAACCTCGAGGCCCTTGTTCATCATGGAGGCAGAGTCGATGGTGATCTTCTTGCCCATGCTCCACACCGGATGATTCAGGGCGTCGGCCACGGTAATATTTTCAAACTTTTCAATCGGCCATTCACGGAACGGGCCACCCGATGCCGTAATTTCGAGGAATTCCACTTCGGATTCGCGCTTGCCGCCTTCGAGGCACTGGAAGATAGCGCTATGTTCAGAGTCAATCGGGGTGATGAAGGACTTCGGATTTTCGGCAAGCTTGTCCCAAATCACGGGGCCAGCCATGACCATGGTTTCCTTATTTGCAAGAGCCACATGCTTGCCGTGTTCAATAGCGGTAATGGTCGGGAGGCAACCCACGGCGCCCATCAGCGAGTTGATGATGATGTCGGCCTTGGGGTCGGCGGCGAGTTCGCACAGGCCTTCCATGCCGGCGAGCACCTTCATGCCGAGTTCTTTTTCGAGTTCCTTGGCGGCAGCTTCGTTGAACATGCACACGCGTTCGACCTTGTACTTGCGCACGATTTCAGCAACCTTCGCCACGCTGCTGTTGGCCGCAACGGCATAAAGATTGAAGATATCGGAATGTTGATGAATGACATCGACGCTAGAAGTACCGATAGAACCGGTGGCACCGAGAAGAACTACGTTTTTCATTTTGAAGCCTCTTTTTTTATACCGCTAAAAGATAAAAAAATGCCGAGCGAAGGCAACAGGCCTGTAGCCTGTTGTCGGAGCGAAGGGCGAACAACGACTGGCTAACCTTTTGGAGTTCCCGCTTTTCGTTGTTCGCAATACAAAAAAAACGAGCGAAGGCAAAAAAAAGGTTCCCCAGCCGAGGAACCTTTTTAGAGAGAGGTTTAAACTTTTACGACTACAGCTTAACTTTCCAGGTCCTGCCACCAACCTTCACGATGTACATGCCCTTGGCACCGGTATAAACCTTCTGTTCGGCACCGAGACCACGAGTAGAACGCAACTTGTGACCGAGGCTATTGAACACCGTAATGCTTTGGCCCTGAGCGCCACCCACCACGATGTAGTTGTCAGAAGACCTGTAAACAGAAATCAGGAAGTTATTCGGAATAGCGGCAGCAACGCCCGTCTGGCAACCTGGATCAAACGGATTGACACAACCGGCAGAACTAGAAGAAGTCTCGCTCGACGAAGATTCCGGTTCACTGCTAGAAGACGATTCCGGAGCGGCAGCAGCATTCTTCACGACAATCTTACCTGCATTCGGAACAGCATCAAAATAGACGTAGCCGCCATCCACCTTAGATTCAAGGGCAGCACCATCCTGCGTCACTTCAACATTGCTCCAATCGGTCTTCACCTTGATAGAAAGCGGATAATCGTACTTAGAAACGTTGTCAGCAATGTTATGCTTGAGTTCGAACGTCATGGTGTTTGCCGCACCGCCATCCTGCGGTTCAATCTTGGAAGCCTTGCGTTCCTTGATGTACATGGCCACAAAGCCCATCGGAGCAACCCAAATGTCCTTGTCGTTCTGGTTAGCCCATTTGAGTGCGCCCTTGATTGCATTGAGGTCTGTCGGAGAATAGTTGGCGTTGCCGTTGTTACCTGCGTTTGAAAATCCATGCGTGAGGAACATGACCCAACCACCCTTCTGGATGGCTTGCTGCATGGCGCCGGTGAATGCGTTCGTGTTGTTGAAACTGCCGGTACTTCCGGTCATGTGAGCAGGCACTCTGAACCAGTCGCTCGGGCCGTCCTTGCCCATGACTTCTTGACCGTTGCCACAAATACGACCTGCGATGTAGTTCTGCTGCAGGGCGCTGACATTGGGAACGTTGCAGTTCGGATAGGCGACCGTGACGATGCCGTATTTCTGCGTGATATGGTTTTCGATGCTCTTCTTGGAAGAAGCTTCTTCGCCACTCATGTTCTGACCGTGGGTATTGCTGTGGCTTGCAATTTCATGGCCATTGTCGGCCATCTTCTGGAAGCCGCTCCAGTCGGGGTTCCAGTTCACCACCAGGTTGAATGTTGCCTTGTAGCCGTATTCGTCAAAAGCCGGCGCGGCGTGAGTCACATGGTTCGGAGCGTTGTCATCGAACGTGAATGACGTGGCGGCCTTGCGGAAACCAGCCCATGTAGCGATTTCTGCATCCTGGGCGTAAATCATCGATGCGCCCATGAGAGCTGCAGCGACAGTCAGTTTTTTGTAATCCATTCTCACACACTCCTATCGTGCTATTATGTTATTTCCACAATAAATATATATAGGCCAAAAACAAACCGCAATAATTCATAGAGAGTATCCGTTGTTAGCAAAAACAACGAATGTAAACGTTCGGAAACGTTTTTTAGGCGATTTTTTGGAAGAAATCCATCAGCAGGTAAAGAGCCGGAGCCGCAAGGTAGAAGGAATCGCAGCGGTCAAGAACGCCACCGTGACCCACAAACAGGTTGCCAGAATCCTTGGTGCCACTCCAACGCTTGAGGGCAGACATCAGAAGGTCGCCCACCTGACCCGCAACAGTCACCAAGAGGCCAAGGCCTATCGCCTTCGCCCAGTCGATATTCACGTTAAAGCAACCGAGAGCGGCGCTGCACTTTGCCCAGTAGGCAACCCATGCTACCGTCGCAATGGAACCCGCAACAGAACCTTCCCAGGTCTTTTTCGGGCTGATGCTCGGCGCAAACAGGTGACGACCGAAGGGACCCTTGCCCGCAGCGAACTTTCCGAAGAAGTATGCCACCGTGTCGCAGAGCCAAACGCCTGTCATCACCAGGATAAACGGATAGCAATGTTCAAAGCCCTGGCCGTTCCCCATCATGAGCACGTTCATGCCGCCCCAGAGACCCACGTAAAGCGGGGCACCGAGCTGCATCACGAGCCACGGGAACAGGTGATCAATTTCCACCTTGGCATAGGCCACGCCAATGTAGATTGCAAAAATCACGAGGAAGGTCATGCCGACCACATAAGGCACGGCAGGCATACCAAAGTAACCACCCTTGGAAAGCGCCCACGCAAGCGTCAAAGCCAAGGATGCCGCAAACGAAAGGTAACGGGTATCGGGTCCCTTGTACATCTTAGAAGCCATGCCCGCCCATTCCCAGGCGCCCACGCCCGCAATAAAGCACATCAGGCCAATGCGGCTGAAGTCGTTAAACCACAGCAAGAAAAATACGATAGGAATGGCAATAAATGCCGTGATCAATCGCTGCGCAAGATTACTCATGCAACACCTTCCCAAAACGTCTTTCTCGAGTATTGAAGAACTCGACGGCCTTCAGGAATTCTTCCTTGGTAAAATCCGGCCAAAGCGTGTCCGTTACATAGAACTCGCTGTAGGCGGCCTGCCAAAGCAGATAGTTCGAAAGCCTAAACTCTCCACCCGTACGAATCACGAGATCCGGATCGGGCGCTCCCTTCAAATAAAGATTCTTTGCGAATAAACTCTCGTCGATGTCTTCGGCCTTGAGCGTACCTGCCGCCACCTGGGCTGCAATCGACTTCGCGGCATCCACGATTTCCTGACGGCCACCGTAAGAGATGGCGAGGTTCAGCTGCATGCCCGTATTGTTCGCCGTCTTGTCGATAGCGGACTGGAGACTTGCACGCGGCTTATCGGGCAAACGATTCATGTTTCCAATGACCGTAAGCTTTACATTCTTTTCCATAAGGTCAGGAATTTCCTTGACGACCATCTCAATCAAGAGGTTCATCAGGTAATCCACTTCCTTGGAGGGGCGGCCCCAGTTCTCGGAACTGAACACGTAAAGCGTCATGTGTTCGAGCTTAAGGTTTACGCCCACCTCGACTGCATCGATAGTCGCCTGGGTACCCTTGCGGTGTCCCAGGAAACGTTCGAGACCTCGGCTGCGAGCCCAGCGCCCGTTACCGTCCATAATGATGGCGACATGTCTAAGCTGATTTGCCACGCAAGCCCCGGACTACACCTTGAGGATGTCCGCTTCCTTTTCGGCGAGCAGACGGTCGATTTCGGCGATAGCCTTGTCGGTTGCCTTCTGGATTTCGTCCTGCTGCTTCTTGACTTCGTCTTCGGGCATTTCCTTGTTCTTCTTGAGGGCGTCGTTGGCATCGCGGCGAATGTTGCGGATAGCCACGCGGCCTTCTTCGGCATGCTTGCGGGCGATCTTGGCAAGTTCCTGGCGGCGTTCGGTCGTAAGAATCGGGAGGCTCACGCGGATGCAGTTGCCGTCCTTCATCGGGGTAAGACCGATATTTGCAGCAAGGATCGCCTTTTCAATCGGGTCAACCATGGTCTTTTCCCACGGAGAGACCAGCAGCATACGCGGTTCCGGAACAGAAACCTTGGCCACCTGAGAAATCGGGGTCGGAGTACCATAATAGTCGATACGCACATCGTTCAGGATAGCGGGGCTAGCCTGGCCAGCACGGATCTTGGAAAATTCACGTTCGGTGGCCTCGATGGCCTTGCTCATCTTATCAGAATATTCAGACATAGTTATTTAGTTCCTAGCACTAGTTCTTAGTTACTAGATAAAAGTGAATGGTTTACAGTTGTTTCTAGGGATAAATATACATAAAAGCCGAGCAAGTATTACAATTTCGACCTATTAAAAATGCAAAATCGTCCCTGCAAAGGCAGGGACGACTCCACAAATTATTTCAGCCGCATCCTTAGCAATGCACGAGTGTGCCGAGGTCACCGTTAATGGCCGCGCGCGTAAGGTTGCCCTTTTCCATCTTGAAAACGAAGATGGGCATGTTGTTTTCCATGCAGAGGGCGACTGCTGCGGTGTCCATGACCTTGAGGCCGCGGGAAATGACTTCCTTGTAGCTGATGTCGTCGAAACGGGTGGCAGTCGGATCCTTGACCGGGTCTGCGGTGTAGATGCCGTCGACCTTGGTGGCCTTCATGATCACGTCGCATTCGCTTTCGATGGCGCGGAGAGCGGCACAGCTGTCGGTGGTGAAGAAGGGGTTACCCGTACCGGCAGAGAAGATGACCACGGAGCCAGCGGACAAAAGCTTGAGGGCCTTGCGGCGATCGAAAAATTCGCAGACCGGTTCCATACGGATAGCGGACATCACCACAGAATCAATTCCCTGCTTATCAAGAGCATCCTGCATGGCAAGGCCGTTCATCACGGTGCCAAGCATGCCCATAGCATCGCCCTGAGCACGGTTCATGCCGCCTGCAGAAGCAGAAATACCACGAACGAGGTTGCCGCCGCCAATCACGAGAGCGACTTGAACACCCTGCTTGACGATGGAAGCAATTTCGCTTGCCATGTCGGAAAGAATCTGATTGTCGATGCCGTGGCCCTTTTCGCCTGCGAGGGCTTCGCCACTGAGCTTGAGAAGAATGCGCTTAAATTTAGACATAGTTATTAGCCGGTTAAAAGTTAGTGCGCCAAAGCGCGATTATCTAATCGAATAATTTAAAAATATTTAATAAAAAAAAGAAAACAACACTCTCGCATTTTTGCCTATTCGGCTAATTTTGGTTCTTGTGATTTTTTCGATACAATACAGCATTCCTTCTAAAATGAATGTATTTTAAAATGAGGTGTTAATCAAGGATGTTTTTATGAAAAACAGCGTTTTTTCTTTTTGCCTTTTATTGTTATCGCTCCCCACGATGCTTTTCGCCGACATCGTGTACCAGGGAAAGCGCGTCCAGGAATGGCCCGCCGAGGCGAGGCCCACGTTCGACAATTCCCGCGGGGCACCCCAAATGCGCGCCCTCATGAAAACGACGGCGACCACGACCCAGAGCCATTATGCCGCCCCCAAGGGGAAAATCTACAGCTTGACCTTGCTCGTGGATTTTTCGGACAAGGCCGCCCCTGTCATGGTGAGCGAAGTGGAAGACTGGCTGAATAAAGAAGGATTCAACAGGGACGGTTGCAACGGTTCTGTGCGCGACTACTACCTGGATGTGTCTAACGGGCAACTGGACCTCGTGAACGAAGTCTACGGCTGGTACCGCGCAAAGCATCCGAAGTCCTGGTACGAAAGCCTGCCGGGTTATACGGGATCGGACTCGCTCATGAAAGAGGTGTTTGCGTACTTTGATTCTCAGGTGGATTTTTCACGCTACGACAACGACAAGGACGGCACCACCGAAGCCATCAATATTGTGTACGCCGGCGCCGGTGAAACTTGGGGACAAGGGCTTTGGCCACATTCCGGATGGTCCAGCGAAAAGCGCGACGGAGTCCGACTCACGCACCACCAGATGACGGACATGCCGGGCAAGTTTTCCATTTACGTTTTTGTGCATGAATCAGGACACATGATTTTTGGCTGGCCGGACCTTTATTGGTACGGCGATTACTGCACCATGGGCAACCGCGCGCATGACTTGAATCCGGTCGCTATCAACGACTTTTACCGTGCAGACCAGGGCTGGATTCCGTTTGTGGACATCACCAGCGAAGATGTAGACAACGTAACAGACTTCGAAGTTACGAAGCCGGGTGAATTCTGCTACCGCTACAAGAACCCCGCAAGGCCGAACCAGGAAGGATTGGTGTGGTCTTACGTACGCAACACGGGCCGCAACAAGGTGCTTGCAGGTAGCGGCCTCTTGATGCAGCATTACGATTTTTCCATTGAAGGCAATTCTGCTTCAGACAAGCTCGGACTCCGAATCGTGCATGCCAGCGCCCGAATTTTCGGACGAGACCTACCCCGCCATCACTTGGTACAATGGTTCCAAAACGGGACTCAAGATTACCGACATCGGAACGCCCGGCGAAACTCTCACCTTCTGCATCGGCGAAAACTGCACCGAGCCCACATCCAGTTCTTCAACACCAGCAAGTTCCAGCAGTGCCGTTGAGCCAACTATTCAAAAAATTGCACTCGACGTGACACTTCCGCTAGACAACAACTACGGCTACGTGACACTCGACCTGAAAGGTAGCGAAGTCGCCCAGATTTTAGGCATCAAGAAAACCGAAATTGAAGATAAAGCATCATTCTACGGAGTGGAACCCAACGGAACGCTCAATAGCCGCACCACCGGCGAAGGGACCGGACATTGGTTTGACGCAGACGGCAAAATCGTCGCTTGGGATCCGAACGGCACAAGTATCGTTTTCTCCAACGTAGATCTTATCACCATGACCACGAAAATCGGCCACATGCCAAACAAGGTCAAGTCCGGCGATTCGTTCACCATAAAGCAGGCTCTCGTTTACGGAAGCAAGCAGGTCACCTTCGAAATCAAGGTGACAATCGAAGGTGGCACCACCGTCATCACCAACCTTCAAAAGGCACGACACGGCAATCCTGGAAGCAGAATCTTCAACGTTCTCGGCAAACCCGTGGGCAAACGTACGTCAACAGGCGCGCTCCCCGACTTACCCAAAGGCGTGTATGTCGAAGTGGTGAAATGATAATGCAACAAGCCGGTCTCATTGAGACCGGCTTCATTTTTTATTAAGTCAATGCGATTTTTCTTTTTGAGCATCTCTCATCTTATTTCGATTCAACACACCTAAAACACCTCTATTTTTTTCACGCAAAACATCCATTTCTCTTTCCGTTAAATTCAGCGCATTCAATTTTTCATCTGTAATTTTTGTATCGAAATTTCCTTTTTCATAATCGTTCAATATACTTTGCGCTTCAGCAATCAATTTTACCCTAATCGGAAGATACACTTCTTCAACTTTATCTTTCTTCAAATTATTATAACTTATTGAATTTATGCTCTTCGCAAGAGATTCATTTGCTCTAGCCGATCCGAAAATAATACGAGAATCAGATTCAATCACCGGTTTAAAAACACATTTTTTGCAAACATCTACTACAGGAATTCCATTTACGGCCAACGCTACATTTCCTATAGCGCAAGCGCTTTCAGAATCACAAACTATTGAATAATAAATCGATTCTCCGTCTGAAACCAACGACACGCAGAAATGGTGGTGCAAGCCAGCATTGCCTTCACAAAAATAGTTTTCAAAAACCTTTTTAGACTCAGAATTATTTCGCGCTTGTTTCAAAGTGATATCACCTACGTCAACTTTCAACGGTTGCTCCAAAATGATTGTCCCTTTAGATTTATTGCCGCCATAGAACAACGCAGATATCATCCCTATAGCAGCTAAGGATATAAGCAGATTTTTCATAATTCAGCTCCTTTTTCATTTAATATATATTATTTATATGTCAGAAAATGACGTTTACACATTTTTGTCATACAAAGAAAAAAAATGTATATTAGCTGCTAAAGTCAAAAAGGATTTCATCATGGAAATGTTAAAGAAATCCACTTGGTGTGGAATTTATAAAATAACGAATTTGGTTAATGGTAAAAGCTACATTGGCCAGTCAATCAACATTTCCAACCGATGGAAACAGCACACACAGTCATTGGACAAGATTAAAAATATTGATGAAGAAAATCCACTTCGCAGGGCATTTTGCAAATACGGTTTAACTCAACAGGTTTCTCAACCAGGCGTTTATGGAAATTTCAAATTTGAAATTCTTTTAGAATGCAACAGAGAGTGCCTAACAGAAAATGAATACGCCAAGATAGATGAACTACAGCCGGAATATAATCGAATGATGTGCCCGCCTAGCCCAGACAGGATGTGGCCTCGCAAAGAAAGTCATTCTGAAAAATGTTGCTATGTGCAATACCATAATTTTAATGAACGAAAATACATACCAGGCGAATACGCTTATTTAAACAATCTAGAGATTGATTACGCCGATATTGTCTCAAGAAAACGAGACTGCTTAAAATTAAAAGGGCAAAAAATATATATGATTGTCGGAATAAAGCAAGAACATCATAGAAAAAAAGATTTTTTCTTATTTGACTATACCCAAATAGAAGAAGTTTCTTTTACTAACGAAAGTATGCATGGAGATGAATTCGCATTAAGCGGAACAAGTTTCTTGTGCAAGAAGCCTATCTATTTAAATAATCTACCAGGTTTTGAGCATTTTGCAAAGCACACCATGGGTTCTTTTGCTTATGGAATGCAAAATGCGATAAATGATCCTTTTTCTGAACATCTTCTTGATGAAAAAAATTTCATTCAATGTAATGAAATCGACAACAAGTTAAAATGGTTTGCCGATTTCGAGAATCTACTCGAAGACAAAAGTTTATGTTTGACGAAAACATCGAATAACGATGTTGAATTTGATTGGTTCCGCTTTTTTGATGATGAGCAAACAAGCGTTCTGTTCAAATTACGATATAACAATCTTTTTATGTGGCATCCAGAATTTATAATTGAACAATTTGAATGTTTGCTAAAGAAATTTCCAGATATTGAAGAAATCGTATTTCCTTTAAACGAAAGCGTCTTGGAATTTGCTAAAGCATTTCCTAAAATAACATGCGTTGTTCTTTACAACCCCAATACAATACATGAATCATGGAATGATGTTATTGAGGCTTTCAAAAAACAAAAGAATATTGAATTTCAGCTGCTAGATTAATTGCATCTTTGAATATCGGTGTCTTAGAGGTAGAGCCCTAAGGCGGAAGAAGGTAAGTCTTCGAGCGAACATTCCTGAACGGCCATGTGAGCGAGACGAGCTTATACTCATAGAGCATAGCTCATCTAAGAAACTTAAGTTTCAAGTTTCGTATATCTCTGGAGCCGTGGGCTACTTTTTTTCGTGAATAGGAGAGGTGATGTCCGCCTTCGCAGGGAAGATAAATTGGGGCGCGGGTCCATTTAAAATCGGGGTTTTAGGGGCAAGGCCCCTAGGCGAGGGGGTGGAGAGCAACGGAGTGCGAAACAGGGGGAAACGTCCCCCTTTTTTTTAAAACATCTTTTTACATAGAAAAAGGTATAAAATCGCCTCAAAAAAGCGTGTATAGTAATAGATAGAGAAACGCTCTATTTGCTCGCGGGAGGCGTTCCCGAAAACAGGATAATTATAATGACTAGAGAAGAGTTTGCAGAATTTCTCGGAAAGCTCAAGGAAACTAAAGAAAAAGGAAACGACATTGACGCCTTCGTCAAGGAATACGAACACAGAAATGTGTATTTCTACAATGACGGCTGCATCAAGAAAATTTTGGCCAACGAAAAGAACCTGATACTTACTACGGACCTTGTGAACGCAGCGTTGGGCCTGATTGGTTCTGACCGTATTGCGAACCCGAAGCTCGTGAACCCATTCATTCCGGGAGAACTCGGCTATCGCAGTGTTGAGCCCGACATTGTGTTGACGAATGATCGAGGAAAAAAAATTCTGCGTGACCGCATTTCAGTCGAAGTTCAGCATGAAGACAACTATTCCCTATTCAAGGACCGTCTGGTTCTTTATGTAGCTCGCCTCACGAGCAACATGGTGAAACAGGGCGAAATTTCACAGCTTGAAAATTTGCACGTGGTCAGCTTCCAGTTCTTTGACGCTTTTGCGAAGTCACCGAATTATCGGCATACAGTGCAGTTGATGAATCAGGAACAGGAGGTTTATTTCGACCGTCAGACTGTGACGTTGGTTGAGGTGGCGAAATTCCTCAAGAACGCCAAGGATTACGTTGGCGACAACAGCCGCCTCGCTCAGTGGCTTCGGGCTATTGATGCGCTGAATTGCGAAACCGATTTCAGCGAATTTTCGAACGACCCCGTGTTCAAGCTCTTGCAAAACGAGGTGAAATTATGTAATTTCAGTTCGAGGTATCTTATGTATGTAGATATGAGCGATTTTGACCGTGCAGCAGCAAGGTATGGCGAAAAAATAGACATCGCGAAGAAAATGCTTGCCAAAAATAAGCCTTTAGAAGAAATTATGGAATTCACAGGGCTTTCTGAAGACAAAATTCGAGAATTAAAATAAACTTTATATTTAGGGCGGCCAATGGTCGCCTTTCTTGTTCTTGCAATTTTTAGCCTTAGATTTATCACCTTTGGGCTCAAAATAGTTTGTTATATTTATATCACAATTTTATTACGTAAATTTTACCGCAGAAAAGGGGGATTCTGGTCCGAAGGGCTGGGTTTTGACGGTTGGAAAAATCTATTTTATACCCCGTAAATTTTGCAAAGTCGCAAGATTTCAGCAATTAACTGTACAACCTAATTAGAGAATTATGAGTCTTAAAATCGTTGTGCTTGCTAAGCAAGTACCTGATACACGAAACGTAGGGCCCGACGCCATGACGCCGCAGGGCACTATCAATCGTGCCGCTTTGCCCGCGGTCTTCAACCCCGAAGACCTGAACGCCCTGGAGCAAGCCCTTCGCCTGAAGGACCAGTTCCCCGGTTCCACC
>CACWJY010000024.1 GCA_902761355.1 Fibrobacter succinogenes | reverse complement strand
GATGGAACTCAATACTCTCAATCCTGGCAAGGCTGCCAAGGGCAAGAGCCGCAAGCGCATTGGTCGCGGTCCGGGTTCCGGTTGGGGCACCACCGCTGGTCGTGGCCAGAAGGGTGCCGGCGCTCGTAAGAGTGCACAGGCCGGTCGTGTCGCCTTCGAAGGCGGCCAGATGCCGATCCACCGTCGTATCCCGAAGCGTGGCTTCAAGTCTCACTTCGCCAAGGATACGCAGATCGTTAACCTCAAGAAGCTCGCTTCTTGCAGCGTGACGGACTTCGACGCCCAGGCCATGTTCGACCAGGGTTTCATCAAGAACATCGAACTGCCTATCAAGGTCCTTGCTTTTGGTACTATCGATAAGGCAATCAATGTAAAGGTTAACGCCATCAGCGAAAAGGCTAAGGCCATGATTGAAGCTGCTGGCGGCAAAGTCGAGATCATCTAATGGAAGCTCTCAAGAAAGCCATCGATGCGTTCGCCAACGCGTTCAAGATTGAAGACCTGCGTAAAAAGCTCCTTTTTACGCTCGGTGTTCTGATCATCTATCGCCTTGGTGCACACATCACCATCCCCGGAGTGAATTCTGCCGTTTTGGCGGAGTTCTTCCGTAACTCGAATAATTTGTTCGGCCTGTATGACTCCTTCACGGGCGGTGCCTTTGCTAAGGCGACCATCTTTGCCCTAGGTATCATGCCCTACATTAGTGCATCCATCATTATTCAGTTGATGGGTTCCGTTATCCCCGCCATCCAGATGTTGCAGAAGGAAGGCCAGGAAGGGCGCGCTAGGCTGAACCAATATACCCGTTACTTTACGGTGGCCTTGGCTGCCTTGCAGGGATGGGGCATTTCTGTATGGCTTTCCTCCCTTAAGGTGACAACCGCTACTGGTGCCGGAGTGTCCGTCTTGGCTGATGACTTCGCTTCTGGCGCCGGAAACATCGGTTTCCGCTTACTAGCTACCCTGACCTTCACCGCTGGTACGATCTTCGTGATGTACCTGGGCGAGCAGATTACCTCGCACGGTGTGGGTAACGGTATTTCTCTTATCATCTTCGCCGGTATCGTCGGTGGCCTTCCGCGGGCTGCCCTTGCAGAATTCGAAATGTTTAAGGAAGATATCCAGCCGCTCGCCATCGAGATCTTTATTCTCGCTGTCGTGGTGCTGATTATTGGCTTTATCGTATTCGTCGAGCAAGCGAACCGTCGCATTCCACTCCAAAGTCCTCGCAGGACGGTCGGCTCCAAGGTCGTGGGCGGTCAGTCCAGCTATCTGCCTTTCAAGGTGAATACCGCTGGCGTGATTCCCGTGATTTTCGCAAGCTGCATCATGTTCATTCCGGCCATGATCGCTTCCTGGTTCCCGAACGTTTCCGCGATGCAGTCCTTTGCGGCTGCGTTCATCCCGGGTCACATTACCTATAGTGTGATCTTCGCTCTCCTGATTATATTCTTCACCTACTTCTACACGGCAATCCAGTACAACCCTAACGACATTGCCGAAAACCTCAAGAGAAGTGGTGGATTTATTCCGGGAATCCGTCCGGGTAACGAAACTGCAAGGTACATAGACCACGTTCTCACGAGAATTTCTCTGCCTGGGTCCCTTTTCCTCGCCTTAATCAGCGTCGGACCTCTGCATTTGAAAGACGCACTCAATATGAGTTTCTATATTGGGGGCACCTCGGTACTTATCGTGGTCGGTGTGGCACTGGATACGCTCCGTCAACTCGAAGCCCAGTTGCATACCAAGAATTATGAAGGTTTCCTCAAGCATGGCCGCATTCGCGGCAGGATGGCGTCTTAGTGGCTAAAGAAGAAGGCATACAAGTAGAAGGTGTTGTGTTGGAAGCTCTCCCCAACGCTTTCTTCCGTGTCCAACTCGGAAATGGCCACGAGATTCTCGCTCATGTTTCTGGAAAAATGCGTCGGCATTTCATTCGAATTTTGCCGGACGACAAAGTGTTGGTAGAGATTTCTCCCTACGATCTGAATCGTGGGCGAATCACATACCGTTACAAGTAATAGGTATTTTCAAAGAAAGGTCAAACCTATGAAAATCAAAGCCTCCATCAAACCCAGATGTGAAAACTGCAAGATCATCCGCCGTAAGGGTGTATTGCGTATCATCTGTTCGAAGAACCCCCGTCACAAGCAGAAGCAGGGATAAGGAGATCGTATGGCACGTATCGCTGGTGTCGATTTACCGAAAAACAAGACTGTTGAATACGGTCTGACGGCAATCTATGGTGTCGGTCTGTTCACCGCTAACAAGGTCTGTGCTCAGCTGGGCATTGACAAGAACAAGAAGTGTGACGACCTGACTGAAGAAGAACAAGGTAAGATTCGCCATCTTCTTGAAGACGAATACTCTGTGGAAGGTCAGCTCCGCGCAGAAATCACCTTGAACATTAAGCGTCTGCAGGATATTGGTTGCTATCGTGGCCTCCGCCACCGCAAGGGCCTCCCGGTCCGCGGTCAGCGCTCCCGTACCAACGCCCGCACTCGTAAGGGCCCCAAGAAGACTGTGGCTAACAAGAAGAAGTAAGGAGATTCATCGTGGCTGAAGAAGAAATTAAGGAAACTGCTGCCGCTGCCGAAGCTCCGGTCGCTGCTGCTACAGAAGAAAAGGTCAAGAAGGGCAAGAAGCGTATTGACATCCAGGGCATCGCCTGCGTGTTCGCTTCTTTCAACAATACAATCGTTTCTATCACCGATGCTCGTGGCAACGTGGTCGCTTGGGGCTCTCCGGGTAACTCCGGTTTCAAGGGCTCTCGCAAGAGCACTCCGTTTGCTGCCCAGCTCGCCGCTGAAGTCGCTGCCCACAAGGCTTTCGACCTCGGTATGCGCAAGGTAGATGTCCGCGTCAAGGGTGCAGGTGGCGGTCGTGAATCCGCTGTCCGTGCTATCAAGAATGCGGGCCTCGAAGTTCTCTCTATTCGAGACGTGACGGGCGTTCCGCACAATGGTTGCCGTCCTAAAAAGAAGAGAAGAGTCTAATTAAAAGAGGTATCGCCAATGATGTGGAAATCACTTCAGATGCCGCGCAGCTTCCAGAAAGTGGAAACCGGCGAAGACGGTCGCTACGCCAAGTTTGTCGTAGAGGCTTTGGAACGTGGCTGGGGTATTACCCTCGGTAACGCCCTCCGTCGCTCGCTCCTTTCCTCTCTGCAGGGTGCGGCTATTGTCTCCGTGAAAATTGAAGGCGTCGATAAGGAATTCTCGACGATTCCGGGTGTGAAGGAAGATGTCACCGACATCATCCTGAATCTCAAGAGCATCCGCGTCAAGCTCCTGTCCGACCACGACGAAACTCTCCGCCTGGACATGTCCGGCGAAGGCGAAGTCACGGCTAAGGACTTCATGGATAATCCGAACGTCGCCATCCTGACTCCGGATGTCCATATCGCTACTTTGAACGGTAACGCATCGCTCTCCCTGGAAGTGAAGATTTCCAGCGGCCGCGGCTACGTCACTGCCGACGAATTGAAGGACAAGGACGCTCCGATTGGCGTGATCGCCATGGACGCCAACTTCAACCCGGTGCAGAAAGTCGCGATGCACATCAGCGATACCCGCGTTGGCCAGAAGACGGACTACAACCGTCTGGAACTGGAAATCACGACTGATGGTTCCATTGATCCGGAAGACGCTCTTGCATACGCTGCAAAGCTCCTCATGGACCACTTGGAAATCTTCATCAACTTCGAAGGCGATCTCGAAAGCCCCGAAGAACTTGAAATGGATGAAGAACGTCAGCGTATCGCCCAGCTCCTGCGCACCCGCGTGGACGATCTGGAACTCTCCGTTCGCTCCAGCAACTGCCTCCGTATGGCTAACATCCATACCGTTGGCGAACTTGTGCGCAACAAGGAAAACGATATGCTTAAATACAAGAACTTCGGTCGGAAGTCCTTGGTGGAACTTAACGAGGTGTTGACCTCCATGGGCCTCTCTTTTGGCATGGACGTCGATGACTACTTGAAGGATTAAACATGAGACACGGTGTAAAAAACAAGAAATTGGGCGTTAACGCTCAGCACAAGCGTGCCATCCTCCGCGCTCTTACCACTTCTATTCTTGAGAAGGGCATGGAAGCCGAGCAGAGCAACCGCTACGTGCGCACTACTCTCCACAAGGCTAAGCTCGTCCGCAGCTGCGTGGATCGCATGATCACTTATGCAAAGAAGGGTGACCTTTCTGCACGTCGTGAAGCTTCTCGCTTCGTGATGAGCCCGAAGGCCGTGCAGGACCTGTTCGCAACGATCGGTCCTCGCTATGCTGGCCGTAACGGTGGTTACACCCGCATCATCAAGCTCGGCCCGAACCGCGCTGGTGACGCTTCCGAAATGGCTCTCGTCGGTCTCGTCGAAGACGAAATCGTCGTGAAGGCCAAGAAGGCTGCCGAACCTGCCAAGTCCGAAGCTGTGAGCATGGTTGAAGGCGAAAGCAAGGCATAATTGAATCTTTGCAAAAAGATTGAAGACAGGGTCCCGATGCATATCGGGCCCTGTTTTTTGATTGATAAAAAATCCAAGTAACAATTAGCTTGCAAGTAGTAACTTTACGCTCTTTTTTTGTATTTTATAGGAACATGCGAAGTTTTGTTTTATTTGTTGCCCTATTGTGCGTATCGGTGTTTGCGGATGACGACCTTTTTAAGGCTTCGGCTCTTGCCAATAAAAAGGACGGAGTCTCGTCTCGTAGTAGTGTCGCACTGAATCCGACTTATGCCGAAGTTGCCGTTGATTCTAGCTACGTCCTTGGTCCCGGCGATTTTTTGGACTTGATGCTCGAGGATAATTACCTCTCGGTGCAGGTGTACCCCGATGGCTCCGTGGCGGTCGAGGAATGTGGCGCCGTGAATGTGGGCGGCAAGACTTTTGCCGAAGCACGCGAGCTGATTATGGAACTGGTTTCCAAGCGTTACAAGCGTGAATACTGCTTTGTGCAGCTGGCTGCCCTCAAAAAATTCAAGGTCAATGCCATGGGTGCCGTCTCGAAGGTGGGGCAGCACCTGGTAGAACCCCAGACTCGTCTAAGCTTGTTTATCCGCGACGTGGGCGGTATCTTGGCGAACGCCAATACTGAAGACGTTATGGTGATTCGCGACAAGGATACAATCCATGTGGACTACAACGCGATGACGTCGCAGGGTAAGTTTGACATGGACGTGATGCTGGAGCAGGGCGACAAGGTCTTTGTGCCATTTGTGGCCATTGGCGACAATATCGCAATGATTTTCCCTGGCTACAGGACAAGTGTCGCCTACGACGAAAATCGTACGCTTCAGGAGTACTATGAACTTGCTGGAGGTTCCCGCCTTCATAACTTTGGTTACAAGGCCGTGTGCGTACGCGAACCGGGCAAGCCTCCTCGTTGGATTACGCTTTCTGAGATGAAGCTGACCAAGGTCGCTCCCAATACCGAAGTCGAGTTCTCGGTGCAGGAGATGCTGGTATACGTGGGCGGAGCCGTCAACTTTATTGGCCGCTATGCTTACGAACCGAACTGGCATGCTTTAGATTATGCGGCTGCGGCGGGAATCAACCCTGTGACCGGAACGTGGAACCAGATTAGGGTTTGGCGCGGTAACAAGCCCGAGCCCTTGACTTTGAGTGTTACCGAAGATCAGATCTTGCCGGGTGACTATATCGAAGTTCCCAAGAGTCATTACGAATCGTTCAAGGACTTTACGCTTTTCCTTGCGTCGCTCTTGACCGTGATTTCTTCCGCGTTCATCATTTACGTTAACTATAAGTAGCCTATGCAACAGGAATCTGTCGGTATTGTAGAAGTTTGCCTTCGTCTGCTGAACAACAACTTAAGGCATTTTAAGTTGTGCCTTGCCATTGTTCTCTTGCCGACGATTGTGGCCTTTGTGCTCGTGATGTGGGTGATCAAGCCCGTGTATGCGGCAACGGCTATCGTGACACCGCCGTCGACATCCAATGCGAGCCTGAGTGGACTCAGTTCCATGATTGGCGGCATGTCGGGTATGGGCTCCTTTTTGGGGCTTAACAACAACGAAGATGCCAATGCGGTGTGGACCATATTGAGTTCCTGGGAATTGCATGATCAGGTTATCAAGGAATTCAACTTGGCCGAGCATTACGAATTCGAGGGAAAGTTCCATGCGGACTTGCTCAAGAAGTTCCGCAAGAATTTTGGTATCGAGTTCAACAAAGAAGACATGTTCGCCATTTATGTCGAAGACGAGGATTACCACTTGGCGGCCAAGATGGTCTCGTTTATGCTCGAAAAGGCGGACTCCGCGTTTAACGCTTTCAAGACCAAGCAGGCTAGGCAGTCTAGGGAATATTTCCAGAGTAGGCTCGATTCTTGCGAGCAGAAACTGGATTCGCTATTGCAGGACTTTGTGAAGTTCCAGGTCGACAACAATTTCTATGACCCGAGCATTCAGCTAGAATCGACCATCAAGTACCTGAACGCCTTGCAGTCCAAGCGCGAAGAAGTGGCTATCGAGATGGCCTACGAAAAGGCGGACCGCGGTGAAAAAAGCAAGCGCTATGAAGAACTTTCCAAACGCTATCAGGGCGTAAATGCCTCGCTGAGTGGAGCTCTGAAGGGACGTCACGAGAACATGGGCATGGTGGCACTCAAGAAGTCTCCGGAGCTTTCGGCCGAGTACGTACGTCGCGAGGCCGAGATTCGCATCCAGGAAGCGCTGTACAAGCTGCTGCGTCAGCAGAGCGAAGAGCTTCGCCTAGAAGAAGCCAAGATGCTTACCAACCTGCATGTGCTCGAACCGCCTTGGGAAAACGACAAGAAGGTGTATCCGCTCAGGGGCGTTACCCTGGTGTTCGTGTTCGCGGTGTTTAGCATTATTGCGACCATTATATGCAACTTGTTGTGCTTCTTGGAATCCGAGTCGCAAAAGGGTTCTTCGGTGGCGCGCGAGTGGAGCCGTACAAAGGGTTTCCTGAAAATAAAGGGATAGCCGATGTTGACCTGGGTGGCAGACAATCCGGTAAGTTCCGCCCTTTTTTTGGTCGTGTTCTTTTGCCTGTTTCAGTCTTGGTGGTTAAAGAAGGATTTCTTTAGCCCGCCCACGGTGTATTGCTTTTCGCAGTGCATTACGCTTGCGCTTGCCTATCTTAAGCTAGACTACGCCATGACGGACTTTAAGCCGCTTACGTGGATGGTGTGGGGCGGTGCCATGCTTGCCTTTTGTAGTGGCGCCTTCTTGACTCACATGGTAGCCAAGCAGAAGGGTTGCCCGTTGCGTGTGAGTGAGACTTTTGATGCAGAAGGCTATCGCTGGGGGATGCATTTTGCTCTTTCCCTAGTCCCGTTTTTTCTCTTCTTGTTCGGTATTTATGGTATTATCCAGTACGCCGGTAACCTGTTGCTTTTGACTGGGGATCCGGCCAAGTACATGACCAAAAATGCCAACTACGGTTATTACGCAGTGCTGTTTTGCAGTGCTCCGTTGAGTGTTCTTTTGTTTGGAATATCCTCATTCAAGAAGATGAATCCGAACAAGCGAATCCGTTACCTTTCCCGTTTTATGGTGCTGTTGGTCATTGTATTGAACCTGCTCGCTTACCCTAACCGCGGAACGCTATTCTTTAATGCGGGTGTTCTGGTCATTCTTTTCAACTATTTGCACAAGCGGATATCTCCGGTGTGGATTTTGGCGTGCCTGTTGCTTGCGGGTTCGGCCTTTATCGGCATCAGTAGCCTGCGCGACCAGTATGGGGGCGGCTCTGTCGAAGGTAAGGCGGTCGATGCGGTGATGGACCTTCCTTACAAGTATGTGGCCAACAACTACTGGAATCTGGACTATGCGTTGAATCCGCCGTCGGACAGGGAATATCACCCGCACACTTACGGCATCGACTTTTTCTTTGGTCTTTTCGAGTACCTGCGACTGTCGGGTAGCTTTAGGAACAGTTTCCACTGGGATGGCCTTTTTAATGAACGCATCGAAAAGACGAACGGGTTCAACACGGCCAGTTACCTGTGGGAAGTCTACAAGGATCTTTATATGCCGGGGGTGTTCCTGTTGCCTTTCTTGTGCGCGCTGATGCTTTCGGTGCTGCACCTGAGGCTTTGCCGCCCCTTTACACCTAGGCAGATTTTGTTCTATACGTTCTTTATCTACTTTATCGGCTGGTGGTTCTTTACGCCGGGATACAAGCAGGGCATTTATTGGGCCTGGGCGCTTATATTGTTTATTATCCCTACCGCCAGTATGCGACGCAAGGCTTTACCAGCGCAGGCGCCTGTTGTAGACAAAGTAGAATGCGAGCTGCAGGCTGAGCAGCAAGTCCCCTGTGAGGGTTAGTACCGGAAGATTCCTGAAGCTAAGCAGCATTGCCCCGCCGATACAGACGGCGATATTTGCGGCCCCGCCTGCGGTAATCATGGTGCCATAGAGCCAGGTGCGTTTTTCTTTAAGCAGTATCGAGATCATGCCCATGCGGGTGGCTTGCAGTATGAGCGAACAGGCGAGAATGCGCAGGCAAAAGCAGCTGGTCTCTAGGACGTCGGGTGTCCAGGGTGCGGCAAAAAATATGATGCGCAGCGTGTATTGCGGAAAAAGCCAGAAGGGTGTGGTGGCGACCGTGATAAACAGCGTAAAGATGGCCTGGTCGCGTAGGTGTAAAAGGCGGCTGTCGGTCTGGTGCAACGTGATAAGGCTCGACGAAATAAAATGCACCATGAGCCCCGATGCAAGGATAACTAGTTTGTGCGAAAAATTGTAGGCGCCCAGGAATTCGGGCGGTGCAAAGTGCGAAACGGCGTAAAGACCTACGGGCAGGTAGGCAAAGCTAGCGAGGCTTGAAAGGGCGTAGGGGCACGCCGACTTGAACATGAGGGCGAAAAACTTTTTGGTGTATTGCTTTAGGCAAAGGACTTTTCGGTTAAATGCCTGGCCTACGCCAAAACCGAAGGCGGGGAGGGCGGCAAGTACCATGGAAAGTGCAATCGCGGGGATTGTGTCGAGTTTGAGCACCCAAAGAGCGGTCCCCATGACGGTGCAGTAGGAAAGGGTGTGCAGGACTTTTGAAATCAGGAGCTTTTTCCAGAAGTTGCCGCAGATAAAGAACCAGTCAAAAAAGGCGTGCTGGAAAAGTAGCCCGAAGGCGAGCACCAGTTCCCCTTCGAAAACAGGACTCCCTCTGCGGACGGTCAAGGCGAAAACCACCATGGCCAGTGCGGCGAGGGCGGTCATAAAAAGCCTAAGTTGCAATATGTTGGTGAATAGGCTCCCATGCGTAGCCCGCTTGCCAAAGAAGGCGAGTATGAGTGTTGCCATGCCGAAGTCGGCCAAGGCGCAAAAGATGGTGTAGTCGCTCTGTAATATGCCGAAAAAGCCGAAGTTCACGATTCCCAGGTTCTTGGCGATAAGATTCTGCACAAGGACCGAAACGCCCTGGATAAGAATGTTGACCAGGGAAATGAAAATTCCGATTTTTATGTTCTTTAGCGCTTGCAACGAGCCATAAAATAGATGTTTACGTTCACAGAGATTTTGTATCTTTGGGTGCAAAATCGCGAGAGTGGCGGAATTGGCAGACGCACCAGACTTAGGATCTGGCACTTCGGTGTGAGGGTTCGACTCCCTCCTCTCGCATCTTTTTCAATACTTTTTTAACCGACTCTCGGAGTTCATCATGAGCGTAGAAATCAAAGAAACAAGCGCTACTGTGCGCACCCTCGAAATTACAATCCCGCAGGCGGACCTTGCTGCCCCGTTCGAAAAGAAGCTGAACCAGTACAAGAAGCAGGTCTCCATGAAGGGCTTCCGTCAGGGCATGGTTCCGAAGGCTATGGTCCTCAAGCAGTTTGGTGACGCCATCCGTCATGAGGTGGTGGACGAAACCGTGAACAAGATTGTTCAGGAAGAACTCAAGAAGGCAAACATTATCCCCGTTGGCCAGATGAAGGTCGTCGATTTCAAGGATGACAAGGCTAGCGACATCGCTCTTAAGGTCGAAATCGAAATGGATCCGGAAATCGACATCAAGGGCTACGAAAATACGGGTATCACTGTTGCCGAAACCGCCGTTCATGAAGAAGAAGTCAAGGCCGAATACGACCGCCTGGTGCAGATGTGGAGCCGCGATGAACACGTGGACCGTGCCGCTGCCAAGGGTGACGTTGTTGTCGGTAACTACATCGAAGTCGTGATTGATGGCGAAAAGCAGGAACTCCCCGAAAACAAGGAATTCCGCTCTCTCCTCGGCGAATCCGCCTCTCCGGGATTCGACGAAGGCCTTACCGGTGCAACTGCCGGCGAAACCAAGGAAATCAACTTCAAGTATCCGGATGACCACAAGGACGAACGCTATCGTGGCAAGACCGCTCAGTTCAAGGTCGAAGTGACCGACGTGCGCGCCATTGTTCCGCCGACCATGGACGAAGAATTCTTTAAGCAGGTGGGCGTCAAGGACGAAGCCGACCTCAAGGAAACCCTCGCCGAAGGTATCGCAAACCAGAAGCAGGACGCTGCCAAGAACAAGGCTATCAACGAAGCTATCGACAAGCTGATCGAACAGAACCCGTTCGAAGTTCCGAACGCACGCGTTTACGACCTCATCAAGTGGACGCTCAACCGCAACGCCCAGAGCGAAAAGGACGTGGTGGAACCGACCGAAGAACAGCTCAAGGGTCTTACTCCCGAAGCTACCCGCGAAATCAAGAAGCACCGCATTCTTGACTTTATCGCCACTAAGGAAAAGATCCGCCCGAGCCAGGCTGCTGTCGATGCTCGCCTCCAGGAAATGGCTAAGGCCTACCACGTGGATTTCGAATCCCTCAAGGGCCACTTCCGCCAGTCCGGCCGCATCAACCAGCTGCGTGACGAACTGCGTATCCAGATGGCTGCCGACTTTATCGTCGGTATCCGCCCGGCCGCAGAAGAAAACAAGTAAGAGGTATTGCTGAATGATCATCCCTACCGTCATTGAGACCACCGGACGCGGTGAACGCGCCTACGATATCTATTCTAGACTCCTCAAGGAACGCATCATCTTTTTGGGCACGCCGATTAACGACGAAGTGGCGAACAACGTCATGGCCCAGTTGATTTTCCTTGAGTACGAGAATCCGGAAAAGGATATCACGCTGTATATCAACAGCCCGGGTGGTTACGTGTCGGCAGGGCTTGCCATTTATGATACCATGCAGCACGTGCGTCCGAACATTGCGACTATCTGCATTGGCAGTTGCGCCTCTATGGCCGCCGTGCTCCTTGCCGCGGGGACAAAGGGTAAGCGCTATGCGCTCCCGCATTCCCGCATCATGCTCCACCAGCCGTCTGGTGCTGCAACTGGTCAGTCGACCGATATCCAGATTACCGCCAAAGAAATCGTGCGTACCAAAGAAACCTTGGCCGAAATCGTTGCCAAGCATACGGGCAAGTCGATTGACGAAGTCCGTGAAAAGACCGACCGCGATTTCTACATGGGCCCCGAAGACGCCAAGGCTTTCGGTGTCATCGACGAAATCTTTGTTCCGCGTAAAGAGGGAATTTAATGTATCGTAGCGGGAAGAACCACCCGACGGTGACATGCAGTTTTTGTGGCAAGCCCGCAGAACGCGTCGAAAAGATGATTACGGGCGCCGGAGTGCAGATCTGCAGTGACTGCATTACCATGTGTAACCGCATTATCGAAGAGGATCGTGCACGCGCTCGCCAAGAAAGCGCCGCTGCCGAAGTTGCCTCTAAACCGCTCCCGCTCCCGACCGAAATCAAGGCGCACCTGGACGAATACGTAATCGGCCAGGATCAGGCAAAGACCGCTCTTTCTGTGGCGGTGTACAATCACTACAAGCGCCTTCGTTACAAACAAACTCATCCTGACGCGCTTGAAGTCGAAAAGTCTAACTTGCTCTTGGTGGGCCCCACGGGCTCGGGCAAGACGCTCTTGGCTCAGACCATGGCGCGCTTTTTGGACGTCCCCTTTACCATTGCCGACGCGACCGTTTTGACCGAAGCGGGCTACGTGGGCGAAGATGTCGATAGCATTATCGTGCGCCTGTTGCAGGCTGCCGATTACGATGTGGCGCGTGCCGAACGCGGTATCATCTTTATCGACGAAATTGACAAGATTGCAAGGAAGACCGCTAACCCGTCCATCACGCGCGACGTGAGTGGTGAAGGTGTTCAGCAGGGCCTCCTTAAGCTTCTGGAAGGTACCGTCGCGGCCGTTCCCCCTAAGGGTGGCCGTAAGCATCCGGAACAGCCGCTGGTGCAAGTGAACACCAAGAATATCCTGTTCATTTGCGGTGGCGCCTTCGAGACGCTAGACAAGATTATTTCTCGCCGCGTGAATACGGGTGGTATGGGCTTTGGTGCCGACATCCGCAGCGCCGAAGAAAACTCCCTTTCCGAACTTTTCAAGCTCCTGGAACCCGATGACCTGATTCAGTTCGGGCTTATCCCCGAAATTGTGGGCCGCTTGCCTGTGGCGGTTGCTCTTGAAGAACTTGACGAGGCTGCGCTTCTCAACATCCTGACGCAGCCGAAAAACGCCTTGGTCAAGCAGTATAAGAGTTTGTTTGAAATGGACGGAATTGAACTCAAGTTCGAAGAAGATGCGCTCAAGGAAATCGTTCGCGAAACGATTGTTCGCAAGACGGGTGCGCGTGGGCTACGTTCTGTTATGGAAAAGACCCTGCAAAGCGCCATGTTCGAGATGCCGGGCTCTGGAAACAAGCAGTTCGTCGTGACGGCCGAAATCGTGAAGAATGGCCTCCAGGCGCCCGAAAAGAAGCCTGGTAGCGATACGGTTCGCAAAGCTCGCAAGAAAGCCTCGTAAAAGGCTTTTTGGGGCTTTCTCTTATTTTTTTCTTTCAACAACTTTCATTCTACTTATTATATTTAGGTTCCCTAGACTTTACGCCGTGGAAATGCGGTACTTTCCGTAAAAGAAGCACGTGGGTTCGGAAGCGCTCCATACTTTTGGAATGCTTCTTAGGGACGTCCAACAAGATTTGATTACTTTTAGGAGCTTTAATGGCAAATAAGTGCAAGCGCGGAATTTTGATTAGTAAGACCCCTTACGAAAAACGTATCGCCATTATGGAAGATGGCGAACTCGTTGAACTTGTCGTCGAGGGAGTTTCTTCTAATCGAGTTCTGGGCAATATTTATAAGGGCGTGGTCCAGAAGGTGCTTCCGGCACTCAAGGCTGCGTTCATTGATATTGGCCTTGAAAAGGCAGGCTTTTTGCATCAAGAAGACGCCATGGATAGAAACGAACTCCTGCGTCGCGAATATGGCGACGACGATGACGAGAGCGGTGCTTCCAAGGAAGTCTCTATTGACGAAATTCTGCAAGAAGGCCAAGAAATCATGGTTCAGGTGGTCAAGGAACCGATTAGCACCAAGGGTGCTCGTCTGACCACTCACCTGAGCTTTGCAGGTCGTTTCCTCGTGTGCATGCCGGGCACCAACTTCATTGGTGTCTCCAAGCGTGAACGCGACCCGGCCAAGCGCCGCGAATTCAAGAAGGTGGTCCGCCGCCTGAAAGGTCGCGACGTGGGCTATATCGTTCGTACCAACGGTCTGAACGAATCCGAATTCGAAATCAACAAGCAGATGCGCGAACTCGAAAGCAAGTGGGAACAGACGAAGTACAACTTCGAAAACCAGCCTGCCGAAACCTGCATCTACGAAGAATCTGATTCTATTGAACAGACCGTCCGCGAATACTTCAGCGATAACACTGACTACGTGTATATCGACAATCGTGACGAATACTTTGCCCTGCGTGAATACCTCAAGGTGCTCTCGCCGGATAAGCTCGACAAGGTGAAGCTCTGGAGTTCCAACGAAAGCCTGTTCGAATACTTCAAGATTGAAAACGACTACGCACGTTCCCTGCAGCGTCAGGTACCGCTTCCGCGTGGTGGTAACCTCGTCATCGAACAGACCGAAGCCTTGGTGTCTATCGACGTGAACACCGGTCCCAAGGTGCACGGCAAGGATCAGGGCAAGATCATTCTCGAAACGAACATCGATGCCTGCTACGAAATTGCAAAGCAACTTCGTCTGCGTGATGTGGGTGGCTTGATCATTATCGACTTTATCGATATGGAATCCGAAGAAGACAACGAAAAGGTCTACCAGGAATTCCGCAAGGCTATCCGTCGCGACAAGGCCCCGATCAGCCCCGCTCCCATCAGCCAGTTTGGCCTTATGGAAGTCACTCGTAAGCGCGTCCGCGTGAACCTGATGACCGAAAAGACCGAACGCTGCCCGGTGTGTGACGGCGACGGCCGCATTGCAACGCTCGAATCCACGCTCGGCATGATCGACCGCTGGATGGCACGCGCCAAGGCCAAGGGCAAGCTCCGCGAAGTGACCCTCGTGGTAAGCGCCCAGGTAATCGACGTGCTCTGCAAGGACCACAACCGCATGTTCAACTACTTGGAATACAAGCACGGCATGAACATCAGTCTGGTCGAAGACGAACACGCCCATATCAACCAGTTCTGGTTCTACGACAAGAACAACGAGGACATTACGGACCTCTACAAGTTCGTGTAATATTAATTTGCATTGCGGCAAAGCCGCAAGTACAAATTAAAGAAGGCCGCACCTTTGGTGCGGCTTTCTTTTTGACCGAGAGAGAAGATTGATAAGACCTTGGACTATTATTCTAGTCCGATCTCTATGGCGCTGACCTTGCCGCGGCGGTAGCCCCACAAGAAGTCTTGTGTACGCTTGACAAGGGTCTTGCTGCCGACCTTGATGCGGTATTCCAGTCGTGCGATATAGACGCCAGTTGAGACGAGCCGCCCGCCCTTGGAGCGCATGTTCCAAGCGAGGAATATCTTGCCGTCGTTGTCGAGGCAGGTGCCGCGTCCGTTAGTTCCCTTATAGATGTCGCTGGTGCAGGAGATTGCTCCGGTGGATCCGTTCACGTATTCGCCGAGGGCAGAATAGTACGAGGTCTTGTACGACAGTTCGGTCGTCTGGGCGACACTTTCGACAATCATCTGGATTGCGGCTTCGGAGCCGTTTTCGTAGTATTGCAGGTTTTCTAACGTAAGGAGTCCGCTTTCGTAGGCGTCGACCACGGTGGGGTCTAGCCAGTAACGTTTTTGGGCATCCTTGATGGTCATCTGGCCGGCCGCGACTTCTGCGATGATGTCTCTGAGGTATTTTACCTGCGGAGTGCCATCGACATTGAGCGGTGCATGGTGATCTTCGTAAGAGGGAGTGTTTCTTACGGCGTCCTTGATGTCTTCGATCTTGTTCTGTACAAGTTCGGCCATGTCGAGGTCACCCAAGAAATGTCCCTGTGTGCCGTAGGTCGCTGCCGCCTGGTCTGCGTTCATGACGTAGCTCGGTGCAACCTTTGTGACCGTCGCTTCGGGGTTCCTGATAATTTCGGCGGCGTTTAAGAAGCTTTCGCTATCCTTGTCGAGCTTGACAACATCGGGGCTTGTGATGGTGACCCTCTGTTCGCCGGTAACACGTACCCAGGGGTTGTTTTCGTGCGGGCCTACACCAGCAAGGTCTCGTACGGTGTCGCCCTGCGAGGGCGGCATAAAGCGCACAGAATCGCCCACGGCAGGTATGACGTCAGCACGGCTTCCGTTCGGGAACACCAGTACCCATTGGTTCGAGGCAAGAACATTGCCGCCGGCCGGCTTGACGCTGTAATTCAGTACGCCGTCTTTCCAGCAGTGGAACTGGAACAGGTTTGAATTGACAAAGTCGCTTTCGACTCCTTCGCTAAAGGTGAGGGTCAGCTGGGCATTGCCATCCCTCATGTATTCAATGTCTGCCTTAAGAATTACAGGGCCAATCTTGTCGGTCAGCAGGCCTTCCATGACAAACGGGGTCTTGTTGTTATTCTCGGTATAGGTCAGCTGGACTTTAATTTGTCCGGAATAAGGCTTGCCGTTAATCTTTTGGTTCTTACCGGTAAAGATTTCGTTCCTAAAGTTTTGTGCGCCGGCCTTTGGAACAATGTAGGCTTCGTTGCTTCCCTTGTTGTAGACGGGAACATAGCTTGTTTCGTCGGGGACGTCTCCAAAGGTGAATGTCGCGGCGTCAAGCGTATTCTTTATACCGAGTGCATCGTCAAACAGCATCCAGATGTAATCGGCGCTGCCGTCGCCATTCTGGTCGAAAATATGTGCCTCGACAATTTGAGGTACAGGGGGTTTGTAGATAATGATGCCTCTCCAATAGGCCGTATTGCCTGCGGCCTGCCCCTTGACTGCGATTGTTCCGTTAAGGATTTCGTCGGTTGCTCTGACGTAGAAAGAACCTTTGCCTTCGTGCAGCTGGACCTCGGTAATGGGGTTGCCTAGCGAGTCACAGAATACGAACGGATCCTTGGTTTGCGGGGTAATGATATCATTGGTTGTTGCCCAGGATTCGGCATATTGCACATACACCTTGTACGACTGGCCGACCCACATGGTGTCCTTGGTCAAGTTAAGCTGATAATCGATGCTGTTGACATTGGAGCCGATGGTGTCGCCGTTTGGTTTGGTAAAGACAAGGTTGGGCAGTTCGTAGGCGTCTACGACAAAGTAGACATCCTGGTACTGGCTCGGGTCAGATTGCAATATGACGCGTAGGTTATAGATGCCCGGAATAAGGGAGCGTGTTTCCTTGATGGCGTTCTTGTCGATACTAAACTTGTCGTATGTGCTTGCGATGGTGATGCCGCCATACCATGTCTTTGATGCGTCGATTGTGACGCCTTCTGCAGGGAGGTTTCCGCCGAAAAGAACGTAAGTGGAAGCGGCTCTTTCGTCAACCATTTCTGCACCTGTATTGGAGAAGTCGCAGGCGAGCTTATTTTGGCGGACTCTTTGCCAGACTTCCCTTGTCAGGATGTCGGTCGTCCCTTCGCCCGGATTTTTAAAGAAGATGCGCGCTTCGGTCTTGAGGTCGATAGAGGTGTGCATGCGGAAGTTCGAGGAGCTTGTATGGCGTTCCGCATAGAAAATGTGGAAGTTGTAAGTCTTGCCTTCTTCGAGTCCAAGGGTGTCGAGATCTACAGACCCTGCGACCTGGGCGTGCTGACCGCCAATATCTACCACGAGTTTGTTGTTGATGAATACCCAAACGTCGTCATCACCCAGGAAATCGAAGTACTGCCCCTTTAAATATTCAAAGGTTGCCTGGATTTTCATGGTAAAGCCGAAGTTATGATTCTTGTTGTCGCTACCGCCACGCAACTGATCATAGTATGGATTTTTGACGGTTTTAGCGTCATCCAGATATTGGAAATTATCTAGTAGGAACATGCCGCCTTTATTGGCTTCGTTTCCTTCGGAAATTCGGTCCTTTGAAACTTCGGCAAGCCAGAATCCTGCACTATCCAAAGAAATGGACAATTCGCGGCAGGTGCTGTTGGTGAGGGGTTTGCCCTTGGTATCGACTGCCAATGTTTCCGGAAGGAACCATTTGTCTAGATGTTCCGTAATTTTGCAATTTTTAGGGAACGGAGTTGCTGGAACCGGCACGCCGTTATCGCCAAGAATGGGGTCCACCATTTTTCTCATGGGGCTGCCGCTACAGCCGCCAGAACCAAAGTCTGCACTGGTGCCGTATTCGGGGTTGCCGTTACCATGTTCGCCGTCGCTTCCGCTGCCGTGTAGCCAGTCGAACATCATGACCGGGAGTTTTTTGACAGGGCAGTCGCCCGTGATTCCAGGTTGGCGTGACGTGTAGATATATGGTACATCTTTCTCGTTGCCTTTAATCCAGATGGTATCTGCATTGGCCACGGAATCAAGGGCTATCATTTCGGTTGCGGCAACAGGTTCTGTTTGAACGAGTCCTGCGGCACCGACAAAATGAGGACCGATAGTCTGCTTGAAGTAGACATCGAATCCGTCTGTGGGAGTCTTGATGGCAGCAATGAACCATCCGCAGAAATAGTTAGAGCCGTTTTTGACCGGAAGCATATTTATGGCTTCTTCGCCGTTCACGTAAAGCTGGGCGTTGGTGTTGCTCCACGGCGGGAAAAAGGCGATGTAGGTCAGGCCATTCTTTGCAGGAACAGGATCCTGCTTGCCGGGATTTTGTTGGCCTGGGTTTTGGGGATTGTCAGGGTTCTGAGGATTATCTGGATTTTGCGGATTGTTCGGGTTCTGGGGATTGTCTTTGGGGTCTTCTTTAGGCTTGTTTGCAAAATCCCATTTTCCATTTTTATCAATGGTAATAACCACAGAATCGGATTCGGCGTAGAGTTCTGCTCCAGAAATGGTGGCAACTAAATTTTTATTATTGCAGGCTTCGCTTTTATAAATGGCGAATTCTTCTAGGGCGATGTCATCAGTAGAAAAAGCAAGCCCATTTTTGATGTTTGTGCATTGCTTTCCCCATAAGGTTTCTACAATAATATAGGCCGACTTATTGTTATCATAAGTCGCTTTTATATAATAATCCGCAGCCGTTGCTGCAGGTACAAGTAAAGCGAGCAACCAGATTGCTCTTTTCATGAATCCGCACCTCATCCACATCTCCTAGGGGCCAAAAGCCCATATATATGCATTTATAAATGTTACGTATTAGAAATAAATTTTTTTTGCCCAAAAATCAACTAGGTGAGAACCTAAAAACGTTAATTATGCTTAACAAACGTGTAAAATGCGTTTTTTGGGAGAGAAATTCCCGAAAATAGCGGTCGTTTTTGCTTGCGAATAGCTTGCCTTTTTTTTGAGAACAAAAAAAGCGCCCCAACGGGCGCTTGGCAAAACGGGGGAATGTTGTTAGAAAATCCCGAGTTCGAAGGCGCTCACCTTGCCGCGGCGGAAACCCCACAAGAAATCCTGCGTGCGGTCGGTGATCGTCTTGGAGTTAATCTTGACGCGAATCTTGAGGCGGGCGATATAGACGCCTGTTGCGACCAACCTGCCGCTATTGGCGCGCGTGTTCCAGGCGAGGTACAACTTGCCGTCGTTTTCGATGCAGTTGTTTGCCCCGTTAGCCATAAAGAGCGTATCGTTACAGGTAATGGTTCCTTCGCTGCGGCTTACAAAGTGTCCGAGGCTTGTGTAGTAGATGGTCTCGTAATGCAGTTCCATGTTGTATGCAAGGGCGCGTACAACCTTTTGCTTGGCGGCTTCGCTTCCGTCGCGATAGTCGGCAATGTTGGTGTTGTCTAAGAGGCCGTTTTCGTAGGCATCTACTATAACAGGGTCTAGCCAGTAGCGTTTCTGGGCGTCCCTAATGGATATTGTGCCTGCGGCAACTTCTGCTATAATGTCTTCGACTTTCTTTGTAGGCAGTGTGCCGTCGGCGTTAGGCGGGGCGCTGTGGTCTTCGTATTCGGGGGTGTTCCTTACGGCGGCCTTGATGATTTCGAATTCATTCTCGACAAGTTCTGCCATGTCTAGGTCACCCAAGAAATGACCTTGCGTGCCGTAGGTCGCCGCGGCCTGTTCTGCGCTCATGACGTTGCTGGGGGCAAGTTTGGGGACGGTTGCCTCGGGGCTTTGGATGATTGCCCTTGCGCTGTCGAATACAACGCTTCCGGGCTTGAGTGTCACGACCTTCGGGCTTGTGACGGTAACTCTCTGTTCGCCGGTAATGCGTACGAACGGGTTGTTTTCGTGCGGGCCTACACCGGCAAGGTCGCGGGCCATGCCTAGCTGTGAAGGCGGCCTGAACCTGACGGAATCGCCGACGATAGGTACGACATCCTGGCTGCTGCCTTTCGGGAAGACGAGTTTCCACTGGTTGGCAGGGATGGTGCCGACTTCGCCGCTGGCGGGTTTTACGATGGAATCCTGATTGTCATTTTTGTGGCAATGGAAACGGAACAGTTCTTCGCTCGCGTTGTTTCCATTTATGCCTTCACTAAAGGTGAGCGTAAGCTGCGTGTTTTCGTCTTTGAGGTACTTGACTTCGGCTTTAAGAATCACGGGGCCTACGCTATCGGTCAAGATGCCGTTAATCGGGAAGTCGTATACGTCCCTGGTTTCGGGATCGGTGTAGGTATACTGGAGGTCCACCTTGCCCGAATAGGCAGAGTCGTTTCCGCCGGTAAAGATATCCGGGCCAAAACTGCCTACGTTGGCGGCAAGTGTCGCGGTAATCCTGTCTTCGTTGATGACCGGATGGTATTCCTGGTCAAAGCGTTCTCCGAAAGTGAATTTCATGTAGTCGAGGCTTGTGTTGGCGTCGATAGGCTTGTTAAACTGAATCCAGATGCTGTCGGCGCGACCGTCGCCTGTTCTGTCATAAATGTAGGCTGCCTCGACAAAGGGTACTGGCGGGACTGCCATGTCGATGTTGATCCAGTTGATGGAGGCGTTCTTTGCTCCGGCGGAGGATGCGGTGAGCGTTGCCTTTTTGACTTCGTCTATGCCTTTGACAAAGAAAGATGCCCTTCCCGAATAGAGTTGCACAGAACTAATTGTATTGCCCATGGAGTCGCATACAATCAGGTTCGGGTCCGAAGAGGTAAGGTTTACTTCGATGCCGTTATAGATAACGGCCCATTCTTCGGCGTACATGATGTTTACGGGGTACAGGCGGCCTGCCCACATCGGTTTGCCCGGAACTAGGCTAATTGGCAGAACGTCGCTAGAGATATCGCGGTTTGCGCTGTCGCCGAGAGTTCTGAAGACCTTGTCAAAGTAAATGGTGTCACCCGTGTAGGGGTGTAGAACAAAGTAACTGGAATCCTTGGCTGTTGCAAAGGCGATACTCGGGAGTTCGTAGGGGTCGATGGTGAAGGGGATGTCCTTGAATTCGTCCGTGTTGCTCCTGAGGCGTACGCGGATGTAGTAGTTCCCAGGCGGGAGCAGTCGGGCCTCGTTGAGCTTCTTGAGATCGATGGTAACGGTCGTGAAGTCATTACTTATAGTGATGCCGTTGTAATAGGCGGAGTCGAGTATCTTGAGGGCTTCGCCGTTTTTACCGAGGGCCTTGCCGAACAGCACAAAGTCCGAGGGACCGCGTTCTATCGTGGTGTCCGTTGCAGAAGACAGGAAGTCACAGGAAAGAGCCTTTTTACGAATCTTTTCGTAGACATCTTTTTTGATGATTTTGGGATCGCCGGTTAGAACATCTTGCAGGAGCATGCTGGCCTCGGCCTTCAGGTCCATGGAGGTGCGCATCTTGAAGTTGGATTGGTTGTTATGTCGTTCGGCGTAGAAAATGCGGAACGGATATGTTTCGCCTTCTGTTAGTCCAAGGTCATCTAGGTTGACGCTTCCATTTTTAGCTTTATGTTGTCCGCCGATATCCACGACGAGCTTGTTATTGATGAACACCCAGACATCGTCATCACCCAGGAATTCAAAGTACTGGCCTTTCACGTATTCGAACTGGGCCTGAATGGCCATGGTAAAGCCGTAGTTGTGATAAGTGTTTCCGTATTTTTCAGAAAAGATGCTGTCGTAGTAAGGGTTCGGAACCGTCTTCGCAGAATCCAGGTATTGGAAATTATCCAGCAGGAACATGCCGCCATTATTGGCTTCGTTACCCCTAGAAATATTGTCCATCGAAACTTCGGCAAGCCAGAATCCTGCACTGTCCAAAGAAATATATAAGTCGCGGCAGGTGCTGTTGGTGAGCTTGTTGCCCTTGGAGTCTACGGCCAGGGATTCTGGAATAAACCAGTTGTCTAGGTGGTCGGTGTATTCGCAGTTTTCGGGGAAGGGATTTGCTCGGACGGGAACGCCGTTGGGACCAAGTTCAGACTCGACCATGCCTTTAGTAATAGCCTCGCCGTTGTTCTTTTTGCATCCACCGGTACCGAAGTCTTGGCTGGTGGTTCCGGCTTTTAGGGTTCTGTTTTCTGTGTCGTTGTCGGCTTTTCCATGCAGCCAGTCGAACATCATGACCGGGAGTTTCTTGATGGGGCAGTCGCCTAGTTCTTCTGGGAATTCCGAGTAGAGTTCCGGTTCACTGTACATGGAGGCCAAGACCCAGACGGTATCCGAAATTTTGAGGATGGAGTCCAGGCGGATTTCTTGATTGATATCAATCTTGTCTGTATAAAGACCTTCGGCTCCGATATATTTTTCGCCGAGGGACTGCTTGAAGTACACGTAGACGTCTTTAGGAGAAAGGATAGCCTGTTTTTCGAACCAGCCGCAATAGACCTCTTCGATGGGAGTCATATTGTACGACGTGCCGTTCAGGTGCATCTTTACGCCGGTGTTGGTCCACGGGGCAAAGAAGCGGATTGTTTTGAGTGTGGGGACCGCAATAGATGGCTTGTTGGTTTCGTCGTACAGCGTTACCTTTCCGTCTTCGCCAATTTCCACCCATACTTCGTAGATGGGTTGGTTTTCTTTACCCTGCTCGTAATCGGGGAACAGCTCTTTAAGGAGCGGCTTGTTCTCTATTTCCGGATTCAGGTAGGTTTCGCAGTCGGGGGTTTCTTCGGTACACTTTAGGCCAAAGCGCAACCGACGCTTGCCAATGGCACTCGCCTTAAGGCGTTCATCGGTAAACTTGATGTCGAAGGTACCGTTGTCGCCCTTAGTGAGCGGCTTGAATTTGAGGTCTGCGTCCTTTTCATTGTCGGCGTAAAAAAGGCCGTTGCCATCGTAAATCACATGGGCTATGGCGACATAGTCCTGGGCAAATGTGTTCATTGCCAATAGGGTCAGGAATAAAACCAAACCCCGGAAAAAGTTTTTGCACTTCATCCGCTCTCTCCATAATAATCCCAAACACATGTCAACCGTGCGTAAAAATAGCTTTTTTGAGGATTCCTTCTGCAAATCTTGCTTAACAATGTATCGTTTTTATAAGTTTTTTGTTGGATTAGCGTCAAACAGCAAAAAAATCTCTTTTTTTAACCGGAAAAGCATGCCCCCGGAGTCTCAAAATCCTAATTTTTAAGGCGGAATTTAAAATCAACAGGAGTTTTTTATGAATCGAGTGTATCTGGTCGCCTCCGCCAATATGGAAGCCAAAGTCAAGGAAGTCATGGATGCTGTCGCAGGCGCTGGCCTGATTGCCGCCGCCTACAAGCCCTGCGTGAACGGTGCCGAAGCAGTCAAGGAACTCAAGGCCCACAATTCTGCAGTACTTATGGAAAAGATTGCGGCTGACTTCCTTTCGCAGGACTTTGATTCCGTGGATGCCGTAGTGGTCGAAGGTGCACAGGGCATGAGCGACGTGATGGCCCAGAAGTACAACGACTCTCTGGCAACCGCCCTCGATGCAAAGATTTATTCTGACGGCGAAGACGCCGACTTGTTCTGCCCCAAGCGCCTGCTCGCTTGCTGCAAGTGCCTCGCCAAGGATTTAGCTGAAGCCCCGGCCGAACGCAAGACCAGCCAGGCCATGTTCCGCGCAGGCTTGCTCTTGAAGGCTTCTAAGGCCAAGAAGCGCATCGTGCTGCCTGAAGGTTCTGAACCGCGTACCGTGCAGGCTGCCAAGCTCGTGATTGACCGCAAGATTGCAGTGCCGGTGCTTATCGGCAAGAAGGACGAAATCTTTGCTGTTGCTAAGGAACAGGGCGTGACGCTCCCGGCCGATATCGAAATTATTGAACCGTCTGCAGAACTCGCCGAAAAGTATGTGCCGACTCTCGTGGAACTCCGCAAGTCCAAGGGCATGACCGAAGACCAGGCTCGTGCCGCTCTTGCAGACAACGTAATGCTCGGCACCATGATGCTCAAGATGGGCGAAGTCGATGGCCTTGTTTCTGGCGCCATCCATTCTACCGCCGATACTTTGCGTCCGGCTTTGCAGGTGATCAAGTGCGCTCCGGGTGTCAAGTCCGTGAGCTCCGTGTTCTTCATGTGCATGCCCGACAAGACTTACATTTACGGCGACTGCGCCATTAACCTGAACCCGACCGCCGAAGAACTCGCTGGCATTGCTCAGCAGTGCGACGACACCGCGAAGGCCTTTGGCCTCCCCAGTCGCGTGGCACTCCTCAGCTACAGCACCATGAACAGCGGCAAGGGCCCAGATGCAGACCTCGTTCGCGAAGCCACCAAGATTGTGAAGGAAGCCCGCCCCGAAATGCTCGTGGATGGCCCGCTGCAGTACGACGCGGCGACCGTGCCGAGCGTAGGTTCTTTGAAGGCCCCGGGCAGCACCGTCGCCGGCAAGGCAACCGTGTTCGTGTTCCCGAGCCTCTCTGCTGGTAACATCGGCTACAAGGCCGTGCAGCGCAGTGCCCATGGCACGATTGCCATCGGCCCGATGTTGCAGGGTCTCGCCAAGCCGGTGAACGATCTGAGCCGCGGCGCACTGGTGGAAGACATCGTTTATACGATCGCACTCACCGCTGTCCAGGCTGGTTAATAGTTTATCACGCAGGCCTTGATTTTAAAAGCACCGCTTTGGCGGTGCTTTCCTTTATTGTCATGCCGGGTTTAGTCCGGCATCTTTTATTTCTTGTCGAGTTTTGCGTTAATCTTTTTCTGCAGTTCCTTGAGCTGCCAGCGGCCACGCTTGTCTTCCAAGAAAAAGTTGGTACGCACGCCGCGCGAAAGGCCACGATCTATGAGATCGAGGGCGTCGGCGTAGCGTTTCTGGTCAAAGCGGAGTTCCGCCAAAAAGAAATAGTTGTATAAATCCCGCGGATTTTTTTCGAGGGCAAGGCTCAAATACTTGTCGGCGAGTTTCTTGTCGGGCCACGAAAGCACCAGCGGTACGTAGGGCAGCACGTAGTGGGCGCGGCCGAGCACTTGATAGTCTTCGGCCATAATGGCGACATCGCGGACTTTGGTGGCAACCCCTTCTTTAACCGAAGTAAGAGCACCGCGTTCGTTACCCCACATCGAAAGGGCCGATGCGTAAACATGTGCGATTTCCCTGTTTTTCGGGAACTTCTGGTAGGCGGCTTCGCTGATGGTTTTTAGGCTGTCAAGTTTCGCCTTGCGCTGGTGCTTTTCAAAATGTACAAAACGGAAAGAAAAAAACAGACTCTTGACATAACCTTCCGTGGCTTCTTCCAAAACAGAGGAATCGTCCATGGCTTTTAGGTAGTGGTCTATCATGAGCCGTGCGTTCTTGGGGTCGGCCTTGTCTCCCTTAGCGCGTTCTGCGCGGGCGGCGTAGCAAGAGTCGGCAATGCGGAGGTCTTCGTTCGCAAAACCAATTCCCCATGCTAGCAGGAGCAGGATTGTTACCCAAGCACGTTTCATTATCGCTTTACTATACCTTCCAGTTTTGCAAGACCCTGTTCAGCTGGGCAATCCGATTTTTTTCGTCGTCGGTGCCGTGGTAGGTCTTGAATAAAAGATAGCGATATTCCATCAAGGCAGTGCGGATAAGGACTTTATCTTCTTGTTTTAGCATGACTTTTTCCTCCTAAATTCCAAACAATTATTATTAGTTAGTACATCCTTTAGCTTCGACGCGTGGCGCCGAAGTTCTGGATGACGTTTTCGGCTAATTCTGGATTACTTCTTTCCCTTGCCCTTGCCGGAGAAATAGTCCTGTTGGCGCGTAATTCCGAGGACGGCGTGCCAGAGTGCTCCGTTGGGGTTGATTTTCTTGCGTTCGCTCACGGCGTATTCGATAGGCACATGCGAGAAGGCGTTGTTCATGCTGCCCACGACCATGTCGGTCTTGCCGGCCATGCCTGCGTGTACGGCGGCTTCGGCGAGTTGGAAGCAGAAAATGGCGTCGGTGCCTTGAGCCGGGATGCTACGCACCATGTAGCTCGGGTCAAAGTACTTGATGTTGATTTCTTTGCCGACCTGGTCGAAATGTTCCTTGATTTTGCGTGTCAGGAATTCGCCGATGTCGTTCTTCAAAATGTTGCCGCTTGCATCCTTGCGTTCAGGCTGATCCTTGAAGAGTTCCTGTCCGGCGCCTTCGGCGACGGTCACCACGGCGTGCGTCTTGCCGCTGCTGTAACGGCTTTCGAGCGCCTTGAAGAGACCGTCGAGTGTAAAGGGTACTTCGGGGACCAGGCAGATATTCACGACGGTCGTGGCCAAGGCTGCGTAGGCAGCAATAAAGCCCGAGTCGCGGCCCATGAGCTTGACAAGGCCAAGGCCGTTGAAGGCGCCGTTTGCTTCGTTATGGGCGCTGGTGATGACATCGGTAGCGGAAAGCACGGCGGTCTCGAAACCGAAGGTGCGGTCAATCAAGTTCAAGTCGTTGTCGATCGTCTTCGGGATGCCGATGACCGAAATAGGCTGGTGGCGCTTTTTGATTTCTTGCGCGATATCGTGTGCGCCACGGAGCGTGCCGTCACCGCCAATGCAGAACAGCACGTTGATATTCAGGCGCATCAGGGTGTCGACCATGACCTTGGCGTCCTGGTTTCCGCGGGAACTGCCGAGAATGGTACCGCCGTCTTCCTGGATGGCATCCACCACGTCGGGGTTCAAGATAATGGGGGAATAACCGTAGGCAGGGTTTAGGCCGCGATAACCGTAGGGAATACCGAAAATGTTCCTTACACCGTAGTCGAACCACAGCACCTGCACAAGGCCTTTGATGACGTTGTTAAGGCCCGGGCAAAGACCGCCGCAAGTCACGATACCTGCGCGCGTCCAGGCGGGGTCGTGGAAAATCGTTTCGCGAGGTCCGGCCGCTTCAAGCGAGGGAATTTCGACTCCACGCTTGCAAAAATCCTGAATGCGACCGACGTCTGCCGTAAGGCTGACTCGTTCAGACTCCGATACAAAGGGAACTCCCTTCATGGGGGATTTCAGGGTCCCCTTTCCGACAGTTTCAATAGAAAGGTCGTACTTTTCCGGGTTGTTCAAGATATCTTCTTGAGTCATAACGTGCTCCTCGTTTCTGCCTTCAATCTTAATCTAGGCACCCTAAAAATACTAAAAAATGAGTCGATGGGGTGAGATATTTTATTTAGAAAAATGTTACTTAAAACGCCCCGGACTTAAATCCAGGGCGACTTTTACATGACTTTTACAATGCCTGTTAAATAACTATTTCAATTTTCGAAAACCAGTTCCCTAGTTTGCTAGATATCTAGCGGCGGGAAGTGAATCTTGGTCCTGAGGCCCGGATTCACGTTTTCGATTTCAATCTTCATGTTGGTGAGCGTGCAGAGTTTTTTCACCATCGAAAGACCGATGCCAGTTCCGCTCGTCGAACGAGTCATCTCGTTCTCGACGCGGTAGAATTCCTGGAACACCTTCTTCATTTCGGAAGCCGGAATGCCCGGACCGTAGTCACGCACCGCCAGATACATATCGCCGCCGTTGACTCGCAGCTCGATGCTGATCATCTTGTAGCTTGCGTTCTTGGAGAACTTAAGCGAGTTGTCGACTAGGTTCATCAGAATCTGCATCACGGCGTCGCGATCAATCAGGAGCGCCACGTTGTCTGCGTCTGTGTCGGTCGATACGGTAAGTTCGAAACCTTGTTTCTCGATGTTCTTGCTATAAGTTGCAATAAAGTCGTCAAGTACTGCCTTGGGACGTTCCTTGCGAAGTTGTACGTTCCAACGGTTTCCGTCGAGTTTAGACAAGTTAAGAACGTTCTGAATCAGGCGCGAAAGTCGGTCGGCTTCGCTTGCAATCTGGCCGTAGTACCGTTGCTTTTTTTCTTCGTTTGCCACCCACGAGTTCTGCAAGAGTTCCGCATACATCTTGATGGCGGTAAGAGGAGTCTTTAGTTCGTGTGTAATGGCCGATACAAAGTCCTGGCGTTTGGAGGCGAGAGCCACCTTGCTCTGCGTAAAACGGTAGATGGTTACAAGGCAGGTCGCAATCACAATCAACAAGATAATGCCGCTAAAGAGGATGGTGAGCCCGGTCGTGTTGGCCGAGGGACTCGCGTACATCTTGAAGCTTATCTTTTCGTATGGTGGCGGTAGTGGCCTGTTGGTTCTTAAGGTGTAAGAATCGTTGTGCTTGCCTATGGTGAGCAACACCTTGTCTTCGCTTACGAGCTCTATGGCGTAGGGCAGTTCTGTGTAGGCGAGCTGTTCTTCCTGAGTCATGTAGTTCAGGTAGATTCCCTTGTCGACCACAAAGCCCTGCACAATGGGGAGCATGCCGATATAGATGGTGCGGAAGAACACGATGTATTCCGTCGTCATGCGGATCTTTAGGTCCGTGATGTTGACGTTGGTGTTGGTTCCATTAAAAATCGGGATATCCGAGGTGGCGTTTGTGTCGTTCTTTGCCGTTTCAGCCATGTAGGTCAGGGCTTCCTCTTCGGAGGTGAGCTCTATGCGGGTTGGAATCTGCAGGTCAGGAATTTCGTCGTAAAGTTGGTCGATTGCCTCGGTAGAGTCTAGCGTCTGTACGGTGCGCTTGGGGAGCCCGTTCTTGATGTCGAGCATGTCAAGCAAGTGCTGTATCAAATCGCGGGTTTTCTTTCTTTGTTCCTGGTCGGCAAAAGAGAAGTTGTCCCACATCGATTTTCCGATACCGGTGCTGGTGTCGGGATAGAAAGGTGTCAAAAGTTCGCCGCTGTGCGAAATCTGAAAATGTCCCACCAGGCCTTTACGGCACTGTCTGTACAGGGAGTCAAAGTCGCAATATGGACCGCTCGAATCGGGGAACGAAAAAAATTCGGAGAAGAGTCGGCTATTGCCGCCAATCACCGTAATGGAGTTCAAGATGCCATAGTCCTTGTAGGAACGGCTGTTTTCCAGATTAAAGTCTGAAGACAGCCTGAGCCTTAGGCTTTCGTATGCGGCATCCACGCGCTCGTCGATTTTCTTTTCTTCGAGGGCGGTCGACTGCTCGTAGGTCTTTACGAACAAAATCGTAAGTGGTATGGCGATGACTAGAAAAATGGAAATAAACACCAGGCTTTCCTTGATAACAGCCTGGTGTTTTTTCAAATAGCTAAGTAAGGCGTTAAGACTTACTTGTCGCATTCTGGAGCGGACCGCATTTGATAGCCTTCACCACGGAAAGTCACCAACAGCTTCGGATGAGAGGGATCATCTTCGATTTTCTTGCGGAGCTTGGTAATGTGGATGTCCACGGTACGGGTGTCGACAGAGTCAGCATTTTCGTAGCCCCAGACCTTACGCAGCAGTTCGGAACGGGGGACGGCGTGATCGCGGTTGTTCCACAGGTATTCGAGAATTTCGATTTCCTTGCGGGTAAAGGCAAGTTCTTCGGTACCGCGGGTGCCAGTGTATTCGCGGAAATTCACGCGCAGGCTTCCGGCAACGAGCTTGCCTTCATTTTCCATGGTCTGACGGCTGCGGCGGAGCACGGCATCAATACGGGCAAGCAACATGGGCACAGAGAACGGCTTCGGAATGTAGTCGTCGGCACCGAACTTAAGACCGTTGATGATATCGTCGTCGGCATTCTTGGCAGACAGGATGATAATGGGGAGGCTCCTGTCCTTTTCGCGGATCTTGTCGCAAACGGTAAAGCCATCGATACCCGGGAGCATCAGGTCAAGAAGAACCAGGTTGTATTGACCCGTCAGGGCTTCGGCAAGGCCGCTTTCGCCGTCAGCGCAGTGTTTAACAATATAGCCGTTCAGCTTGCAGAGGTCGATAAGGCCTTCGGCAATGGCGATTTCATCTTCGATAATAAGGATTTTGGTGCTGCTTGTATTTTCAGTCGTCATTTATTTTACCTGGGATTGTGATTAAATTGCAAGGCCGACACCGAGTTCAACGGTCATATTGCCGGAATCGATTTCACTCGGATATTTGCCGCCGATGTAGTACTTGAAGTTACCGTAGGCTGCAATCGGGATAATGGGGAGCTTGGCGCGCAGACCAACCAGAATGTGGCCACCAAGGCTCTTGGTCAGACCTTCGTTAAGAGCCGCATCCTGGACTTTCTGCTTCATGGTTTCGCCGAGCTGCTGGCTCTTTTCCTGAGCCAAGGCCACAGAAGCCGGGTCGGTCGGGTCCATCTGGGCAAGGACAGTAATCATTTCTTGCGTAGTTCCGTCAATCACGCTAGAGACAAACTGCTGGTTCAAGACGAAGCTGTTCAGGTGGTAAGAGAGACCACCGCCGATATAGGGGCGGATAATCGGCAAGAACGTAATGGGGTAGGTGATAGAGAGGTCACCGGTCATGGCGACAAACTTGGGGCTTGCCTTGCCAAACGGGGTACCGCCCAGTTCAATTTCGAGAGGAACTTCGGTCACGACAGTCGGGCTTTTGGGGTTGACGACAAAGAGGGAGGCGTCGTAGGAACCCATCTGGAAGTTCAAGGTGGCTTCGATGTCGATAATCGGGAGCAGGTCAACCCACAGCTTAAAACCAAAACCCTGCATAGTGCCGTCAAAACCGCCGTGCATGATAGAGACGGTCTGGTCGGTGGTTACGGGAGCGGGTGCGGTCATTCCCTTCATCTTGGTGCCGAATCCGGGGGCATAGTGGCCACCAAAGCCAATAATGGCAAAGGACTGGGTGGCGAGCAAAGCGCCAGCAGCGATTAGAGCTTTAAAGTTCATGAAGTACTCCTTAAACGTTTGCCATTGAAACTAGATAATATTTTCGAAAAGCGGATATAAATTTTTGAAAAATATGCCTAAAATCAATCAATTGAGGGGGCGATGATAATTTTTTTCTGTCCTTTGCCGACTTTAATCTTGTTTAGCCGGTAGTCCCCAACAAACCGTCCCTGGCCATCCATGACTGAAATGGTAACGTCGTGGTCGCCTGCGTCAACAGGAATGCGGGTGACGTTAATGGTATTAGGCATAAATAGCCCTATACGGAGGTCTGCCTGTTCAAGCTGGGTTTGGCCCACGTCTACGGCAATGTTTTTCACTAGGTCAAAGATTCCGTTGCCGGTGTTGGTTGCCGATTTTGCCTTTTGGGCGGCGATCGTGCGGACAACCACTCGGGTTGCGGTGCGGACCATGGTGGTCGCGTTCTCGTCTCTCATGTTCTGGTCGAGTTCTGCACCGATGTTTGCCACTCTTTCGGGAGCGACGCGCATCTTGCCGTCCAGATTCACGCTAAAAAGGCTTGTCCGCTGGGGAAGGTCTTTCTTTTCGGGGAGGGCGAATCCTATGTGGAATGTATTGCTGCCTGCCCCTGCGACGGGGGGAGCGATCAAGGTAAACGAATTGATTTTGCCGGTCTTGCCGTCCTTATAGGTCAGGTTGATGGCGCCTGCGCTGACGAAAGTACCCGACAGGTACATTTCGCCGAGAATGGGGCTATGGCCCGCATAACCCACAACGATGATTTCCTGGCCTTTCTGACGGGCTTCGGTTGCCTTCGGGGTGCTTGCGAGCGGGGTGCTCTTGAGTTTCTTCAGGTCGTCGGCGCGGTCCATGTTGGTAAGGCTTTCGTTGATGAATTCCCATACTTCCTTGGGCATGCTTACGTTGCCTTCTTCGAATGCCTTGGCTGCCTTGAGGTAGGCGATTGCCGCGTCGTCTTCTTCGCCGGCCATTTCGTAGACAATAGCGCTCAGGTAGCGCAGCCAGCCGTTGTCATTCACCTTTTCCTTGTCTTTTTGGTAAAGGGCTTCTGAGGCAATCTGTGCCCTACGGACTTCGACGAGGGCCCCGTCCAAATCACCAATGGCCAGGTAATTCAAAATCTGGTACTGGTACATTAGCAGTACTTCAAAGGGGCGTGCGCGGTAGGGGCGGATGTTGTCGTTGGTGACTAAGGCCGCTGCCTCGTTGGTGACAGACTTGGTGTACAGGTCTTCGTAAATCTGTTCGGCCTGTTCAAAGTGCTTGATGCTTTCCTTATTTTTGCCGGCATAATGGAAAAGCATGCCTTCGTCAAAATGGTACAGGAAGGCGCTCTTTTCTCCATAGAGGTCATCTTTTTCTTTTTCGATTTTCTGAATGGTTCCCTCAAAGCCTTCTTTTTTAAGGACTGGGGCGAGGGTTTCGTAACGGGTCATGGCCTTGTTCGCGCAGGAGCAAAGCAAAAGGGCTGATGCAAGGAATAAAATTAAGCGTTTCATTTGAATTGCCTAAATAGTTTACAAATACTGCGAAAATATAAATAAAAAGCCTCCGGCGGAAGTCGGAGGTTTTTGGTATAAACCGTTGAGAGAGAAATTACTTTTTCTTCTTCTTGCCCGAGGCATCGAGAGTGATTTCGACGGTTTCTTCGCCCTTGACGGTCACGAGGGTTTCGGCAGACTTGCGGTTGGAGCATTCTGCACGGACCACGTGGTCACCGGCATCCAGGTTGTGGATGGTGAGCGGAGCGCCGTCGGTCTTGTCGGAGTTGTCGCCGTCAACGTAGATAAGGCACTTGCCTGGAATGGTGGTCACCTTGATGTTGCCCTTAGGAATCTTGGTGCCGAAGTCGAATACGTTGCGCTTGTCGTTACCCGGCCAAATGTTCACACGCTGGTTCACCAGTTCGTAACCCTGGTCAATGACCACGAGGGTCTGACGGCCAGACTTGACGCTCAGGTTTTCGATGGGGCTCTTGCCGAGAGGTTCGCCACCGAGGAACACGTCGCTGTTAGGCGGGTTCGTAATAATCGTTACGGTAGCAGCTTTGCCACGCGGAGGTGGATCGTCATCTGCTACGGCAGAAGTAACGAGGAATGCGACCATAAGCGCAAAAATGTAAAGTTTCTTCATGGATCTCTCCTTTTGGTTGTATATAAAATATAAAGTTTTTTAGGAATTTAAATTTTTTTTGTGCAAAAGTTTAGAAACGCGTGTTAAAAATGCGCCTCTAAAAAACTACTTTTCAACATATGAAAGCCCTTTACCAGAAAATTCGCACTTTAAACGGCAAAAATTACGGCCTCTACAAGTCTCTTGCAGACAAACCATGGGATTTTGGCGACTTTGCGCTAGAATTCCTGCATGTGCAGGGTGATCCGTATGCACCGGCTTCTAGAGTCGTGATTAAGGCGAATCTTTCGATGCTCGGTTACGCGGGCGAATGGGGCGGGTCTTTTGAACGTCGCTTGGCGCTGAGCGATTTCTTGCACCGCAAGCTTTCGCAACTGGTTAAAGAAAAGTATCCCGATAAAGACGCCGCAATCGTATTCGATACGGCTGGACCCGAGATGCTGGTGCGAAATTCCCTGTGGATTGACAACGGCGAGCTCCGGGCTTGCCTGCAGGTAAGGCTCCCGGGTGAAGGCCGTAAGATTCAGGCCGAAACTGCTGCTGAAATTTTGACGATGGTATTGCCGGACTTGGTGTCGGCAGGTCTTTATTACAGTAAGTCCGACGAGGCTGCATTGCAGGAACATTTTCGTGTACTTGCCGAACGCAAGGAAATTTTGGCCCAACTTGAAAGCCGCGGACTGTGCGCATTCGTGCCCGATGGCGCAGTGCTTCCGCGAGCCTCTGGTTTGAGCGAATTGCCGCTTGAAGGCGCGGTGCCGTTTAGCGCTCCCGAACAGATGGCGGTGACTTTGAATGTATGCGGTCGCGAAATTCGCGGCATGGGAATCCCGAAGGGAATCACCGTGATTACGGGTGGCGCCTTCCATGGAAAGTCGACTTTATTGCAGGCCTTGACCCGCGCGGTCTATCCGCATATTCCGGGAGACGGTCGCGAAGGAATTGTGATTGACGAATCGGCACTCCGCGTGGGCGTCGAAGACGGCCGCAGCGTGCGCGGCACAGACTTGTCGCAGTTCGTGCGCGACTTGCCGGGCGGCGTTTCGACCAAGAATTTCAATACACTTTCAGCGTCGGGCTCTACCAGCGAAGCTGCGAACTTGCTCGAAGCCATGGAAGCGGGCTCCAGGGCATTCCTGATTGACGAAGACTCCTCGGCGGTCAACTTCTTGATTCGTGACGTGCGCGTGCGCAAGCTCCTGGGCGATGACCGCGAACCGCTGATTCCGCTGACGGACCGCATTCGTGAAATTTCGGCACAGGGCTACAGTTTTATTCTGGTGGCAGGTGCTTGCGGCGACTATCTCGACCTTGCCGATAACATCGTGATTATGGCAAACTACAAGGCCGAATGCGCTAAATCTGCAATGTCATCCTGGAAGGCCGAAGGCCTGATAGGATCCACAGAAACTGGTAAAAACGAACAAACCAAGGTCACTGAGCTTGCCGAAGTGCCGCAACCGCGTCCGTTTGTAGGCTATATGCAACCCTTGCAAAAATCGGTGCGCCCCACCTCTGCGGTTGAACGCCAAGTCAAGGTGAAACTTTCTGGAGATACTTTGTTGCAAATCGGGTTCCTGGTGTCCGACACCTCGCGCCTCAACACGCTTGTCGACAAGCAACAGCGCCTGGGCGCGGGCTTTGTGCTTTTGAACCTGTTACAGAATGCCGCCAGCAATTCGGAATTGGATGCTAGCGCCGGCGATTCTGTCGCCGCGACTATCCAGAAACTTTACGAAAAAATCCAGAACGTGGGCTTCCGCAACTTGCCGCAGGGCATGAGTCGCGAAATGAGCCTCCCGCGTGTCGTCGACATCGCCTGCGTGGCGTTCAGACTTAGGGAAGGTCGATAAATTTTTCAAAAGGAGCAAACAATGCGCAAAGATCTCGGTGTTAAAGCTTATTTGTACCCGCAGCCTACCTTGGTGATTGCGACGTATAACGAAGACGGTTCTACGAATGCCATGGTAGCCGCTTGGGGCTCCATTAGCGACACGAACCAGGTCGCTATTTACGTGGCTCACAGCCATAAGACCATGCCGAATATTCTTGCGCGCAAGGCTTTTACCGTCAGCATGGCGACGGCCAAGAACATCAAGGCGATTGATTACCTGGGCGTGACCTCGGGCAATAAGGTTGCCGACAAGTTTGCTCATTCCGGCTTGACCTCTGTCAAGAGCGCTCATGTGGATGCTCCGCTGATTGCTGAACTCCCGCTTGCGCTGGAATGCAAGCTTGTGAGTTACGACGAAGATTCGGAGCTTTTGCTCGGCGAAATTGTGAATGTTTCTGTCGATGATTCTGCGTTGGACGAAAACGGAAAACTTTCTGTAGAAAAACTCGCTCCGGTGTGCTACGATTCTGCGGGCCATGGCTATTACGTGATGGAACGCCGCGTCGGCAATGCCTTTAGTGATGGTAAAACTCTTTAGCGAATCCGCAGCAAATGAAAGTCCAGGTTCTCATTGACAACATCGCAGGCAGTTGTTGTTCCCGCAAGCTCTTTGGCGAGTGGGGCCTGTCGGTGTATATAGAATTTGAGGACAAACGTTACTTGCTCGATACGGGAGCATCGCATCTGTTCGCTAAAAATGCTGGTGTGATGGGCGTGGACCTTTCGAAAGTGGACATCGGCGTCTTGAGCCACGCGCATTTTGACCACAGCGACGGCATGGCCAAGTTCTTCGCGCTCAACAAGATCGCTCCCTTCTATCTGCGAAAAGGTGCTGGCGAGAACTGCTACCATGCGCACAAATTAATTGGCCATTTCACGTACCACGAATACATCGGAATCCACAAGGGGTTCCTGAAACGCTTTGCCGACCGCATCCGTTTTGCCGAAGGCGACATGCAGATTGCGCCGAACGTGTACCTAGTTCCGCACAAGACGCCGGGCCTCTCCTCGATTGGCGAACGAGCACATCTTTCGATTAAGGAAAACGGCAAGTACCGCTACGACAGTTTCGATCACGAACAAAGTCTTGTGTTCGACACGCCCAAGGGACTGTTTGTCATGAACAGCTGCAGTCACGGCGGCGCGGACAATATCGTAAAAGAAATCGAGGTGACCTTCCCCGGCAAAAAAATTTATGCGCTTCTTGGCGGATTCCACCTGTTCCGTTACAAGGATGAAGTGGTGCGCGCTTTTGCGGAGCGCCTGCGCGAACTGGATGTTCAGAAGATTTATACGGGACACTGCACCGGAAATCGCGCATTTGAAATTCTGCATGAAGTCCTGGGTGATCGCGCCGAGCAAATGTTTACAGGCATGCTGATAGAAGTCGGTTAAACCGGTATTTTTGAATAAATTTTCAAACGGGCGGAAATGCTGCTTTTCTATTTTTTCGTGCATGCAGAACGAAAAATCAGAACAGAAAATTAAGGGTAATCCTTTGGCTCTTTTGCCAATCGCCGTTTTCCTGGTGCTTTACTTGGGGCTTGGCATTACGTTTGAGTATGTCCTCAAAATTCCGATGGGCTTCTACAATATCCCTATTGTGGCGGCGTTCCTGGTGGCGATTTTTGTGGCATGCCTTCAAAATCGCAAGCTGAATTTTGACAAGAAGATGAACGTTATGGCGGGGGCCCTTGGCGACCGTAATATTTTTTTGATGATTCTGATCTTTCTTTGTGCGGGTATTTTTGCGGGGATTCTCGGGCGTTCGAGTGCCTCGGCAGCGGCCTACTTGTTGCTTGACTTTATTCCGGCGCAGTTTGCGGTGGTGGTGCTTTTCGTGGTGGCGGCGTTTGTTTCTACGGCCATGGGGACTTCGGTCGGTACAATTGCGGTAGTTTCCCCGATTGCGGTCGAGGTTGCTCAGATGGCGGGCTTCGGCGTGCCTTTTTGCGTGGCGACGGTCATTGGCGGGGCCATGTTTGGCGACAATCTAAGCTTCATTTCGGATACGACGATTGCGGCTACGTCGACACAGGGGTGTCAGATGAAAGATAAGTTCCGCGTTAATTTCTTGATTGCGCTCCCGGCGGCAATTCTTGCTATTGTTATTATCACGGCTATTTCTTTTGCGACCGAGGCGAAGACAGTTGCCGAGAATTCGTATAACCTGATGCAGTTGATACCATATATTTTGGTCCTTGCACTTGCCCTTACGGGGATTAACGTGTTCACGGTACTTCTTGTGGGCATTGTTGCGGCATCCATAATCATGGTAGGTTTTGGCCCCCTCGATATGATTGGACTTTTGCAGAATATCGGGAATGGAATATCGGGAATGTACGAGACGATTCTTGTAGCGGTGCTGGTGAGTGCCTTGTGCGGACTTATTCGCATTCATGGGGGATTTGCGGCGCTGCTCGATTTTATCCACAAGGTGTTCAGGGGGCACCGCAGCGGTCAGGTTGGCGTGGGTCTTTTGGTAAGTGCACTAGATATTGCGACGGCCAATAATACGGTAGCCATTGTAATGGCGGGCCCTATTGCAAAGCAGATGGGCGAGGAGTATTGCATTTTGCCCAAGAAGACGGCTTCGCTTTTGGATACTTTTAGCTGCGTGGTGCAAGGAATTTTGCCTTACGGGGCTCAGATGCTTGTGGCGCTTGCGGCTATATCTGCCGCTTTGCCCGATGCAAACATCAGTGCTTTCGACTTGATTCCCTATATGTTTTACCCGTTTTTGTTGCTTGCTAGCATTCTTGTGTCTATCGCCATTTTTCCACAAAAAGACAAGTCGTAAATTCAGAAAGGGGATCGGTTTTATCTATATTCCAAAATCATGTTTTGGAATAGGTGCAAGTTGGTTTTGATGACGGCGCTTTTGTGCGTTGCGTTTGCCTTTGCGGAGCAGCCGGAGTCCACGAGAGATTCCCTACCGTCCGATACACCTGTTGTTAAGACCGACAGTACCTCGCTTAAAGTGACTCGAGATAACGTTCTTTCGATTGTCTCGATTGTGTTGCCGCATAACTCCCTCAAAAATTCAGAAACCTTGCATGACTGGCCGTTCTTTGCGTTTGCAGCCCCTTCGTGGGCGTACCGCTTTGGGTTGCAGCAGGGTATGGGTAAATTGGCGAGTCTAAAGGGCTTGGCGATGGGCGATGTGAGTTTTGCTGGACTCGGTTTAAGGCTAGATGCTGCCGTAGAGCTTCTTCACTTGTTGGAGCTCGGTGTAGGGCTAAATACGGGGACCGCCTTGAATTATGGTAAAACGGCGACGTTCATGGGAGTGTATGATCCTGAAAAAAGAAATTACAGACAAGATATTGTATTTACGGACTATGTTTACGGAGTGTGCTACCATTCGACACTCACGATCCCGCTGTTGGCGTTTTTGCCCAGAAGCAACTGGACCAAAATTATTTTGAAGGGGTCTGCGGAGCTGACGTATTCCGCCTACACGGGGGCGAGTGACCGGCAGGTTTGGAAAGTGGGCAATAGCAACCAAGTGAACGGATTCAAGTACAAGTATGGCGGAACGTTAATTTATATGATGCCGTTTGCGCGTGTACCGATGGCGATGCTCTCGGTGAATGCAAGCGGCTTCAAGCACGAATATGATTTTGATGAAGTGTACAAGGAATACAATCCGGGCTTTGTGACGGTGCATGTGACTCCGATGGCCTCTATTAAGGTGAGCGAAAACTGGAACGGCATGCTGATGGCTACGATTTCGCGCGAGCGTTTGTTCGAAAATCGCCGTTACCCGACCACCGAAGAACTGTTGCAAAAGCAGATTGGTAGTGAGTGGGACCTCCGTGCAGTCATGTTTATTCTAAGTAGAAAATTCTAGATCTATATTTTTGTTCATCGTCAAACAGCACTATTCAGTTTTTACCGCCCTATAGACGGCCTCTATCGCCGGTGATTAGAAAATTTCTGTTCATAGAATGTTGATAGATTGGTGGAAATGTGGACTAAATCCCGTCATTTGGCGAAAAATCGAAAAAAAGTGAAAAAAATGCGCAAAAGGGCTTGACAACCGTCACGGAAAGTTCTATAATTGGCCTCACCCTCGAACGGGAGAGCCGAAGAGCTCGAACGGAAGAGGACGGAGGCCCGCGAGGCCGCCGGGAAGATTGAAGGAATCGGAGATGTGCTTAGTGACGGGTCCAAGAGATTCTTGGAAAGTCAATGAATACGAACGTGATTAAGTAACGGGACCAAGACTTTAAAAAATTAATGAAGAGTTTGATCCTGGCTCAGAACGAACGCTGGTGGCGTGTCTTATACATGCAAGTCGAGCGGTGCAGCAATGCATAGCGGCGAACG
>CACWJY010000023.1 GCA_902761355.1 Fibrobacter succinogenes | reverse complement strand
GTGTCCTGCTCGTCATCGCGCTCAAATTTGATGGTTACATTATACTTGGTTTCAAGGCTGTGAGCAAATTCAAATACCTTGGATTCGTAATCTGTAGATTCAGTAATGTCTCTTGCAATGGTCAGCAGCAGCTTCAAAAGTTCTTGACGGACGCCGGGGTCTTCTACGCGGTTTGCACCCTTTAACGCGCCTTGACTTGCGTATTCAAAAGCATTGTCCAAATCATCCTTGTGATAGTATGCTAAAGCAATCCCATAATAGCTGTTTGTATAGGAATTGTCCAATTCAAGGGCTTGCTTCATGTAGCGAATGGCGCTGTCATAATAGTATTCTAGAACTTTTTTGTAATACTTGTCTGCGGCATCGGCATTGTTCTTGCCGTTGGCGAGGATGTTTCCCATCAGGATGAGAGCCCACATGTTTTTGGGGTCGATGAGAAGAGCCTCAAGGACTTCATTCATACCCTTCTCTATTTCGCCCTGCTGGTAGAAAACTTGGCCAAGAAGGCGGTGAGCTTCAGAATATCCAGGACATGCCTTGATTGCCTTATGCAGCAAATCCATTGCCGCGATTATCTGTATCGAATATGATTTTGACAGTATTGTCGGAAATGATTTCAACTGTTGGAGGACAGCCTTTTTCGGCAAAATAGTGAACAATCTGCTTTTTCAGCTCTTCGGCGTTAGCGGCCTTAAAGTTCGATGTATCAACGGTCTGTATGACCTCAATTTTTGCCATAGGGGCATCCTCATCAGCGAGATAAGTCCCTGCAGCAAATGAACGATTTCCAACTTTTTTGAAAATAAAAAGGCGTGGAGTCGTTCTTGCGTGCTTACCGCAACTGAGGGCTACCACACCCTACCAATCAATAAGCACAAACGACCCACGCCCCAGATGGGACGTACTCTCGATTGGTTTGAAAGTGGTAGTTTCAGTTGCGAGAATAAGAGACGAATCTCAAAAATTCCGGTCGCTCCGAACCATTCGGTACGGGGCTATGTCAATAGGAAATATAAATAATTGGAAGAGAAAAGGAGATGCCGAGTCGGGCTCGACAAGGCAAATTAAGGAATAAAAATCAATCCAATAGCCTATTTTTTATCAAAAACTTGCGTAAAATATATCCCTTGCGTGAGGCTCTAATAAACGCCCTTTGCCATAGGGATTATGACATTTACCAGCGCTCTATCGGCATTGCCATATATGACGACCGTATAGAAATTGAAAGCCCGGGCTTGTTACCCCGCGAATTAACTCCCAAAACTATTAAGCGGTCGCATAAGTCGTACCCACGAAACGAGATTGTTGCGACGGTTCTCTATCAAATAACTTACTTAGAAAAATGGGGCTCGGGAATAAAGCGCATAATGGATGCTTGCAAAGCTGAACGGTAGGATTGTTACCCCAAATGAACCTCAAAATGAGCACCAAAATGAGCCTCAAAATGCACTCCAAAGTGCACCTCAAAGTGCACTCCAAAAGCGTCTTGAAGCAGTTGCAGCTATGATTTTGGCAAATGGCTCTATTGCAATTTCTGTCATTGCTCAAAATTTGAATGTAAGCCGCGATTCAATTAAACGTGACCTCAAAAAACTTGGTTACGCTTGGGAAGGCGCATCGAAAAATGGTCGTTGGGTTCGCAAATTGCGGTCTTGACCGTCATCAGACAAAAGACTATATTTAGTATCAAATTCAGTCCTGTTTTAAACAAGGAGTCAAAAATGGCCTCCCTTAAGAACATCAAGCCGATTTCGTACATCAAGGCAAATGCCGCTAAGGTTTTAGATTCGGTAAACGAATCGCACACTCCTTATATAGTGACGCAAAACGGGGAGGCCCGCGGGGTCATTCTTGATGTTGACTCGTACCAGAAAATGCAGGATGCTTTCGCCTTATTGAGATTGATGCAGATATCGGAAAGGGACGTTCAGACAGGTCGCGCAAAGCCCGCTAAGCAGGTTTTCCAGGAATTGAGGAAGGGGCTCAATGCGAAAAAGTAAGGTCTACAATGTAATCGTATCAAAGTCTGCAGAAGACGATTTGAGAGAGATTGTAGACTACTACAAAATCTTAAATCCGTCCTATGTGGAATCTGTTATTGCGCAGTTTGAGCACAATATTTTGTCTTTGTCGCTTTTTCCCTTAAGTGGCAGAGTCGTCCCGGAACTGTACGACCAAGGGATTGAACAGTATCGGGAAATAATTCAGGGGCTCTATCGTATTGTGTACGAAATTCAGGCAGAGAACGTGGTTGTCCATGCCATCATAGACAGCAGAAGAAATCTTCAGGATATTCTAGTTGCCAAATTGCTCCGCTTGTAGAACGTAACTTACGTCCACAAACTGGTAATAAACATAGCACTCGCATCGTCGGCTTTCTTGAAGCCGCAATGCTCGTAGAAGGCGAGTTCTTCGTTGTAGGCGACCACGACGATGCGGAGGAAATCCTTGTATATTTCATGGACTTTGTCGACGAGGACTTTGCCGATGCCTTTGCCCTGGTATTCGGGGCGTACAAGCAGGTAATGCACATAGGCGTTCATGATGCCATCGTCCATCGCGCAAATCATGCCGATGAGTTTGTCGCCGTCCCAGGCCGAGATGACTGTCTTGAAATTCTTCATCGCGACGACGAGTTTGTCGGGGAAATGTCCCGAGGACCATTCGACGGAGAGGAAAAGGTCCTTTAAATCTTGTTCAGAAAATTCGTGGGTGTTTTTGTATTCAATAGTCATATTTTTTTGATGGGAGATCCCCGCCTTCGCGGGGATGACAAATAGGGGGGCGGGCATGACAAGGTGCGTGGGCGCGGCGTTTATTCTCTGTGAAAATTTTTCATTCCTTCCTGCGATAAACGTTCGCGAGAATCGCGCCGGAAATGTTGTGCCATACGGAGAAGATGGCGCCGGGTACGGTCGCCATGGCGAGGCTCGAGAACGCAGTTGCCGCAAGGCTTGTCGCAAGTCCGGAATTCTGCATACCGATTTCGATGGAGAGAGCCTTCGTCTTGGGTGTCGAGAATTTCAGCAATTTTCCAAGGCCGAATCCGCAGCCGTAGCCGAGCAGGTTGTGGAGAATTACGACGGCGAACACGATGGCACCCGTGGAGAGAATCTTTGCGGCATTGTGCGAGACGACTGCGGCTACAATCATCGCAATCGCAATTACCGAGACGAGCGGCAAGACCTTCACGGCACGCGCAGTCCATTTACCGAAGAACTTGTTGATGATAAACCCGAGTGCAATCGGCACGATGACGACTTTCACGATGGAAAGGAACATGGCCATCACGTCCACGTTCACGGTGGTGCGTAAAAGCAGGTAGGTAATCGCTGGCGTTAGCACGGGCGCAAGCAAGGTATTTACGCTCGTCATGCCCACGGAGAGCGCTACATCGCCTTTCGAGAGGTATGTAATGACATTGCTGGAGGTCCCGCCCGGGCAAGTTCCCACGAGAACCACTCCTGCCATCAGTGCGGCATCGAGTCCGAAAATCTTGGAGAGCAAAAATGCGAGTGCCGGCATCACAATAAACTGCGCGGCACATCCGATAGTAATTTCCTTTGGACGTGCAAATACAAGTGCAAAATCGCTCAGCTTGAGGGTAAGGCCCATGCCGAACATCACGACCATCAGCAGGTAATTTACCCACGAGAGTTCAATCCAGAGCGTTGTTTTAGGGATAAACAGCGAGAGCGCCGCAATCACAAGTACGACAATCGCCATCCACTTTCCAACGAATTCACTGATTTTTTCTAGAATGTGCATGTTTCTCTTCTTTTGGTTAGTTTAAGACAGCCTGAGTAAAGGCGCTTTTTTTCTCAAAAAATTAGTCTTTTTGGTGTTTTTAGGCTGAAATCAAGGTTCGTAAGTAAATAAAAATCCTGCTTTTTTTGCTACTAATCAAAGTTTTTCGTTAAAAAGATTTATTTTGTGTTTAAGGTTGTTAAAAAGGATGATTATGAAAAATTCTTTTAAGATGTTGGTGTCTGCCGCATTGTTCGGTGGATTGGCTTGTTCCGCTTTCGCTGCTCCGGGACTTACCGTGAGTGGAACGGACTTACTCTATAACGGCAAGAAGATTTTCTTCTCGGGAACAAACCTCGCTTGGAGCGACTACAACTCCGACGTGGGCGATTCTCCGTTGAACGAAAACGCCTGGCGCAAGGCCGTCGAAGGCACGCGTGCTGCAGGCGGTAACGCCATTCGCTGGTGGCTCTTCAACAACATGAGCCAGAGTCCGACCATCGACCAAAGCACTCACCTGGTGTCTGGCCCTAAGGAAAATACCATCGCCAACATGAAGAAGGCTTTGGATATTGCCGAAGAATACGGCGTGATGGTTTCCATGTGCCTTTTCAGCCATAACCTGATGGAACCGAACCAGTGGGGCCTTTACAGCGAAAAACTCGATATCACGGCAAACGAAAAACTATTTGAAGACGAAGGAACGGCAGCGTTTATTACGAACGTTCTTACTCCGGTCGTAAAGGCGATAGGTAACCACAATGCACTCATGACCTGGGAAGTCTTTAATGAACCCGAAGGCATGACAAGTGTTGGTTGGACAACCAAGAAACTAGACAAGTCCGTATTGCAGAAGTTCACGAATAAGATTGCGGCTGCCATCCATACGACAAATCCAGAACTGCTTGTGTCTACGGGTAGCGTGAATATCCAGTATCAGAGCTGGTGGAACGATTCTGAACTCATCGCAGCCGGTGGCGAAGCGAACGGTACACTCGACTTTTTCCAGACGCATTACTATCCGTACTACCAGAATGATGCCGTTTCTCCGTTTGTGAATACGGCGGCGCAGATGGCGACTACGTACAAGTACGACAGCAAGCCGATGATTATCGGTGAGTTCCCGGCTAGCGGCTGGGCTGGCACGACGTACACGTCGAGCATGGCTGCCAAGACTCAGATTACGACCGAAGAATGCTACCGCAAGGCTTTTGACGGCGGCTACGCTGGTGCACTCGCCTGGCAGTATATTGGCGACAAAACTGAGTCGCAGTTCGGCGGCTACACCTACACTATCGACCCTGCATTGGATGCTATGAAGGCTCTCGCCGCTACTGAAGAAGCGTCTATCAAGATCAAGGATGTCGTTATCAGCCAAGAAGGTGGTGACGGCAAGATGTCGGTGACCTACGGCGGCGATGATGCGCAAATCGAATACCAGAAGACCTGGGACTTGAGCAAGGCCAATGTGTTCACGTTTGAGGCCACCAACAAGGGCGAAAGCGATGCCCAGTTGCACTTGATTTTCAAACTGACTGACTCGTGGACCTGGACTCCGGTGAATGATGACGATGGTGCTTGCGTTGTACCTGCGGGCGAATCTGTGACCTGCACCTACGATATTTCCAGCCTTGCTGACCGCAACAAGACTTTAAGTGTGGTTGTCGCGAACTATGCCAAGGGCTACACCGGCACGATTCTGTATGACAACTTCAAGGCGGGTGATCAAGTCCTTTGGGACTTCAACGAAGACAAGTACGATGCTTTCAGCCGTGGCTTCGAAAACACCGAAGAGATGATCCCAGAAATCAAGATTGTGTTCGACGGTTCTTCGGGACTGACTTCATTCCGTAGCGCAAGTGCCAAAACTTTGCTGCTGAATGGCAATACGATTAGTCTTTCTATGGCACGCTCTGCTGATGTAACTGCAGAACTTTTCGATGTGACTGGTCACAGGGTTGCGACTCTCCATAGGGGAACACTTTCTGCGGGTTCGCATTCGTTCGGACTGAGCGCTGCAAAGGGTACTTACTTTGTGAAAGTGAAGGGACTGAATATAAATATAGTCCAGAAAATTACTTTGAAGTAAAAATTTATTTACATGATGGCGCGAAAATCTTGTTTTCGCGCTTTTTTATTTTGAAACGGCCCGCTCCATTTTCTGGTGGGCCGTATTTTCTAAATTGTGGGCGAAACATTGAAAATGCGGTCTATCCGCAGAGGTGTATATATAATGTCTAAGACGATTTTGCTTTTCCCCGGCCAGGGTGCCCAGTACGTGGGCATGGGCCAGACGCTCGCTTCTACTTTTGAACCGGCCAAGAAGCTTATGCAGCAGGCCGATGAAATTCTCGGTTTCTCGCTCTCCAAGCTCATGGCCGAAGGTCCAGAAGACGTTCTGAAGAGCACCGATAACACCCAGCCGGCCCTCTTTACCGTGTCTGCCATGGTGATGGAACTCCTCAAGTCCGAAGGTTTTGCTTTTGATTACGTGGCTGGTCACTCTCTCGGTGAATACTCTGCCATTTATGCTGCCGGTGGTTTCAGCTTCGAAGAAGGCCTCCGCCTGGTGCGTACCCGTGGCGAACTCATGGCCTCTGCCGGTTCCAAGAACCCGGGCGCCATGGCCGCTATCATGGGTCAGGACGAAGCCAAGATTCTTGAACTTTGCGAAGCCGTGAAGGATGCTGGTACCGTGGTTCCGGCAAACATCAACTGCCCGGGCCAGATCGTGGTGTCCGGTGCGGTCGCTGGCGTGAACAAGCTCGTCGAAAACTGCGGTGCCGCCGGTATCAAGGCTATTCCGCTCGCCGTGTCTGGCGCCTTCCACAGCCCGCTGATGCAGTTCGCTCAGGCTGGCCTTGCCGAAGCCATTGCAAAGACCAAGTTTAACGATGTCGAAAAGCCTGTGATTGCTAACGTGATTGCCGAACCGGTTACGAAGGGTGCCGAACTTGCCGAACTTTTGGTGAAGCAACTGGTATCTCCGGTCCGTTGGAACGACTGCATGAACAAGGCTATGTCCTTGGGCGTGACGCAGGGTGTCGAAGTGGGTTCCGGCAAGGTGCTCATGGGCCTGATGCGCAAGATCAGCCGCGATGTGAAGGTCACTCCGGTCGAAACGATTGAAGCTTTCCAGGCTCTCAAGGGATAATTTTAACTACAAACCACAGGTAACTACTATGGGTAAACTTACTGGTAAAAAGGCAATCGTGACCGGCGCCTCCCGCGGTATCGGTCTTGCCATTGCAACCAAGCTCGCCAGCGAAGGTGCTGACGTCGCCATTCTCTCCACCTCGGTCAAGGAAGATTTGGCCGCCAAACTTTCCGCCGAACTTGGGGTGCAGGTCAAGAGCTATGCTTGTAACGTGGCCGACTCCGAAACGGTGCAGAACGTGTTTAAGCAGATTATTGCTGACATGGGCACGGTCGATATTCTGGTGAACAACGCCGGTATTACCCGCGATGGCCTGTTGATGCGTATGAAGGACGAAGACTTTGACGCTGTGATTGCCACCAACCTGCGTTCCGTGTTCCTTTGCACCCGCGCTGTTGCCCGCACCATGATGGGCAAGCGTACTGGCCGTATCGTGAACATTTCGAGCATTAACGCCCTGCACGGCCAGGCCGGTCAGGCGAACTATGCCGCTGCCAAGGCTGGCATTATCGGCATGACCCGCTCCAACGCTATGGAATTCGCTTCTCGCGGTATTACCGTGAACGCCATTGCTCCGGGCTTTATCGGTACCGATATGACCGCTGCCATGGACGACGCGACCAAGGAAAAGTATGCTGCCCAGATTCCGCTCGGACGTATCGGAAAACCTGAAGATGTGGCCAATGCAGTCGCATTTTTGGCATCTGACGACGCCTGCTACATCACCGGCCAGATTCTTGGTGTCGATGGTGGGTTGAACGCCTAGGCATTTTTTACTAAATTTGAACTCAAACAATCAAATCCAAATGGAGATTACAATGAACGAAGAAATTTTCAAGAAGGTCACCGCTGTTATCGTTGACAAGCTCGGCGTTAAGGCTGAAGATGTGAAGCCGGAATCCGAATTCGGTAACGACCTCGGTGCCGACTCCCTCGACCGCGTGGAACTCGTGATGGCCCTCGAAGACGAATTCGAAGTCGAAATCCTCGACTCCGACGCCGAAAAGTTTGCCAAGGTTGCCGACGTGGTTGCCTTCATCGAAGCTAAGAAGGCTTAATTATTAGCCTCTTTCGATAAGAAACTAGACTGGGTGACCCGGAATGGGTTGCCCTTTCTTTTTTTAACTTGAAACCTATCTATGGAAAATCAGAATCTACTCCACAAAGTGCTTAAACTCTGGTTTCGCCAGAAGTCCGATGGCGGGCTTGAGGCGAAGCTCGGGTACCGGTTCAAGGATCCTGAACTTTTGGCGCACGCCTTGGTGCACCGTTCATTCTTGACGGGTACAGACCTGCCTTACGTGAGCAACAACGAACGCCTGGAATTCTTGGGCGATTCTGTGCTGAACATGCTCACCACCGAATACCTTTACAAGACCTACCCCGACGATCCGGAAGGTGAACTTTCCAAGCGCAAGAGCGCGATTGTTTCGGGGCATGCCTGCGCCCAGTCGTCCAAGGAATGGAGTCTGAGCGAATACGTGAAGGTCGGTAAGGCCGAAGAGAAACTCGGAGGTCGCGGTAAAGAAAGCATTCTGGCCGACGCTTACGAGGCTGTTCTTGGCGCGGTCTACCTGGATGGCGGTCTCGAAGAGGTCCGCGCCATCCTGAATAAGTTCCATTTCCCGCGGGTGCAGGAAATTATTTCTGCCGAAGACTTCATTAACCACAAGAGCGAACTGTTGGAATACCTACAAGGTAAGCTCCGCACGGTTCCGGAATACATTGTGGTCGATGAATCGGGTCCGGAACACCAGAAGGTGTTCACGGTCGAAGTTCACGTAGATGGTCGAGTCTACGGTCGCGGACAGGGCGGTAACAAGAAAAAGGCCGAACAAGAGGCTTCTCGCGTGTCGCTCGAAATGTTGCTAGCCGAAGCGGCCAAGGCTGAAGCCGATGGTTCGGCAAGCTCACCAACCGACAAAGCGGCCGTTCCCAAGCCCAAGAAGCAGAAGCAGCGCCACGTCGGCTTGCCGTAAAGCTCTCCACAGAATGTCATGCCCGCGTAAGCGGGCATCTTCTTTTATATAAAAATCTATTTTGTAAAATATGAAACGATTCTTTTTTTATACTTCTTGCGCAGCCTTGATGGTGTCTGCGCTTGCTCTTTCTGCATGCAATGAGTCCGGTGCATCTAAGGGTGCATCCACTAAGAGTGCTGAGCTGAATTGCCCCGAGTTGCCACAGGATCCTGAAGCAACGGGCGAGTTTGATCCGATTGCCTCGAAGGATGCCCGCCCTTGCGGTACCATTACTTTGTGGGGCTCCGCGATGCCCAAGTCCTTCAACATGTGGGAAGATTACAACAGTTTCTCTGCCGAACTCATGGGCATGATGTTCGAACCGCTCGTAAGTTTGCATAGCACCGAAGACCGCGAAGTGGGTATCCTCGCTGACAGCTGGAATGTTTCGGAAGATGGCAAGACGTTCACCTTCCATGTGGATCCGCGCGCCAAGTGGAGCGACGGCAAACCGGTGACTGCCGAGGATGTGCAGTTCTACTACGACGTCATTATGAACGAAAAGAACCTCACGCCGATTTTCAAGGTCGGGCTCAGCCGCTTTGACCGCCCCGAAGTCGTCGATAGCCTTACGGTGAAGATGACTGCAAAGGAATCGCACTGGGGTAACTTCTGGGAAGCCGCAGGCATGCTCGCCTTCCCGAAGCATGCATGGGCGGGTAAGGATTTCAACCAGATTCGCTACGAATTCCCGGTGGTGTCCGGTCCGTATAAGATTAAGACCTTCCGCGAAGACCGCTATGTGGAACTGCAGCGCCGTGCTGACTGGTGGGGTTTCAAGAAAAACTGGAACCGCGGCAAGTACAACTTCGAAAAGATCCGCTACCGTTTCATGAACGACCAGACGAAGGCGCTCGAAGCGTTCAAGAAGCAGGATATCAACGCCTACGCGATTTACACCAGCAGCATCTGGATGAAACAGACGGACTTTGACGCCATTCAGAAGGGCTGGGCCGTCAAGCAGCGTATATTCAACAAGGAACCCATCGGTTTCCAGGGCATGGCCATCAACTTGCGCAAGCCGCAGTTCCAGGACGTTCGCGTGCGCCGTGCCCTCAACATGCTCCTGAACCGCGAAGCCATGAACGAAAAGTACATGTACAACCAGTACTTCTTGCTCAACAGCTATTACCCCGACCTGTGGGAAGGCAACCAGAATCCGACGGCGCCCCTCTACAAGTTCAATCCGGATAGCGCTCGTGCCCTCTTTGCAGAAGCCGGCTACAAGGTGAATGCGCAGGGCGTGCTTGAAAAAGACGGCAAGCCGTTCGCCATCAACTTTATCACGAGCCAAGAAGACTTGCGCCACCTCACGCTGTTCCAGGAAGACTTGAAGAAGGTGGGCGTTGTTGCAACCATCGAACAGATGTCGCAGAGTACGCTGCGCAAGCGTCTGGACGATGCTGACTTTGATTTGTACTGGGTGAACTGGGGGGCAGGCCGCCTCCGCGACCCGGAAGCTAGTTGGAATTCTACGACGGCTCTCCAGAAGGGAACGAACAACCTCGCCGGTGTGCAGGATAAGGTGGTGGATAGCCTCATCAACTTGCAGAAGACTGAATTCGATTTGGCCAAGCGTAACGAAATCCTGAAGGCGCTCGACAACCGCCTCGCCGAAATCGTGCCTTACGTGCTGATGTGGCAATGCGATCACCATCGCATTCTCTATTGGAACCGCTACGGTACTCCAGAAAAAGTATTCGATCGCTTCAACCGCGAAGATGCCATTCCCGTTTACTGGTGGCTTGATCCTACGAAGTCCGCTGCTCTCGACAAGGCCATGAAGGCCGGCGAAAGCCTGCCCGTGCCTGAATACGATATTAAGTGACACGACCTTTGGTCGTGTCATCCCCGCCTGCGCGGGTATGACAATTGAATAAAAAAAGCGTGCTTTTAAGCACGCCTTTCTTATATTAGATGAATCCCACCGGCTGTGCAACGCAACCTTCGGGATGACTTTCCTTTTAGAAGTAATATTCCGCTCCGGTATATAGGCCGCTTGCTTCGCCACCGATGCGACCGCTACGGACTATAAGCTGGAGTCTCAAATTGAGCTGGTTCGGAATGATCATGCAGTCGGCGCCGAGCCAAAGGTTGATCTGCTTGTCGCCATCGTCATCCAGGCCTACTTCGTAGGTTTCGCCTTCGAAGACTTCAACGTCCTTGCCATCAATTTTTTCGATGTGGGACTTTTGGGCTTCGGTGGTGGATTCGGTAATGCGGTACTTAATCTGGAGGCCGATGAACGGGGTGATTTCGGTGTTTGGGACGGTGTAGCCCATTTCGCCGCCCAAATGCAGTTCGAGGCCGCGTTCGTAGTTGTCGTGCTCAAAACCCCAGTCGAGGCCGGCTTCAGAACCGAACTTGAGGCCCGGAGCTTCCTTGATATCCATACTGAACTGGCCACCAAGATAAATGGCGATTTCCTCGCTAGAAGGAGGCGTTGTCTTGCTGTATTGGTTCCATTCGACTTCGTCGTTTCCAATCGGCAGGTTTAAATCCATAAATGCGGTAATCATGGGGGCTATTTCGTAACGACCGCCCACCGTCAGGTCTCGGAGACCGCCGCCGCCGTTAACGCAGCCTTTGCAGTCCCATTCACCCCAGAACTGAACGCCCCAGCTCTGCAAAGAAATTTCGAGGTTCGGGATGATGCTGTAGCGGGCGCCCACCTTAAGGCCTGCTTGAGACCAGTCGTGGTCCCAGTCATAGTAGAGGCCGCCCTTGGCGGAACCCTTGCCTCCTTCGAGGACTGGGTAGTAGTCCCAGGTGGCGAAAGCTGCGCCTGCGGAAAGAGCCGCGGCGAGTGCGATTTTTTTGATCATGCCAAACTCCTTATAAAATTTTCTGCTTTAAATTTAGCAAACGTGAAGCCGAAAAAGATGTAAAAAAAAGATACCCCGGACAAACCTGTCCGGGGCGGTAAATAGCCGTTTACAAGCTACTAGAACTTGATGGCAAGCTTGGCGTTTACGCCCTTCCAGTCACCACCCAGAGATTCCTTTTCGTCGGCAAACTTCATGATGAAATTGGCCTTAACGGTGAACATCTGATTGATGGCGTAACCGGCACCGAGCCAAACGAGGAAAGCCTTGTCGCCCGAACCATACTTGATAGTGCCCTTAACACCGTTAACATCGAAAGTTTCTTCTTCGACGTCGCTAATGCGCATAATCATTTCGCCACCAATCCACGGAGTGAGGCCGATAGAGGCGATGGTGTAGTCCAATTCAGCCTGCAGCGTAAGGCCGAGGCCTTCGGTTGTCTTTTCGTCTTCGAACTTGTAGCTCAGGCCGGCTTCGCTACCGAACCACAGGTTGGGAACGAATTCCTGGGTGAACTGGATGGCGCCATACAGACCAAACGGGTCGTAATCACCTGTAACGTCCTTAGAAGTCAGCGGAAGGTTTACGTCCAAGGCGGCAATGAGGATCGGCATAAACTGGTAACGGGCACCAATGGTCATAGCCTTGAAACCATCGTTATCCGGGCAGCTGGGGTGGCCGCTTTCGCCGCAATCATCCGGATCGTCCCAGAGCTGGTAGCCAAGGCCAGTCAGCGACAGGGCGAGGTTCTGGATAACGGAGTATTCGGCACCGGCGATAATTTCCATGTTGGAAGAGTGCTTGGTCCAGCCGTACTGGGCTCCGATTTCAACTTCGCCCTTGTTGGCTTCGGGAACCGGGAAGAAGCTGTAAGTTGCAAACGATGCGCTGGCAGCCATGGCTGCGACGAGAGCGATTTTCTTGAACATTTCATGTCTCCTTGGGGTATGATTTTAAGAAAAATGTAGCATCCTTTACCCTTTTTGTAAAGGGCTAATTACATCGGATGTGACAAAATGCACGTTTTTGTGAATGCGGTAAGTTGTTGATGCGTAACGAGATATACTGTTTGAACCTTTCGCCGCGGACAGATGGCAGTCGCCCGCTGGTAACTTTGGAGGCTTGGGCAGGCCCATAAATATGCTCCCCGTCACAGGAACAACGTTTTTTGGGGGACTGGCCTTTCTTTTTTCGTTTTTTTAAGATATCTTTATATTTAGAAAGTTTAGAGGGTGATATGAAGGCAAAAATCAGTTTGATTATGCTTGCCGTGCTATTGTGGAGTAGCATGGCTTTTGCCGTAAACGGAACTGGCTACTATAACCTGCTCTCGATTACTACGGGTGCTAGTTTTGGTTTCGCTGCTCAATCTTCGACTATTTTAGCACTCAGCCAGGGGAATGAACCTTGTAGTAGTGCCAAATGGAAACTGGTATATAATAAAACCACCTACTCTTTTGATAAAATAAAAAATCTTTTGTTAGATGGAAGAGTGTCGGTTGGTCCTGCTGCGACGTCTGGCTCGTGCGTCGCCTCAGTATCTGATGAACCCGACAGTCTTTACAACTTGATTGACAGGTATTGGGTGAAAGGCACCGATGGCATGGCGCTACAGCTTTGGTCCAATCTTGATTTAGGTGAATACGATGACGCAACGGATGTGGATGCCTGCAAGGCAAACCATGTGCCACTTCCTGTTTTGCTGGATGCCGAGTTTAACGGCAATGGCTTTACGATAAGTCACCTTTGCTATGTTACGGCTGTTGCGACAGATACGGCCATGGATAAGCCGATAGGTCTTTTTGAGACGGTTAGCAGAATTACGCTGGCAAATCTCAAGATAGATGGAGCTCGCATCTTGATTGATGGTACAAGCGATGATGGTGCGGACTATTATCCGGTTGGCGCCGTTGCCGGTACGGTTTCGATGGCCATGGTGCGCGATATCGAACTCTCGAATGTTACAATCCAGGGACCCTTTGCTGGAGGTATTGCTGGATTTGTAGAAACTTCGACCGTGCGAAATATTACGGGTGAAAAAAATATCGTTATCGCAAACAAAGTCTCTATTGCTACGGGCTATGCCGGTTCCAAGGTAATGGTTGAAAACATGTTGCCGGATTACCAGGTGTTCTTGGGCGGTCTTGTGGGTGTTGCACTCCGGGCCGAAAATAATGAGGATACCTCTTTTGTTGATGATGCTATTCGGGTAGAAGTTCGCGATAATGGGGTGGGGCATAAGTCCGCCCTGGGCGGCATCGCAGGCCTTTTCAGCACCACGGGCGAGTCTGCCGGAAAGTTGCGGGTGTATTCCACGGCCGAAGGTTCTGTAGACCTTCCGACCCGTATTTCGGGCGGTTCTGCGATGGGAGGCCTCTTTGGTGTCATGACCGTGTTCCGCAAGAACAATTCCGAAATTGTGGGCGATTTTACTTTGTCTGATAGCCGCTTTGAAGGCGAAATCTACGATGCGGCATCCCCGAACCTGATTGCGGTGGGTGGGCTTATTGGCCTGGATTCTGCGTTGGCTAGAATGTCTGTCAAAATATTGAACAGCCAGGCGAATGTAAAGATAACGGATTCGCTTAAGGTGGCTGGTGATTTCCATTATTATGCGGGTGGACTTTTGGGTTACGGAAGTTCTTGCATTAGCGGTAGTCAAGATTCGTCGGATTTCTTTAGTTTCTTGAATTCCAAAACGGAAGGTTCTATTGAAATTGCCGGATCAGGTGTTGTTGAACCTGGTCTGCATAGTCAAACCTACTTAGGTGGCATTGCGGGCACAGCTTGCCTTGCTCAGGCGGAAGCCTTGGGGCTTGTAAACGATACGTCGAGTGTCGCTATTCTTGCTAGGGTTAAAACAGCTCCAAGAAGCGTTTACGGATCGCCTGTTCGCGATAGCTTGTTTGTGGGGGGAATGCTTGGCCTTGTGGAGGTGGCTGTTACAAAGCCCAATATTCTTTCGAACGTAATTTATTCTGGGACAATTTATGTGGAAGATAGCCTGAGCAATGTGCTTGTGGGCGGTATCGTAGGCGGGTTCCCTCAGGCTCAGGGCGGCCGCTCGCTGCATTTTAGGAATGCCTTTGCTAATAATGATAAGTTGATTACTTACAAAGCTGTCGAAGGTGGTTCGACTGCTGCTGTAAAGCAGACTGCTGCGATTGGTGGCCTTTGTGGCCTTTGCAACGAGATTAGCATGGTTGAACGTGTCAGTGTGATAGGCGATATTAATGCAACGGGAACGTATTCCGGTGATGCGTTGATGGTGGGTGGCTTGGTTGGTTCTACTGATGCAAACTTCCTAACAACGATTAAGAATAATTTTGTCAAGGGGAATATCCTTGTTTCTGCCGAGACTAAAAATCAAAAGGTGGGGTATATTTGGGGAAATGCCCTGATGAACAATGGCTTTGAAGTTCGTTCGAATTACCATTATGGCGAAAACGACCTTGATGTCGCCCCCTTTGGAGCCATCAGTACCGGTTCTGATATTACCGCCGGTTGGAAAACGAATAAAAGCATTAATTATGTAGTGCGTAACGGTGCTGTTGCGGAGTATTCGGACTTGTTTAACGGTACCGAAAAGGCCTCCTCGATGAAAAATGGTGATTTTGCTGGATTCCTGAATGAAGCCTACAAAAATGAATCGGATTATGTATGGGCTTATGCCAAGGGCATCAATGATGGCCTTCCGTTCTTTGAGGATAAGGATCATAAGCCGGAACCTCCCGCTCCCAGATCGTCTAGTAGCGAAAAATCCTCGAGCAGCGAGGCTTCCTCGAGTTCCGAAGAATCGTCTAGCAGTTTGGAGTCTTCTAGCTCCGCACAGTCTTCGAGCAGCATGCAGTCTTCTAGTTCTGTCGAAAGTTCCAGTAGCGTTCTGGAAAGTTCGAGCAGTATCGTAGAGTCCTCTAGCTCCGTAACCTCTTCGAGCAGTGTAGAATCGTCGAGTTCCCTCGAATCTTCAAGCAGCACACCGTCTTCGAGCAGCGTTGAAAGTTCTAGCAGCAAGGGAAAACTCGAATTGGTTGAACCTAAAATTGAAACCTCTGGTCAGGCCGTTCGCTTGACATTTGAGGCCCAGAATGTCGACTCCCAAACCGTAGCCTACATAAAGGTCGTTGGCGAAAATGGTCCTATTGTGGATGCGGAAATCCCGAAGTCTGTGATAGACGGTGGCGTGTGGGAAATGACTCCTGCGCCTATGGGCAAGTTTACCGTAGAACTGGTGCTTGATGACCAGGTGCGTAAGGTGACTTTTGAAGGCGATTTTGAAGTCGCTTCCGAAATCGTGGTCCAACCCGAAAGTTGGCAGATGGTGTCTTTAGCGGCATTGAAGAAGGCTGTCGCCGAAGGTGATGACGACGCAAGCTTCTTCTGGTGGGACGAACGGAACCCTGTGGGCGATTACTGGCAGTATCGAGCCTTTACGGGTGGTGATGTTGAACCTACTCGCGGATTCTGGTATGGGACAGCCGCTGGAAAGCCTTTGGTTTTGCGTGAAGCTACTGGCTCAAAGGATTCCGAAATCGTATGGGAGCTGGATAGCCTCTATAGCGGATGGAACCTGATGGCGAACCCCTACGGTTGGTATGTAGACTTGACCAAGGGTGCCTCTGATGACGGTAGCAAGTTGTCGTTCTGGCGTTGGAACCCCGTGACCTCTAATTATGATCCGGTAGAGGTGATTGGCCCCTATGAAGCAGTTTGGGTAAAGGTTCCGCACGCTTTGACCTGGAAAGGTCCGGCGGCTCCTGTGTTTGGAATTTCGGAGAAAGCTCTTGACCGGGATTCTGTAGCCCGTGAATCGTTGAAAAAGAAGATCCTGCAAAAGGGCGGACAGAATGAGAATGGCTGGAATATTGTCGCGACCCTTTCTGACGAATATGGCAAGAAGGATTCTTGGAATGTCTTGGGCGCCGGAAAGGCTGAGTCTATCGAAGAACCCCCTGCAGGCATGGGCAATCGCGTGTCGCTCTCGATCCGTGAACAGGGTACCCATGGCAAGAAGGTGGCAAAGCTTGCCAAGAGCGTTAAGCCGGTTGCCGAAGAATATAACTGGACCATGGATGTTTCTGCCAGTACGGCCCGTGACGGTAAACTCTCGTTTGAGGGGGTCGGCGAGCTGAACAGGCTGGGACTTAAGCTCTTTGTGACGGCGGATGGTCAGACGACCGAAGTTTCTGAAGGGAAATCGGTGAATGTCGCCCTTGCAAAGACTGCAAAACAGGTGAACGTCCGTGTCGCAGCTTCGAATGAGGTTGTCTCTGCCGCCAAGATTTTCAATTTGCGCTCTGCGGTTGTAGGTGAAAACCTGCAGGTGGCGTTCGAGGCCTCTGAAAGCCTCGTTGGAGGCAAGCTGAAGGTCCAGCTGGTGGATATAAACGGTAAAATTTCGGCCGTTTACGAGGAAAAGTCGGTTGCGGGCACTAATTTGCTCTCTATGAAGGCGCCAAAGGCGGGGCTGTACATGCTCCGCGTGACCGTCGCTGGCCACCAGGCCTCCCGTAAGGTGATGGTATCCCGATAATTCGGGGCGTTGCGGGGTGCCCCCGCAGAGAGGGTAATGTAAGACTCGGCGTAATCCTGACCGCTAAGCGAACAATCCGCAGCCGATGAGGCGAGGACCGTGAGCACGCGGTGCAGGGTGAGACGAGGCTGGAATTAGGGGGATGCTTCCCCCTTTGTAATATAGGTGTAATCTTGCCATAAGTGCTGAACTTTTCTAAATTTGGCCGCACTATGACAAAGGCTCAATTCATCAAATTCATCATTGCGACAGTGCTTGCCATTGCCGCCCTCTTCGTCCCGTACGAAGCCCTCGGTGTTGACGGTCCCAATACCCTCAACCCCATCGAAATCCGCGTCATCGCCATCTTCGTGATGGCCGCTCTGTACTGGATTCTGCAACCGTTCCCGATCTGGACGACCTCCACGCTCGTGATCGTGCTCATGATCCTGACGCTTTCGAACTCCGCGTTCCTGCCCTTCCGTGTCGAAGGCGTAGAACCGATGAAGTACAAGGACATCATGAACACCTGGTCTGATCAGACCATTATGCTGTTCCTCGGTGGATTCTTCTTGGCTGCCGCTGCTACCAAGTACAAGATGGACTTGAACCTTGCCCGCGTGATGCTCAAACCCTTCGGCAAGAACCCGAAGTTTGTGCTCCTTGGCCTCATGATGATTACGGCCTTGTTCTCTATGTTCATGAGCAATACTGCCACGGCTGCCATGATGCTTGCTATCTTGGCCCCGGTGCTCAAGCTCTTCAGCGAAAACGACAAGGGTAAGGCTGCCTTTGCTCTTGCTATCCCGGTTGGTGCTAACATCGGTGGTATGGGAACCCCGATTGGTACGCCTCCTAACACGATTGCCCTTGGTGCCCTGAACGAAGCCGGCTATAGCGTTTCTTTTGGTCAGTGGATGGCTTTCGGTGTTCCGTATGTGATTGTCATGATGCTTATTGCCTGGGTGCTCATCATGAAGATTTACCCGATTTCTGCAAAGACCATGGAACTCAAGATTGAAGGTGCCGATGGCTTTGACAAGAGCCCCCGCGCTTTGATCGTCTACATTACCTTTGCTGTTTGCGTGATTTTGTGGCTCACGGGTAAGGGCATCCATGGCGTTAACGACTACGCTATTGCCATGATTCCTATTGCCGTGTTTGCCTTGACGGGTGTGATTAACAAGAAAGACCTGAACGGCATGAGCTGGGACGTGCTCTGGCTTGTGGCTGGTGGCTTTGCCCTGGGCGTGGGTCTCCAGAAGACCGGTCTTGCTGCTCACCTGATTGGTGCTATTCCGTTTGATACCTGGCCGGCATTCCCGCTCTTGGTCGGTTGTGGCCTTATCTGCCTCTTTATGGCAAACTTCATGAGCCACTCTGCTACGGCAGCCCTCTTGGTGCCGATTCTGATTGTGGTGGGTGTAAACTGTGCCGACAACTTGGCCCCGCTCGGTGGCGTGACGGCTCTCTTGGTGGCTGTTGCCTTTGCTAGCTCCCTCGGTATGTCGATGCCGATTTCTACGCCGCCTAACGCCCTGGCCCATGCCACGGGTTATGTAGATACAAACGGCATGGCCAAGTCTGGTATCATCCTCGGTATCGTGGGCCTCGTGCTCGTGTACGCGATGATGTTCGTCTTGGCTCAGCTCAACTTCTTCGGTGCTCCGGTAGCTCACTAAGTTGTTGCTTCGCTAAAAGAGTTTGACCCGCCCGGTAGGGCGGGTCTCTTTTTTTGCCCCATGAGAGGGGCTTGAAAATGGGCCGTGGGCAAAAAAAATCCCCGCAACTTTGTTGCGGGGTTTCAGTGGTCGATACAGAACTCGAATCTGTGACCTCTACCATGTCAAGGTAGCGCTCTAACCAACTGAGCTAATCGACCGAGGTGAGACCAAATATAGAAAAGACTTTTTGCTTTGTCAAGGGGTTTTGACGAACTATCTCTCGGAGTCTGGGACCCAGTAGCGGAGTCGGCCCGTTACATGAATGGGGGGAAGACTGTCGACGCAGGTCCCGGAACGGCAGTCCTTAAAATAAAGGCTCAGGTCGGCGGTCCAGAGCGAATCTCCGATAATTTCGTCAAAACGGACGGTGCTGCTGTCGAGGATAAGGGGCGATTCGGGGGAATAGCGGATTCGCATCCACGTAACGTCCTGAAAACGACCGTTGATGTTTGCCTTGCCGACGGGAGTGAGGTCTTTGCCGGTTTGGGGGGAGTTGACCATCAGGGAAAGCTGGTCTCCCTGATCGCTTTCGTCCATTCGCGTACGGACAAAGAAATAGTGGTGGCTATTATTGACGTAAAAGGGCGGTTCTACGTCGTTTTTACCCAGTTCGATGTTATAGGAGCCTTCTCCGTTGACCGAGTACTTAAAAAAGCCTCCTCCCTTGCTTTCCCAGCTGTCGTTGATGTCGGCACAGCTGCAGAATAACAGCGTAAAGGGGAGCGCAAAAAAGCCTATTGAAAAGCCCGAGACTTTCATACCTCTAAACTAGAAATTATCTTTGGGGCAGATAGCGAGATGACAGAGGACTTTTGCAAATATAATCGGACTGTTCGGCTGATGGACGTCAATACGCCGCTGGGCGTCGTGCATTTGGCCGGCTTTGACCAGAAACCGGACCATCGTTCGGTCATCTTTGCCATTTTGTCGGATTATGCGGGGGTCCCTGTAACGGCCTCCGATGTCGAGGAATCCAAAGAAAACACTCGTCCGCGTTTTCCCAAGCTGGATTTTGATGTCAATTGGACCCATTCTCAAGGCTATTGTGTGCTTGCCTATGGGGAACGAGGCTCGTTGGGTAGACTATGCCTAGGCGTAGATCTGGAGCGCTATTCGCCCAAGAGACTTCACCTTGCAGAACGGTTCTTTAGTCCCGAAGAAGCGGCCTTGGTTAATGGGCTTGAGGGCGAGACCGCAGAACAAGAGTTTTTTAAGTTGTGGTGCCGTAAAGAGGCATTTTATAAGTGTGTCGGCGGGGATTTTTTTGAAGGGACTCTCCGCAGGGACATGCAAAAAAATCCGCTAGAGATTTCTAGCGGAAAAGTTCACTTTGTGGATTTGGACGGCTCGGCAGTCGGTGCCCCTGTAAAGGCCGCTCTCTGCCTCGCCGTAAGCGGCTAGTTGAGTTCCTGTTCGCCGCTTGCAATCGGGGCGTCAGGAGCCTGTCCACCCTGCTGCGGAGCCTCGAGGGCATACAGTGGCAGGCTTACGAGCTCTTCGCCGTCGACACTTAGCCGAATCATGTATTTGTCGGGGCGCTTGATTTGCAGGCGTTGCAGGTTGAGCACCATGTTGACGGCTGCGGTATCGAAACCCTGTGCTACCGGTTCCAGCGGAATCTTGGACTGCATCGGCGGTACAATCGGCTTGCCACAAACATCTTCAAAGACGAGCGTGAGGTCGTGCAGGCCGGCTTCGCTGCGGGAATAGCGGATACGGAATGCCGTGGAACACTGCGGAACTACAAGTGGAAATTTTGCAAAAATGCGGTCAAAGGCTCCAAGAATGTTGAGGCGTCCGCCGGCTCCGTTTGCGGTGGCTGCGTCACAAATGGCTGCTATTTCGATATTCATTATTTAATCTCCCAGTTGTCGGCCACGTACTTCATGACGAGCGGGCCGTTGTTTTTGACGGTATGAGTTTCGTCGTAGGCACTTTCTAGGGTGCTCATCGATACGTAAATACTACCGTTATTGTCGGTTGCTAGCATGGGGCTATAGCCGCGTAGATAGTATTTATTTGCTTTATAGAAGGCCGATGAGAAATAGGGAAGCTGGTTTTCGCCGTGCAGGAGCCAACGGTCGCCATCGAGTTTGTAGACGTGGACCTGTGCATTCGATGCCTTTTCGCGGTCGTCAAAGGCTGCGTAAAGAATGCTGTTGGAAACGGTTAGGCTGATATGGGCTGCCATGGGGCCTTCTTTAATGGGCTTGCCAAAAATGCCGCCCTTGTTAAAGGTAAGGTCGTAGGTATTTGAGAAGGTGCCCTTGTATACGTACGGGCCGTATTTATCTTGATTGCGGTTTTCGAATCCCATATAGAGGGTACTCGAATTTGCTAAGAGCGTTATCTTGCTCATGTCGTCTTCTATCTTTTCGGCGTTCTTATTTTCGTAATTGCTGTTGAAAACGAATTTATAGCCTGTATAGGAAGATGTATCAGCAACGGCGACTATCGTCAGGTTGTTGTTTGCGAAGGTGGCATCGAATTCACGGTATTTTATGTTGCAATTACCTTCTTGGTTGTTTTGGTTTTTGCACCGGAATATTTTCTTAAGAGTGCCAAAAGTCGAGTTGTTTTTCCAGCTATTGTTGTTGAGTTCTGCAAGATACACCGTTTTGTCTATTCCCAGGTATATAAGAACAGGACTTGCTGCACTGCCTTTTGTGAGTACTTTTGCCTGCGCCACATTTTCGAGGCTGTTGCCTATTTTTGTAAATGATTTGTAGAGGCTGTATTTGCCGGAATTTTCAAGTACACCCAAGTAAAGGTTAGACCCATCTGTAGTCAGTTGCAACGAACTGATGGGGGCTGTCGCTCCGGTTATGGTACCGAGTGTATTCCATGCCCCGTTTGCGTAGTTTGTAACGACTGCGTTGTTGTTGTCGTCGACGTATGCAAGTGTGGGCATGTTGTTGTGCATAATCATGACCGGAGAGGTGGTCGCCTTTGTTTGGGCAATTACTGTATCTTTTGTCTCTTTAACGAGATTTTTCCAGGCCTTTCTAAAGTAAACGGTGTGGCTGGCTATTTCGGCGCGGTGGCGGCTATAGAAAGCCTGCGTGTGCGGACCAATACTGTCAAGGAAGTCGAGCTTGATGGTCATTGAACCTTCGTAATTGGAGCGTATAAAGGCTGGGTTTATTTCACGGATTGCAGTGTCGATACTTCCGTCAGTCCTACCTTGGTAGAAGTTTCCGTCTACGTTGCTGAAGTTCCACCAGTATTCGTATTTGTTGTTAGGATCTTTTAGTTCGCCGCCTTTCGATTTTTTGCCGTTCCAGTCAGGTGTATAGAAGTATTTGGCGTCGTCCTCGACAGATTCATCGCCGCTCCAGAGATAAACTGTATCTCCGGCGCTAATAACGCCTTCGGGGTGGAATTTTATGATGCGGACTTCGGTTGTAGAACTTAAAGTATCTGCACTGCTGGATTCTTTAGCAGAAATGGAACATAACATGTCTTTTCCATTTGTCGAGTAAGAGGAATCCTTGCCGATTTTAAACGAACCATGGTTACCTTCGTAACTCCACTTTGTGGTGTCGGATGGTTTGACGAGATTACTATTATCTTTATAACGGCATTCCCATTTGAACCAGTCGATACCCTGCCAGGCGGTGTTGATTCTTGCGTCTAGTTCGAAGGGGTCCCCTGGGTTCACGTAGATAAGCGAATCTACAACTTCAATGGTGGGAAGTTCATTGGTGAATGAAATTCGTAGTGTGTCGCTAGCCTGGTTGCCGTCATTGTCGGTTGCTCTTGCGATGCAGTAATAGACGTCCTGCTGTGCGGGAGCTGTCCATATGGTGTCAAAGTCGCTGACAGTTGTCCAGTGGGATTTGATTTCACTTGGTGTGCCGCAGCTCCATTCTCGTTTTACTATAGAGCCAGGATCCGTGGGCACGTTGTTGTTGTCGCTAGCTTCGGCTTTGAGCCTGATAGAAAATCCTTCTCGTGCCGGTCCCATTTTATCTTTGTTCGGAATTGTTATGGTGGGCGGGGCTTGTATAATGTCAATCTTTACAGAACCAATGACAGTATTGTTGTCATTGTCGGTCACACGGATAAGGCACTTGTAGCCATCTTGGGCTTCGGAGGGCATTACCATCTTAGTGTGGGGTGTTGCCTGTGTTGAACCTTTTTTCTCCGAAACGTAGGTGTATTCGATATCTGTAGAAGAGGCCGAGCCGCATCCCCATTCGTACTTGATGATATAGCCATTCAAGGTGTCTCGGGCAAAGGCGTTCAGGTCGACTGTGTCCTTGATGGTTACCCTGTCGTAATCGACAACGGGGGTAACTGTCGGAAGTCCGGCGATAACCGTGTATGTTACCATGTCGCGTGCAGTGTTGTTGTCATCATCGGTTACTTGAACGACGCAGTAATAGGCGCTTGTCGGGGTCGAAGGCATGGTCACGGAGTCTTGTGCCTTGGCCATCAAGGTCCAGTCAGGATTGTCGAGGTCAGGAAGATTGTCGCTGCAGGCGTATTCATATTTGGTAATTTTGCCGAGTACGTCGTTTGCGATGGCCTTGATAAATTGCTTGCTCTTGATCGTTACTACGTCGCTCTTGGTGGCGAGGCGAACGGTGGGCAAGTCAAGTAAAGTTGTAAAGTATAGAGTATCGTAGCCTACTTCTCCGTCGTCATCAGTTGCCTTGAATACGCAGTGGTGGTTCTTGGATTCGGTCCCCGGGAGTGTTACGTTTAGAGAAATATCAGAGACCGATGCCGTGGGCGGATCGATGTCCTTGTGATAATCAAAGCTGACGTTTCCGTTGCTGCAACCCCATTCAATTTTGTTGATGGTGCCGAACTTGTCACTGGCCGAGATGTTTACGTTTACGACAGAATTAATCTTGTATTCGTTGGTGTTGTCGTTAGTGGTCGCTTTGATGGTGGGTGAATCACTGATTACGATTATCTTGGAGGAGGTCGTGTCGGCTTTTTCGTCTTGGTCTGTAACGATTGCTGTAATTGTGTAGGTGCCTGCGGCTTTGTAGGCAATGCTGGCTTCCTTAGTGTCGTTTGCGGGGCATGTGTAGCCAGCAGACAATTTGTCGCTGTTGGTGCAGGACCACTTGATATGCATGTCTGTGCTGGAGGAGCCCTTATAGGTAACCGCTTTGAATAAGACTGCGTCGTTGAGGCTTACGGTGTCATCGAAAATGGGCTCCGTAAAGATAATGGAGGGTTTGTCGCCTAGAATGCCGAATTTGACCTGGGCAGAAACGTTTGCACCATTTTCGGTGTAAGAGGCGGTCATCACGTATTCGTTACCGGCGGTGACAATGTTTTTGAGATTGTCGAAATTATATGAAAGTGTTGCATTGCCGTTTTCGTCAACATCTGTTTGTACAAAAATTTCGCCGGTTTCACTTGTCCAGGACCAATTGACGTTTTTGGGGGCGGGGACTGCGTCACTGACAGATGCGGTAAATACAAGCTGGTTGCCTTCGCCAATTCTTGCATTTTTTGCTCCGTTGACATCAAGAGTAAGCTTGGTCGCCATAACGGCTATGGTTTGCTTTAGGGTATTAACGTTGCCGGCGCTATCCTTGGCCATGTAGGTGATATTGTGCATTCCGTCGGATAAGACATTAGAATCAAACTGGCAATTGAATATGGAGCTTTCTTCGAGCATTTTGCAGGAAGAGGAGAAAGAAATGTTTTTCCCGTCGAGTTCAGCTTTTACGGATTCTAGGCGAGAACCGAGGTCTCGGGCGTAAATGGTTTGAGTGAAGCTTCTGGTGGTAAGCGTGTCGATATTTTTGACAATCAACATGGGTTTGACGGTGTCTTTCAGCTCTATCGGATCTATTCTGATAGTTGCGCCAGATTCAATGAAAATGCTGTCTTTGAGGGTTTCGGTCGTATATTCTTTTCGGGTTTCAGAAAAGGCCTTTACGGAGTAAGTTCCCGAATTGACTATTACGGTGTAGTTACCCTTACCCGTGCTGTCTTTGGTGACTACGTCGAAAATCTTGTTGTCGTTGCTGAATTCGATTCGAATATCAGAATGATTGCTGAGACCTTGGTACTTGGCTACGCCGGTAAAGGTTCCTTGAGAAGAACTCAGGTTCCCGATATAAAAGTTCCAGGGGCGGCTCAGGTTGTCGCTGGTCTTGATTCGGTCTATGTAGACTTCGTCGTATCCATCCTTAACGTACATGTCCCAGTAAATGCGGCCGGTCAATCGCGTGCTCGGGTCCTTGAGCAAGGTGATGTAGTTGCTGTCTTGACTGTCGCGGGGCTCGAAAATGTTCGAAGTAAAGTTGGCTACAATCAGGTCGTTGTCTGTGAATGCCTTTTGCGGCGGCTGTCCGTTGGTAGAGACTTGTGCGCGGATAAAGTACTTGAGGTCTTGCGGATTGTCGTCGTCTTCGCCTTCGTAGTAGAAATAGAATCGGTCGTCGATATTGTGGCGGGCTCCGTCTTGCGGGTAAATCACCTTGAGACGCGGCAATCTGTTAAAGTGCAAATTGACACTGTCTTTGGTTTCGTTGCCGTCATCGTCGGTTACGATGACGTAAATCTTTTGGTTGCCCAGCTTGTCGATTCTGGTCGAGTCGTTCTTGATGGTGATGTACAGGGAGTCGTTGTCTTCGCGGGTTTCGTATTTCCAAACCCTGGCAGAATCTTTCTTGTCGCTAGCGTCGAGGTCGACCATGATGCTTGTAATGGTGCCGAAGGAGTCACTGGCAAGAATGGGGAACGTGATGTCGCCTTTGTGGCGGGTCCATAACGTGTCCTTGGGGACGGTGAGGCTTGGCTTGGTATCGATGACGCGGATAAAGGTCTTTTTGGTGGCCGAACCTGCGGTGTCTGTCGTGTTGTTACCGTCAATGGCAATGAATAGCGGATAGTAGACGCTGTCCTTGGTAAATACCCATTTTTGCGGAGTGGCGTTATTGGTTGCGATGGTGGTATCGACAACCTTGTCTTGCTTCTTTTGGGCCAATACCCATTGGAAAGCGTAAATCTTGTCTACGTTGTAAGGGAGGAGGCCAATCAGGTACACGGTGTCGTTCACAGTGACTGTCAGCGTGTCGGGGATGGAGTCCGTCTCGCTTACAGGGGTGTTTGCCATGGAATCGGCAAAGGCCTGCGGATTTTCGATAGGCTCTTTAAAGGCGAATACGCGGGAATGGTTGTTTCGTAGACTTACGTTTTCCTTAACGGAAGATTCCCTGGAACATCCGAACAGGGTGGTCATGGCGATAAGGCCGACGAATAACGTCAAAAAATGGGGTACACGCATAGCACATCCTCAATTAAAGTCAAAACAATTTTTACACTTAAAATCTATCTTTTTTAAACGTAAAGCGGGTGTGATATAGAGCACCGATGGAGTTACTTTTATGGAAGAAATCCCTCTTTGGTACTGGTTGGCTGTTTTTTTTGTGACAGGAGCCTGTGTCGGCAGCTTTTATAACGTGATTGTTTACCGTATGCCGCGCGGAATTTCGCTGATTAACCCGCCTTCGCATTGTCCCTTGTGTAAAAAGCATATCCCGCTGTATTTGAATCTGCCTATTGTAGGTTGGCTTATTTTGCGTGGAAAAAGCGCCTGCTGTAAGCAGCCCATTAGCGTTATTTACCCGATTGGGGAGTCCCTTTGTGGTTTGCTGGGGGCTCTTGCCTTGTATGCGGCGACTGGCTTTACGACGGACTTTACGGCCCCGGTGCAGAACATTGAGGTGTGGGCCGATGCATTGGCTCTCTTCTGGTTGCTTTTGGGCATTTATCCGGTGAGTGCGGTTGATTTTAAGTACAAATTAATTCCTGATTCCATCTCGGTGGGCGGTATTGTTGCCGGGCTTGCTATTTCGTTTATTCCTGGGGGGATGACTCCCGTGCAAAGCCTGGTGGGCGCCTTGGTGGCCGGTGGCGGACTTTATCTGCTTGGCTTTGTGGCGACCAAGTTACTCCATAAAGATGCCATGGGCTTTGGAGATGTAAAACTCTTGGCTGGTTTTGGTGCCCTGATGGGCTTTTCGAGGGCGATTGAAATCTTGGTTGTGGCATCGATTTTAGGAATCATTGTGATGGTGCCGTATGCAAAGATTGCAGAACGCCGCGCCGCTAAAAAAGCCTCAAGCAAAAAGTCCTCTCAAAATGAGGACGAAGAAGTTTCTGGGCAAATTCCGTTTGGCCCGTTCCTTGCTTTTGCGGCCCCATTTATGTACCTGTGGGGCAACACCTTGCTAGAGTGGTATTTTTCTTTTCTAGAATAGGCTATCTAGAAAAAGTTTACGTCAAGAACCGTCTTTTTGCGGCTGGCAGGCTCGATAACGGCAGCGGAATATTTCGCTGCCTTAAATAATTGGTTGGTGGCTTCGACCACTTCGTCTTCGGTCATGGAGTTTATGATTTTTTCGGAGTGCTCCATGGAGTGGAATTCGCCCAGGTGCAGCACCTGTTCTGCCATGCGAACCACACGTTTTTCGGGGCTGTCTGCGCCTAGGTACATGGCTCCCAGGATATTGGTTTTGGTGCGTTCGTATTCGCCCTTGTTAAATCCGTGCTTTAAAAAACGATGGACTTCTGTGAGTGACAAGTCGAGTGCGGTACGCAACTGATGCGGTTCGGTCGCTAAAGAAACTCCCCAGTCGGTACAGTCGCGGTAAACGTCGGCGGTGGAGTATACGGAGTAGGCAAGCCCCTTGTCTTCGCGGATTTTTTGGAAAAGCCTGCTTGCCATGCCTGCGCCCATGGCTACGTTAAATAGCGAAAGGGCGCAACGGGCGCGTTCATCCATTAAGCTACGGTCGAAACTGAGACCCCAGAAAAGGTTTGATTGCGCGATATCCTGTTTTTGTACGACCTTTACGCTGTTGCTTGCCTTGTAGGTGTCGGAGGGGGTTGTTCCGTTGGTTTTTTTCTGGGCGAATTTTTCGGCACAAATTTCTACAAGTTCGTCGTGATCGACCTTGCCCGAAGCGCATATGAGTAACGGAATTTCGTTAATGACCTGATCCCGGTACTTGAGCATTTGCTTGTGCGTAAGCGCCTTGACTTGCTTGATGTTTCCCGTAATAGAATGAGCGATGCCGCAACCCTTAAAGTGAATGGCGTTAAATACGTCGCCTACGATTTCTTCGGGAATGTCGTCGTAGCTGTGGATTTCTTCGATAATGACGCGGCGTTCCTTTTCCATCTCTTTTTTGTCCATGCGGGGGTGCATGAGCATGTCGGCGATGACGTCGACGGCGAGCGAAAGGTGGCTGCGTTCGATTTGTACATAAAAGCCTGTCTCTTGGCGAGTGGTGTAGGCTTCGAGGTTTCCTCCCTTGTCTTCGATGGCGCGGGCAATTTCGAGGGCGCTGCGCTTTTCGGTGCCCTTGAAAACGAGGTGCTCGTAAAAGTGGCTTAAGCCGAATTCTTCTTTTGATTCGTGGCGCGAACCGCGAGCAATCCAGGCTCCGACCGCTACAGAATAGGCATGCGGCATGTAGTCGGTGAGAATGGTGATTCCGTTAGGGAGAATGGTCTTTTTAATGATCTGTTTCATGTTTTTTCTGGCTTGCGTATTCGCGATGTTGCTTTTTTACTTCTTCGCTTACGTTCATGCAGCCTTGCAATTTGTAATAAAAATCTTCGAGTTGCTGCGTGCTGTAAATGGTCTTGCGGCCTGTAATGCGTTTAAGCAACGAATCCTGTAGTTCGCTGCAGTGAACGATGCTCCAGAAATCGTTATCCTGGGGGACTTTGCGCAGGGTGCAACGGTCGCTAAATACAACGAACGAAATAAAGTGTGCTTGCTCATGGCGAATTTTAAGAAAATGCTCTAACGCTAAAATGTGCCCGATGTTTTGACGGATGGGGTTGTGAAAAGTATGCTCGGTACGTTCGTTCAGGTGTTGATTCCAGCGCTCACTTTCGAGGTTGCCTACGATTTCGCCGGAGAGGTTTTTGCTTTCGAGAACGTAGATTCCTGACTGATGTAATAAAAGGGCGTCTATTTCGGTGTAGCCTGCACGTGCTGGAATGTAGAGGTTTCGCATCAATACATACCTGCGCTTGTCGGTGTCGCAGACACGTGCGGTGAGCGCCATCATGGCGGCTTCGCCGAAAATTCCTCGTGGGTCGTTTACGATACGCTCGTCGTTAAATTTTGGATCGGGCCTGAAAAAGTTTTCGCTTCGGCAGGGGGCGTGGGTAATTCCGTAACCGCCCAATTCAAAGGGTCGCTCTAGATTGCGTGCTCCACCAAGATTTTGCCTGCGTTCCTGTTCAAAATCACGGAATGTTTTGCGGCGGCCGTCGCCATGGTACATTTTGGGATTCTTCTTAGGCGCCTTGCTCTTGGTCTTGAAAAACAGAAGCGCGAGCAGCAGGATGATGCCGAGAAGAGTGGTAAGCGAAACAGGCATGCGGCAAGTATAGAAAAATCTCTATATAAAAAAACAGGGCGCCTTGGATGGACGCGCTGTTTAATTTGAAAACGAGGAAGTGTTATCTTTTTCAATCACGCCGGAGGCGACAACACCATCGCCAGCATAAAGTACCAAAATTTGGCCTGGAGCTGACGCAAACTGCGGTTCATCGAAGGCGACCTTGATTCGGTTCTCATCGATATCCACAATGCGGGCGTTTGCACCCTTGTGACCTAAACGGATATGCGCCGAAAGATCACCTTTTAAAAGTGGAGAACTTTCGCTGACCATCAAATTCAAGTTGTTCGCAGAAACTTCTATGCAAGAAAGGGCGCTGCGGGGTCCGAGAATCACCTGATTTTTTGCGGCATCGATGGCCACCACAAAAAGCGGTTCTTTTTGCCCACCGATGTTCAGTCCCTTGCGCTGGCCCACCGTATAATTCACGATCCCTTTGTGCTTGCCCAGCACCTTGCCGTTCACGTCTACAAAATCACCTGGCACCTGATCGGATTCTTCGAACAGCACCGAGTAATCGCCGCATTCGATAAAGTCCTGACTTTCGCGTTTGGTGGCAAAGTCTTCCCAGCCGATTTCGGCGGCAAGCGCCTTGACCTCTTGCTTATGCATGTTTCCCAGCGGGAACAACACCGTCGAAAGTTGTTCTGCCGAGAGGCGCGACAGAAAATAAGTCTGGTCTTTTCCTGTATCTAAGGCACGATACAGGAAAGGTTCGTTTTCGTTTTTGAAATCAAGGCGCGCATAATGCCCGGTGGCAAAATAATCAAACTCGATTCCCATTTTGCGGGCCGCTAAATGTAATGCGCCAAACTTGATGGACTGATTGCAGCGTACGCACGGATTTGGCGTACGGCCAGCACGGTATTCGCTACGGAAGTAATCTAGTACCTTGGTCTTGTATTCTGTAGCGACGGGAACCACATAATGCGGAATTCCCAAACGGTCCGCCACCAATTTCGCTTCTTCAATATTCTTGTCTTCACTCGGGCCGTAACAGCCTTCGCGGCCTTCGACCGCAGGCATGTTCACCGAGCCGTCCCACGTTGCCATGGTGAGCCCAACAACGTCGTACCCTTGCTTTTGCAACAAGTATGCTGAAAGTGCCGAATCCACACCGCCCGAAAGTCCTACAGCCACACGCTTCATTTTTTACCTTGCGATTTGTTGTTGTGATAATCCTTTCTCAAATTCTGCTAAAAAAACGCGTCCCTGTTCCCATTCCCCCAAATTTGAATCGGAATTGATGTGCCCCAGCGCGCCTGCATTAAACAATTTCGCTCCCCATGCCTCGGCAAAAAATTTCGTACGCGCGGGAGTCATGTACGGGTCGTTTTCGCTACCCACAATGCAAACGGGTACCGGCAGCTTTTCGGTAGGCATCGGAGCAAAATTCTTGATGACATCGACCGTATCGGCATCGGCAGGGGCCACAAGGAAGGCCCCCTTGATATTTGTCGGAAGATTTCCTTGCTGTTGAGCGCGCAAAAGCCAAAGAGCCGTCGTTACAACGCCCAGACTGTGCGAAACCAGAATCGTGTCGTCTTTCAGCTGACGAACGGCCTCGTCAAGAGTTGCAATCCAATCTTCTTTTTGCGGCTTATCCCAGCAATGCTGATAAACGCGGCTTGCACTCGGCAGGCTCTTCGTCCAAAAAGTCTGCCAATGGCTCGGGCCAGAATTATTCAAACCGGGAACAATTAAGTAATGCATTCGTGAAGTCCTTTTCTTTCCTACAAAAATAGTATAAAAATAAAGGCTCCGCAAATCGTTAATGCCGTTATGGTTTTAGATTATCCGTCAAAAAATATCGTTGCTGTAGTGCATTTTCGCCAAGGAATTCGTCGACCTTGAATCCGTAACGCTCAAGCACCTCGAAAACCTCGCGGTCCAAGTAGCCTTCGGCCATGGTTTCGCCACAGTCGGCGACGATTTTTCGTAATTCCTGAACCGAGTTCGATAAGGCGTCTTTTTGAAGGTAATCAAATACAATAGAAATGTCTGTAGACGCGATTCCCGAAAACTGTCGCACCGTTTCTGCGAAAACAGAAAGCGGAAGATAATACGAAACGCCTAGAATGCTAATGACCGTCGTTTTTTTGCTGTCGAAGCCGCTTGCTACAAGTCTTTCGGCAATGCTGTCTTTGCTGAAGTCAATTGCTACAAAATGGACATTCTCCGAAACACTCCACTTGAGTTCACGAATGCGATTTTTCTTGTAGCTTTGTGTCGGAAGCAAATCCAGTTCAAAAACTTCGACATTCGGGTCTTTGTTGCGGAACGAGAACGTGTCTACTCCCGCACCGCAAATCACATATTGAATCTTTCCCGAGCGGGCGAGGAGCTTTACGCGGTCCTCGGCAAAGCGGCTCCGAGAAAGTACAATCGGGAGAAAGTATTTTTTGTTGAAATATTCGACCGAATTTTCCGACTCTTGCGGAAACCGCTTTAGAATCAAGCGCGAAACATTTTCGTACTCCTCGCGGCCCATCAGGTCGAACGCCAAAAAGTCATTGAAAACGGTATGGTCCGATTGTAGAGAATGCCAGGCACGGGCAAATGCGCACAGTTTTGCCGTTAAACTTTCCATTATTTTAATCCCTAAAATTTTTTTTAGTTGCGGGCCAAAGCCCATAAAAAAATGCCCGTGCAGGATATCCTTACACGGGCGAGAAAATTATTCAATACCGCAATAAGCGCCCGTCAACATCGGTCGCTCGAACAACAAAATCTTGCAAATTGAAAATTCATTTTATTTCCTATCAAATTGGTAGGCATAAATATAAAACCAAATTTTTCTTCCGTCAAGTTGTTTTCATAATTTTTTGAAAAAACTTATAAAGTTTTATCCTGCAATCCCTTAATTTTCGAAAGACGTTCAGCAATTTTTTTACGGTATATATTTATTTTTGCTATAGCATCTGCAATGGGAAGCGCGATGTCGAAAGCGCGCACATTAAAGCGCGTTAAAGCCTGCACCGCCTGCGGGCCAAGCTGCGAGCAGAGAACATAATCCAGATCGGCTAGATTCTTTGCTGCCGAGAACATAGATGAACGTTCTACATCTCGCTGACCGCAAGCACCATCGCCGCATGTGCCGTCGCAATGCTCCGGCTTAACGCGGACTTCGACTTTTTCAAATTTTCCGCTTTCTTCATCAACTTCGTAGATGTCGAACGCCGCGGCATGCCCAAAGTGAACATTGACATTTTCGCCATCGTTTGTGGCGACTGCAACTCTATATTTAGCCATGAGAGAAAGTCTCCTTTACACGGATACGGTCCATGTAGATTTGCGCACCGACATCATAAACGCCCGGGACGCCAACGGCATCGGCACGGCAATGGGCGCAATGCTTGAATACATTGATGAACACTCCCGCCTGCTCCTGCGCAATCGCAAGAGCCTTTGGAGTCGGAGCAGGAATATCCTTAAAGCCATTTTGCGGAATCAACGGAATGATATTGTACATGATGGCGCCCGCTTCGCGCACGGTGGCCGCCACATCTTCGATATGCTTGTCATTAATGCCCGGGCAAAGAACCGTATTCACTTTGATAAGCGTTCCGCTTTTCGCCACCTTGCGAATGCCTTCGAGCTGGTTGTGAATCAGGATTTCTGCGGCTTCTACGCCCGTATAGGTTTTACCGTGGTAGAAAATTCTCGCGTTGATTATCGCCTCGATTTCAGGGTCCACGGCATTCACCGTAACCGTGAGCGAATCAATGCCCACATCGATGACTTCGTCTGCCTTGTCATTTAGCAAAAGTCCATTGGTGCTCATGCAGCGAATGAGTTGCGGAAATTCCTTTTTTACTAGGCGGAATGTGTCTAGCGCAAAAGGAGTTGCCAAGGTGTCGCCTGGGCCAGCGATTCCCACTGTCGTAAGTTCCGGCACAAATTCCAGAGCCTTGCGAATGTACCCGCATGCCTCTTCGGGTTTAATCACCTTACTCGTATTTCCCGGTACCTGAGCATCTTCGTTAATGCGCCTATCACAAAAACGGCACTCGATGTTGCAACCTGGGGCGACTGGCAAATGAATGCGCCCCTTTCGGTTTTTGCAAGCACCAAAACACGGGTGTTCTCTAAAAACTGTTTCTTGACTGGTTGCCATAAAACCTCGCAAGGTATGTAAACCCTGCACAAAAGTAATCGGTAAAGAACCGATTTAGTTTGTGTTAAATATGGTGAACGTTTTGCCTAGCGTTCTGTAGCGTGATGAATGCTTTAACTTCTTAGCTAAAGAAGTATGGGCATAAAGTTAAAAAACAGGATTGCCTATTTCAATATGGATTCAAGAGCGAAAATAAAAATAATTCATTTTTTAGAGAGTGCAATAGCTTTATGCTAGCGCACGTTATAGACGTTTATTATTGAATATCGTTTTTTGGTGAGCATAATAAATTCGTTCTAACAAGGGTAATAAGCGAAATTTATAACAACTTAAAAAAAATAATTTTTTTTGACCAAACGGGTTCAAAAAGTATTGGAAAGAGTTGACTTTAATTCTAACTTGCCTTTGCCTAGTATTTTTGTAGGAAAACATCAAGGAGACACGATAACATGTCTAAGAAATTACGTCAAATCGCTATTTACGGAAAGGGTGGCATCGGTAAGTCCACCACGACTCAAAACTTGACCGCAGGCCTTGTAGAACAGGGGAAACACGTTCTTGTGGTCGGTTGCGACCCCAAAGCAGACTCCACCCGCCTTTTGCTCGGCGGCCTTCATCAAAAGACCGTGCTTGACACCATTCGTGACAATAAGACTGAAATTCAGCTTTCTGACCTTGAAAAGGTCGGCTTCAAGGGTGTGCGTTGCGTAGAATCCGGTGGCCCGGAACCGGGCGTGGGTTGCGCAGGACGCGGTATTATTACTTCTATCAGCATGCTCGAACAGCTCGGCGCCTACACCGAAGACCTTGATTACGTTTTCTACGATGTGTTGGGTGATGTGGTGTGTGGCGGCTTTGCCATGCCGATTCGCGAAGGAAAGGCCAAAGAAATTTACATCGTGGCCTCCGGCGAAATGATGGCCCTTTATGCTGCTAACAACATTTGTAAGGGTATCGCCAAGTATGCCCAGCATGGTGAAGTCCGCTTGGGCGGTATCATCTGTAATAGCCGTAATGTGGATAACGAACTTGACCTGCTCCGTGCATTCACCAAGGAACTTAACACGCAGTTGATTCAGTACGTGCCGCGTAACAACATTGTGCAACAGGCCGAAATCCGCAAGAAAACCGTAATTGAATTCGAACCTAAGTCCAGCCAGGCAAATGTCTATCGTGAACTCGCCAAGAATATTGATGAAAACGAACTCTTCACCATTCCGACCCCGATGACGCAGGACCGTTTGGAACAGATTCTCATCGATTATGGCATGATGGAAAAAGACTACCAAATTTAATGTGAGGGCTCATGGCCAAGACTAATATTAATTTGAACATGACCTCAGTCGAAAACCGCGAGTATCGACTGGGTACGATTATCGGCTGGGACGGCAAGGCGAGCGATCTGATCAAGGAATCGGCCTACGACGAACGCAGTGCGAAAAAGCATGGCGGCTGCGCGGGCAAGGGCCCGGGCTGCAAACTTTGTGAATTGAGTTCTCCGCTGAACCAAGAGACCATGTGCTCTAATGCGATTGTGCAGTGCCAGGTGGGTAACCTGACGGACTGTGCCCTGATTGACCATTCTCCTATCGGTTGCAGCGGCGAAAACTCCAAGTTTAACCTCTCGATGCATAACGGCCTTCGCCGTCGCGGAAAGCCCCTGCAGAATACGCTGAACATCAGTACGAACCTGAAAGAAAAGGACATGGTTTTCGGTGCTTCCGATAAGCTCCGCCAAACGATTCTCGACGCAAAGGAACGCTTTAACCCCAAGGCAATCTTTATTGGCATGGCGTGCGCTACCGCTATTATCGGCGAAGACATCGATTCCATTGCCGAAGAAATGGAGCCTGAGGTTGGAGTGCCTATCATTCCGCTACACTGCGAAGGTTTCCGTTCTAAGCACTGGTCTACGGGTTTTGACGTCGCTTTCCATGGCGTTCTTCGCCAGATTGTGGAACGCCATCCGACCAAGAAGCAGAATGATTTGCTCAATATCGTTGCCCTCTGGGGTTCGGACTATTTCTCCGAAATGCTTGCTCCGCTTGGGCTGCGCGTGAACTACCTTCTGGATACCGCTTCTTTCGAAGAAATTCGCCAAGCCTCCGAAGCAGTCGCTACCGCAACCTTCTGCGATACGTTGGGCGGCTACATGGCCACGGCTCTTGAAGAATCTTTCGGCGTTCCGCAGATTGACGCTCCGCAACCTTACGGCATCAAGGGAACTGATGCTTGGCTTCGCGCTATCGCAAAAGTTGTCGGCAAAGAAAAAGAAGCCGAAGAATACATTGAAAGCGAGCACAAGCGCATCGCCCCGAAACTTGCCGAACTTCGTGAATTTTTCAAGGGCAAGAATGGTATCGTGATGACGGGATCTGCATACGCACACGGCCTTATCAGCGTGCTTTCGGAACTAGGAATCGGCCACGACGCTGCACTCGTGTTCCATCACGACCCCGTTTACGACGGCGGTGGCGAACATCAGGACACCCTCAAGGAACTGGTTGAAACCTATGGCGACATTCCGCACTATACCGTCAGTAAGACTCGCGCCTTCCAGCTTCCGCAGCTTCTGAAGCGCGCCAAGACTGACTTTTTGCTTATTCGCCACCCGGGTCTTGCTTCTGTTGCGGGGCACCTCGGATTTCCGACCCTTACCATGGGCGACGAGCATATTCCGGTGGGCTATCAGGGCATTCTACGTATCGGCGAAATGCTCAAGGGCGTTATTTCGCGCACCAAGTTCAACCAGGTGCTTAAACGCAATGTGAAACTCCCCTATTCCGATTGGTGGCTTTCTCAGGACGATCCGTTCTACTTGACCCACCATCCGGAAGCTCTTGAAGATTTGCCGGAACCGAGAAATCTCAAGTTCAGCAAAAGCAAAAAGAAAGACAACGATAACGGCGAAGAAAATAATTCGGAAAATGTATAACTAGGGAGTTTCAAAATGTCTGATTCTACAATTAAAAGAAAAAAGAGTAATTCCATTTCGGACCCCCGATACGCTTGTGCGGTTGGTGCATCTCATACGGTTGTAGCGATTAAGGGTGCAGTTCCTATTGCCAACTGTTCTCCGGGTTGCCAGCTTAAGCAAACGGCTTTTCTCACCTTCGAAAATGGCTTTCAGGGCAGTATTTATGCCGGCGCTGGTAACATGCCGAGTGCAAACTCCACTGAAAACGACATCGTCTTTGGCGGCATCAAGACTTTGGATCAGTTGATCAAGTCGACGCTCAAGGTGTTCAATGGCGACCTCTACGTTGTGCTTACCGGTTGCGTGGGAGGTCTTATCGGCGACGATGTTTCGAGCCTGGTTCGTGGCTACCGCGATTTGGGTTACCCGATCGTCTCCGTTGATACCGCTGGGTTTAAGGGCAACAACCTTTTCGGTCACGAAGAAGTCGTGAATGCCATTATCGACCAGTTCGTGGGTGATTACAAGGGTAAACGCAAAAAAGGTCTTGTCAATCTTTGGTTTGAAACTCCTTACTACAACCAGAACTGGCGTGGAGACTATCAGGAAATTGCCCGTATTCTCCGTGGTGCCGGTTTTGAAGTCAATGTTCCCTTCGGACCCGAAAATAATGGCGTCGCGGACTGGCTGCGCATTCCGAAGGCTCAGTTCAACTTGGTTATTTCTCCGTGGGTGGGTGTTCGAAACGCAGAACACCTCCAGGAAAAATATGGCCAGCCGTTCCTGCACATTTCTGAAATTCCGCTCGGTGCCGAAGCGACTAGCGAATTTATCCGTAAAGTCGTCGAATTTGCCGGAATTGACAAAAAGCAGAGCGAAAAGTTCATCAAGGAAGAAAATCAGATTTACTATTACTATCTGGAACACTTCTCCGAATTTTTCGCCGAATACTGGTTCGGTATGCCCAGCGAATTTGCCATTACCGCAGATTCCGCCTACACGCTTGCCTACACCAAGTTCCTCGTGGACCAAATCGGCCTTATTCCGCGCAAGGCAATCATCAGTGACGATCCTCCGCAGAAGTTCCGCGAACAAATCGAAAATGCCTTCCACAACATTAGCGAAGGTGTCGATGTCGACGTAGAATTTGAAGAAGATGGCTACCTGATTGAAAAGTCTATTAAGGAAGTGAATTTCTCTTCTGGAAAGCCTTTGATTCTCGCCTCTTCGTGGGAAATCAATATCGCCAACGAAAAGAATGCATTGCTTTTCGAAATTACTCCGCCCTCTAGCGAAACGTTGATTATCAATCGCAGCTTCGTTGGTTACAAGGGTGCGCTTAATTTGCTCGAAAAGATTTACAGCACATCTGTTGGTGGTAAATGATTTCAAGATAAATTAACTTTAATTCGTTTACTCTCCTAACACAAAAATGTCGCCTGATTTTCAGGCGGCATTTTCTCAAAAGTAAAAGTCACTTTTTGTCACTGTCTTAGTTCAAGTTTAACCCTATATTAAGTTATAAAGAAAAAGTATTTTACAAGCTCATTTTTATTTCTACTTTTAACGCACAAAATTTCGAGAACGTCATGTTCCGAAGAGCAAACAAATCAGAACGAGGATACCTATATGTGTAGACTTTATACTTTTGCTCAAGGCATTTGCCAGTAAGCACTCACCCCCACCAAACAAAAATTTAATCGCATCGTGCAAAAAAGTTTTTTGCATGGTTGCTCAACTCATAAAAATTTTTAATCAGGAGATTTATAAATGAATATCAATTCGAAAAATATTGCTGCCAAGATTATTCTTTTATCTGCAATCACCTCTTTCGCTGCAGAACCTCTTTCGGTCACCACAAAATCCGGTGTAACTGCAACCCTTTACGGTTTTGCCTCTCTCAATGCCGCTTACGAAGATTCCAAAAGTAACAACGGAAATTTCGCAAACTTTGTTGCGGCTTCCGACATCACCAATGAAAATGATGGCGGCTGGCATCTCACCCCGAATCTGACTCGCATCGGGTTCAACCTTTCAAGTGGCGATGATTCAACGTATTTTAAGGCCAACGGTAAAGTCGAAGTAGACTTTTACGGTGGTGGCTCAGCCAACAATCCTAACCCGCGTCTCCGTCACGGCTATGGCGAAATTTCGTTCGGCAAGACGGGCTTCTCTATTTTAGGCGGTCAAACTTGGGACGTAATTTCTCCGTTGGTGACCCCGACTCTCAACGCAGGCGTTCTCAACAATTCGGGTGACGCAGGCCTTCGTAGGGCTCAGCTGAGACTCACCGAGAAAATCCCCGTTGGTGAGGGCTCCGTGGACGTTGCTGCCGCTGTTGTGCGCACCATCGGCGAAAACCAGCCGTACACAACTGCTTCCGCCTCGGAAACCGGTACTGACGCCGATATTCCTACTTTCCAGGGCCGCATCGGCATTGCGCTTCCGCTGTGGGTAAAAGACAAGAAGGTCGGTCTCGGCGTTTCGGGCCATTATGGACAAGAAGAAATCGACTTGGATGATACAGGAAAAACCAAGGATATCCCCACCTGGTCTGCAAACGTAGACTTGAGCCTCCCCATCACCAAGGCCATCACCGTCCTTGGAGAAGGTTTCATCGGTGAAAACCTGGATACGTATGCAGCCGGTATCGGTCGCGGATTTGTCGCCAACACCGAAGACCCCGAAAGCGTCAAGAGTATCAAGGCATACGGCGGATGGTTCGCTCTGCAAGCCAAATTTATCCAAAAATTGGCTTTTAACGCCGGTGCAGGTATTGACAAACTGGACCGCGATGACATCGAAACTGTGGGCGGCCGCGAGCAGAACCTTTCCGTTTTCGCAAACGCTACCTACAACCTGACTGATGCCTTCTCGCTCGGGATTGAATACCTCCACGTTCAAACAGATTACCTGATCGCAGGCACCGTAAAAGAAGCAGACTTGAACCGTTATCACCTTTCCGCAACTTATGGCTTCTAACATAGGAGAATTTCACAATGACTCAGAATTATCATAAAAAGCATTCTCGGATTGCATTGGCAATCCTCTTTAGCCTCGCCTGCGCTACTTCTGCAATCGCCGCAGACAAGATTTCCATCGGTTACCTGTCTTCTACAGGTCAAGGAAAATTCTTCATCGCAAAGGATGCGGGCATTTTCGAGAAAAATGGCCTTGACGTAACGCTCGTAGAATTTTCGAATTCTGGCGACGGCATTGCCGCTGTCCGCGCAGGTAAACTCGATGCAGGCGCATTCGGTTCGCTCGCTCCGCTTATTCACATTTCGCAGGGTGCCGACATCCGCGTGATTGGTGGCATCATGGGTGGTGACCAGGCCGTGATTACCCGCAAAGAAAATGCTGCCTCCGTTAAAAAATTGAGCGACCTCAAGGGCAAGAAAATTGCCACCATTCGCCTGGGTACTGCCGACGCCATTGTTCGCGGCGGCCTCAAGAAAGAAGGCGTTGACTGGCGCAAGGACGTCACCATTGTTGAACTCAAGAATCCGCCTGCCGTTATCGAAGCCGTCAAGAACGGAAGTGTATTTGCCGGCGTCACTTGGGGCCCTCACGACCTCCGCGCCGAAGAAGCAGGCCTTTCTGTGGTGCTCCGCAGTAAGGACATCAACCCTGGCCATATTTGCTGCCGCTTAATTGCCTCGCTCCGCAAGATTGACGGCCGCGACGATGTTTACAAGCGCCTGGTCAAGTCGCTGATCGAAGCCGAAGAACTAGTGCAAAATGACCACAAGAAGAGTGTGGAAATTATTGCCAAGTGGATCAAGCTTGATACCGCTCTTGTCAACAAGGCGTTCTACAGCGGGCACGTCACGCAGGATACCGACCCGAACGTGAAGGGTGTTGAATTCTTCTGGGATTTCTTGAAAGATGCTGAATTTATCAAGTCCGACAAGAAAGTCTCTGAATACGTACGCACCGATTTCTACAAGGCCGCCATCGCAGAACTTCGCAAGGAAAATCCCAAGTCCGAATTCTACGCCAAGGCAGAAAATATTTTCAAGTCCAGGAACTAAGAATAGTATGACAACAAAGCAAAATGGTTTTGAAACAACGAATCTCGGTTTTTCATACGATGGCAGAGCCATCCTGAAAGACATCAACTTGAAAATCAATCAAGGTGAATTCGTATGCCTGCTAGGCGAAAGCGGTAGTGGCAAGACCACTTTGCTTGGAAAGGAAAAGAAATCGAAAAGCCTTCTGCAGAAAGGAGTGTAGTCTTTCAGGACTACACCCTTTTCCCTTGGCTTACCCTTCTCCAAAATGTAACGCTCGCTATTAAAAAGACCAAAAAGCTGAAGACGAGCTACGCCAAAAATTTAGCCGAAGAATACTTGAACTTAGTAGGACTTTCAGGAAGCCTACATAAATACCCCTTTGAACTTTCGGGCGGAATGCGCCAGCGCGGAGCCATAGCGCGCGCCTTAAGTGTCAGCGCTGACGCCCTTCTTTTAGACGAACCCTTTGGCGCTCTCGATCCCGTAAACCGTGCAAGCCTCCAGGATTTGGTGCTGGAACTTTGCCGCGGCGTCAAAGACCGCCCGATTACAACTTTATTTGTAACGCACGACATTCGCGAAGCCGTTTATCTCGGGAGCCGCATTATCGTTTTAGGCTCTACCCCGGGGCGTATCATTGCAGACATCCCGCTTGATTTCCCGGTAAAGAAGAATCGCGGCGACTGGTTCCGCAACGAAAAAGTCCAAGAAACCATTGCAACTATTGAAGACGCCTACCACAAGGACATCCTTGAAAAACTAGGCCATATTGTACAAGGAGGTGCCAGCATATGAGAACTTTTACAAAATACTTATCCAAGTTTTCAGGAATCCTTTTTCTTCTCTTTTTACTTGGAATTTGGGTGTTGATCAGCTGCGGCCCGGAATGGGACAGTCAGTATCTATTTCCGTCTCCCAAGGCGATAGTGAAAGCCCTCTTTGATTCACGTGAAGAACTTTTGCGCAGTGCAGGAGCCTCTCTTTTAAAACTGGTGCCCGCCTACTTGGTGGCCTCGGTTGTTGGAATATCTATCGGAATCGTTTCTGGTTCCGTTCCATGGGTATCGAACATGCTAAAACCTGTTTCCAGGTTTGCGGCCCCCATTCCGCCCAACGTCTACATTCCTTACGCGATAGCGATTCTTCCGACGTTCTATTTGTCTTCGACATTTATCATTTTTATTGCCGCCTTTTGGCCCATCTACTTGAATACGGCTGCCGGCGCCGCCGAAATTCCCGAAAAATACAAGCGTAACGCCGCCATTATCGGAATCGGAAAGTTTGAGTACTTGTGGAGAATCGCCCTTGTAGCAAGCCTGCCGTCAATATTCTCGGGACTCTCTGTAGGCATGGGACTTTCGTTCATCATGCTCACCGTGGCTGAACTTTTCGGCGAAAACACGGGGCTTGGTCACTTTGTGCAATTCTACGCGGACTATTCCGATTACCCCAACATGGTTGCAGGCATTCTTTGGACAGGCATTGTGGTGCTTGCGATTATGGAACTGTTTGAACTTGTTAAACGCAAGCTCCTGTTCTGGACAAAAGCGAACTAGTCATGATTAGTAGCACTTCAAAAATATTTATATTGGCGGTGAAAATTGGAGATTTAAAATGAGCCTGACCGTCGAACGCGCAAAAGAAATCAGCAAGGGCCACGTGACCGAAGAATCGCTGGTCATCCATTCCCTCAACGTATGCTACGCCATGGGCGCCATGGCCAAACACTTCGGCGAAGACGTTGAACACTGGC
>CACWJY010000022.1 GCA_902761355.1 Fibrobacter succinogenes | reverse complement strand
TCTGGCACCCGAAGGGCACCAAGATGGTGAACGCCCTTAAGGACTACATCCGCGGTAAGATTGACCGTCGCGGCTACCTGGAAGTGATCACGCCGGAAATCGTGAACAAGACTTTGTGGATCAAGTCCGGCCACGCCGACAAGTACAACGAGAACCTGTTCAAGACGCTCGCTGGCGACGTGGAAATGGCTGTGAAGCCGATGAACTGCCCCTGCCACATTCAGATTTTCAACACGGGTCTCCGCAGCTGGCGCGACCTCCCGATGCGCCTTGCCGAATTCGGTAAGTGCCACCGTTACGAACCTGCCGGTACGATGCACGGCCTGATGCGTGTGCGCGGCTTTGTGCAGGACGACGCCCACATCTTCTGTACCGAAGACCAGATTGCAAGCGAAGTGGCCGACTTCTGCGCCCTCGTCAAAGAAATCTACCACGACTTCGGTTTTGACGATATCGTGGTGAAGTTCTCCACCCGCCCCGAAAAGCGCGTGGGTTCCGACGAAATCTGGGACAAGGCTGAAGCCGCCCTCGCCGAAGCTACGAAGCTCGCTGGCCTCGACTACATTCTGAACCCGGGTGAAGGTGCCTTCTACGGCCCGAAGCTCGAATTCACGCTGAAGGACAGCCTCGGTCGTGACTGGCAGTGCGGTACCATCCAGGTGGACTTCAACCTTCCGCAGCGCCTTGGTGCCGAGTATGTCGGCAAGGACAACCAGAAGCACATTCCGGTGATGTTGCACCGTGCCGCCGTGGGTTCCATCGAACGCTTCCTCGGCATTTTGATTGAAGAATTCATGGGCGATTTCCCGCTGTGGCTCGCTCCGGTTCAGGCCCGCGTGCTCCCGATTTCCGAAAAGTTCGTGGACTACGCCAAGTCCGTGGAACGCGAACTCGTGAACGCCGGCGTCCGTGTGGAAGTCGATGAATCCAACGAGAAACTCGGCTACAAGATCCGCCAGTGCGAACTCCAGAAGGTGCCTTACCTCCTGATCGTCGGTGAGAAGGAAGTTGCCGATGGCGTCGTGTCTGTGCGTAAGCGTAAGGACGGCGACAAGGGTTCCATGAAGGTCGCCGACTTCCTCAAGATGACGGAAGACGACAGAAAAGTCGTCCGTTAGTCAATAACCAAATGTCATTTGCAAACGTAGGTTCCTTCGAGCCTACGTTTTTTTTGTGCGTAAGCGTAAGGAAGGCGATTACCGCCCAAGCCGAGTGTCGCGACGGGGTGTTTGCACACCGGCATGACCGAGGCGAGCGGGAAGGACTCCGAAGGAGTCCCCAAGGGTCAGATGACTGTCGCCGACTTCCTCAAGATGACGGAAGAAGACCGCAAGGTTGTGCGCTAGTGAACCCTATCGGTCGCCTTGTAGGCTCCCTCCAGGGTGACATCCGGTAAAATTAAAACGCAGACTCACTTGAGCCTGCGTTTTTTTCATATTCGTTAATCAAGTAAGCGAGTTACTTTTTCCCGGCCTTCGTTGCAGCGGGCTTCGCAGCAGCCTTCAGCTTCTTGAATTCGGCCTGTGCCTTGCGCATGTCGGCCATGAAGGTTTCGTTTGTATGCAAGCTCGGGTAGGCGCCCGAAACAAGCACCTTGGAGGCATCCACATCGCTTTGCCAGTGGAAGCCTGCGATTACGCGGCTCTGGCCCCATTCGTAGGCGTACTTTAGCAGGGCATCCTGGGCTGCCGGGTTCACCTCGACCAGCAACAGGGCCATGGCCCACGCACGAGCAGTATGTCCCGACGGATAGGAGCCATTTGTTCTCAGGCGTTCTTCTTCGGCGGGGACAAGCGTCGGTTCGTTAAAGCGGTCATAAGGGCGACGCCTCATGTAGTGCCTTTTGGCCTTGCTCCCCACTTTTCTAAGTGTCAGGACTCCGCGTTCAAGCAGGTTCATAATGGCAGGCGTCTTCTTTGCGGAGATTTCCATGCCAAAGGGCTCGCTGAACATTGCAGCCATCTCTTCGACGGTTTCTGCCGCCTGAGCCACCGCAAGGGCCGCACGGGCAGAATCCTTGCGCATCGTTTTACCCCACATGTACTGCGAGATGTCGTACATGAACTGCGGCGACATGGTATCGGGGGGTGCAGGGTAATAGTTCAGCGCGTCCGGAAGCGCATCCGCTTCCACGTAGGGTTTGACATCAGCGGCATAGCTACACAGGGCAGCCCCGCAAAGGGCGATTGTAATTAAGGATTTCTTGATTATATTCATATGTTAAAAAATAAACATATTTTTATAGACTTCGTCGCAATTTTCATGACAAATATCACGGATATTTGCACCATTCAACATTCTAGGAGTTTTTCAGGCAATTTAATTTTATATTGAGGAGAAAGGAGAACAAAGATGAACATCCAAAAATGTAAAGTTGACAAGAACCGAGATTGGACTCTCGCCACCAAGAAAACCTTGGCAGCCGTTTTTGGAGTTTCGGCCCTGGTTTCACTTTCGGCGTGCGACCTCACGTCTCCGGATTCAACGACATCGGGTGCACCCGCATACACACCCGACAGCAGCACCTCTCAACCAAACTCATCGGCCAGCAACATTCCCGACGGTGGCAATTCATCGTCGTCGTTCTCTATCGACACACTAGAGGTGACCTCTGGCGAAATCGTTCCGCCGTCCAGTTCATCCTCAGAGCCCCCTTTATCAGCAGGAATCCTCCCTCCCGAACAGGTGATTCCACCCGAACCCGAAGCAGGCTCCCCTTTTGACCAGGGCTCTATTTCCAGCTCGTCACAGCAGCGCATCGAATCAAGCTCGGCTACCTCCGGCCTTTCGTCGTCTTTCAGTGATGTTGTTCCGCCAGAATCATCTAGCAGTAGCGACACCACAATCATTCCGGAACCTTTAGCAGGCGACCCAATTATTATAGATGATCCTATCGACACGGTAGCAGTTCAAATAAAGACAAAAGAACCTGAAAACGTTCAAGCAGAACTTTCACTACCTTCCATTCGGGAAAAGGATTTGCTAGCCCTCAGCGGATGTCCCTCAAATATGAACGACACCGTCGTAACGAAAAAACTAATAGACGTTCGCCGCATTTCTTCGGAAGAACTCGAACTTAAAGATAACGAATAGCGATGAACCTAGTCCTTTCGCTCACGGAGCGCTGCAACCTCCGCTGCACCTATTGCTATTACAAGGTGAGCCACGAGGCGCGTTCCCTGACGATGTCCGAAGACATTATGGACGCAGCCATCAGGCTTGCTTTTGAGCGAACGGTTTCTCTGGGACAGCATTTTTTAAACATCACCTTCTTTGGCGGCGAGCCGTTACTTTGCCTCGACTCCATCTATAAAGGAGTCGAATTCGCCAAGGAGCTTGTAAAAAGCCGATTCAGCGAAAACGATTTTCGCCTGCGTTTCGCGGTAAATACAAACGGAACCCTTCTCGACGATTCCACAATCGAATACCTGTATCGCGAAAACTTTCGCATTTACCTTTCACTCGATGGAGACAAGGAGCACCACAACATCTGCCGCAAGCAGGTTGGCGGAAAAGGGTCCTTCGAGCTCATCGAGCCGCATATTCCCATTTTAACCAAACTCGACACCGTCGTTCTTTCAGTCGTGACGCGAGAGAACATGGATACTCTCAGCGACGCCATCCGGTGGATTCAGGCACAAGGCTTTAAAAACGTGACGACCGCAGTCGATTTTGACGGCAAATGGTCCGGCGACGAATTCGACATTTTGGCACGCGAATATTCCAAACTCGCGAAATTCTGGATAGAACTCAAGCGCAAGCAGACGCCTTTCTACCTGGGGACCATTCATGACAAACTAAAATTTCGCCTGACAGGGGCACGCCACCGCACCACAAGCTGTCACGTTGCCGAAGGCATTGTCGCCTGCGCCGCCAACGGCAACCTTTTCCCCTGTACGCGGTTTATCAGCAGCAAAAAAGACGCCCCCTATATTTTAGGGAACGTTTTTGACAATCCCGCCCAGATCTTTGACAGTCCCGTTGCCCATGACATCCAAGACTTTTTCGAACGCGACAAAGAGGACTGCAAAGGGTGCGCCCTGCGTTTTCGCTGTCATGCCCATGAATGCGCCTGCACCTCGTTCTATTCGACAGGGTCCATCCACAAGGTGTCTCCCGAGGTCTGCACCCACGAACGAATGCTAGCCGCCATTTGCGATGATGCCGCTGCCAATTTTACAACAGACGCAGCCTCTTAAAGCAGTCCAAATTATCTCATAGATTAGGCTTTCGCCACATTATTGTCGTTTTTGAGCGAAAAACGGCAATTTTCTTCATTTTTTTAAAGTAAAGTTTAGTTTACTTTTGTTGAGAATTCTGCACCGCAAATTTTCAACGCTTTCACTATTTTATTTACATCGCCCCTTTTAGAATTTAATTTCAAGAAGGTAAACAAATTCAAGGAGTCAAAATGACACGTTTTGGAATGTTTGGAATCGCCTTCGGCTTGGCAGCCACCGCAGCATTCGCTCTCCCCAAGGCAACCGAAATTTACCCCGATATGGGTCTCGGCTACAACATCGGTAACACGATGGAAGTTCCCAAGAACCCGACCGATTGGGGCAACCCTTTTCCGGATGCCGCTTATGTGAAGGCCATCAAAGACGCTGGTTTCAATACCGTGCGCATCCCCTGCGCCTGGGACAGCCACGCCTCTAACGGCACCATTAACGCCGGCTGGCTTGACTCCGTAAAGACCGTCGTTGATCTCGTTATCAATAACGGCATGTATGCCATCTTGAACAGCCACTGGGACGGCGGTTGGCTCGAAGACCACGTGTTCGACGGCGAAGGCTACGACAAAACTGGTCTCGTGAACAGTTCTGCAACAGCCGTTGCCGCCAAGCAGGAAAGCTACTGGAAGCAGATCGCTACCAAGTTCGCCGCCTACGACGAGCACCTGATTTTCGCATCCGCCAATGAACCGGGCGTGAACGACCCGTGGAACGGCGGTGCGGACAACGGCCAGTGGGCCTTCGACGAGAACCGCATGAAGGTTCTCAAGCAGTTCCACGAAGCATGCATCAAGGCAGTGCGTTCTACCGGCGGAAACAACGCCACCCGTATCGTGGTCGTGCAGTCTCCGCGTACCGAAATTGACAAGTCTCCGTTGCTCGCGTCCATGTACCCGACTGACCCGGCAGGCGAAGGCTACACCATGGCCGAAGTCCACTTCTACCCGTATCAGTTCTCCTTGATGACCAGCGGTGACGAAGACTGGGGCAAGATGTTCTACTACTGGGAAGACCAAACTCCGGGTAACGATGCCGCACACACTTGCTCCGGCTCCGCACTCGGATCCAAGAAATCTATCGACCAGCTGTTCAGTGGCCTCAAGAGCCGTTTCTACGACAAGGGCATTCCTGTCGTGATTGGTGAAATGGGTGCCGTCAAGCGCCTCGGTGTCCTCACCGGTGACAACCTGAAGGTTCACCTGAAGGCACGCGCCGCCTGGTACGGCTATACGGTTGCAGCAGCCAAGAAGAACGGTCTCGTTCCTTGCGTATGGGATACCGGTGACGAAGGCGATGGCAACTTCACCATCATCCGCCGCCAGGTAAACAAGTTCGGTGGCAACGTCGGCGACATTACCGACGTCGAAACCTTGAACGCCATGCGTGAAGCTTACGGCCAGGCATCTCTCCCGGGCAACAGCATTGATTCCCTCGTCAACCAGAACCCGGACATTCCCGAAACCGCAGCTGGCAAGGGCGTCCAGGTGACTTACCAAACTGTAACTTCTGACTCTAGCGAAGTGGGAACATTGCGCATCAACCTTCAGGGTTCCAAGAAAGATCTTTCCAAGTATGTGGGTATTGAAGTTCGCTTGAAGGGCGAAGTTGCCACGGCAGGTCCCTGCTCTGGCGCAAGCGATGGTTGCGGTGAATACGGCTGGACCTCCATGGACCTCTTCATGATGACGGGCGATAGCTGGGCATGGTTCGACGCCTCTGTTCTTGAACAGGCCGACAAGGACCTCGATGCCAGCGCATTCCAGACAATCCAAGTTAAGTGGGAAGACTTCCGCAAAGAACCGACCGACCTCAACTCTGCAAACGCCATCGGCCTGAACCTCTACGGCACACAGGTCACCGGCACCATCACCTTTGACTACATCAAGGGTATCAAGGCCGACGGTTCTACCGAAATCATTGACGACTTTGACAAGAAACCGCAGCTCGAAGGTACAGCATCCGGTAAGGTTGTCGCCCTCAGCGGCACCTCCACCATCGCTCCGGTTCGCGCCATTGCAGCAAGCAAGATGCTCGTGAGCGTACAGTCCGGCATGGTGAGCGCAAGCTTTACCGCAAGCAAGACCGCTCCGGCAAAGGCCATGCTCATGAACAGCCTCGGCCAGGTCATCGCCCAGCAGATCTTCACTGCAAGCAAGGGTGCAAACCAGGTCGAACTGCGTAGCAACTATCGCGGCCCGGCAATGCTCATCGTAAAGCAGGGCAGCCAGCGCTACATGCAAAAGGTGATTCTGAAGTAAAAGAAATTGGTGTGGATTCCCGGCAGGTTGGAGTGTCTAGCCGGGATTGCTAAAAAGCAAAGGATTCGGTCAAATCGACCGAATCTTTTTTGTTATATCACAGAAGCCGAATCAAGCGCAAAGATTTCGCCAAGTTGCTTGTCGTCCATGTCGGCAAGCCATGTTTCGCCGGCATTCACCGTCATCTGGGCAACAGCCTTTTTCGCCTCGAGCAGGGCGTCGATCTTTTCTTCGAACGTTCCCTTGGTAATAAAGCGGTGCACTTGCACATTCTTGGTCTGCCCGATACGGAATGCACGGTCGGTCGCCTGAGCTTCAATGGCCGGGTTCCACCACAAGTCGTAATGAATCACCTGCGATGCCGCCGTCAGGTTAAGGCCTGTTCCCGCCGCCTTTAAAGAAAGAATCAGCACCTTGACATCCGCATCTTCCTGGAACTTGCGAACCATCTCATTACGTTGGTTCTGCGTGCAACCGCCGTGGTAGAAATCGGACTTGATTTGAAGTTCGCGTTCCATGGTTTCTTGCAAAAGTTCACCCATTTCGCGGAACTGCGTAAAGATAATCGCCTTTTCACCGGATTCCTGAATCGACTTGAGCAAATCCAGCAACATGCCGAGCTTGCCGGAATCTTCGACCTTGGCCTCGCCCGCCTTTAAATAGGTACGCGGATGATTGCAGATTTGCTTGAGCGCAAGAATCATCTGCAAGATAAGCCCCTTGCGTTTGAAAAGGCTGCTTGCACCAACAGGGGCTCCCGCAGAAGCGTCAGCGGCAACGGCGAGCACGTCATCGTTGATTCCGATAGAAGGCCCTTCTTCGAGCAGTTGCAATTCCTTCATGAATTCGTCAAGAGTCCGTTTGTACAAAGCAGCCTGCGTACGCGTAAGTTCGGCGTATTCGTTCTGCTGAATTTTGTCGGGCAAGTCACTGATAATAGACTTATCCGTTTTCATGCGGCGGAGCATAAAGGGCGCCGTAATCTTCTTGAACTTTTCGGCAACCACCTGATTCGCATTTTTCTGAATAGGCGTTTCGTACTTGTCGCGAAATTCATTTGCCGAAGGCAAAAAGCCTCGGTTACAGAAATCCATGATGGTCCAAAATTCCATGAGACGGTTTTCGACCGGTGTTCCACTCATGGCAATTTTCATGGGAGCCTTGAAAGCACGGATTTTACGACTCTGTTCGCTATCGGCATTCTTAATATTCTGAGCTTCATCGATAACGACCACCTGCCAGTTCAGCTTTTCAAGTTTCTTGAAATCAAGGCGACAAGTCGAATAAGTCGTAACCAGCAAATCCGCATCAAATTTTTCTAGTTTGCGTCCCGCCCCATGGTAAGTAAACACCTTGAGCTCGGGAGCAAACTTTTTCACTTCCATCTGCCAGTTACACAAGAGGCCCGCAGGTACAACCACGAGTGCGCGCCCTTCGGAGAGGCGTCTTTCTTGCTTGAGCTTTAGCAAGTAGGCAATCACCTGGAGGGTTTTTCCAAGGCCCATGTCATCGGCCAAGATGCAGCCAAAGCCCATCTGCAGGTTCTTATACATCCACGAATAGCCGCGTTCCTGATAGGGGCGAAGCGTCGCATTTAAATTTTGCGGTAATGCAATTTCGGTTTCGCCGCGCCAGGCGTCAAACTGCTGCTTTAGCCCGTCGGTCATGTTCACCGAAATTTCGTCGCACTTGCCCGTCAAGCAGGCCTGAATCAGTTTCGCCGTAGAGGGGATAAAGTTTTCAGCGGAGCCCTCCGCTTCGGAATCTTCTGCAGTTTCTGCAGCATCGGATTCTTCTACGCTCTTAGCATGTTCCTTTTCACGTTCGTCAAGGCGTTGCTGTAAAAGGTTCAAGTCATCGGCGGTATATTCGATATAGCTGTTCTTGTATTTAAGCAAGCCGCCGGCATCGCGCGCCAACTTCAGGAATTCTTCAGCCGAAATATTCTCATCACCAAGGGCAACTTCCCAGTCAAAATCCAGCAAGTCACCCGCCGTAAACGCTCCAATACCAAGGCTCCCCTTGAGCCTCATCTGCGTCTTTGGGCGCGCGATTTCCTTAAGGGAGCGCGGCATTTCGGTCACGATGCCGAACACTTCGAATTTCTTGACAGAATAAGAGACAAATTCCTTGAGTTCCGCGCCATGCATCACCAGGGCTTCGACGGCGCGGCGCTCCAGGTACGCCTTGAGCGGCTTGAATGTTTCTGCCACGCAGTTCAGCACGTTCATCAGCGATAAAAGTCGCGGGTCGCTATTTTCAAAAAGCGCCTTAAGCGGTTCGCGCCCTGCCGACGATTCTACGAACACATCCAGCGCAATCTCTTTGCCTAGCTCGGAGCAGTGGAAAATAATCTTGTGGTTGAATTCCAGCGAATTGTAGACCGAGAACCACGCCTGAATTTTGGAAGGAATCTTAAGCCCGTTTGCGGCAAGCCTCCCCGACTTGCAATCAAAGAAAAATCCGAGCAGGTTTTCGTGAGTCCCTTTCTTGTAGCTCTGCGCCGTACGTGCAAAACGCAGCAGTTTACCGATAAACACCGACAAGATATGCTCGGCGGTGCTATCTAGGTCTTCGCGCACCTGATCGCGCATGGTAAACGCAAAATCGTCAGGTACCGACTTTTCGAGTTCCGCCACCACCGCAAGCACATCAGGGAGCATTTCGGCCGGGAGCCAGCGCACCTGAGCTGTAACGTTGTTCAGCCAGAACACCTGCGGATAAATGGCCCCGCAACGCACCAGGTAATACGCCACCTGCAAAAGCTGATGTACAAAACGCACCGTCACATGATTGTGCCATACGCAATCCTGGTTCAGGCGGCAAAGCGCCCCCATCACGTTTTCGACGGCAAGGCCAGTCGCCACTTCGCGTTCATCTTCAAGCTGGCTAAAAGTCCACTGCCAGCCGCGCGAATGCACCAGCTGCAGCCGTTCCTTTTCCATCAAAAAGGTGTGCGCATGGTATATGCCAAAGTCCTGAGCGAACTGTTCAAACTTTTCAAAGTGATTGTAAAAGGCGCGGCAGCGTTCCAGTTCGTCGACAAAGCTTTTCTTAAAATTCCCCGCCGGACAGAACTCCGGAAAATTCGAAAGCATCGCAGGGAGTATATGCGAATAGTCTCGCCATTCCGCAAACTTGAACATCGGAATGCGCGGCGAGGCCACCCGATTATTTACCGGCAATATCCGCACCAGCGTCGGCTCACTCGGCACGTCGGATTCCACCGGTTCCGGCTTGTAGTCCTTGAGGTAGGCGATATCCAGCCCGTGCAATTTAAACAGCACAAACGGATCGGCGGACATCATCTCGGCCAGTTTCAAAAATACCGAAATTACATAGCGACAAGGCAAGGCATCCTTGCAGTCGCAATTCATGTTCACCTGGTCGCAAGTTTCAAACAGCGAAAGTCCGCTTTTAGAAAGGAGCAACTCGATAGAAGGGTTGATGGCCCCATTCGAAAGCGCCGCCAGTTCTACCGGCTGCTGTTTTAAGAGGCTCACAAAAACGTCGGCGCGTTCCTTATCGAACTTGGGAAAAACCAGGTAAACATTATGCAATCCCCCGTTTGGCCCCTTGACCTCGGCCATGACACGATTGTCAGAAACTGCAAAAGGCGCCACCTGACCGCGCCCCACATACTTAAAAGCGTAATCAATATCGCGTCCGGAAGCACCCGAAAGCAAGTGGTCTAGCCACTTTTTGCTCCACCAAGTGCTTCCATAAACGCCATATTCCATAGTCGCCCAAATATAGCAATTTTCTTTACCAAAAATTGCTCATTTGAGCAAATTAATTTAAAATTTCCTAATCACGATTCGTTCCTAGGGCTTTTATAAAGAAAGCACCCTCATCGCCCGTTTCACCTTCGATAATGAACCTAATTGCCACAACCCTTTTGACAACGTCTTCGCCTGATATCGTATACTTGTCGGGATTCGGCAACTTATCCAAATTAATCTGGGTAAATTCATTCCATTTATAGCACATACTAGTTTCTACAGATGACGTTTTCGGCAAAACGACAGAAGGCCATTTATAAATATCCAAGTCTGCGTCTTCGTTAGCACTTGCTGGAGTCAAGGAATCAGGGCTCACCTCCAACGACACCGGATCCAAATCCAACCTTATTGGATAATCCGACTGATAAGTAACGCATATTCCGCCCCAGTTCGAAATATCGACCGGCACACCCATGCCAGAATCATTTTGGGCCAACTGGAATCCAAATAGCACATACGGCTTTCTGGAGAGTTCACCCTGGTCCAACATGACATTGTTGCAGCACAAGCCACCGCACGCATCGATAATCACATCAAAAGGCGAGCCTTCTCCATCATATTGATCGCTCCAATACCAGTCAAAAATCGAACTTCCGCCTTCATTTCGATCCGTGTACTCGTACCATTGGCCATTCTGCAAATGTATCCACGAAGAATCCGCATAAAGAGCCGTTTTGACAAAAGTCTCGCGAGACGGACCATACCACAAATCATGGGAATAATCGTTACCCGCAGACATGCTCCCAGACGAGTCTCCCCCAGAAGAAGAACTCGACAATGGTTCGGAATAAGTTCCTAACGACATGATATTGAACTTATATTCTCCAGGTCGCCCTGCAAATTCGATTCTAAACGCAACTAACTGTTTCGCCGCTTTCGCACCCACATCGGTTTTCCAGTATTCCGGTTCATCTTGCATCCACGTAGGTATTTGGAAGTCACTCCATTTACGGCATATCGTCTTAGGTTCACCATCCTTTGTTCTAGGCAAAGTAACAGCAGGATAAGCGAAAGTGGGCCAGAGCCTTTCATCAAGCAAATCCAACGAGTCGCGGACAGCCAATTGCAAGCTAAACGATTGATCCGATGTTAGAGTTACGCAAATACCACCCCAGTCAGAAACATCAACTGGAACAGGATTGCCACTACTATCCTTCGCAAGCGTAAAGCCGACATACGCAAAAGGATTTTCATCTACATCCCAAGTAGAACTTTCTTTCAAAACGACTGTTCCACAAATGCCATTGCACGCTTCAACAATAGCCCGTTCGTCTTTCGAGCTCACATAATCCATCGGCCAAATGACAGACGACGAGCCCCCATTTTCGGCATCCGTTGTCATAACCCAATGGCCATCGGTTTTTGCACCCGCCGGTAACGATGCCGCATAGCGAGCAACATTAACAGAAAAATTGCCCGCACTCGGATTCCACAAATCGCCTGAGCTAGCATCAAAAGAGTCGGACGAAAGCCCCACCACCGAGCTCGACGAGCCTAGTGCCGTCAAGACGTTAGGATCTTCTGACGACCCAGAAACATGGTCATCCGAGCAACCAAGCATCGAAAGCGAAAGTGCCCCGACGCACACCAAATAGAGATTTGTTTTCATTCTATGCCTCCTCATCCCTCTTGACCTTTTTCGTCAACGGGAAAAACTGTAAATTTAACCTGTAAACTTGATCGAGCTTTCCGCAATTTTCCGCTATCGAAATAATCTTCTTGCGACATGCATCCAACTCATGCACGATGGCTTCGTAACCCTGGCGATTTACGCCCAAAGTAACTCCCGTAACGTTGCGTTCTTCGGCGCTAAACTTTTCGAGCGAATCGACGGCGAGGCGCCCCATTTCGCGGTGCATCGAACGGATCGCAAGCGGCATTCCCTCCTTGGAACCCACCAACGACTTTTCGGTCTGTTCATACGCCTCTTCGCCCACCTTTTTAAGAAGACCCGCACGTTCCAAGAACATCAGCGACTTACGGACATCGTAAGCCGAAATTTCTTGACAGCAGGCCTTCGCCATTTCTCCCGGCATTGCCCCCGGCATCATGGGCGCAAGTTCGCGCACCACCGGATTTTTCCACGTCTCATAATATTCAAAGGCGGTCTTGTCAATAACGCGAACCTTATGGTCTAGGGCAATGGTATGCATCTTGCCCAAGAAGGCCTTTTTTGCAGCGTCATTTCTGGCATTGCAAAAACAAACCATCGCCTCAAAATATTCCACCTCGTAACCCACGAGCCCCATCGCTTGAGCCACACGCCCCATGGTCACCTTGCTCAAGCTGCTTTTCCCTTCGCAGACAAGCTTAAGGTACGAGGGCGACGTAAACCCCGCAATCTTTGCAAACTCCCGCCAAGAAAAAGCAGAAGTCCGTTTGCGCTCCTCATAAAAGTCACTCATGAAGGCGCGATAATCTTGATATTCTATTATCGGTTTCATACCTATAAATTTACCCTCCAAAATCGCCCTCGTCAATAGAAAATGATACAAAATTTAAGATTTTTATTAAAATTCAGCACTTTTTCACACAACAAAAACGAATTTTACAACTAAATGATACATATTGTATCATTTAAGGCACATGACCGAGGCGCAGGATTTAGAATCTGCGAAGCAGATACAAAAAGGCCCGCCGAAGCGGACCTTAAATATTTAAGACAAACGATTAAGATTACCACATCTTGTCGTATTTCTTGCGGTTCTTTTCTTCGTCCTTCTTTTCCTGAACGATGGCGTCAATCACGGCAGCAACCGTCAGGTTGAAGATATCATGCACAGAGGCGTCGGAGTCGGTAAAGTGAACCGGCTTGTTCAGGCCCATCTGCACAGGACCAATGGATTCACCCACACCCATTTCAAGAAGCATCTTGCAAGTGGTATTTGCAGAAGAGAGGCACGGGAAGATGAGCGTATTGACCGTCTGGCCCTTGATCTTGTTGAACGGATACTTCGTATCGCGAAGTTCCTTGTCAAGTGCCACGTTCACCTGCATTTCGCCATCGATCACGTAATCCGGATACTGTTCGTGAATCATGCGCACTGCTTCGCGGGCAGTGTTGGACGTTCCGCGCGGAGCTCCCTTGTCGCTACCGAAGTTCGCGTAGCTGAGCATGGCCATCACAGGTTCGTGAGCAAAGAAGCGCACGGCGTCGTGAGTGAGCTTGACGATATCCACGAGCGTTTCGGCATCGGGGTCGCGGTTCACCAGCGTATCGGCCAGGAAGAACGTACCCTTGCGAGTGCTCAAAATGTGCATAGCGCCGAAGTGCTTGTATTCTTCGCGGATACCGATGATTTCCTTGGCGAGTTCAATCGTTTCGGAATACTTGGAGTAACCACCAGAAATAAGGGCGTCAGCATCGCCAACCTTCACCATCATCATACCGAAGTGGTTCGGTTCAAACATGTCGTCGCGGGCTTCGTCGAGCGTCACACCGTTACGGCCGTTTTCTTCGGCGTAGATTTCAGCATACCTGCGACGGCGTTCGAATTCTTCCGGAGAACGCGGGTTCACAATCTTAATGCCCGTAAGGTCGAGCTGTTCGCGCTGGGCAATAATCTGAATACGTTCGGGGTTGCCGAGCAGAATCGGGTGTGCAACGCCTTCGGTCTTGGCCTGCACGGCGGCCTTGAGCATGTTGAGGTTGCTTTCGGCAAACACCACGCGCTTCGGGTTGCTGCGAGCCGTATCGCTAAACTGACGGATAAGCTTGTTATCGTAGCCCATCATGTCACGCAGGCGGTCATAGTAAGCATCCCAATCGGTAATGGGCTTGCGAGCCACGCCACTTTCGATAGCGGCCTTAGCCACAGCGATCGACACATCGGTCAACAGGCGCGGATCCAGCGGCTTCGGAATCAAGTATTCCTTACCGAAGGTAAAGCGCTGAGAGTTGTAAGCAATGTTCACCACATCCGGAACCGGCTTGTGGGCAAGAGCAGCAATAGCGCGCACAGCGGCGTGCTTCATGTGTTCGTTGATGCAAGTAGCGCGAACGTCGAGGGCTCCGCGGAAAATGTACGGGAAACCGATCACGTTGTTCACCTGGTTCGGATAGTCGCTGCGGCCCGTCGCAAAAATCAGGTCGCCACGGCTTGCCATGGCTTCTTCGTAGCTGATTTCGGGGTTCGGGTTGGCGAGTGCGAAAACGATTGGCTGGTCGGCCATGCTGCGGACCATTTCGCGAGTCAGGACGTTAGCCTTGGAGAGGCCGACGAACACATCTGCGCCCTTCATGGCATCTTCGAGAGTTTCGATATCGGTGCGGTCGGTCGCAAAGAAAGCCTTCGCTTCGGTAAGGCCCTTGCGGTCCTTGCGAATGACACCCTTACTGTCGCACATCACCAAGTTTTCTTTCTTGAGACCGAGCGACAAGTAGAGTCGCGTGCAGGCGCAAGCGGCTGCACCCGCACCATTCACCACCATCTTCACGTCGCGAATGCTCTTGCCAGCGACTTCGATAGCGTTCAGGAGGCCTGCAGAAGAAATGATTGCGGTACCGTGCTGGTCATCATGCATCACGGGGATGTCGAGTTCAGCCTTCAGGGTATCTTCGATTTCGAAGCATTCCGGAGCCTTGATGTCTTCAAGGTTGATACCGCCGAACGTCGGGGCAATCCCCTTCACAATTTCGATAAACTTCTTCGGGTCCTTTTCGTTGATTTCGATGTCGAACACATCGATACCGGCATAAATCTTGAAGAGGAGAGCCTTGCCTTCCATCACCGGCTTACCGGCGAGAGCGCCAATGTCGCCGAGGCCAAGCACTGCGGTGCCGTTAGAAATCACGGCAACCAGGTTTCCCTTGCCCGTATATTCGTAAGCGAGGTTGTTATCCTTTTCGATTTCCAAGCAAGGAACAGCGACACCCGGAGTGTACGCAAGCCCCAGGTCGGTCTGCGTGCTGTGCGGCTTGGTCGGCACGATTTCAATCTTGCCGGGCTTGCCCATGGCATGGTATTCGAGAGCTTTTTCTTTTAAATCCTTGCTCATTTTTTCTCCTTATTTCCGCCAGCATTCAAAGCCGCGAAAGTTCAAATTTCGTGGCGTAAAATAGAAAAAACAAAGGGTATTGTAAAGATTTTAATACCCATTTAAGAAAGATGTATTTTTTACAAATTGTGTAACCTAGCCACGCGTATGGATGGCTGCGGCAAATTCCTTCAAAAGCGCCGGATCCTCGACCTTTTCCCAAAGGGTTCCGGTCACAATAATCTGGGCTCCGGCTGCCACACGGACTGCCGCCGTCTGCGGGTCCTTGATGCCGCCACCGGTAATAATCGTCATTTCGGTCGCCCTGCGGGTATAGGCGATATGTTCTACGGGCACCGGTTCTTCGGCACCACTGCCAGCTTCTAGGTAAACGTAACGCATGCCCATGAGTTCGGCCGCAATCGAATTCACCATGCTAAGCTTGGGCTTGTTCGCAGGCACAGGCATCGTACCGCTAATGTATTCCACCGTAGTACGCTTGCCGCTGTTTATCAGCTGGTAAGCCGTCGGAATCGCTTCCATATTCAGGGCACGCACCAGGGCGCCACCGCGCACCTGCTCGTCAATCAGGTAGTTCGGGTTACGACCGCTCACCAAGGTCATAAAGAGCATGGCGTCAAAACCGGGCACCACCTGGGAGGCTCCTCCCGGAAAAAGCACCACCGGCAAGTTAACCGCCGCCTTGAGGGCAGCCACCTGCTTAGGAAGCGTAAAGTTACCCAGGTAAGAACCGCCCACCAACAAAAGGTCGGCACCGTTTTCGGCAGCCATAGCGCCGGCCTTCACAAAGGCTGCTTCGTCCGAGGTATCCGGATCCAGCAGCACGGCAAAAAGCGCACCGCGTTTTTCGATTTCGGCATTCAAACGAAGTTCAGTTTTACCTGGTTTCATAAAAAATCCCTTTTAGAGTTCTCTAAAAATAGATTATCACTCACGCAAAAAAAACATAACCGCCCTAAAAAGTGACATTTAAGCCCATTTGTGCGATAAAACTCACATTTTTGTGGATTTTCTGCGTTCAACCACCATCAAAACAACCACCCAAATACAATCTAACGTTTACTGTTGTAATTACATACAACGGAAAAGCATTCCGAGCAAGCGACATTTTTGTTTTACAGGTTTATTTTTACGAGCATGGGGGGTTAAAACACTTTCGCCCCATAGGATTGGATGTATGAAAAACTGGAAATATCTTATGCCAATGGCAGTGGCCATTGGATTTTGGGCCTGTGGCGACGAAAATAACACCGCCGCTACAGAATGTGTAACCGAGCAGTGCCTTATTGAAAAATACGGTGCCTTCAATGCCGATTCAGCCAATGCGGCAAATCAGCAGAATCCCAACGGAGACTCGATCCCGAGCGTTCTGGATCCGAACAACCCTCTTGATCCACCTCCCGTTGACCCCAACAACCCACAGGACCCGAATCTGCCCGTGAATCCAAACGACCCGCTGAACCCGAACGAGCCCGCCTCTTCAAGCGATACCGAAGTCCAGCAGCCCGAATCCTCTGATGCTAATCCAGGAGTAGAATCTTCTAGCAGCCATCACCACCATGGTTCAAGCAGTTCCTCCGACGACGTGAACCCCGTAGAATCCAGCTCTAGCGAAGAAACGGTTCCGCCGACACCCAGCAATGACTTTGTGGAAGACCACCGCAGCGAATGCCAGATTGGCAACATCCCGACGAGCGTGAACAACGCGAAGCTGCCTGACCCGTTCATGGGTCTTGACGGCAAGCGTATTTCTTCGAAGGCGGAATGGAAGTGCCGCCGCGAAGAAATCGGTGCGATGTACGAAAAACTCATGTTCGGTACCAAGCCGCGCAACCCCGAAAAGGTCGAAGGTACTTATTCCGGCGGCAAGCTCACCATCAAGGTAACCGACAAGGGCAAGTCCGGAAGCTTCTCCGTGAGCATTCAGAATGCCGGTACCAAGGACAAGCCGAAGCCGGCCCTCATCGGTTTTGGCGGCGGGTTCATGGGCTTCTGCGGAAGCCTTGGGCAGGCTACGGATGGCCTTGATATTGCCAAGATTTCCTTCAATCCGGACGACGTCGCTCCTGAAAGCGGCGGTGGTATGTTCTTCCAGCTCTACAACCAGGGACAGGGCACTATCATCGCTTGGGCTTGGGCTGTGAGCCGCATTATCGATGCTCTCGAAAAGACTCCGGAAGCCGGTATCGACGTGCATCACCTCGCTATGACGGGCTGCTCCCGTTGGGGTAAGGGCACGCTCGCTGTGGGGGCGTTCGACGAACGTATTGCGCTCACAATCCCGCAGGAATCTGGTTCCGGCGGAGCCTCTCTCTGGCGCGTCGGTGCCCAGGTCAACAAGCAGAAGGGAACCGATTTTGTGCAGCCTTTGAGCAGTGCTGCGACCGAAGGCAAGTGGATGATTTCCTCCTTCAGGAACTACCAAGGTAAAGAAAACACGCTCCCGTTCGACCAGCACATGCTCGTGAGCATGGTCGCTCCGCGTGCACTCCTCATCCTTGACAATGCAGGTCAAAAGTGGCTTGGCGAAGTACCGTCGAACTACTGCGGCCAGGCGTCTCTCGAAACCTACAAGGCTCTCGGAGCGACGGAAAACTACACCTACAGCCAGGAAGGCGGTCACGACCATTGCGCTCTTCCGGGTGGACAGTTTGACGAAGTCAAGGATTTCATGAACAAGTTCCTTTTCGGCAAGGATACTAAGACTGGCAAAATTGATTACAGCAAGAACACTGAGCAAATCAAGTGGAACAAGTCTGAATGGATTGACTGGGAAACACCCGCGCTAAACTAGCCGACAAAAAAAGTCTTTATAGAAAGCACACCTAACACCCAGAAAAAAGACCTCCGGCGGAAGTCGGAGGTCTTTAACATTATTTTTTTTAACCCTTAACGGAGAAACAACATGCCTTGCGGAAAGAAAAGAAAGCGCAGGAAGATTGCGACTCACAAGCGTAAGAAGCGCCGTCGTCGTGACCGTCACAAAAAGAAACTTCGCTAATATCCGTTAGCATTCTATTGTGATTTCCTGTTAAAGACGGAGTGTAAAAGCTCCGTTTTTTAATTTTTTTTGTTTTACGGGCTTGCCCAAAGGAATCAAAAAATGATCGATCGCAACAAGCACTTCCTCCGCCTCATGGACTGGAGCGAAGAAAAAATCCTGGAAACTATCGAAATCGCTTCTCGCCTGAAGGCAGAAGTCCACGCCGGCAAGGTGTCTGACCGTCTGCACGGCCAGAACATCGCCATGTTCTTCGAAAAGCCCTCGCTGCGAACTATCACGACCTTCCAGGTGGGCATGAACCAGCTCGGCGGTCACGCCGTGTTGCTCGCCCCCGATTCCATTGGCCTTGGCAAGCGTGAAAGCGTCAAGGACGTTGCCCGTTGCCTCAGCCGCTGGGTGAACGCCATCGTCGTTCGTTGCTTTAAGCAAGACCTGGTGGAACAGCTCGCCGAATACGGCAGCGTGCCCGTCGTAAACGCCCTGACCGACGACTATCACCCGTGCCAGGCAATCGCCTTTGCCCAGATGATTTGTGAAAACCTCGGCGGTTTCAAGAACGAGGGTGGCAAGCCGAAAACTGTCGCCTTCATTGGCGACGGCAACAATGTCGCTAATTCCTTCCTCGCCCTCGCCTCCAAGGTGGGCATGAACTTCACGCTCGCCTGCCCGAAGGGTTTCGAACAGCCCGCTAAGGTTGTCGAAGAAGCTCAGGAAGGTCTCAAGAAGCATGGTTGCCAGTACCGCGTATTCCACGATCCGAAGGAAGCCGTCAAGGACGCCGACATTCTTTACAGCGACGTGTGGGTTTCTATGGGCCAGGAAGGCGAAAAGGCTACGAAGCAGTCTCATTTCTTGCCGTTCCAGATCAACGACGAACTCCTGAAGCTTGCTCCGGCACACTGCAAGGTTTCTCACTGCCTGCCGGCTCACCGCGGCGAAGAAATCACGGATTCTGTGATGGACAACCTCGATGTGAACATGAGCTTCGAAGAAGCCGAGAACCGCCTGCATGCCCATAAGGCAGTGCTCTGGCAGGTCATGCCGCCTTTTTCCCGATAAGCTTCGCTATACTGCGTTGTTCGGCCTCTCACGTACCTTTTAGTACGCTACGAGACCTCGCGCCTTGTCTAGCTCGCTTCTCAGAAAAAAGTTGATTTAAAAAAATTTAAGGAAAAAGCTCGGCATAGCCGAGCTTTTTTTGTTAAGGGGTTTTCGATATCTTATTAGATGTAGTCTGGAATTACGCCGGTTCGTTGGATTTCTTTGCAATAGGACTTCATTTCCGCCACCGTTTCAGAGAAATAGCGATCGGCCGCCTCCGCCGAGACTTCTTCTGAAACATATTGGGTAACCGTTCTACCATCGCATTCCACGTTCGTTTCTAAGCCTGTCGCAGTCCCAAGGTCAAGAGTTTCAGCCTTGACCTCGGCACAAAACTCATCAATTTCGGCTTGAGGAACCGTATTTTCGAAAACATATTCAGTCGTGACCAGAAACATTTCGTTCTTATATTCCAAAGAAAAATACATCGTGCCCGAGTCCGGTTGCACCGCAGCAATTTGGAAGTAGTCACTCAAATCCTTCGTGACACTGCAAGTCGCTCCTGAATCAGACGTTTCCGACAAATAAGCATCCATCGTTTTACAAACTTCTTCTGCAGATTTCAAAGCGTCATCAAAGCCCATTTCGGCATCCTCGACTTCGTGAATCGTCATGGAATGGTCTTCGCATGTTACGGTCGCATTCTTCGTGAGTGCCTCTTGCTTGTTCACCTCACACAGCGCCTGAATCTTTGTCGCCGGAACAGATTCATCGTATACAGTCACGTAATCAATTTCCGCCTGGCCACCAACAATTGTAGTCGTAACCGTCGACAACGAACTGCCATCATCTATTTTCATGACAAAAGAATTTGCGGAAGTTTTTTCTACAGAACAAGGAACATCGGCAGAAGCATTCGAATTGCCCGCATCATTATTCTCAGCAGCATTATTCTCAGCGGTATTATTATTCGTCGTACCAGACTGGTCCGTATTATTTACCTGAGGTCGGTTTTCGTCTTTCGGCGAAGTAGAAGAATCCGAATCGCAAGCGGTAAAAACCAGCGCAGCGACCGCCGCAGACAGAAATACCTTTTTAAGCATAAAGCCCCCAAATGATTAACGAATTGATGTACATAATATAACATATCTTTTCTATATTTGCACGCGAAAAATGTTCAAGGAGTAAGATATGTCTTTTATCCAGGAACTTAAAGAAAAAGTCCTCGGCGGTTACGAAATCAACCGCGAAGAGGCTATTAAGCTTTTAGGCGAAGACCTCGACGAACTCACGAAAGCCGCCAACGAAATCCGCGAAAAGTTCCACGGCGACGATTTTGACTTTTGCTCCATCGTGAACGCCCGCAGCGGTCGCTGCTCCGAAAACTGCAAGTACTGCGCCCAGAGTAGCTACTACCACACCGGCGCCCCCGAATACAAGCTCCTCAGCGCCGACGAAATCGTGGCCGATGCGAAGAAGAAAGAAGCCGCAGGCATTCCGCGATACTCCATCGTCACCTCGGGCCGTACGCTTTCAAACCGCGACGTAGAACAGATTAGCGAAGCCATTCGCCGCCTCAAAAAAGAAACCAAGCTTTCCGTCTGCCTTTCGGCAGGGCTTTTGAACAGGGATCAGTTCGACAAGCTCAAAGAAGCAGGCCTCACCCGCTTCCACAACAATCTGGAAACTTATCGCAGGCATTTCCCGGACGTGTGCACTACGCATACCTACGATGACAAAATCGGCGCATTGCAGAACGCCCTTGCCGCAGGCCTTGAAATTTGCAGCGGCGGCATCATGGGCCTCGGCGAAACCATGGAAGACCGCATCGACATGTGCCTGGATCTCCGCAAACTCGGCGTCAAGTCTACACCGGTGAACGTACTAAACGCCATTCCCGGCACGCCCTACGAAAACTTGCCGAAACTTACGAACGATGAATTCTGCCGCATCGTTGCGATTTACAGATTCATCAACCCCAAGGCATTCATCCGCCTCGCAGGCGGCCGCGGCGTCTTGGGCGACGACGGCAAGCGCGCCTTCAAGAGCGGCGCGAACGCCGCCATCACCGACGATATGCTCACTACCGCCGGCGTCAACAGCTGCAAGGATTTTGAATTAGTAAAGGGACTTGGTTTTAATCCGCACGGCTTTATTGCCTAGCGGTTTATCACCAACGCCTATTTTTTCAGCAAGAATCCAGCGACAGATTTTTCGCGGACAAATGTCTTTTGTGCGGCAGCCTGAACATCGGCTGCCGTTACTTTATTCAGGTGATCTGCCCAGTTAAGGAAAATGCGATAATCGCCGAACATTTCGTACCAGGCAAGCATCGTTGCCACGTTCTCCATGTCGGTCAAGCTACGCACGAGCCCCGCATAGGCATGATTTTTTACCTTCTGGAAATCACGTTCCGTCACAGGTTCGGTCTTTAACTTTTCGAGTTCTTCCCACACGACCTTTTCAACCTTCGCAGGGTCCGCACCGGGGCGCATATTCACCGTCACGCCAAATTCAGAAATGTACTTGTTCGGGCTGTTGCTCGCGCTCACGCCTACGGCCAATTTTTCTTCTTGCACCAGACGCTTGTAAAGCCGACCCGAACGTCCATTCAAAACGCCTTCGGCAATGTCAAGCGGGTAAAGAATGCTGTCGCCCACGGCCGGGGTCTTAAAGCAGAGCGTAAACAGGTTCGGAGCATCCGGACGGTTTACCGTCAAGCGTTTTTCGCCAGCCTGATCCGGTTCACGAATCGTCAGCGGTGGAAAAGCCTCGCCTGTCGGAATCGGTCCAAAGTACTTCTTGACCATGTCCATGGTGGCCGTCGTATCAAGGTCCCCCGCTAGCACCAGAATTGCGTTGCGCGGCTTGTAATACTTGCGGTAATGTTCGTCGGCCATTTCACGGGTTAGGTTCATAATATCGCTCGGCCAGCCAATCGTTGGCACACGATACGGGAACGCCTCGTAAATCATGGAATTAAGTGTTTCGTAAAAACGGCCCGTCGGCTTGTCATCGTAACGCATACGGCGTTCTTCGCGCACCACCATACGTTCCGAATAGAATTCGCGCAGCACCGCATTCTGCATACGGTCAGCTTCGAGCCACATAAAAAGCTCAATCTTGTTCTTGGGGAGTGTCACGATATAGGCCGTCATGAGGTCGCTCGTAAAAGCATTCAGCCCCGTGCCACCCGCAGCCTGATAAGCACTCCACAATTCATCCTTCACAAAAATCTTACGATGTTCGTTCACCACAGAATCATGTTCAGCAGTCAACTTGCTCACCTTAGCCGTGTCACCGGCCAAAATCGCCGGGCGAATCAAGGCCTGCAAGCTATCCTGCGTGGCCATAAATTTGGCATCGGCAATGCTATCGGTAATGCCAACTTTCTTGGTACCCTTAAAAAGTTCATGTTCCAGAATGTGCGCAAGGCCGGACTTTCCCGGAACCTCATGCACGGAGCCCGTCACGTAAAACAGGCGACAGCTCACCGTAGGAGCCTGCTTGTTGGGGTGCAACAAGACCGTAAGTCCATTCGGTAAAACTTCTTTGTGTACCGTCAAATTCACCTGAGCTTGCGCCGGAGCCACTAACATCAAAGCACCCGCAACACACGCGACAAAGCCCGAGATTTTCTTCATTAATTTTCTCATACTACTTATTTTACCTTTCTTTCATCGTACGGATCAATGTGCACCAGCGCATCCACCACATTCTCGCCCGCATCAATAATCCTGCGTTCCACTTCTTCAGCCAAGTCATGCGCCGCAAGCAGCGTCATTTCGGCAGGGACAACCACATGCAAATCCACATGCAAGTCCGACCCCACGTAACGCGTACGGAATCCGTGAATGCTAATCACGTTCGGGCACGAAAGCGCAACCTCTTTCAGTTTATGAGCCACCTCTTCTGACGCACCCACATCCGCAACCCGGTGAATTCCCGGCCACGCAATTTCAAAACCAGAATGCAAAATAAAGACCGACACGATAATCGCACCAACAGAATCCGCAAACCAAAGTTCCGGGAAAAGTATTCCGAAAAGAACTGCTATCAGCACGGGGATAGAACTGTAGGCATCGCTCCTGTGGTGCCACGCATTCGCCTCGACCGCCTCGCTACGGATGGCACGCCCTTTATTGCGCGTATAGCGGAAGAGAACTTCTTTGACAATGATAGACACCGCAGCCATAATCGCCGCAATCCATTCGGGCCTAGACTGTTCACCGTTCTTGAGCGCCACAATCGCATTATAGCCAAGCCCAAGGCCGACCGCACAGACAGCAAGACCAATTCCGACAGAAATCAGCGTTTCAAATCGTCGGTGCCCATAAGGGTGATCCGCATCGGGGGGCGCATTCCAAAAACGCGAACCTACAATAATGGCAATGTCGGTCGTAAAATCCGATGCACTGTGAATTGCATCGGCAATAAGTGCCTGAGACCCGCCAAAATAACCGGCAAAGAACTTGCCGACCGACAAGACAACGTTCCAGCCAAGCCCCACCCATGTAACGTGGCGGACTTCGGCACTGTCATCTTTTTTTGCAATACGAGTCATTGCTATGAATATAGATTTTTTATGCTCTTCATATACAAAAGAAGACGGGCCATAGCCCGTCTTCCGTTCCTCCTACCCCATTATGGCCTCCCAACCATACTCACACTTACTCAATTAGTCATTCTTGATACAACGTACAAAACCGGTACTCCACATCGCGTTCGTATACGCAGTCTTCATAAAGCCGTTACTCAATTCATACGCCAACGTATAAACCATTCCTATCGCATCTCCCACATACGGCATCCCAGGTTGCAGGAATTCTTCTGGCGTGGGTCTCGGCTTAAACAGGTAGCTAGCGCCTCTACTTATCCTCATTCTATAACGGCCATTATTACCGAGAACCCAACCCAATGTCTTGAGTCCAAAACCGACCGGATCCCCATTAGCAACATGCAGCAAATCATAATCGATATGTGCCAGCAAAGCATCCCAATCTTCATACGTAGGCATTCGCCAACCCTCAGGGCACACATCATACTTCAACACTTCCAGAGAATCGATCACCTTACTCCAATTCACATTGTCAGGATTATCGGGATTTTCATGAAGTTCCTTACAAAGCCTATGAGCTTCATCTAAAAACATCAAGGAATCACTTTCAGTCAACGGATGAATTTCATCCAACGAGTCCGCAACTGCACGATATTCTGTCAGCCAAGCATTCATGCGATCCGCAATGCAGTCCTCTTCTGACGCATATTTATTGTAAATCGAATCCAGCGGGAAAATTGAATACAAGCGCCCATACACAGAGCAATTCGGCGAATCATCCCTAAAGCAACTGGACTTTTCTGTTGCATAGTTCAGATTTTCCGCCATCCACGTCTGCGAAATACCATCATATTCAAGCTTGACCGTCTTGTAGGTTTGACCGTCTCTTGAATCAACCATGGCTCCCAAAGTCGAAGAAACATTCAATTGAACGACACGACCATCAACAAGTTCCCAAGCACCTTCGTGACATTTCAACTTAGCCCCCGAAATATCTACAAGTTCGCCCTCGTTTGCCGATGAGCAACTGTATCCATATACACTAGCAAGCACATGGAGCAAAGACTGCTTCATTTTCAAGTTTTCTTGATAGAACAAAACAGCGTCATCGCCAAGCATTTCAAAAATCGACTCAGGCAGCAGCACCCATTTCATCAGGGGCGAATGTAAAACAGAAATCTTTACGCTATTTTTAGTCCCTTCTGAAAGTCCGGCAACTGCACCCGTTTCAGCAAGTTCATTTTTTATCGTTTGCAACAATTCAAACGGCAGTTCATTCAACATATCGCGTACAGAAGCCGCCCCGGACGCTTCCTGTCCGCTAATTCCAAACACATTCGCCATTTCGGTTTCCGCTTGGATCTTAGCCGATGTAAATGTTTTTCCAGAAGCAACTAGTTTACGAAGACGACCAGCAGTCAAGTGGGACAGCGCGTCGATTACAAAAGAATTCGAATCACGCAAGTCAATAATTGCATCCAACGAAACCGAGCCAGAAGACGCAATCAACTGGACAACCGGACTACTCAACGAAACGCTATCAAAGCGAGCGATTCCATCACTAGCGGGTATCAGTTCTCCAGTAACAGGATCAGCAACAGCGGCATCGAACTGCACCGTCAAAGTCACGCCATTAGACCATTCCAACGTCGTTGAATCCAGTTCTTTCAGCGTAACCCGTCCATCACCACCAAATACATTCACCGACAAAGAGGCGTCTATATCTTCTAAAGACCCATCCTTTTCGATTTTTGCAGGTGCATAATAAGCACGCCCCCTCAACGCAATGATACTTGGTTCTTCAGAAGAGCCTCCCATCTGCGTTCCCGGAGTCGTTTCCACCTTTGAAATGGTATTCCCTTCGTCAGTGGAACAGGCCGCGAACATCAAGGCGAGCGGCATCGCCATTTTGCAGACAAACTGCACTGCCGTTTTTGAGTAATTCATGATAACCTCCTAACCCTTTTTAGAACCCTTGTTTGTCATGGGGAAAAACTGGATGTTCAGGCGGTACACCTCATCCGTTTCAGTTTCCCTCGTGGCAATTTCAATAATGCGCTTGCGGAACGCATTGATTTCCGCGACAATTTCGTCGTAGGCGCCTTGCGTAATGCCAAGCGTCACACCCGAAAAATGCCTTTCGTTTTGCGGCACGCCCTCGATTGTGTCGAGCGCGAGTTCGCCCATTTGGCGGTGCAATCCGCGAATCACCGCAGGCGTCACTTCCATGGGCCCAGCCGTGATCGATCGATCCGTCTGCACATAATTGCCGTTCTCGTCTTTCTGCAGCATGTTCGCCTTAGTCAGAAAATTGAGAGACTCCGTTACCTCGGCAGCAGAAATTTTAGGACGGCAAGCTTTCGCAAGTGCCAGCGGTTTTGCACCAGGCATAGCCGGAGCAAGTTCACGGAGCACCGGATTTTTCCAACTATCGAAATAGCGGAAGGCGTCCGCCTCGATGACTTTAGCCTTGCGACTTTCCGCCATCGTCACCAATTTCTGGAAGGATTCCTTTTTGGCCGCGTCCGTCTTGGCGTGATTAAAGTGAACCATCTCGCGGAAAAACTCGAGGTCGCCACCGGACAAGTGCATTGCCGTAGCAACACGCTCGACAGCGGCTTCACTCAAATTAAAGCGGCCCTCACTCACATATTTTAGGTAGACCGGCGAAGAAAATCCCGCCGCAGACGCGAACTCCGGCCAAGTAAACGCAGATTTAGCCTTTCTGTCGGCATAGTAGTCTGCGATATACTGACGGTAGCTCGTATATTCAAGTATATCTTTCATTTGTCCTCCTCTTAGCCCCCGAAACCTCGGCCCAAGCTAAGTACACCCTAAATATAACCAATAAATTTTAAAAAGTCAATATTTTCCACAATAAATTTTTCATTATTTTAAACAATTTTCAACATTTTTAGAAATTTTGAATAAAAATTAAAGATTTTTCACAATAAATCGAATTTATATACTCAACAAACCGGACAGACAACAAACATCTAACCCTTTTGGAATTTGTTCCCCTCGTTGTTCGTATATATAGCGCCGAGCGGAGGCAATAGGCCAACAGCCTATTGTCGAAGCGAAGGACGAACAACGACTGACCAACCCTTTTGGAGTTTGCTCCCCTCGTTGTTCGTATATATTAAAAGGCGGGCTTACGCCCGCCTTCTTGTTCACCTCCTATCCTCCCAACCCCAAATTCGCTATTCGTCCTTGAGGCAACGGACTGAATAAAATGTCGAAGCAAAGTCATAGCGATAGCTTGCAGAAACAAGACATTCGCCATCCACTCTCACAGAACAACCACCCATACTAACAGCCGAAGAATATCCCGATTGTCCATACCCTTTTTCAATATCAGGGACAGCCACAAAACTTGGTTCATATTTTAGCCAATTTTCATCGTCTCTTATCAAAACCAAACTTTTCATATTAAATCCCGTAGCCACTTCATCAGCAAGCGCCGCAAAAGTCACCCCTTGGCCAGTAATGTATTCAAATAAAGTTTTCCAATCCCTTTGATTCGGGAGACGCCATCCGTCAGGACATACGCCTTTATAACTCATGACATTAGACTGGGACAAATAATCCGCATAATTCCATTTCCAATATGCATCTCCTTCGCCAAGCATCGTCAATATACCTTCGGGATAAAGAGATTTACAATATTTCTCACTTTCCCTACGCTTTTCTCCACAATTAGAAGTTTCAATGAATGTGCACTTATTTAAATCTTCAATCATAGATTTACACTTATCATCCAAGAAAACCGTATCACTTTCAGGAAGAGCAAGGAACACCTTCATCGAGTTTCTATCCATATTCATCGCAGCCTGCCATTCATACAAGCGACCATTTACTTCGCAAGCAAATTCATCACCAGCAAGGCAACCAGTACTTTCATGCAAATTAGATTCGTAAAAATTCAAATTTTCAGCCATCCAAGTTTGCGGTTTACCACCAATGTTGTACGTTACCGTTTTGTAGGATTTTCCATCACGATTATCGACCATCGTTCCGCTCGTAAATTCAATACCCTTATATTGCATTTTCCATTTTCCAGAAAGGCAGACAAGTTCATATTCTTTATAGGGGACCGATTCTCCTTCACGCGAGTCCTTACATTGTCCCAATCCTTGATACTCAGCAATAAAACCCGTTTCCAATTCCAAATACGACACAATCTTTTCATACAGAGCTTTATTCTCTTCACTTGAAGAATAAGCCGCACGAGGAATACTCATATACCGCTTAATATGATCTTCAAAGGCCCAAAGAATAGCACTGGTGTCACCCATATAGTACATAATCACATCTTCATGAACGGTAGATATAAACTCCTTAACACGAATAAACTCATCATCACACTCACTTTGCGGTGTTTCAAAAGGCCCAAACTCCTTATATATTCCATGACTTTCAAGTATATCACGTTCAGCCTTTTTCTCTGCCTCAGCAAAAGGCATTCCGGCAGCCACATAACTCCGTAAAACAGGGACTTTCATAAGCGTCAAAACATTTACTTCAATATTTTTAGACACTCGAAGATCCACAATTGCAGTCAACTCAGGAACATAAGTACCAGTAAGACTGTCTGCGCAACTTTCGTTTCCATCAAAAGGAGATCCCCATGGCTGACAATAATCCAAACTATCTGGATTAAAAACACTTATCCGAACATACGGGCTATTGAGCAAGAGATTCTCAAAACCAAAATGGCCATTACTATCCGAAATCGTATCAACAAAAACAAGCCCCGTCATATCCAACGAAATCGAATCCAGTTCACTAACCCTAACAACCGTTCCCGGTTTTACAGATAAAGTATTTGGCAAATCCGTAGAATCCGACACGATCGACATTCTAGCAGCAGCATCCACTCGACCCGTCAAGGCATAAATTCCCGTTTCTTCTTCGGCACCTCCAAACGGCACTACCGGGGCACCATCCACACGAGCCTCAACATGGCTATCATCCACGGAACAAGCCGCGAACATCAAGGCGAGCGGCATCGCCATCTTGCAGACAATCTGTTCTGCCATTTTTACATAGTTCATGATATCCTCCTAACCCTTTTTTGAACCTTTAATATTTGTCACCGGAAAGAACTGCATGTTCAAACGATACACTTCATCTGTCTCAGGTTCTTCCGTCGCAATTGCAATAATCTCTTTGCGGAACTCAGCTATCCGCTTAACGATTTTCTCATAGGCCGCATGCGTAACGCCTAGCGTAAGACCCGAGAAATGACGTTCGTCTTGAGAGACGCCCTCAATCGCCTCTAGAGCAAGTTCCCCCATCTGACGATGCAACCCACGAATAGCAAGCGGCGTAAATTCCATGGGACCAGTCGTTACCACCTTATCGGTCTGCGTATAACTTCCGTCTTCGTTTTTCTGAAGCAAGTTGGCCTTGACCAAAAAATTCAGTGATTCACTCACTTCGGACGCAGAAATCTTAGGGCGGCACGCATGTGCAAGCGCAAGCGGCTTTGCCCCCGGCATGGCAGGCGCCAATTCACGAAGCACCGGCTTTTTCCAATCTTCAAAAAAACGGAACGATTCGGCATCCACCACTTTCGCCTTGTGCGCTTCCCCGATAGAAACCATCTTGCTGAACGCCGCACGTTTTTCGGCATCAGTTTTTGCATGGTCAAAACGCACCATTTCTACAAAGAACTCGCGCTCGTAATCCGCAAGATGCATGAGACGTCCCATGCGATCTGCGGCGGCTTCGCTCAAATTAAAGCGACCCTCGCTCACGTATTTAAGGTAAACCGGCGAAGAAAACCCCGCCAAGGCCGCGAACTCTTGCCAGGTAAACGCAGATTTCGCCTTCTTGTCGGCGTAATAATCCGCGATATACTGACGGTAGTTCGTGTATTCAAGTATATCTTTCATTTGTCCTCCTCTTAGCCCCCCGAAACTTCGGCCCAAGCCAAGCACACTCCAAATATAAACAATAAATTTTTAAAAATCAACAGTTTTACAATATTTTTTATTGATTTTTATAAAAAAATTTAAAGATTTATCTAAAATATTTAGAAATTATCAGTTTTCACAATATAAAATCTATTTAAAATCAAGAAAAAGCCCTTTACGCCACACGGATTGAGTTTTACTATTTAAATTTGTCATATGAACCTTTTTACGAAAGTAGACCTCCCTGCCGCGGATTTTAAAATCGACTACACGAGCCACTTGGCATTTTTCGGATCTTGTTTTGCAGACAACATTTCGGCACTGTTTAAGGAACGAAAATTCAAGGTACTCGCAAACCCGTTCGGAACGGTTTACAACCCAGTTTCTTTGGAGAGCCAAATCAAGGCCATTGCCGACGGAAAAGCATTCGGAGAAGAAGATGTTTTTCAGGACACGCGATGCGACAGACTCTGGCATTGTTGGAACGCACACAGTTCGCTTTCAAGCACAACAAAAGAAGAATGCATAAAAAAATTGAACACTGCGACAGAGCTAGCCCGAGATTTTTTGCAAAAAGCCGATGTCGTTTTCATCACGCTCGGCACCGCATTCGTCTATTACCTTAACGAATCAGGGAAAGTCGTTTCAAACTGCCACAGACAAGATCCGAAACTGTTTACACGCCGAATGATTTCAGTAGAAGAAGCGACAAAAGCCATCCACGAAACAGTTGTTCACATCCGTCAACTGAATCAAAATGCACACATCATCTTTACAGTTTCACCGCTTCGCCACCTAAGCGACGGAGCCCACAACAACACGCTTTCTAAAGCAACACTACAACTCGCCATAGATAAAGTTTCACATGGTCACCGCGAAGAGCCTGAGGCGACAAAACAATCCATCATAGAATATTTTCCGAGCTACGAAATCGTCATGGACGAGCTGCGCGACTATCGTTTTTACAATAGCGACATGGTTCACTTGTCTGAAACTGCCGAAGAGTATATTTTCGAGCAGATGGTCGAAACCTACTGCAATGCCTCCACCCACGAAAATATGGCGAAAGTAGAAAGGTTCCTAAAAATGGAAAACCACCGCATTCAAGATGCGAACAGTCTCGCCACACAGGAACTCAAAGAGAAAATCAAAGCCCAGGCAACCGAACTAGAAAAGCAGATTTCTGGACTCAACCTTAAATAAAGTCTAGGCTTTACGCTTGTAGCCACTTAGGCCAAGCAGAATCAACGCCGGTGTGTAGAAATACCACACGAAGTTATTCGCAACGGTAGCCACAATTTCTTGCACGCTATGATCGTCACCCGTCGCAAGTGAAATTCCTACGCAGGCGTCGCAGCAGAAAAACAGAATCATGCCTCGTTTAATATTCCGCGCATTTTTCGGGGGATAGTAGCCCTTCTTAGGAACCTGGCAAGCCACAATCAACGAACAAATAAGGAAAGCGCCATAAGTCGCCACAATCGGGACCGTAGGGCCTTCAAATATGCGAAACAGGTGAAGTGCATTCGCAAGGAACATCACCGCAAACGGAATCAGGATAATTTTGGGGACACTGTTATCGGTATCGCTCACACGCGTATGGCGATAGATAAAAAACGTCTGCGTCACCATAAAAAAGCAGATGCCGAGCAACGTATAATCACTGCGGTGGTCTAAAAAGTGCGAGTAATTATGCAGAATCTTAAGGCAAAAATCGGCGCAAAGCGCCATGGCAAAGCCCACCTGCAAAAAATTGCGATCACGGGGGCACAGGCAATTGCCTCCAATAAAGAACACCACCACCGACATAATCGCCGTCACTATAAACTTGGCAATATTTTGGTAATTGCTGTTTTCGACCAGGCACTGTTCTACAGCACCACAATTATAGAACACAAGCCAGTCCTTCACGAAAAAGGTCACCATGAGGATTCCGACAACGACCAGCAACAAAGTAATCAGTTTTTTCTTCTTCATGTTTTCAAATATACTCTAATAAACTAACGCCGTCAAGGGAACCGCAATCGCCTAATTTATACAAAAAAAAGGACCGCGATCTTATACCGCAGTCCTTGTATTAGTTTTGTACAACAGTGTTATGCACCGAGCTTCGCACGGATCCAGTTGTTGGCGTTGGCAATGGCACCGGCAATCTTATCGACTTCCTTGGTGCCGGCCTGAGCGCGGTCCGGACGTCCACCGCCGCGGCCACCGCAAGCAGCGGCGAGATCCTTGACGAGGTCGCCAGCCTTGATGCCCTTGGCCTGCACATCCTTGCCGACCAACACGGCGATGCTACCAGAACCGTTATCCTTATTGGCAATCACAGCCACAGAGTCGGTTGCAAGCTTGTTCTGAACGCCGTCCAGCAAGTTCTTGTACTTTTCATCCGGAATCGAGAGTTCACGAACGTAGAGGTTCACGCCAGCCACGTTAATGCCACCGTTCAAGAGTTCGGCAGCGGCGAGCGTTGCAAGTTCGAGCTTCACGGACTGCAGGCTCTTTTCGAGGTTCTGCGTCTTGGCGAAGGACTGCTGAATGCGATCGAGAACTTCGGCGTCCTTACAACGGAGCTGTTCGCGGAGAGCCGTAAGAATCTGCGTACCGGCGCGGAGGAGGCTCAAGGCGCCACGGCCAGAGACCGCTTCGATACGGCGCACGCCAGCGGACACGCTGGATTCAGAAACAATCTTCACGAGGCCGATGTTACCGGTGTTCTGCACGTGCAAGCCACCGCAAAGTTCCTTGGAGAATTCTTCGTTGCAAGCACCCATCTTCACGACGCGGACTTCGTCGCCATACTTTTCGCCGAACAGAGCCATAGCACCGCTAGCCTTAGCTTCGTCCACGCCCATCACCTGAGTGTTGACCGGCAGGCATTCCATCACCTTTGCGTTCACGATGTCTTCGACCTTCTGAATTTCTTCGGCGGTCATTGCGTTGAAGTGGCTGAAGTCGAAGCGGAGGAGTTCGTTCGAAACGAAGCTACCCTGCTGCTGCACGTGAGTACCGAGCACCTGACGGAGAGCGGCCTGCAGCAAGTGAGTGGCGGAGTGGTTCTTGCGGATATCGTTACGGCGGTCGTTGTCGACGGTTGCCATGAACACAGCACCCATCGTCGTTTCGTTAGCCGTACCCTTCTTCACCTTACCGCGGCAGAGGGCGGTATCGTTCACCTTCACGGTGTCGAACACGTCAATTTCGAGGTCGCCAGAAACGAGCGTACCCTTGTCGCCGACCTGGCCACCCATTTCGGCGTAGAACGGAGAGGTTTCAAGCACGATGCTGAGCACGCCCTTGTCTTCGCGCCAGCGGACAACCTTCGTTTCGCAAGCGGAGAGTTCGTAGCCCACGAACTTGGTGCTTTCTTCGCTGTACTGCGTCCAGCCTTCGGTACCCATCGTGTTGATGCCCTGCTTCATGTTGGCGCGGGCGCGAGCCTTCTGTTCTTCCATGCACTTCTCGTAGCCTTCTTCATCGATGAGGAGGCCCTTTTCTTCGGCGAGAATGCCGGTGAGGTCCGGCGGGAATCCATAAGTATCATACAGCAGGAACACCTTGTCGCCCGGAATCTTGTCGCCCTTCTTGAGTTCGGCAGAGATGGCGGCGAAGCGTTCGAGGCCAGCGTCGAGCGTACGGATAAAGCTTTCTTCTTCGCTCTTGATCACGGAGGCCACGAATTCCTTGCGTTCGCGGATTTCCGGGAAGGCATCGCCCATCGTATCGGCGAGCACCTGAACGAGCTGGCAGATAAATGGTTTCTTCTGACCGAGGAGGCGGGCAAAGCGGCTGGCGCGGCGGAGAATGCGGCGGAGCACGTAGCCACGGCCTTCGTTAGACGGGAGTGCGCCATCGGCAATAGCGAACGAAATAGCGCGGATGTGGTCAGCAATCACGCGGTGCGGTGTACCAGCTTCGCCATCGTTGTACGGAACGCCGGAGAGTTCTGCAATCTTAGCGATAATCGGGGTGAACACGTCGGTGTCGTAGTTGCTGGTCTTGCCCTGAAGAATAGCGCAGATACGTTCGAAGCCCATACCGGTATCGACGTTCTTGGCCTTCAGCGGAATCAGGGAGCCATCGCTCACGCGTTCGTACTGCATGAACACGTTATTCCAAATTTCAATGTAGCGGTCATTTTCACCGTTCACACCCTTGATCGGGTCCTTGAACGTTTCGGCCTGCGTAGCGAGATCGCCGCGGTCGTAATGGATTTCAGAGCAGGGGCCGCACGGACCAGTATCGCCCATTTCCCAGAAGTTGGAGTGAGCATCAAAGCGCATGATGCGGTCATCCGGAAGACCGGACACATCCTTCCAAATCTGCCAGGCTTCGTCATCGTCCTGGTACACGGTTGCGAACAGGCGTTCCTTCGGGAGTTTCCAAACTTCGGTCAGGAGTTCCCAAGCCCAAGAAATCGCTTCTTTCTTGTAGTAGTCGCCGAAGCTCCAGTTACCGAGCATTTCGAAGAAGGTGTGGTGGTAGTTGTCGCGGCCCACGACGTCGAGGTCGTTGTGCTTACCGGACACGCGAAGGCACTTCTGGCTGTTGCAAGCGCGCTTCCAGCCCTTCGGATTGTCGCCCAGGAAGATAGCCTTGAACTGGTTCATGCCCGCGTTCGTGAACATGAGCGTCGGGTCGTCATGCGGAACCACCGGTGAAGAACGCACAAAGAGGTGGCCCTTGGATTCAAAGAACTTGATGAAAGATTCGCGCACCTGCGCAGAAGTCATAGTAGGCATAATGTGTCCCTTTTATTTTTTCGGGGGTAAATTTAAAAAAAAACACCCGAATGCTCAAGCAGGCTAATAAAAACAGCACCTTATATCAAGTCTATTTTCTTTCATTTTTATTCTACAACAAGTAATCCATGAATTTGATTCTTTTCCCTATCAAAGCAATCCTTAATAATCGAATAAAAAGAATCATCAAAATGTTCAAAATATCGATACAAAGAAAAAGCTATTAAATCGGCAACTTGTATAGATCGTGATATTGACGATTCTAAAAATAGAGGGACTTCCGCAAAATTATTTAATTTTTCATTCCAACGATTTCCAAGCGTCTGATATATTCTGGACCAATTTTGATACTGATTTTCCATTTTTGACTTATCAAAAATGCATAGTCCTCTAGCAGATTCTCCATTCTTAACAAATTTTCTTTTAAGAAATTTATCAAAGCGACTTGTCAACTGAGAAAATAATTCTTCTGAAACACATTCTCTTTTGTTGTTTATAACCGCTCCAAATAAAATAAATTGTCGAGGATAATTAGCCTTAATATAAGAAAGGCAATCTATCAAAATAGAATCCCTCGTCAATTTTGGAATACTGCGCCAAAAGCCTTTCCCGCTTCTTATAGGGCTTGCATGCAATTCAACATCAATTCTTCCAAGATGTTTTTCCATGATGAAATCAATGGCCTTTTGAATCCAATATGTATGACTTTCAAATGTTGCAAACCCAGCCAACACGCTGTATTTTACATTTGGATCAAACACCACACCAGAATCATCCGCATACAACAGATACATAGATACACTCTGGTCCTAAAAAAAAAGAAGAGAGCCAAGCGAGATAACTCGACGCACCGCATAAAGGCAGCACTCTTGACCCTAATATTCTAAAAATAACTTCTATTTTCACAATCGTCAACACCCTTTGTCAATGCACAATATCACTTTTTATCATACTAAAGCAATTACTATGCCAAAATAAAAGCGGCGATTTTTATTTAAAATCGCCATTGCCAAATAGAAAAAATGATTAATTACTGATTAATCAGTAAATTTTTTTCATCAATCAATAAGGAGTAATGACCTTCACCACATACGAGCCCTTGCCGAGTCCCTGTACTATGGTTTCCGTCGTATAAACAGTTCCTTGACGCAGGACTCGGCCTTGCAAGTCCATCACAGAATAGTGCAGGTTTACGCTACTGACAATCGGGTCGTCCATCACGATTACAAATTCAAACGGCCCCACCATCTTAATGCGGAACGTGGGCATGGCAAAGACTTCAACCACCTTATGGTCATAATCAGGATTATTTTTCGGATTATTCTTTTCTGAACCACTGTCGATTTCGACGTCACCCGTCACCGGAACCCAACGGGACGGAAGCCTTGCGGTTTCGTCAAAGCCTGTCGGAGAATTCCAGAAATAAGCGGCATCTACAGCGCCAATTGCAGCACGGATAGAGTCACCCTTTATCGATGCACGATGATAATCGGTCATATCACTCCAAAGCGGCGTCGAAAGGTTGCCCCCCAGACGCACATAGTCGCCAACATGCGGAGAGTTGCCACCACAACGGTACAGGTACTTGATACGGCCCTTTTGATCATACGTAGCACTTACAACCGGTTCGCCCATAGCTTCGACCAAGATAGAGCTGTTACCCAAAGCAGAAGCGTAACGATTCAAGGAGCTGTATCCAATTGCAGAATTCAAGTAGAAATCCAAGGCATGGTTCTTACCCATCGTAACAGTTTCAAGTAGTTTGACCGGTTCAGACAAAATTACCACAAGGCTGTCGAATTCGCCGAAATCATCACCGTTCATCAAGGTACGGACCACAGCCGATAGCGGAACCGGAGCAATACGGTCTACGATTTCGCCGTCAAAGCCAGCCTTAACCGTATCACAACGATACGCCCCATTCCTTAGACCACACCTATCAACATACTTGGTATATGAATAAACACGCCCCACGCCACTCGTCTTGACATGATCCGAAAGCCTGAGCCCAGACAAAGTAATATACGAAGCGCAATAACCATATTCATCGACAGCACCTTGGCACTTGATAGAGTTTTGTTCAACGACCTCGTTACAAAGCACCGGGTTTACAAAATCCTTAGTCAAGTTAGACCAGCCTTCAACCGCCGGCAAGTAAGACTTTGCAGACAGAGAATCCCAAAGAATACAGAGATGCGTCGGCAAGGAGTCCTGATGGAGACGACGGTCATAGTAAATCACGACGGAGTCACCGATACCATCCAGATATTCCTCATCCTTATTAAAGTACTGAGCAGGAATATTGTATTCTTTCGTCGGCAAGGTTCCACGGACATCAAATACATCAGCAAACACCGGATAGGCCTGCGGCGACTCCCTAAAGTATATCGGCGCATATTCGGCACGGATATTGTCATTAATGCGACCGTTAATCAATCCGTTCACAACAATAACCGCCGGATTATTCATTGTCGGGTCTGTATCGTAACGATAGGATTTCCAAGAACGAACTTTAAATGAGGCAAACCCATTTTCAAACCAAACGGTATCCGGATCTAATTCAATCTTTTCGTTTCGGTTATACGCATCGACACCAGCGGTAATGCTCTGGTTACAGTCCATGCAAAGTTCATACTGGGTAGGATCATCATCAAGCGGCTTAAGGACGGCCATGTAGAAGGACACATAACTACCGACCCAGTGTTCGTCATAAGAACCATCCGGATTCTTGGCATCACCGCCAACGCTTTCCCAGTCAGCAGCCGGCTTGTCGACAAAGGCAATCTTCGGCATGTAGAACTTAATGGAGCGCTTGTTTGTACGGCCCTTAACACCAATCTCGAAATTCGTTGAACCCTGCAACAGTTCCATGGGAACCGTCACATACACGGTATCGATACCCGTGCTGCCAATCGTGCGGCTAACACCACTGCCCAACTCCTGATACACACCAGCATTTTGGGTATAAACCTTCATCCCTCTGGGGTAATCAAGCGTATAAGAAATACCGACGGCATCAGGTCTAATAATGTCAAGCTTCTTGGAATCCGTGGCAGAAGGAACAACGGCAGAAATATAGACTTCAACCATTTCGCCACCCATGGCGCTCGTCCTTCGGATCTGCAATCTGGTTATCCAAGGAGTCCAAATCGTAAGACTTGGCATCGGCATAGACCACGTCCACTTCACCCACAATACGCCATTTCTTGAGCCGCTTGGCCTTTTCACCAATCGTCACAAACAAGGAGAACGTACCGCCCTTTCCTGGGGGAGGCGTAAACTTCCTGGTATCAATCTTGGGAGCATACATTGTCGTCAGGTCGAGAGCATTACCAAAGTACTTGCCCGCAACATTAATCGTATCAAGACCGGTTGCCGGATCAACCATAATCGGGTCGGTAGCCCTAAAGCCATTCACGATGAAATAGGCAACCTTACCTTCCAACTGAGGTCCGGTAAGAACGCTATCTTGATCACTACCACTCATGGCAGAGACACAAGAACCATCACCAGACTGCGTATAGCTCAGACTAAATGAAGACTCATCCTTGTTGCCCGGAGTCTTGGTTTCCTCAGCAGCAATAGTAGTCTTTTGGCGGATATACATGTTCGTCTTGATACGCACGTTACTCATGGTCGTACGGCGGTCGCAGAAGAAGATGTCAATATCCTTTTCATCACCAGGTTCTGCCGTACCCTTTAGGAATTCATCCAAGTCTACATAGCCAGGAGCAGGCAAATGTAGACCGCCCAAATCTACGGCCAATCTATTATCTATAAACACCCATAAGTCATTTGTACCACGGAAACTAAACCGCATATTTTTCTTATACGTAAACTTGGCATGCGATTCAAAGCAGAAATGCTGGTTTCGTTTACCTTTCCAATTATAAGAGGCTCCTGGAGTACCTTCAGCCACTTCTTTACCATAATCATCATAGAATCGCCAACCTGCAGGTGCATCTTGTGAACAAGACCAACCAAATACACAGATATCGCCCATTTCGGCCTTGATAGCCATTTCAGTTACAGAGCCGTCGCCAAAGAGGCCATCGCAATCCATGCGGCCATTTTTCCAACCGGGACCGTTGCAAAGGATATCGATAATAGGCACGTCTTCATTTGGGTCAACTCGACGCAGTTCAGGTCCATAGAATACAGGGCCTTCGGCATCACGCTTGGTACGGGCAGCACGAGTTACCTTCTGAGTCGGGTCATCCGCCAATACCAGAGCGTCTCCTGTGGCATCCGGGCCAGACACTTCTACCGGATAGAAGCCACCACCATTTACGCCCGCACTTGTGTAGAAATCCGAATCGAATTCCCACTTACCATCAGTGGAACGGCTAAACGGCATTTCGTAACAACGCCTTTCGTTTACCCCTTCCTGATAGTTAAACAGCAAATTAAAAAGCTGTTCGTTGATAAAGCACTGGGAAGCAATCGCATTTTTGCTCAGCTTCGGCTTTTTCGTTACCGGATCTAGATTTGTATCCACAATACCCGGAGTTATACCAATACAAGCCTGAATAGCGTCAATTGCCTGTTCACGACCAACACCCAAAGCACCAATCTGACAGCCTTCAGCACCGCCTTCACCACCATAGCAAGAGAACGCCGGATGCAAACTGGCATCGGTATCGTAAATAAGGGCAGCCAACGGATAAGAACAAGTTCCTTCAAAATCCATGACTTCGTCCGTTGAGAAATAGAAACCATCTTCATTGGTCTTCTGTTCTTCATCAGGTACAAAGAAAACCGTATCAACGCCCATATCAAAGAACAAACTCAAGGCAATGGTCTTGGGATGCGCACGGTTCGATTCCCAGTTACCGTTAGCACCAAGCAAATCTTCACGCAAATCATCATCATCACGATAAAGGACTACATCGTCTGTAGCCGACTCCCCTTCGAAAGCATATGAATACCAGCCGCACATACCGTCAACAGCCTGCATCGGCTTACCAGTAGCACCACCATCCAAACTGAGCATCGGGACAGCACTCATCCATTCTTCAAAATCATCGGTAGGCGGAATCATCACAAAGAAATACTTTGTAGCACCCGCCCACGCCAACTGCAAACTTGCTACAGCAGCACAAACAGCAAGACCTTCACCACATACGAGCCCTTGCCGAGTCCCTGTACTATGGTTTCCGTCGTATAAACAGTTCCTTGACGCAGGACTCGGCCTTGCAAGTCCATCACCGCAAAATTCCTATTTGTAACAGAGGCAATCGGCTCATCCATCACGATAACAATCTGGAAAGGTCCCTGGAACTTGACGCGGAACGTGGGCTCCGCAAAAACATCTCCGAAATATTCGGTACTAGAACTAGAGCGACGTTCGCGCGGGTCAATGAAAATTTCAGAAGAACTGGAGACTCTGATAAAGAATCCTCGGCTGCTACTGGAGACTGCTTCGGGACTGCACAGTTCCCCTTCGCAATAACCAGAAGACGATGAATTCAACTCGATATAAAATGGCGAAGACGAACTTATGTCATAGTAATAAGCAGAAGATAAGTTTATGTCGCTGTGAAAGTTCGAAGAACTCGAAGCAATCTCTAGGAAACTGTCGCTTGACCAATCCACGCTACTCGAGATTGCTTCGGGGCCGCACAGTACCCCTTCGCAATAACCAGAAGACGATGAATTCAACTCAAAATAGAACGTCGAAGACGAGCTCATTCCGTTACGAGAACTCGACGAATATCTTGCCAAGCTGCTAGAAGAAAGCCTCACCCTACTGCTCGAAGAACGAACAGAACTACTAGAGGCAATACTTGACGAGGATCTTACGATGCTACTCGAAGAATGTACAGAACTGCTAGAGACAACACTCGATGAGGATCTTACGGCACTACTTGAAGATCGTACAGAGCTGCTCGAAGCAACACTCGACGAAGACTTCGCCGAACTACTAGACGCCATGCTAGAACTGGATTTTTCAGGATCATCCAACAACCGAATAACGCGACGGATTTCATCCGTCTTATTATCCGAATCACACACCATAATCTTCAGTTCATAATCTCTATAGATATCTTCAGATTTAAGCACCCCTGTCTTAGCGACATAAACACCCACCGTCCAGACATTTCCATGTTTCATCTTCCTAACGTTAAACAACGTATCCGCCCCAAAAACATAAACATCTTTAAAAGTCACAGTCAAGTCACTCACCTGACCATCGTCCTCATCGGTAACGACGTACTCAAATACAGCCGTTTCTCCCGAAGCATTTTTATCTACACCAATAACCAGAATGTTATCGCCACGCAAATTTCCGCTTCCACGATTTGTGGTATCGCAATTTTCCAAGCAATAATCGGCAAAATCGTCATAGCCGTCCTTATCGGCATCCACATCAATATAGGGCGGATCACGGTCATCTTTTACAACCACCGTCACAGAGACCGTATCGTAAAGGCAATATTCCGTATACGTTCCTTCACTATTCCCAAGACAGTTTGCAACCTCAACATAAAAACCAATACGTGGATTATTCAATTGTTCATAATTCAGACGAGAAGCATCGCTCACCACAATTCTATTCGAATCCATTGCAAACGGAACATTATCACCTAAAATTTTGAAATCCAAATGGCCAAATTTCGAAACATTGTACGTATCCGGATCCAGCACCTCCAAAGTCTTGACGATTTCCCCATTATTAGGGTTCTCATACAACTCCGTTGTATAACCGTCATATTTGAATTTTGGACTTTCGTTCACGTCAATTAAGTCAATGGTCCTGATTAACGAATCCTGGCATCCATCCAAGCCCCCAGAACCTTTTAACGTCAACGAGACCATATAAGAATGAGGCTTCGACTCAAAATCCAAAAGATTGCTGTTTTTCACAAAAACTTGCGCATAGACATCACCGCTATTATCTACAACAGCCTCTGCTTCAAACATCTCTGCAGCCCAATTCATTGAATCTGCGCTCATAATTTCAAGAGCAACGTTCTTGTCAGAGCTTACGTTTTCTATCGGTATTATCGCAACAACAAGCCTCTGTGGCGAATTTTCATAAACTGTATAATGACCAACATCCGTTGGTGCAAAGACAGGGCAATCTACAGCAAAGGAAATCCCCGCTAGCGCGAGGATTATCCCATATGCAAATTTTATGACCCCCATCTTCATAGAACTTTTTTAGTGCAGGTTCACACGGCGCATGCCGAGTCCAACCTTCACGACGTAAGAACCCTTGCTCAGGACAGGCACAACGGTCTCGACCGAGGCGATGTTCCCCTGAGCCACGACACGGCCCTGCAAGTCCATCACCATATAGTCCTTCTTTAAGGCCTTAGCCGGTTCTTCGATCACGATAGCGAACTGGAAGGGGCCCACCATCCTGACACGGAAACTCGGCTCGGCAAATTCTTCGCCTTCAGCACCAGGATTATCCTGCGGTTTCTTGCCACTATCGGGTTCAGCAGCAGCCTTAACCACAGCCACCCACGGCGACGGCAAGCGGTCTTTTTCGTTGTAGGCCGTCGGAGAATTCCAGTTGTAGCTAGTAGCAGCACGAACTGTATCCTTACCAAGGTCTACCAGGTCAGCCCAGTACACCTTATCTGCCGTAGCCTTCAAGCGAACATAATCGCCCTCGCTCGGAGCCAGATCTTCGCTATTGTAGACATAGCGAACCTTACCAAAGGCGCCATCCTCAGAAAGCACCGGGTCAATTTCCGACTCAATCGCCTTAACATCCGTCGTCGCCTTCAAATAGAATTCAAGAGCAACCTTCTTTTTAGAATCCGTCTTAAGCTGAACAGGTTCAGAAAGGGTCAGCACCAGGCTGTCGCGGCCGGCCGATTCGCCCTTAGAATTCTTCATGCTAAACAGTTCTGCCTTTAACGGAATCGGAGCAATGCGATCAGTCAAGGTCGTAGCAAAGCCCTGCTTTACCACATCTCTATCGTTATCCTTAAACTGGCTGTAAGAATAAACCTTACCCACACCACTCGTTTTTACGTCGCTCGAAAGTTTGAGCCCACCTACGGTAATCACGTTGGAGCAGCGGCCATCCTTAGAAGAGCAATTCGCATTTTTCTTATCTACAGAAACCAAGGCGTTACAGTAAACGGTCGTTTCTTTAGAAGAAGTCGAGAAACCTTCTTTGTAGGGATTATACGATTCTGCCGAGCTAGAATCCCACAAGACGCAAAGCTTTTCGGGAAGGGAGTCCTGATGGAGGGTTCGATTGTAATAAACCGCAATAGAATCTCCGATACCGTCCAGATAATCCTGGTCCTTGCTAAAGTAGGCGCTCGCCATATCGAATCCCTTAGCCGGCTTAGCACCACGTACATCAAACACATCGGCAAGCACCGGCAAGGGTATCGGCAAGCTGTGGAAATACACCGGAGAATACGTTACAGTACGTCCGCTGAATTCAACAACAATCTTTGCCGGATGATCGGCTTCAGCTTCAGCATTGTAACGGTATTCGCCCAAGGCCCGCACCGAGATCGAAGCATAGCCATCTTTAAAGACCGCTTCATCATTCACGAATTCAATATTCGAAGAGGTTGCTTCACCCTTACGGACCTTAAGGCCCTCACATTCCGTTGTACAGGGCGTCGGAGTGATATTTCCGTTTACATCAGGTTTAAAGGCAATCAGATAATAATCATAAACAACGCCTACAGCAAGCTCATCGTAGCGACCACTTTCGTTAAGTTCCATGCCCGTAACAGTCTTGGTCGCCGGAACCTGGTCGACAAACATAATCGTCGGCTTAAAGAAGTTGATGGTCATTACAGAAGCTCTGCCCGTTACACCAATGGTAAAGGGCTGACTGCTCTGGGCCAAATCAGCCATTTCAACCGTGGCATACACCGTATCGACACCGGACATGTCAATCACTCGCGGCGTACCCGAATTTACCGCCACGAACTCGCCTGCAGCGTTCTTTGCATAGATTTTCATCAAGGGGCTATAGGCCAGCGTATAGCTAATGTTTCTGGCTTCGTCTGGGAGCACCTCAAGAGCGCTCTTTGTGTCAGGCTTATCGACAGCAGAAACATAAACCGGCACCAAAGTACCTCCCATAGCCGAAGTCTGCGGAACATACTGAGCACCCAGAGTGCCATCGACATTCTTAACAACAGCAGGTTCGTAGACAACATCCACATCGCCAGTAACGCGGAAGCTTTGAACCTTCTGGACCTTACCTTCGATATTCACGAACAACGTGTAACGGCCACCATTAAGACAAACGTTAGAAGCATTTATCTTGGGGGAAGCGATATTCGTCAAGTCGATACCGCACTTATAGACACCCGGCGTCGTTACATTATCAAAGCCCGCTACGATCGGAGAATCATAATACGAGCCACCCTGCACCAACGTGTAAGAAATATTAATTCCCAATTCAGGAATCTTTTCGTCGCAAACAGAATCCACCTCGGCAATCTTAGACAGCGCCGCAACACAGGAGCCATCATCAGACCTAGAGTAACAGACATTGTAAGAGACATTGCCGCTCTTGTCCTGAGTTTTCTTGATGTCGATAGCCGTCTTTTGACGGATATACATATTCGTCTTGATACGAATGTTACTCATGGTGGTACGGCGGTCGCAGAAGAAGATGTCGATATCGTACTGCTGACCCGGCACCAACTTGCCACTTTGTCCCTCAAAGACATCCAAGTCTACATAACCAGGGGCAGCCAAGTGCGTACCGCCGATATCAACCGCGAGTATGTTGTCGACATACACCCAGATGTCGTCATCGCCGCGGAAGCTGAAACGCTGGCCCCTATTGTAGGTAAAGTGGGCATGGGATTCAAAGCAGTAATGTTGGTTGCGTTCACCATTCCAACGATAGGATATGCTCGAAGAACCGCTATACGAATCGCGAGCAGCAGGAATGTCAGTTCCATCCTTATAGAAAATCCAACCAGCAGGAGCATCGGTTTCACAAGACCAGCCAAAGACACATGTCGAAAGCCCCTTGGGATCACCTCCAACAAACTTTACGGCAAAAGCCATTTCTGTTTCGGTACCTGTATTAAAGGCTCCGGAACAATCCTCGCCCCTATTCCAACCAGGACCATTACAAAGGATATCAATCTTGGGCACGTTTTCTCCAGGATCGATAGCACGGAACGCCGGTCCAAAGAAGACCGGACCTTCAGCCGTACGCTTGGTACGGGCCGCACGAACAGGAGTCTGTGTCGGATCATCCGCCAGCACCATAGCATCGCCAGCAGCATCAGGGCCAGACATTTCTACTGGATAGAAACCGGTTGCCTTTGTACCCGGGCTAATATAGTTATCAGAGTCAAATTCCCACTTGTTATCGGCGGAGCGCACAAAAGGCATGTCATAGCAGCGTCTTTCGTTTACACCCGGAGTATAGTTGAACAGCTGGTTAAAGAATGTTTTATTTATAAAGCATTTTTCACCAGTCTTAGATAAAGTCGGCTTTTTCGTAGTAGGATTCAAGATAGGTTCCACAAGACCCTGCTGGACACCAAGGCACGCATTGATATAATCTGCTGCAGCAATCGCAGTCATTCCTGCAGCCTTGCCCGTTTGACAACCTTCGCCCCCTGGAGAATAACAAGAAAATGCCGGATGCAAGCTTGCATCGGTATCATAGATAAGGGCCGCCAAAGTATAAGAGCACGTTCCTTCAAAGTCCAATGCGTCCGCTATGTTATAATAAAAACCGTCCTCAGTGGTCTTCTGATCTTCATCAGGAACAAAGAAAAGAGAATCTGTAAAATCAAAGAACAAACTCAACGGAATCGGGGTTGCGGTCGAACCGGTTTCCCAGTTGCCATTTGCGCCAATCATATCTACACGGTCATCATCATTTGCACGGAAAAGGACAACATTGTCCGAAATTTCTTCGTTAAAGAACACATAATAATACCAACCGCACATGTCAGGTACGGCCTTCAGCATTTTACCCGTGGCCCCCCCATCCATACTAATCATGGGGACATCCGACATCCAGTCTTCATATTCCGGCGGAATCATCACAAAGAAATACTTGGCACCAGGAGGGGTCGAACTCACGACCGTCTTACCCGGATTCTTGGGATCTTCGAAAATGTAAAGATCTCCGGGGGTTGCACAAGAAATATATTCATAGTTATAACGATTAGTAGTCTGGTTCCACGTTTCAGATGTCACACAATTGCTGTTATAACAATAATCACTTTTTTGATTTGCAATAAAGAACTTGGCGTAATCAGCATAAAAAGAAAATTGTCCAAATTCTTCCGATTTAATCGACAGCCATCCCTTATCATCTACATCCGTAAATGCAACTGATTCTCCGTTATATGTACGGATATATGCAGTTCTCCAATCCTGAGGAGGCTTAAAATAAATAGTTCCTTCTGCACAAACTGCCGCAAAAGCACTCTGCAATCCCACAAGAGCAAAAAGCAAAGTAAAAAGAATCTTCTTCATCTTACACTCCTTAAATGAACCAGTAGGCTACGTTAAACTGTCCCTGCCAAGTCTTGGGCGCATCGTCCATGTCGCTAAGCGGCGTAATGCCAAGCACAAAGCGCAGCCCAATATCAAGCACCGTCTTTCCAATGGGGCGCATCACACCGATGCCACCCAGGGCTGCAAATTCAAAGGTGTTAAAGCAATCATGTTCCCTAAATTCTTCGGTACCGTACATGTCGGTCACGCTAAACTTGGTCTTGGAATACAAGTTAAACGAAAGCAGCGGACCCGCTTCAAAATACACCTGAGCGGGCAGGATAAAGCGAGCGGCAATGGGCACATCGATATTCATCTGGCGCACGTAATACTTCATCTTGATGTCCGATTTTTCGGGCTGCCTAGAAACATCATTCCAATACAGTTTCACCGTCACATCGGATTCACCGGAACCACGTCTCGAAGCAAGGACAACATCGGTCCTAAGTCCCAAATACGGCTTAAACAGGAACAACGCAGTAAGGCCAGCATTGGCGCCGACACCCCAATAGTTGCTCATGAGTTCGCCAACACCCTCAATCCTTAACTGATAATCGCGGTTAGGCTGGATGTGGTCAAAACCAAACTTGGTTCCCCAGAAATCGTTATAAGTGCCGGCCACCGTAAGGCCAACCATCCATTTCACAAGTCTTTCCGAAGAACTCTTATCAAGCATCACCGGCTTATCATCCGGCTTTGCTGCAGGTTTTTCGGCAACCTTTTCAGCCGGCTTTTCGGCAGGTTTCTCAGCCGCCGGCTTAGGATCTGCTTTTTTAGTCGTATCGGCAACAGGAACAGGCTTAGGTGCCGGGACCGGCTGAGGTGCAGGTTGTGCAACGGGCTGTGGAGCCGGAGCCGGTTGAGGTGCGGGCTGGGCAACAGGCTGCGGGGCCGGAACCGGTTGAGGTGCAGGCTGTGCCACTGGCTGCGGAGCCGGGGCCGGTTGAGATGCAGGCTGGGCAACCGGTTGCGGAGCCGGTTCTGCACGCTTTACAGGAGCAGGAGCTGGCTTAGGTGCAGGTGCGGGAGCCGGCTTGGGGGCAGGCTGCGCAACAGGAGCTGCTGGTTTAGGCTGCGGCTTGGGTGCCGGAGCAGCAGGCTTTGGCTGAGGTTTAGGCTGCGGCTTGGGCGCCGGAGCAGCAGGCTTTGGCTGAGGTTTAGGCTGCGGAGCCGGGGCCGGAGTTTCAACAACAGCATCATCCCAAAGATCGTCCTGGGCAAATGCAGAGAAAGCGAGCATCAAGCTGCTCGCCAAGATAATGTTACGAATCGTTTTCATATTTTTCCACTAGTAAAGCTTTTTCATGTCGGTCAATTCGCCAGCCTTTTCATGGAAAAGGACCAACGATCCACCCTGGACTTTCTTAAAGACCTTGGTGAGTTTTGCGACGGCATCGCTTTCTTCGAAGCCAATTTCGTTGTAGGCCGTTTCCCCAATCACAATACCCACATTCATAAGGTCCGGAGACTTGCGACGCAAGTAATTCAGCAAGTCCTCGTCGCTATTGAGGATATCGGTTGCCGTAGGCTTTTCCAACTCAGCCGGATCACGCGTGCTGACCAAAAGCGGATACAGATCATCGGCTATGACCTGCTTAGAATTCAAATAGAAGGTGTTGCCCACGAACAGGCTAATAGAATCGTTGAGCACCTGGCGGACTTCGATAAGCACATCGCTCTGCGAAGACGCTTCCTGGATTTCGAGTTTGGAAGGGCCGCAGGCCATAAGAGCAAGCGACACGACGGAAAGAACCGCAAGAGCTAGTTTTTTCATATTTTCACCTCTTTTTTTGAGTAATATAAAATTTATTTACTCAAAACATGCAAGGCGCGGTCGATCAACTCGGGTTTTAGGCCAAAAATGCGGCTGAGGGTCTCAACCCGTGCCGAATTTTCAATTTTTTCGATGCGTGAACCATTGGCATCGCGGGTTACCAGGTTGCCCTTCTGGTAATAATACTGCACGCCTCGTTCACGGTCCAGGCGGTTAAGCACCGGATAAGTCATCATCTCGCGGTAAAAGCTTTCGTTCCAGTGCAGCTTAAATTCTTCGACAGATACCCCCTCCACAGGATATTCAAAGCGGAGTTTCATCGGAGCTCCCGCACCGCCCGTCCATAAGGCCATACTGTCTGCGGTCGGGCGGTCCAGCCTTACCGTATTCGGGACCAGCGGAAAAAAGGCTGTGCCCGCACCTTGCGGGGGCGGGAGCGGAAGCGGTAGCGGGTCAAAAATCAGATAACCGGGATCAAATAAGTATTCCGTTTTCGGACACAGCAACGAAGAATCAGGGTCAGGTAAAATGAGCGCACAGTGGATATTCTTTTCTTTTCGCTTATGCCCCATCACCAAGCGAGGACTCAACCCCATGTCCTTAAAAACCTGGTACAAGTGCCACGTCATGCTAAAACAGGTGCCGCCGCCCATCCAGGCATCCACATCGTTCTGAAAGCTATCATCGAGCTTTTGAGCGGCGCTAGAACTTCCTGTCGCCTCTAGGCGAATAATCTTCGTCAAGTTCTCGTACGTGACTTTAGATAATTTGTCACAAATGTCTTGAATTTTTTTCCACAGGTCCGGCTGCATACGTAAAATTTAGAAATTACACTAGCAGCATGATGCCATCAATACCCAAGACTGTCACGCAAGCCACCACGGCAACGCCAACCAGTCCAAGGCCAAGGAGCGACGCAACCACAGCCGCCACCAAGGCACATGCCCCCGAAAGCTTACTGTCGGTCGAATAGAAAATCGCAGGGACCGTCATCGCGGCAAGCACCGTATAAGGCACGTAAGCCAAGAACGAGCGCCAAAAGCGGCTCTTGATTTTACCCTTCAAAAGAACGAACGGCACTGCACGCAACAGGTAGGTCACACCCGCCATCACAAGCAGGAACAGGCAATAATCTTTTAAGTGCATGTATCCCCCTCCGTTTTTTCCACATTATCCTTTATCGGGAAAAAAGCGGCCCCCAAAAGCGACGCCACCAAGGCGCAAATGATAATCGCAAAGCCCACCGTCACGCCACTCAACGCAGGAACGTACTTAAACGCAAGGCTACAGGCAATCGCAATCAGCACGGCAATCAAGGTCGAACGGCTCACCTTCATCTGCGGCACCACAATCGCCACGAACATACCATAAAGCGCAACTCCTAGGGCATTCGTCACCACCGCAGGCAAAATCTCACCGCAAATCGCACCGCACATCGTTCCCGACGACCACCCTATATAAGGGAGCACCATCAGCCCCGCAAAATACCGCGCTGTCACGGGTTCTTTCTGGCTTACAGCCAGCGCATAGATTTCGTCGGTAAGGCCCGTCGCCAAAAGCAAACGCTTAAAGGTCCCAAACGAAGGCGCCACCTTCTGCGACAAAGAAATCGCCATCAGGCTGTAACGCAAGTTGATAAAGAATGTCGCAATCGCCATCTCGATAAAGGTCCCGGCGGCATCGGCCATAATCTGGAGCCCCGCAAACTGCCCCGCCGAGGTCAAGTTCGTCATCGAGATAAAGGTGACCAGCGGCCACGAAAGCAGCTTGGAACCTGCAATTCCGAACGAAAACGAAACCGCAAAGTATCCAAGGCCTATCGGCAGGCCATCTTTTACACCATTTGAAAATCTCATGGGCGCAAATATAGAAATTTTGTAAAAAAAAGCCGTTTTGCTTATGCAATTATGCAAATTCACGCATAAGCAAAAATTGCGTTCACAGGTGTCGGCAGTTCTTCGCTGGAGCAGCCCATTTCAACCGACAAACAAAAAACCCGGCGTTAGAACCGGGTTATCAAAAAGCAATGTAATGCAACGAACTAGTTTTCGTTGTTGTGCATTTCCATCTGTTCGCGGTCCATCGTGTGCTGCAGGTATTCCTTAAAGTCACGATCGATGTTCACGCCATCAAAGTCAAGGTCGTCGTTTTCCAACACGAACACGGCGCTCGGGTTATCGAGCCAGCCGACCACGTCCACGCCTTCGAGTTTCATGGACTTATCGCCAGCAGCCTGTGCAACGTATTCAATCTTGGACTTCTGAACCCAACCCTGTCCGCAGGGGCCCTTCACGAGCACTTCGGTATCGCCGTCCTTAAGGATGGTGAGTTCGTCATTAAAGCCTGCCGTACAGACGACAGAACCGCCGTCCTTTTCTTTGGTCAGGTCAACATCGCCCAACTTGGATTTAACTTTCTTGCCGGCACCGAAGGAGACGCCAACCATCAGAGCGAGAGCAATTAAGAGCACCTTTTTCATATATTTCCTCAGAAACAGGGTAAAACTTGACAATGCAAGTAGGAATATACCTTTTATTTTTGACTTTCGTCACAATTTCTTTTAAATTTTTGCGATATGAAGAAGATTTTACTTATTTTGGCCCTCATTTTGGCACTTTTGGGCACTTTTTTAGGCCTAAACATCAAGTCTAGGCTTTCCGCCTCGGTTCAAAACACGCAAACAGTGCTTCTGGAGGTCCCCAAAGGGAGTTCCGCCGCCAAGGTTTTTCAGGTTCTAAAAGAACATGGCGTATGGACCGACGACCTCGCCTTCCGGTTGACGGTCAAAAAGATGAACCCCAACCTTAAAGCCGGCTGGTTCGAAATTCCTGCCGGAATCACACTCCAACAAGTCCTCTCGATTATCGAAAGCGGAAAGATCGCGGTACGTCGCGTGACCATCCCCGAAGGCCGAGCCTCCTGGGAAATCCCCGCCTACCTGCAAAAGGCATACCCCGACCTTAGCGCAGACCGTTGGAACAAGCTCGTCCAAGACCCGAAGTTCGCCCGCAGCCTCGGAGTCGAGGCCAACACCCTAGAAGGCTACCTGCTCCCCGACACTTACCCCTTCCCCATCGACGCCAACGAAGAGACCATCCTCAAGCAGATGGTGGCCGCCAACCTCAAGCTCCGCGACGAAATGCAGAAAAAGCCGGGTTCTATGTGGAATACGCTTGGCAACTGGCACAAAGTGCTCACGCTAGCAAGCGTCGTCGAAGAAGAAACGGGGATTCCCGAAGAACGTCCGCTTATTTCGGGCGTTTTCCACAACCGTCTGCGTATCGGGATGCCGCTCGGGGCAGACCCCACTGTACGGTTTATTTTCAAGAACCTGACCGGTCCCATCTACAAGAGCCAGCTTAATAGCGACAGCCCTTATAACACCCGTAAATTTAAGGGCCTCATGCCCGGTCCCATTTCTAACCCGGGTCGAAAGGCCATCGAAGCGGCCCTTTTCCCCGCCAAGACCAGCGCCCTCTACTTTGTTGCAAAAGACGATGGGAGCATGACACATTTCTTTAGCTCCAACCTCTCCGACCATAACAAGTACAAAGACGTCGCCGCCAAAAACCGCGGAGAATAGAAAAGTTCCGCACACACCTGTATACAAAAAGTATTCTTTTTGCCCCTAGCCTTTAGGCGGGGGCATTTCTACAATTGTCGCCGTATGCAGGTGCAAGTCAAGGATCGTTCCTTATTAAGCCTTTCATGGCCGCTCTTTATAACTTTCGGTATCGCCACGTGCCAACCGATGATGGACAGTTGGTTCCTGTCTCGCACCTCCGAATCAGCGGCGGCGGGCGTGGGGGCATTAATGCCCGTCCTGGGCGCCCTCTTTATGGCCATTCAGGCTTTCGCCCAGGCAGGGGCGAGCATCGCATCGCAGTTTATAGGGGCCGAACGCCCCCGCCAGGCGGGCACCACACAAACCATGGTCCTGCTCGGCAGCCTCCTCCTTGGTGTCGCCATCACCCTGGTCGTCATCCCGCTTGCAAACCAGATTGTCGCCTGGATGGGGCTCACAGGCGATGCCGCCCATCACGCCCGCGACTTTTTGCATATCGTCGCCATCGGCTTTGCCTTCCGCGCCTTGCAATCGACGCTGACGGCGCTAATCGCCACCCACGGACTTACCACCTGGAACCTACTCGGAAACATCGTCACCATCATTTCGAACGCCGCAATGAACGTGGTCTTCTTGAATGGCTACCTCGGATTTCCGCAGATGGGTGTCAAAGGCGTGGCCCTTGCCACCATGCTTTCGTGGCTAATCGCCTCGACGATTCTCTTTTTCATTTTACGCTTCAAAGTCCACCACAAAATCCGCAGTACCGATTTCAAGCGTTCGCGTGTGATTCTCCCTGACTGGATCCGCATCGGTTTTCCGGCCGCCGTAGAGCCCGTCAGTTTCCAGATTTTCCAGGTAGTGCTCACCGCCATCGTCGTGCACCTCGGCATTACCGCCATGACCGCCCGCATCTTTAGCGCAAATTTTGCCATGCTCGCCGTCATCTTGAGTGTCGGTCTCAGCTGCGGAAACCAGATTCTAGTGGCCCATCTTGTAGGGGCTCACGACTTTAACAAGGCAAACCGCCGACTTCACCAGAGCCTAATCGCAGGGAGTGCAAGCGGATTTGTTGTCGCCATTATCGTCGCCCTCCTCGGAGAGCAACTCCTTTCGTTCTACACCAGCGACCCTGAAGTGATTCGCCTCGGAAAGTACTGCCTCTGGTGCGACGTCATCCTTCAGCCGTTTAAAGCCGCGAACATGGTCATCACTTCGGCGCTCCGCGCCTCGGGCGATTCTAAATTCCCCGCCATCGTCGGTTCTGCAATGATGTGGACCTGCGGCCTCGGCACAGCCCTGCTGCTCGCCTTCGGCTTACACCTCGGACTTATCGGCATCTGGCTTGGCATGGCCGCCGACGAGTTCTACCGTTCCATTGTCAACTATATCCGTTGGCGTGGCGGTAAGTGGAAAGAATACGGTGTCGTTTAAAAGTCGTAATTGCCAATGCGGACAAAATAATTATAGCTCTTGACCTTTTTAAGGTCGTCCAAAGTCTTGTGGTCGACAATGCGGCTTACCCCCGCATAGAGTACAAACGACCTATACGCAAAGCGGAGCGCTGGTTCAAACACGAACTTGTCCACTTCTAGTTTGGCATAAGAGCTACCCTCAAAATCATGGTAATAGGCACCAAAAATCCATGCACCCAAATAATCTCCGTGGAGCCCGCCATTTAGGCGCAACATGGCGTATTCATGCGACGACAGTTCCACATTATACCATTCTGTGGTCCAGGGCGTTGCAGAAGCATGCTGCTGATAAACGACATCCAACGGGCCATAGCCAAAACGTTTCGGAAACACATAACCATGCCCTTCTTCGTGGTAGCGTTCAACAGCACCTTCTGCCGCCACCGAGAATGTTACAAAAGGCAACGGCGACAACGAATAGCGGGCATCAGCCAAAAGTTTCCAATAAATCGGCACCACATCTAGAATATCATCTCTAAAGCCAATCGATTCGAAACCGCCCCTAACATTCAAGGCGTATCCCTTTTCCGCAAACCAATTGTCATCGGCTCCTTTCAGATAACGGTAATGCAGCATGGGCGATACCGGGAAAGCCTTGATACTGCGATCGCCGTAAATGCCCGGATTCAACTCATATACGCGATAACCGAAAAGAAATTCCCCCGAAACACGCTGACGTTCGTCAATATCGTAATTCAGGCTCATGGTCAAATCGCTACGTTCTTCGGCATCAATCCTATACTCCGGATCAATTCTGTTATTATAAGCCTTAAGCGGGGTCAGCTTTAAATAATCATAGCCAAACTGTAAACCCCAATGCCTATTCCAGAATTTCGAGATATTCAGTCGCGGCTGCACCCCGTAAGAAATTCCACCCCAGAAACCCGCCAAAACAAGCTCAATTTCGACATGGTCCACATAATGCAGCGTTCCCTCAAAATAAGCATTTGGCCCAATCGCATTAGAGCCAAAGCCTCCAACGGCGACATCAAATGTCGGACGCACCGAAGATTCTACCGAGACATTCCCGCTAGGCTGCATATTCAAATCCAGCGAATCATACGCAGGGTTCTGCAATAGAGAATAGGCAAACTTTTCGGGAGCAACCATACCTGTATCCGCCACATTCCAGTACGTTTGAACAGCGTGCTGAACTTCAGAAGAAAGGCTGTCAAATGTGGGTTCAAAACGGAACCAGGGTTTTGCCGCAAAACGGTTTTCCGCATAATTCTTGTGACGGCCATTCAGCACATTAAAGTTTCCCAGTTGTTTTTCGAACGAAGAAAATCCAGCCTGAATCCATGCCGCATACGAAGTATCCAAAATAGTGTGGGCACGCACAATCACGCCCGGCTGCGTCGCAAGCACCTCTGCGGCATGACGCTTTAAAAGTTGTTCCGAAGCACTCCCTGTCACAGGAGCACGCAACGGGTCTGCAACGACAATCACCGAAAGTTCCGAAGCATTGTCTTCGGCGGGCAAGGCATAATAGGGGCAAAGTTCACCCGACGGATTATCCCACAGCGGGAGCGTCGCAACAACCTGCGCAGGCGAATTCCCGACAATTACAGAATTACCCTCTTCGCAAGACTGCACCGAAAACGGAATCCGATAACTCGAACGCTGCCGGTAAAGGCTTTCCTGAAAGCGGAGCTTGGCCAAGGCACGCACCACCTGCATCGAATCCGGAACCAGCGGCTTCTTTTGTCGTTCCAAAAAATGCGCCGAATCTAAAGACAATACAAATCGCTGCCGAATCGAAGGTTTCCCCGATACCGAAACAGGGAATTCAAGCGGATCCCAGTCACTATAGCCCAGGCGATTGTCCGAAGCCGTCAAATCATGGCCCACAAAAGGAGCAATGGCAGGGTCAAGCATCATCTTTTGAATGTCATCTAGCGGGACTCCGCGTGACCACAGCGAACCAATCCAAGCGCCCCAAGAGGTCGCCACAATAGAATCTACGGGAATACCGTATTCCTCTATCGCATAAAAAACGCCCAGTTGGAACCACGGAGAACGATCGCCGCCACCTAAGTAAAGGACCGTTTTTAGGGGTTTTTGTGCTTGAGTCGGTTTTGCCGTATCTTCAGCAGCTGTTTTACTCTGCGCACCGGAATCCGGCAAAACCACAGCAGAGTCAGGCGCAGACTTTACCATGTCCACCTGCGTCATCAGCAAATCGAGCGACGGGACAGAGTCATTTTCCGCAGAGAACACCCACGCCACACTCAACACAACGGTTGCAAGCAATTTACCGAAAACGCTTCGCACAAATTCTCCTTCTCCAAATTGTCCCATTCGCAAAACGAATCTGCTACCCAAATCGCGCCGGATTCGAAACGAAACGCGCTACATCTTCTTGCGAGACGTAACCAGCCTTTAGCAATTCGGCAAGACAATCGTCCATCAGCATCATGCCTTCGGAAGCAGAAGCCGCGATTATCGACGGAAGCGCGTAATGCTCGCCACCACGGATTTTCGAAGACACATTCTGTGAACCGTAAAGAATTTCCCACGCAGGGACAACACCTTGCGCCCCCGGCAGCAAACGCTGCACCACGACGGCCTTTAAAACCGACGCCAGCATGTTGCGGGCCACGTCGCGATTTTCAAGGGTTTCGGCAGAAAGCAGAGCATCCAAGGCGCCGACCACGTTACCCGCGGTCACCGTGAGCACAACAAGTGCTCCCGATTCCGCAGCGCGCAGCACCGGAATAAGCGACTGGCCTTCAAAATCTCCGAGCCAAATCAGGTCAATGCCGCTGCGGAGCGCCTGTTCCATTTTTTCGGGAACCGACCCCGTCGAATTTTCAAGCACCAGGCTATCGCCACACTTTACCGGGAGTTCGCGACCTTCGTCCAGCAAACTTACGCGGAGAATTCCCGACTGGCAAAGGGCCGACACATAGGCCGTCGCCGTTGTCGTTTTTCCGCTACAGGCAGGGCCCGCAAACACCACGAGTCCCGAACGGAAACCCAGGACATTCCCTAACGAAGGAGGTACACCCAGAGCCGAAAAATCGGGACATTCATCAAGCACCGGCCTAAAGGTTGCAGAGTTACCTAGAGCCGTACGGTTATAACGCACGCGAAAACGGGAACCGCACCAGGGGCCACCCATCAGCGTACCCGACTCACCATCCATCGAACCTAAAAAGTTACGGAGCGCACCCGGCTCGATTGCAGGGGCTTCGGGAATGGCACAAACCTTGCCCGCAAGGCGCACCGCCGAAGCGGCCCCTTCGGTAACAACGAGCTCAGAGGCACCTACGTTCAATGCATATTCTAACAAAGATTCAATTTCTGTCGCCATAACAATACCCCTTAGTTCGCCGGACGGTAAGCCGCAAAGCGACGGCTGTCGTTCGCACGCATCCAAGCTTCCGCACCTTCAATGTAACCAGATTCAACGCACTTCTGCAGTGAATCATCAAGCGAAATTCCTTGATTGCCCTGGCTGCTGATTGCGGCAGCAAGTTGCGCAATTTCGCCACGGCGCAACATATTCGCCATGGTCGAGGTCATCTTGGCGGCTTCTACCGCAAGCACCTGGCCCTGATTCTGTACAATCGGAATCAAGTGCTGCACGATAATGCCCTTGAGCTGTTCAGCCAAAGAATTCGCAAATGCAGTGCGGTTTTCGGCAGAGACCGACGAAATCAGGCGCGAAAGTAGCGCATGCACATTGTTGCCAATCGCGGTCGCAAACACGAGGGCACCCGCATTAGAGGCACGCAACAGCATCGAAAGTTCATCCATCGTTTCAAGGTGATCGAACAAGATTACATCGGCACCGCTCTGCATGGCAAGTTCAATGCCTTCGACACCCGTACGCACATGGAGCCCCACCTCGCGCTGCGCAATCGCTCCGCGCGGATTCTGGAGCAGGCGTTCAATCGGCTTTTCGACCGTCTGAATGTAAACGTCGCGATTTGCTGCAATCGTTTCGGCAAAAGTCGAAATCGTCGTAGAGCGTCCGCTCGCGGCAGGGCCCGCCACCAACACCAAGCCGCTATTGAGTTCGGCAAACTGGTTGCAGAACGGCGGCAAATAAAGGTTTTCAAGCGTCGTCGATTCTTGTGGAATCACGCGGATCGCGATACTCGGATTTGTCCCATTCCAGGTCACCGTCATACGCGCACGGCCCACGCCCGCAAGGCCAATCGTCTTACTGAAATTCTTGCCAACTACAATCTTGTAACCGTCCGAAAATCCCTTAGACGCCTCATCCAGGCGTTCGTTGATTCGCGACAAATCGAGAGCTTCGTCAGAAGCAACAAAGAGTGCTCCCGACTGACGCATCACCACCGGACGGTCTGCATAAAGGTAAATATCCGTCGCACCGAACTTACGTGCAAACGCAATAATCTGCGACACGTTCGTCATCGGGCGAATTTTTTCGGGCGCCTCGACAGGCGTTCCCTCGCCCGTCAAGATTGCAAAACGAGACGGCAACTTTTCGGTTTCTTCTTCGTCGGTTTCGCCTTCAGGTTCCGCCTGCACCTGCACCGTACTAATGCTCGTCGATTCTAGGCCCGCCACCGCTTCGACCTCAACATTGCTTGTCGAGACTTCGCCGTACAGGCTGCTGTTGCCTTCAATCTGCAAGCCTTCGGACTGCGTAGGTTGAGGAGCTGCAGGAGCCACCGATGGAGCCGATGCCGGAGGAGCTTCAAAACGCGCCGTCGATTGCTTTTGCGAAGCTGCAGCGTTAGCGGGAGCTTCCGCCGGTGCAGTCTCAGCGCCACCCGCTTCGGCAGCGGCTTTCGCTTCAAGCTGTTTTACGAAGGTCAAAACCTTGATATACATTGGGGGCTGCAGAATCCCTGCATCCACAAGGACCTGACCAATATCTTTCTTGTCAGTAATCTCGTTCCAATGCGCCTTGACCTGCGCCTCGGTCACCACCTTGTTATGCACAAGGACTTTCGCCATGTATTGGTTTCTCATAGGAAATCCCTCCGGCTAAACCACCAGCTCGCAATCGCGAGGAACACGCCAATATACCCAAGCGCATAGACACTGTTCCAGAACAAGTACATATCGGGGAGCGCCACACCATGCACCACATAACTCGTCACGTTGTAGCGGTACAGTCCCGGGAAAACAGCATGAATCACTTCGGCGGCCTTCTGGAAGAACATACTCGATGTTCCGTCGAGTTCACCCATGCGCGTCGCAAAACGAACCTGTTCCAAAAGCTGATCGCTCAAGTGACCTGCAAAATAAACGCCCAGCGTAAACAGCGCACTAAGCACCGTGCTGCTGAAACTGCTGAACAGGAGCGCCACCGCAATCACCACCGCCATCTCGCAGAAAATCAGGTAGATCGCCGTGAGCAAGCTGAGCGTCGGGTCCGAACCCGTCAAGAAAAGCATCACGTAGTAGATGGCCGTCAAAAGCAACAGATGAACCGCCACCACCGCAAGCAAGCCAAAGTACTTGCCCACAATAAACGAGGCGCGACTAATCGGCTTCGAGAGTAGCGTAAGCACCGTACGGCGCTGGATTTCTTTTTGCACCAGGCTAATGCCCACGAAAATCGAAATCAACAGGCCGGAAAGGCTCATCACCGAAAGCGTGGTCGACTTAATCACATAGGCGCGGTCAAACACCGACCATTCGCCAAGCACGATGCTGAACAAGGTGAGCGCAATGGCCAAAAAACCGATGTTATAAAGAATCTTATCGCGAATGGATTCGCGGAATGTATTGAGGGCAATGATGCCAATATGCTTAAGCGTCTGCACGGGCAATCTCCTCTGTCAAAATGTCTTCGAGACTCGGGCGCTTGTGGTCCATACGTTCCACAGCAACACCCTTATCCAAACAGTAACGCAACAGGCGGTCGCGGGCGGCATCGTCGGCGCACACACATTCCTGCGGGTGACCAGCAGGGCTTACCCCCTCGGGCAGTTCCGCCTGCGGAATCGCTTCGCGGGTACGAACATGATATTCTACTCCGCAAGATTCCGTAATCTCGTCGACGGTTCCTTCGCGCACAATCTTGCCGTCCACGATCATCGCCACCTTGTGGCTAATCGATTCCACATCGGAGAGCAAGTGGCTGGAATAGAAAATCGTCACCCCTGTGCGGTTGAGTTCCATAATGGCTTCGCGCACATCACGGCGGCCCATGGGGTCAAGACCACTCATGGGTTCGTCCAGAATCAAAAGCTTAGGCTTGCCAAGAATCGCCTGGGCAATACCCACGCGCTGCATCATACCCTTGGAGTACGAACGCAGGCGGCGGTCAATCCAGTCCTTATTCGCATGCAGCAGGTCCAGCGACCAGTCGATACGCTTGTCCAGTTCGGCACCAGAAAGGCCCACCAGCTTGCCGTAAAACTGCAGAAGTTCACGACCCGTGAGATAGTCGTAAAAGTACGGTTGTTCCGGAGAATATCCGATAAACTGACGGCTCTTCACGTTACGTGGAGAAATTCCGTTCACCAGCACCTTGCCCGAATCAAAATTCAAAAGACCCGTCAGCACCTTGATGGTCGTAGACTTGCCCGCCCCGTTCGGGCCGATAAAGCCATAGACCTGTCCCGGTTCTACACTAAAACTCACATCCTTGAGCGCAAGCTTCGGCTTCATCAAGAAACCGCTGCGGTACGTCTTATGCAAATGTTCGATTTTTATCATAAACTACCCAATCAAACCTACTCCGAATCCTTGAAGCCACCAAATACGCGAGCCTCGGCCTCTTCGACTTCTCTTTTGCGGCGTTCGGCCATTTCTTTTTTTTTGATAAAGAAATGAATAACCGCACCCACCGCATAGCAAACAATACCCGTATAAAAAATCGGATTAATCGAATGCCCTTCGAGGGAGGGGAACAAATTCAAAACAATACTGTGCCCAAAAAGCATCAAAAGCACAAGCACAAAGCCTAGCGCACGTAGCACATAAGTCACAATCACCAGTTTTTTCATAGATACCTCAAAACTGCACCTTGCGGTGCATATTTTTGAATGAAAAATACACAATTATCAATAAGAACGACGCCCCTGCTCCCGAAAAAACAGCAAAATAAGCTTATTCCAAATTGGAATATAATTTTTAAAATTTTTTGGTACGCTTTTTTAAAAAGTGTATATATTAATCATTGAGCCCTTCTGGTGGATAAAGAAGTGACGGTGCCGCTAAGCGGACCGCAGGTCTCTAGACGAGACAGACCCACCAGAGCGGCTTTTTTTGTTTATACAGCCATCTTAAGGCAAACCCTGGTTGCAAACGTACACGGCAAATAAGGGTGCATCTATTCGACACCACTCATTTTAATATAGATTTACCTTGTAAAACAAGGTAAAGTTATGAATTTTTCAAAATTTGGCATTTTTGCATTCGCCACATTCGCAGCCGTTTCCGCCGTTCAGGCAGGCATTACGGGCAACGTCGTCGATGAATCGGGTGCTCCCGTCAAGAACGCCGCCGTCACCGTCAGGGCTCTCCCGAACCTGCTCGCCAGCGCCCGAACGCTCACGAACGATAAGGGCACTTTCAAGCTCGGCAACGCCAAGAAAGACCAAAGCATTATCGTGCGCAAGGCAGGTTTCCTCCCTGAAACACTCAGCGTAGTCGCAGGCCAAAAGAAATACGATAACATTACCTTAAAGCGCGACCCCATCGAAAATAAAATCGACGAAATCATGGCGGGCATGACCATTGACGACATGATTGCCCAAATGACGCAAGCGAAAGTTCCCAAGCTCAACTGTGGCGAAGGCGTTTGCGGTTCCGCCCTCGAAGGCGGCGGTGCCTACACCGCCGATTTCTACAAGAGCGCCTGGAGTCAAAAAATCCCTGCCACCTACGGCAAAGACAACGTGCATGGCGTCGCCGACGTAAAAGGGGCAACCATTTTTCCGCACAACATCGGCCTCGGTGCCACCCGCGACTCAGCGCTTGTACGCAGAATCGGGCAAGCCGTCGCCGAAGAAATGTGGGCCGCCCACATTGACTTGAATTTCGCACCCGCCATCACCGTACCGCAAGATGAACGCTGGGGCCGCGTCTACGAAGGCTTTGGCGAAGACCCCGAACTTGCCGTGAGCCTCGGCGCCGCATTCGTGCGCGGGCAACAAGGCGACCACAACGACGCCGAATGGCGCGTGATTACCACCATCAAGCACTTTATCGGCGATGGAGCTACCAAAAAAGGCTACGACCGCGGCAACGCCATCATCTCTAAAAAGGATCTCTACAAAAAATACCTGCCACCCTACGAAGCCGCCATCGAACAGGGCGCCTTGAGCGTCATGGCAAGCTTTAACCAAGTGAACGGAATCCATCAGCACATCGATTCCACCCTACTCACAGGCGTTCTCAAGACGGAGCTTGCCTTTGACGGCTACGTGATTGCCGACTGGGAAGGCATCGAACATTCTACCACGCCAGGCGCCGCAGGCAACTACTTCGCCGGCGAAGTCACCGACATGTCTTCGAAAGACGCCATCCGCGCTTCCATTAACGCGGGCCTTGACATGGCCATGGTTCCGCAATCCGTGCACAACTTTGTCAAAACCATGAAGGTGCTACTTGCCGAAGGGAACATTAGCGAAGACCGCATCAAGGACGCCTGCCGCAGAATATTGCGCGCCAAAATCCGCGCCGGCCGAATCGACAACCCTAAAGGCCCCGCCGCCTACGTCGGCGTTACCAAAAACATCGGCAGCAAGGAACACCGCCAAATCGCCCGCGAAGCCGTGCAGAAAAGCCTCGTCATTCTCAAGAACAACAAGGTGCTACCGCTTGACACCAACAGCAAAGTCTTCGTGACCGGCAGCCATGCCAACAATACCGGCCTGCAATGCGGCGCTTGGACATTGGGCTGGCAGGGCACCATGGAAGAAGTTCCGGGAGCCACCTCGATTCAGGCCGGATTCGATGAAGTCGCAAAAGGCTCACGCGTTGAAACCGCCGAAGAAGCAAGCACCATCGTATATGTTGTCGGCGAAGTCCCCTACGCCGAATGGTTCGGCGACTACCGCGGCGACGATTTCAACAACAAAATCATTTTCAAAGAAGACCGCACCGACATGTCTTTCAACAGCACCGACGAATACATCGCGCAGATTAAGGCTTGGCAAAAAGCCGGCCACAAAGTCGCCGTTGTGCTCATCACCGGCCGCCCGCTCCCCATCACCTCTTTCATCAAGGCCGCCGATGCTTTTGTCGTCGCATGGCTCCCCGGCAGCGAAGGCGCAGGCGTTGCAGACGTTCTCTTTGGCAAGGTAAAACCCACGGGCAAACTCCCGCACACCTGGCCGAAAGACGCCAAGCAAATCCCAATCAACAAGGGTGACGGAAAGACCGGATTATATCCGTACGGTTACGGGCTGACGTACTAACTACATTTTAAAACCAGCATCAACCATGCACTTTTGGGCGAAGCAGTTCGCCTCATCCTCTTTTTCGGGGTGATGGTGCGTGATTTCGATATTCTGCAAGCAAATACCCTTCTTGCCATGGTAAAGCACATGCGCAAGCTCATGGAAGAACGTGAACCACATGGTCTCACGTTTTTTGAAGCGGTCATGCAGCTGGATTAGCGGGACATCTTTGTACCAACGGTACATACCATGAATCGGAGCGCACTTGAAATTCTGCACAAACAGCACGCGAATTCCAATCTTGCGACACAGTTCCTGCAAACCCGTCATGCAATCATCAACGACTTCTGCCTCGGGCGTCGTGTAAGTGATTTTCTTCGCGCTCTTCGGCAGTTCCTTGTTGGCTGCGGCAAATGCGATTATTTCGGGGAGCGCAGCCTTCAGGCGCTTGCGAACAGGAATCTGCTCCTGTTTTTCCATCGGATCGCGATCGGCAAGAATTTCGCCACGACGAATCCACGCCGAAGTCGCATACGGATCCTTGACCTCCGCCAAAGAAATGCGGAACGCCACCTTAAGCTTAGCATTCTTATAGTAGCCGTCCCACGCCTGCGGAGACGCCACCGCGAAAAACTTGAGGAGAGGCATCAGAGATTTTTCGTCACCTTTATTGTACTGCACCCATTCGCGTACATTGATTTCTGAAGGAAAAGATTTCTTCCAAAGAGACTGATCCGAAAGCGAAGCCTTGATTTTTTCACGCGTTACATACTCATCATAGGCAATTTGGCTACGCAACCAGTAACCAGCCGAAATTTCCGTAATCATTTCCAGCATAATCGCAACTTCCGGCGTAATACGGCATTTGCCTTGCAAAATATCGTTCACCGCCTTGGGGGTGTAACCCATACGTGTGGCCAAATCGTTGGCGTCAAGGCCCATTTCCTCAAGTTTTTCGGCCAAATCCCTTCCCGGAGGAAATTCAACCCACAATTTAAAATCATTATTAATCATACATCCTCACTTGTGATAATCCGCTATTTCAAGCATTTTTGCAATACGTTCCCTAGCCCACACAATTTGCGCAACCGGCCCCTCGTTCGTACTCTTGAAAATCAACCTATACGGCTGATCCAAGTCACAAGCCCACTGGCCAGCACGATTCCCCACCAAGTCGTGATAATGCCCCGGCAAGCCCCGCAATTGTTCAAAATTGTCAGCACGGTCAATTTGCATCAATCGCACTGCATAACAATTAGCACGCCGGTGGCCCAGCCTTTTCAGCGCATACGCCTTATCTGTAGCGCACTTTTTCAGATTTTTATCTTCGAAAAGAATGTGCATACTAACCTCATTATTTTAGCACACCTATAATATACATTAAAATTTTAAACAAATCAATAGGTGTAGTAAAAATCTCTAAAAATTATATATTTGGTGCGCATCGGTCCCGACAAAGGCGACCATTCGGAGGCAAAATGACAAAACGCATCAGATCATTCATCTACACATACGGAAAATTCGGGAAAGGATTTCGGGAAATCCTGGACACCGAGAATAAATTTCTGTACTCACGCGGACGCTATCCGACAAAAATCGTAGCAGAGGACCTGCCCGAAGACTACATAAAAATTCACAGTCGCACGCTTTGGTATATGACGGGTTTCCTCAAGACGTCGGGCGTTGTCGATATCCAATACAAAATGGCGAAGCTAAACCATCTGTTCAAGGACGATTACGTCTTTATTTCTTACAAAGAAAAACTGAAGGTTGAAGATGACCGATTTGGTTTCATAGACTATGTCAATTACGACGCATGTTTTTGCGGGCCCGACATCCTAGATATCGCCCACGCCGTTGAGAAATATTCACATCTTGACATTTCGCACATTCGAAAGGGAATGAAGGAAAAAGTACGCTGGCTAAAGAAAAACGAACCCGATCTTTACGAAACATGCTTTCACGGAAACGACAAAGAGTTTTTAAAAAAGATTGACAGCAAGCGGTGATTAGCCTACACCGCGACCTTGAATACGATGCCACCCGTCACGTAACGGTGGATAATGGAATTGATGAGCGTCTGGTAAGGCATGCCCGCGGCCTTCGCCATTTTCTTGATGCCATTTAGATCATCAAGCTGCATACGGATGGTGATGTTCTTCGCCGAGGCGGACATGATATCAGCACGCATAGCTTCCAGCTCATCACGCGGAATAGGCGCTGTTTCGCCATTCTCAATAGCTTCCATCAAAGCACGTTCTTCGTAGTCAATCGGTTTTCGCGAGTAAAGCTACTCACTCGTACACTAAATATAATTTTTCAGGGGGGGGCGCCGTCAACGTGCCAAGAAAGCGCCATGGTTTCCATGAGGAGTGGTTATTTCCATTTTGGAAACAACCACTTTAGAGGAACACCTTCATTAATGATATTGATGAGGCCTGGATGCATAATGTCACCTATCATGCCGAGATAAACTACTTTTGCCATTTTTTTCCTTTTTTCTCATTGCCCCACATTGTCTATTTAGTAATATAACATATTTTCATACCTGTATTTCAATTTTTTCTTGTAAAACAGCAATCCGGCAACCCTATAAAAAAAACAACCAGCTTCTATTATACCACTTTTTTTATATTAGAATTACTTCCATAAGAGTCAATTAATGAGCAATCCCCCTTCCTCCAAAAAAATCAGAAGTATCCAGCTCGAACTTGCAAAAAAAGTCCTTGCCGTATGTCAAAAACACAATCTGCCAATTGTCGCCTGTGGAGGGACCGCCATAGGAGCAGTCCGAGAGAAAGGTTTTATCCCTTGGGATGACGATATTGATTTCGAAATGCTTCGCCCAGACTACGACAAACTCGTATCCGTTGCGCAAGAAGAATTTCAACACCCCTATTTTTTTCAATGCGCCTACACCGATAATAAATACGTACGCGCACATGCTCAAGTAAGAATGGATGGGACCGCGGCCATTTTGCCAGCCGACATTTTTTCTCCTTTCCATCAAGGAATATTTATTGACATTTTTGTTTTAGATACTATCCCCGCAAACGAACCTGAGATGGAAAACCTAAAAAAGAAAACAGAACCGCTAAAACGTAAAATGGAAATGGTCGCATATCGCAGCTTATATCTCCATAGTTTAAATCCTCTTTATAAAATAAAGGGCATCATATCTTTTTTTCGATACCATCAACAAGATTCTCAAGAATTATTCAAAGAATATGAAGATATATTTCGAGCACAATGGGATAATGATGCATCTGAAGTTTGTTTAATCGCATACTCATGGAAAATTCTAAAAAAATATAGAAGATCAAAAAAAATAATGGATGAAATAAAATTCTTTCCTTTTGAAGATATTTCAATGCCGGTCTCCGGCCGTTACCACGAAATCTTAACTCGCGAATTTGGGGATTACATGACTCCTATTCAAGGCCCTTCAGCACACGGACAATTCGCCATGCTTGATCCAGATCATTCATACGAAGAGTTTCTTCCAAAATTACGGCGTTTTTACACTATAAAGAAATTATTCCAAATCATAAAAAACTATTTTCGTAAATAATGTATTCCGACCCTTTAAAGCAAGTCGCCATCAAAGGAATGTTTTGGACTTCTATTGAGAAGATTGTCCGACATTCTATGCAATTTGTTTTTGGAATTATTTTAGCAAGGCTACTATCCCCAGATGATTTTGGCATAATCGGCATGCTAGCCATATTTATCGCCATAGCACAAACCTTCACAGACAGCGGCCTTTCAAATGCCCTGATTCAAAAACAAAATAGTTCAAATGCGGATTTTTCAACGATGTTTTTTTTCAACATCATCGTCGCATCTGTTTTTTACACAGCCTTATTCCTACTAGCCCCCTTTATAGCATCTTTCTATCGCGAGCCCCTTTTAACAGATGTTACCCGAATAATATCAATTTCAATATTGCTGTCAGCGCTTAGCACCGTCCAAAATGTTCGACTAACCAAAGATTTACGATTCAAAGAACAATCAATAATATCCATATCAAGCACTATAGTCTCGGGAGTCGTTGGGGTTATCCTTGCTTGTCGTGGATGGAGTGTTTGGGCTCTTGTTTTTCAGGCAATAGCAAACCAGGGCGTTTCAACAATCTGTATTTGGATTACGTCAAAATGGGTTCCCAATCTAACCATTTCCAAAAAGTCCTTTTCTGAGCTATGGTCCTTCGGTTCAAAGCTTCTAGGATCCAGTTTGATAAACTCCATATACACAAATATTTACGCATTCGTCATCGGGAAAAAGTTCACTCCCCTAGATGTAGGGTACTTCAACTGCGCAAATCAATATGCGGAACTCCCCGCACAAACCATCCAAGACATAGTCATCAAAGTAAACTATCCAATATTGGCGAAAATTCAAGACGACAATAACGAACTATTGAAAGCTTACAGAAAATTACTCAGACTACCCCTATTCATACTATACCCCATTCTTATCGGGATGGCCGTGCTTGCAGAGCCACTCATCACAACAATTATTGGCGAAAAATGGTTGCCATGCGTCCCCGTTATGCAAATCATATGTATAGGCGCTTTATTTAGCCCACTGACTCACATCAACTTGAATCTGCTATACGTCAAAGGTCGTACAGATTTAGTCCTAAAGCTCGAATTTATCAAAAAACCGATTGCATTTGCACTTCTGTTCGCTCTACTCCCCTTTGGTATTTTACCCTTAGCCATAGGCAAAGCCCTATATGAATTCATAGCCTTCTCCATCAACTGTTACTACACACGGCAAATATTAGGCTATGGAGAAATCGCACAACTAAAAGAGCTATTACCAATACTTGCGAAAGCCTCGTTCATGGGCGTATTAGTACACGCCTTTTCAAATTATTTCACAAATCCTTTGCTCACAATTTCAATTTGCACTGTAACAGGCGCCGTAATCTATATTTTGCTATCAGCAATAACACACGACGAAAGTTGGGTTGATCTAAAAACAGTTGTGTCACAAAAATTAAAAAGAAAATAGACATGGATTACAATTACCTCATCATTGGCGCAGGCCTTTTCGGAGCAACTTTTGCCAATTTAGCCAAGAAGGCAGGCAAAAGCGTTCTCGTCATTGACAAACGTTCGCATATCGCAGGCAACTGCTATACTGAAAACATTGAAGGAATCAATGTTCATAAGTATGGCGCACACATTTTCCATACATCCAATAAGAATGTCTGGAGTTTTGTCAATTCTTTCGTTGAATTTAACCGCTACACAAATTCCCCAATAGCCAAATCAAAGGGGCAGTATTATAATTTGCCTTTCAACATGAACACATTCAATCAAATGTGGGGAGTGGCAACGCCAGAAGCCGCAAGAGCGAAAATTGAAGAGCAACAAACAGAAATTCTCAAGCGACTCAACGGGCGGCAACCCGCCAACCTAGAAGAACAAGCTCTAAGCCTTGTGGGTCGAGATATCTTTGAGACGCTAATCAAAGAATACACTGAGAAACAATGGGGGCGCAAATGTCGTGATCTTCCGGGATCCATCATCAAACGCCTCCCCATCCGTTATACATTTGACAACAACTATTTCAACGATTTATACCAAGGTATCCCCTGCGGTGGTTACACACAATTAGTCGCTAAGATGTTGGATGGAATTGAGGTCCATTTGAATACGGATTTCTTTGAGCACCGCTCCGAACTGGAGAGTGTTGCTGAAAAAATCATCTACACGGGATCCATCGATGAATTCTTTGATTATCAATTCGGGACTTTAGACTACCGTTCCCTGAATTTTGAAACAGATGTTCTCGATAAAGACAATTTCCAGGGAAACGCGGTTATAAACTACATCGATGCAGACATCCCCTACACCAGGATTATCGAGCACAAACACTTTGAATTTGGTCAACAAGCAAAAACTGTTATCACGCGCGAATATCCCCAGGCCTGGAGTCTTGGCAAAGAGCGTTACTATACAGTCAATGACGAAAAGAATTCCGCCCTATACGCAAAATACAAAGCATTGGCGGAATGGCAATCTAAGGTCATTTTTGGCGGAAGGCTTGCCGAATACAAATACTACGATATGGACGATGTCATTGAACGAGCGATGGCCGTCGCAAAGCAGGAATTGGGAATCTAGAATGTCCGAAAAACTTTTGTCAGTCGTTATCCCCACTTATAATATGGAAGCGTATTTGCGACGCTGTCTTGATTCCGTTACTCGCGACGATGTCCCCTCTAGTTTGGAGTTAATCGTCGTCAATGACGGAAGCACCGACGGCTCCCTCGCCATCATGCAAGAATATGCAGAAAAGCGCTCCGATATTGTAAACATCATTGACAAGCCTAATGGTCACTATGGATCATGTGTAAACGCAGCACTCAAGGTTGCGACGGGAAAGTATTTCCGTATTCTAGATGCCGACGACTGGTTTGATACGGACGGGCTGATAAAGCTATTAAACGAAATTGAAAATATTTCAACTGATATTATTGTCACGCCATATAAAAAGATTCGTAGGACAAAGACTATAGAATATAAACCCAAACAAGTATTATACAACCACATGTATAGTCTTTTGCAAGAGTCTATTTGGACGAATCAGGATTTTGAATTGTTCGTTATGCATTCCATGACTTTCGATACATCCATATTGCGAGAAGTTAAGTTTCGTCTTTCTGAAGGAATCTGTTACACGGACAATGAGTTTCTAATTTACCCCACCAAAGCAGCAGAGTCCATCATTTTTTTAGAGCCTGTACTCTACAACTACGATATGACAAGAGAAGGCCAGTCAATGGACCCGGTTATTCAAGCGAAAAACTGCGGACATCTTGCTATAATAATAAGACGTTTTACAGAAACAATCGACAAACTTGGAGCCTTTTCAAAGAGATTCTGTTCGCGAGTCCTAATTTCATATTATTACAGACGTTTATTCGCGTGCATTGATGACAATGAATTGAAAGGAATAGACCGTTTAGTACAAATAAAATCTCCGTATTTGTTCAAAGATGTTGATGCTGCACTATTGCATGCGCCTAGCCTTTGGCGGAAATTTGGCCTACACTTCTTATTTTATGAAAAGCTAAAAAGAGTTTTCAATATAGACCGATAAAAATTATGAAGCGTAAATTGCTTTTAAAACAGGCAATTGTTTCGCGATATCATAGTCGGAACAAGGCTCTTGTAAAATGCGGCTTTTACCTTTTGCCGAACTGATTCTTGAAACCCACAAAGACAAATCAAGTGGGAGACATTCTGTTTTTGGGGATATCCCAGCTTCCTTTGTGACGTATTCGCTCACAAAACAGCATAAACCGTTATATTGAGCTTCTATCAGTGTTAAAGGCAATCCCTCCCATAGTGACGGGAACGCAAACACATCCATAGCGCTATAAAAAGGGGTTGGATCTTTCTGTAATCCTGCAAAGATTACCACATTGGAGAGGCCAAATGAATCAATTGTTTGTTTAATATGTCCCAGCAAAGGACCTTCCCCAAGCAAAAGCAACTTTGCATTCGCCCGCTGCTTATGGAGTTTCGCAAAAACGTCTATTAAGAATTTATGATTTTTTTGCGGATAAAAGCGGCCAACGTGCCCCACCACAAAATCGTCGCCTTTGATTCCGTATCGTTCTCGAATTTCTTGCCGAGCATTTTCGTTAAACTTGAATCGTTCTGGATCAATGGCGTTAGGCAGAATCGTCACTTTGCCTTTCTCTACGGAATGTTTGCCCCAGCCGTTGCTAGCGGCGGCTTCGCCGCAGGCTAGCCAATGGGTGGCGAATAATTTACAAGGGATGCGCATTATAGCACAAAGGAATCTCCATTTCGAATATGCTTGGTGATGGTGGGCGATGCGTTTTTTTACGCCAGCAAGCTTTGCCAAGAAGCACACATAGCTGTTCATATACCAGTCTAGGTGGCTATGGACTACGTCGTAGTGGCCTTTTCGAAAATTCTGGAACATTTTCCATAAATGCTTTAGCGGGTGACGGACTTTGTCAGGAACCTGAATACAATTAAAACCGGCATCTTGAAATTTCTTCAAAATATCGGGATTAGGTTCATATTGGTAAAGAATGTCAAATTCGAAAACATCTGTCATACGAGAGCAGTAATTGAATATAACTTGTTCAACACCACTCCCAACAATTCCATGGGTTATATGGCAAACTTTGATTTTGCTCATTTCCCTTCCACAGTTTTCAGCGCGGTCGCAAAGTCTCGCATTTGTTCCATTTCTTCGGGTTCCAAAGAAATATTGAACGCGCCTTCAATGGCGACAATCAAATTCAAATGGTGAATAGAATCCCACGCTTCGCAATTCTCTTGTGAAACTGTAGCGTCAATGTCCTGCGTTTCTAGGACATCCTTGAAAATTTGCAGCAACTGTTCGGACTTACTCATACATTATCCTTTTTCAAGCAATATACATAAGTTTTTTTCTGTTCATCCCTGTTTAAGACTGAAAAGCCCACAGACTCGTAGAAGTTTTCCACCAATTGGTTCTTTGGAGTCTTGTTGTAAGCCGCCGTTACGTTCTTCAGAGAATCCTCTTTCAGTCCTAAGAGAATTTGTTCCGCAAATGTATTTTCGATTTTGCGGCCCAAAATTCTGCAGCTCAAGAACAGATTCTCTATATGGGCATCATTGCCAATCAAAGATACAACAGCAGCTCCGGTAAGGCCGCTATCGCCGAATTTATCCTTCACCAAAAGCGAGAAAACTTTTCCGCTGCGTCCGATAATTTCCTTGAGTTCCAAGTCCGTATAGCGTTTGCCGGTCAAATTGAACTGGTTTGTTTTCTGCGACATCTGAGCGATGCGGGGCAAGTCCGCCGGGTCATTCAGGCGAATGGTCGTTTCGATTTGCAGGCTCTTGATAAAGTCATCGATATTTGTGAACTGTTGTTGCAATTGACGGCGTTCCGCATTTTGCTTGTAT
>CACWJY010000021.1 GCA_902761355.1 Fibrobacter succinogenes | reverse complement strand
TCTCGAGGCTGCGGGCGGCAAGTTCACCTGCGACGGCACCAACGACAATTGCGGTCGCGAGTATTCGCTTTCCGGCGGGCAGGTGCTGGATTGGGAACCTTGGAACAGCAAGCCCTTCTTTGCCTCGTACGCGACTGTCCAGAGCGCGAAGGCCGCCTACAAGGATGTGCTGAGCGATGTGGGTCAGCGCATGCCGGTACTTGACAATCACGATACCCGCGTGATAAACGAGACCAAGAACGGAACCTACAGCATGAAGGGTTCCGTGGGCGGCATGGCGGGCATTCCCGACCGTGAAACCGACGTGAAGGATACCGCGAACATCAAGGGCTGGGAACCGTACCCGAGCACCAGCTGGGCAAGCGATTACGATTCCGACCTAGACGGCCTCCCGGATTGGTGGGAAAAGATGTACGGCTACAATCCGAATTCCAGGAGCGGGGACTTTAGTGAAGCCAACAAGGATCGCCTGGGTGACGGCTGGACGGAACTCGAACGCTATTTGGAATGGATGGCCCGCGCCCACTACACCTTTGCGAAGGGCGAAACGCAGGTGATTGACCTTGCGCAGTTTACCCGCGGTTACGACGGCGGGACCTACACCGTGTCGGCCCCGAGCGGCGTGACGGCGACCGTGAGCGGTTCCAGGTTGACGGTGAAACTCGCCGACAGTTTTGCGGGTGCGGGCTATGTGCAATTTACGCTGAAGGACAACGCGGGCGATACCTTTAGCCGCTACATCGGCGTGACGCAGGGCCTAGCCTTGAACGCCTCGCAGGGCGGACAAGACGAAAACGACACGACATCTGTTGTCTCGGGCGATACGACTGCGGACGATTCGACGACCCTGATTCAGGACCTCCGTCGTGCACGCCCTGCCGATATGCGCGGGGCTGCGCATAAAAATTATCGCGACCTGAAGGGTCGCCGCTTCGACAGGCAGATTCCCTACAGGGTAATGTTCTAGGTGCGGTTCCTTTTTTATTCGCCGTAACTATACGGGGCGCGCACGTTTCGTAGTTGTTCTTGATGCGCGAAGTCGAGAACATGTCGGCGATGGCGACGTCTTGGGGCAGGCCAGTCGCCGTGAAGTGCAGGCAGCCTATGTCCTTTTGCTCCCATCTTCTGTTGAGGACGTAGAGCGTGTCCCCGTTGCATCTTTCGGGCGATTCGGCCATGTAGAAAGGACAGTCGTTGTTCTTGAGGGCCTCGCGCCGGGTAGAATCGTCCATCCAATCGGGGCACGAGACACATTTGTAGGTGGTATCGAGATCGTAGTCGTATTCGTAGCTTGCAATAGAACATCTCTCGATGGTTTCGAACTCGGTGCCACTAGGCAGTTGCGACCTGTCGAAGTTCGTGTCGAGCGTGTAGCCCTCTAGCGAGTCAAGCCCCTCGGGGAACGAAAAGTAGGTCGTATCGTGGTCACCGGCATAAACCTTGTGGTGCATTTTCACGTACAAATTAAGGTCTATGTCAAACTTTTTCTCTTCGCCTTTTATGTCGACGAGGGTGAAACGTAAATGGTTGTCGCCATCGGGGTCGATGCTCATGCCATAATTGTAATGCCTGTTGTAGTAATCAAAAGGCGGCATGTTTATAATGGAATCGCTGTCACACACCTTGATTTTCGTGACGCATGCGGGATGTACCGAATCCGCGCTCTCGTTCTCGAGCAGTTTGCAATCGAGCGTTTCCAGGTACACGCTCGTGATGGTGTCAAATGCGATGAACGAAATCTGGAGTGTCGTTGGACGGTGCACCATTTCGGCTGCGGGGTGGCAGGTATGGTCATCGCAGTAGTCGTAGACCGGGTCCATTCCCAAAATGCGGCCTTCATCATCTACAAGGATGAGGTCCCCGTTGGCGTCACAGGCCCCGAGGATGATTGCGGCGATTGCGGTCGCTGAAAATATGGCGATTTTCTTGTGCATATTAGAAAAATAACAAAATAGGGGCTGCGCAGATCGCTGTTTCGCAAATTGCCTGACAAGGTGCAAGAATGCAGAGATGGAATGGTTTCCGGGTATGCCGCCGTAGTCCGTAGACAACGTTAATGCTCATTTTCAGTCCCGTTCCATCATTTTTAAGTATATATTTATGTACGGCAGTTTCCGGTGGTTCGGAATTCTGCCTAAAAAAGGTATGGGAAATATGGGCTTTGGTTTGCATAAGGGATTGCCGGTTTCGGTACTTTGCCTAACAGTGTTTGGTCTTATCGGGGCAGGTGCTGAGCCGCTGGCTTTCCCTGAGGCGCTCGGTTTTGGTGCGCAGGTCACGGGTGGTCGTGGCGGCAGCGTTTATCACGTGACGAACCTGAACGATGACGGGACGGGTTCTTTCCGCGATGCGGTGAGCCAGGGCAACCGCATTGTGGTCTTTGACGTGGGTGGCATTATCAACATCAAGACGGCTGTTTCTATCAAGAGTAACATTACCATCGCGGGGCAGACGGCCCCGGGCGAGGGAATCGCCATTCACGGCGGCAAGCTCAGTACCGGCAAGCAGAGCAATATCATCATCCGCTATCTGCGAATCCGTCCGGGCGAAAATACCGCGTCCGAGAAGGATGATGCGCTCAATCTTTACGATTCCAAGAACGTAATCGTGGACCACTGCTCGGTGGAACTTGCACCGTGGAACAACTTCGGCGGTTCTTCGGACAATGCAAGCTACCGCGTTACGGGCATTACGGTGCAGAACTCGCTGATTGCAAACCCCATCGGACAACAGTTCGGGGCGCATATTGAATCGGTGGATGGCACTTGGGCCTGGTATTATAATGCCTTCGTGAACACGCACAATCGAAATCCGCTGGATAAGATTAATGACGTGTTCGTGAACAATATCCTCTACAATTTTGAGGCTGGCTACACGACGCATACGAGCACTCATTTCAATCACGACATCGTGAATAATTACTTTGTCTATGGCCCGAAGGGGAGTAACCCGTGGTTCCAGGTAGACAAGAACCAGAGCATCTACGCGAGCGGCAACATGATTGATACGGACCGCGACGGAAAACTGAACGGTGGGCCTTCTAGTATTTACTACTACCAGGGTGTGGGCGAGGAACTTTCGAAACCTTGGAGCGAACTGACGACATCGGGCCCGATGCTTAGTGCCGCAAGTGCGTGGCGCTATGTGACGTCGCAGAGCGGCGTGCTCCCGTACGACGATATTGATTCCCTGATATGGCACCAGGTGGGGACACTTGGGAAAGAAGGAGCCCTAGTGAAAAGCGTTGGTGCCATGGGAATCAAGACCAATAACGGCTGGGGCGAGGTGATTGCGGGGAAGGCCGCGACTGATTCCGACAAGGACGGCATGCCGGATTACTTCGAAGAGGCGATGGGTTATGACAAGTCAAAAGATGATGCCATGACCAAGGAAAGCGATGGCTACGTGCGCATCGAGAAGTACATCAACTGGCTGGGCGCCATGCACGCGACGGCTGCGGATGGCAAGTCTCTCAATTTCGACCTGCGCACGATTACGCGCGGGTTCAAGGACGTGGCTCCGACCTACAGCGTGTCTGCTGCGGAGAATGGGACCGTGGAACTTGCGGGTGACGGCTATACGGCAAGGTTTGCGCCTAAGGCGAATTTCAGCGGGCTTGCCTCGTTTAAGTACACCGTGAAGGGTAACGACGGTACCGAATATACGGGCCGCGTCGAGGTGCTGGTGGAAAAGTCGGCAGGCGCGGATACTTCAACCGTGCAGCCGCAGGACACGACTGCACGCGATACCTCCGCGACCGACACGACGTCCATCGTCGCGGGCGATTCAACTGCGCTCGGTGATTCTACGGCGACGGATTCGACGACCTTGATTCGGGACCTCCGTCGTGCACGTCCTACCGAAGTGCGCGGGGTTACGCATAAAAACTACCGCGACCTGAAGGGACGCCGTTTCGACAAGCAGATTCCCTACAGGGTGATGTTCTAGGTTCTATTTGGTGTAAATCTTATGCTCGGCCATATAGAGGGCCAGATAGTCTATGACGCCGGATTCTGCACCCTTTACGGGAATATACCGCAGGTTGTTCTGTGCATCTACAATAATGGCGAGCCCTGCGATATAATTTATCCAGTGGTAATCCTCGTAATATTTGAGGGCGACCTTTTTCTGCGAGCCGAAAACGGCAAGCGGCATCACGAAGATGTCGTGCGATACCATGATGGTGATGCGTTTCCACTTGGATAAATTTTTCAGGATGACCGTTTGCATGAATTCCTGTGCGCGAGTCTCCAATTCGTAGAATGTTTCGGGATACCCGCCCTCGTATGCCCAGCGTGCCATCAGTTCAATGGAATTGCCTTTTAGACCGAGTGACGTCGCGTATTTTGCGAGGGAATCGGCCGAAATTTTCAGGAACCAATTGCCGGTAATGTCGTAATTCGTGATGAGTTTCGGGGACGTCGCTTCGCCGCGTCCTTTCGAGATTTGGTTTGCGGTTTCGTTCGTGCGCACGAATCCCGAAGTGACGTACGAGAATTCTTCTTCGCTCTTGAGGGTTGCCCCTAGATCCTGTGCCATCTGGATTCCGTTTGCGGTGAGTTCTGTTTCTAACGCTACATCGTCTTCGCGTTCGGAATGGCGAATGATGAAAATCGCCTTTTCGTCGGGGGCGAGGCTTTTGTAGACGTCGGCGACCGTGGCGAATCCGTCTTTGTCCAAAACGATTTCCGGAGAGGGTTCAATGACTTCTGACGAAGAGGATTCCTCAATCGAAGAGGAATAGTCGACATATGGTTCTGCGGACGAAGACAGCGCGTGTGGAATATGTTCGCTAGAAGAGTATGCCGGAATGGTCGAAGACGACATGGCCGAAGACGACCATTCCGGAGAATCTTGCTCGGACGAAGACTCGGGTATCCAGGAGTGATTAGAGGATTTGTCGGACGAGCTTGATTCAATATCGGGGTTAGACGCTTTGTCGTTGCATGCCGTGAGCGCAACAATACATGCGGCGGAAAAGATGAAAAGGTGCGTGCGCATTATGACCCCCACTGGTAATCTCCGGCTTCGTAAACGGGATTTTCGCCGTTGAAGCCGCGGGGACGTTTGATTTTGTCATTGTAAAGGGTCTTGTTGAATATGCGGAAATCGCCTCGCTCATAACTTTGGAATGAAATGTGACAGAAAATGGGGCCTGCTGGCATGTATTCGCTGTAGCTCATGGTGCGTTCGCCGGCGGTGTAAAGGTAGTTGAAGTATTTCCCGTTCAGCACGATGTGAAGCCCGATGTTACCCACGGTGAACCAGCGGCCCTTTGCGAGAATATTTTCGTGATGAGTGTCGTCGTAGTCCATCACCACGAATTCGGCGTCCCCATTCTTGTCGAGGTGGAATCGGTATTTGTGGTTGCCGCCACAGCAACGCCCGTCAAAGAACCAGGTGTATCCGTTAGCAGCGGCAATACGCGGGTCGCGTACGCTTGTATCGGGGTGGGCGAGTTGTTCGTCTGTCACGAGGCGTTCGGGTTCCACGGCGGCAATCAGCTGTTCCAATGTTTTCGGGCTGCTTACAGTCGGGGTGTTTACCTTATTTTTCGCTTCGCTCAGGGCGCGACGGTACAGTCGGTAAGGAATGCCGTCGTCGCTGATCATGGTGAGTTCGTCTTGGCTGAACACGTAGTAGGCGTACGTTTTGGTTCCGGTTTTGGTGACCACGTTGAAACTGCGGTTGTTGAGCGTGTACCATTGGCCGGAAACGTTCGGGAATCCTGAAACCGCCGCAATTCCGTCTTCGACGATGACAACGGTGTAGTCGTCGCTGATCCAGGCTTCGTCGGCTGCGGTTATGAGGCGGCAGTCGCGGTTTTTGTCTCCGACACAAACCGCGTCGCTCGGGTTCGCCGCCTCGCAGGCGCTGATCATTCCCGGCGGAAGTTCGGTAGAGGCCCCTAGCCTAAATCCCATATCGGCAGCACCGTCGCGGCTACGGATGGCCCGGCGGCTCACCCGAGCGAATTCGGCGGGCTCGCCGTAACTGCCGCCACGTCGTGTCTTGTTGCCGGAACCCGTGAGCTGTACCGGGTTGACTTTGTCGCCTGCGGTGTAGCCTATGAGCCAGTCGTACACCCATTCCCAAGAATTGCCGCTCATGTCGTAGAGTCCGAGTTTGTTCGGATTCTTGGTGGCAACATCGTGTGCCTTGCCACCGCTGTTTTCGGAATACCAGGCGACATCGTCAATGGCGTTGCCTCCTGAGAATTTGAAGCCGTCGGCAATCCCATCCTTACCTCCGCGAGCTGCAAATTCCCATTCGGCATCGGTGAGCAGGCGGTATTGCCTGCCAGTCAATTGTCCCAATTTGCAAGCGAAATTGTTCGCGTCAAACCAGCTTACACCTATTTTGGGAGCGTTTCCTGATTCCCAAGCGTTTTTCTTGCCGCCCATGACAGCGTTCCATTGGCTGACCGTGACTTCGGTTTTGGCGATAAAGTAATCGCTTACGGTTACTTTGTGCGCGGGGGTCTCGTAAATTTTGTCTTGTTCGGCGCAGTTGTCGCACCCGCGTGTGTACGAACCTCCCGGAACATGAACCATGTCAAATAAGACGCCGTTTACGGTATCGGTAAAATTTGCGGGTGCAATATATGAAAACCCGGTTCCGCTTGAAGAACTTGGAGGAACTGCAAGTTCTTCTGACGAGGAAGTGCTAATAAACAAAACGTCCGATGAACTTGTTGCAATGAGTCCGCTCGATGAATAGGTGCTGACTTCGCCAGCAATGGCTCCGGAGCTGATTTCTTGAAGAGAATCAGCATTTGACGAATCCGGAAGAGTCGTTGCTGGGGAATCGCCCTCGGCGGGGGGAGTTAACCCACTTTCGGGCGATTCCGAGCAACCCCCAAACATACCAGCGATAAAAGAAATCGCTATAACACCCGAGGAAATCTTGTGCATACGCACCTCCATCGAGTAAGCATCCGTAACCAATTTCAATATAAACTTAAGCTATAAGAAAAAATATGTACAAAATATTTTACTGTGGACAAATGTGTCAACACCTATGTCTGCGCTTTAAAAAAGAAGCACTCCGTTCGGAGTGCCTCTTTGTTTGGTTTAGGAAAATTTATGTAATTACTTTACCTGTACGGTACTTGTCTGGACTGCGTTTTGGCCTCGGATGATGGCTATGTACTGGCCTGTCGGAAGGTTTTTGAATTGCACTTGTTCGTAATTCTGCAAGAGAGCCTTTTGGGAAACAATTTGCCCCGTTGCAGAAACAAGGGTGACGGAGGTTGCGTTATGGGAATTGCCCTCGACGACGATGTTCTTGCCTTGCGCGTAAATTCGGGGGGCCACAAACCTGTTTGTCATCTTTAAAGCCGTGGTGGAGTCAGGCTTTGTGGTTGCGGTATCGTCTGCAGCGTACAAGGGAGCGAGTGCTTCGGCCCACAAGTGGTGCATGGCTTGCCCGCCCTTCGTGTCGCCATTCGGGTGAACACCGTCGCTGGCGAGCTGTTCCGGATGCTCTTTGAAGTAGGCGTAAAAATCGGGACCTGCGGGCAGGTTGTTATCTTCGACAAGTTTGTCAACGGCCTTCAAAAATGCCGGATTAATCTGCCAACCCGCCTTGGCGGAATCGGTTGCTATAATGCGGGCAAGAATCGGGGTGATTCCGTGAGCCTTTGCAGAATCGATAATCGTCTGCATGTTCTTCTTGTACGTGTCGAGGTTCCAGTCGCCGCCGCCCCAAGCGTCGTTCGTGCCCATTTCGATTGCCCAGAATTTGACGTTACCGGCATATTCCAGGTATTCGTTCAGGTGTTCCACGACTTCGGTGCTGTTGATGCAGCCGATGCCTCCGCGCAACATGGCGGGCGTGTATTCGGGGAATCTTGCATGAATGAGCTGCGCCGTGGTCGAATCGGTATCCTGTTGCTTGATTCCCATCTGGCTGATGCTCGTGCCCATAAAGAACCAAGTGTCGGTGCCGCCATTGCTCATGTCGAAGGCTTCAATTTCAAGAATCTGGCCTACATCGCCTTCGCTTGTGAACTTGAACCACGATTTGCCTGCAAAGTCAATGGTTACACCGCGTGCCATCACGGGGTTGTTCTGGATGGTGGCGGCCACTTCCCAGTCTCCGTCGGTACCGTCGGTGGAATTCGCCGAAGTCAAAATCTTGAAATTTGAGAGAGCGACGCCTGCGTGTCCACAATTGCTCGTGAAGTCGGTCGCCCAGGCGCAATCGCCGAACGATTCCCAGTTGATCAGCAATTTGGAAGGACCTTCGCCTACGTTCAGCGCAATTTCCTTGGCGTTACTGCTCTTCCAGTTCGTGAGGTAGCCGTCCGTCAGGTAGTCAGTCGTTGTGACTCCTGTATGAGCCGGCAAACCGCCAGAAACCAACTTGTTCGGGGTAATCCCGTAAGAGGCGCACATTCCGCATAACAAAAAAGCTGCGGTTGTGTTCGCCATTTTTAAAGTAAAACAACCCATAAACACTCCAATTCAAATAAGCGACGCTCCAAAAATAAACTCCAACCCCCGTTGTGTATTCATTTTTTTTGCGTCGCCTGTAAAATTCGTTGAAACCGACTCAATAACTACTTTTTGATGTATACCGCGTTCAATCTGCGTCCCTGGATTCTTTGACGTACGATGTAGCGCCCCTGCGGAAGTCCCTGCGTAGTGAGTCCCACATAGTGGCCGTTCATGTCAAAGATGCCGATTGTTGTTGCAGGGCCGTAGAATGGCGATACCTTTGCAAGACGCGTCGTAGAGGTATCCTGGTTGGGCTTGTATTTGTCCCAGCCGGGCATGTCCTCGAGCGAAATAACACGTTCGTCACCCATGTTGCTCTTCCACACGGCGTCCTTCGTCTGGCCGGGCCAGGTTCCGCTCCAGGTGCTGTACCACGGCATCCACCAGCTCCATACGGCCTCGTCGGTGTGCATGTTGTTCACGTCGGGAATGGGCCCGTTTTCGCTGAGTGCAAGAATCTTCGTGGAATTCGATGCGTTCTTGAACTTGTCAAAAGAACTCGCGTTGCTGGAATGGTCATTTGCGTTGTTATAGATGTCGATGGAAAGCACGTCGTAGTATTCGCTACCCGGATCCCAGGAGGTGACGGTAGAACCTTCGGGGTTGAACACCCAGATCATGTTCTTCACACCCTTGACTTTGACCATGCGATCAAATACCAGGCGGTAGAGGGCCGCGAACTGGTCGCCCGAATTGATACTCCACCAGAACCACTTGCCGCCCGCTTCGTGCAGGGGGCGGAAAATGCCTGCAACGCCATCTTTCTGCAGTTCAAGGAAGTAGTCGGCGATGTGGTCGATGTCGGCGACAATTCCCTTGTAGGCTGCACTTTCGGTGTCCCATTCGGTGGTGCCGGGCTTGAAACCCGTAGAGAAGTCGAAGTCCGTATATTCGTTGGTGCCGGCTGCGCTCTGGATGTAGAAGGCGTCCTTCTTGTCAAGCGGGTCTTTCCAGTGCCAGGTGAATGCGGGGATGCCGCCAGCCTTCCAAAGGCCTTTTGCAATGGAAATCGCCTTGTCGGTGTATTCCATGTTCCAGCCTTGAGACGCGTTCGGGCCTGTTGCAAAAAGGAAGTCGAGACCGACGAGCGCTGGGTACTTGCCCGTACGCGTGTAGATGTACTTCACGTCGTCGTGGGTCTTGAAGTCGGCACCCAGCGTGTATCCGCTCATGTCGCCGGTCATAATGCCACTAATGGTTTTCTTGCCAAAGTTTTCACGCAAGAAACTGTAGAGCTTTACCGCACTTTCGGTGGCGTTCGGGGTGACCGGGGTCGCAGAAAGCTTGAAGGGAGCGGATTCGTAGGCAGAAATGTCGATGTAGTCGACGTCGATCCATCCCCAGTATTTTTCGATGGCGATGGTGTTTGTGCCCGCCTTGAGCGTGACTGCCGTTGTGACGTCCGCCCATCCGGTTGTTGCTGCAAAGTCGATGGTGCCTGCGGTTGCCCCGTTCACCTTGAGGTAGTTCGCCTTGTAATCGCCTGCTTTGTAATGGATAGTGAGCGTGTATTTGCCAGCGGTTTCGGCGGTGACACCTGTGAAGGAAATACTGCCTTCCTGGAGGCTTGCGTACCCTGTGCCAGAGACGCCACTGCTGTTGACAATTTTTGCTTCGCTAGATACGGTTGCCGATTCAGCTTCGTATTTGGCTGCGAAGACTGTGGTTGCGAGGGTTGCCGCAAGAATGACGGACAATTTCCTTTTAAACATAGTAACTCCTTGATACACCATTATACCCTAAATCTATGCTTATAAATAAATAGGAGGTCGTTTTTTTTAGGCTGGGTGTGGACAAAAATGTCAACATACCTGTAAAAAATCAATAAAAAGCGGTTGTAGAAATTGATTATTTTGATGATAGAAACTATATTCTTGGGGTAGCAAATCATGTTCGCAAGAAATAAGATAAACATATACGACTATACCGACTACCGCAAGTTCTTGCAGGACTTCTACGAACTGGAAAAGTCGTTGGATCCGACATTCAGCTACCGTGTGTTTGCCACTGCGGTCAGTATGGATGCAAGCCTCCTGGTAAAGATATTGCAGGGCAAACGCCATGTTTCGCCCAAGTGTGTTGAGGCTTTCGTTCAATTTTTCCGTTTCAAGGAGGCAAAGGCGGAATACTTCCGTGAGACGGTCGCTTACGGCAAGGCTAAAACCGACGAAGAAGTGCGCAAGCATTTTGAGGCGCTTCAGAAAATGCGTCCAGCGAGTTGTCGCGAGCTAGATGAGGCTCGGTACCGCTATTTTCAACAGTGGTACTACCCGATGATCCGTTCGGCACTAGATGTGTTCGATTATCGTGGCCCGCAAGATGCGGCTGAGCTCGCCGAGGCATGCATTCCGAAACTCACCGCCTTTCAGGTTGAGAAAGCCGTTGAGGCGCTGTTGCAGTTGGGACTTGCCCGCCAACGCAAGGATGGCCGCGTGGAACCCACCGAGGCGCACCTCCGTACGCAGGAACATTGGCTGAGTGCAACCATTAGCGACTACCAGGGCTGTATCGCGGAATTGGCGCGCGATTCGATTGCCAATACCCCGAAGGAAAAGCGCGATATAAGCACGCTTACCATGGCGCTTGACTCGAATCAAATCCAAAAAATCCGCGATATTCTTGCCGAAACGCGAAAATCCATCGTCAATGTGGTCAATGCGATGCCCGCGCAAATATGCGATAGCGTTTATCAATTAAATTTTCAGTTGTTCCCGATGATGAAAAAGGAAGAACGGTAAAAATGCTCCAGGTGTTTAGGATCCAAAAATTGTTTTATTTCGCGCTCGGCCTAATTCTGACGATGTTTTTGGGCTGTTCCGACAGTGGGCCCGAAACTGCGGGAGCCACGAGCGAGACGACAAACGGGATTGCGGTCGTTGCGCTTGATGGAGTTCACAAGCCGATTCCGCAGGCGCGTGTTACCTTGTACCAGCGTCCTAGAGCCGCTTCTGCGGAAAGTCCGTCCGAAGACGTGAATATCCAGGATGTGAGGCAATTCCTCCCGTCCTATGTCACGGCGCTAGAAACTGCAACAGCGGATGATTCCGGAATGGTGCAGTTCGAGACTAAACCTGACCAGTGCCAGAACGCAAGGTGCTATGTCGAAGGGATTGCCGGCGAGGACTCCTCGCTCATGGTGTGGTCAAAACTCGATGTGGTAGATTCCATGGCCGATGAAATTGAGCTTCAGCCGTCTGTATCGCTTACGGTGCGTACCGGGGCTGCGGCCTCTGATTCTGTAGTTTCGCGCAGTGTCGTGATGCTTGATGCGACTCCCTATTGGGCAAAAAATGATGGAAGCGAGTTTGTCTTCTCGCATGTTCCTGCGGGCCTATATACGCTTCTTGCGGATGATCAGCCTGTTGCCGATGTTTCGCTTGATGCCGGTGCTTCTGTAGATACGCTCATCCGTATTTCAAATGTTACCCGCGAATACGTCTTCGAAGATTTCGACGATGGCGACAACCTGAATAATTTGGCAAAGAAATACCCGAATTACGGTTGGTACTACATGCCGCACAAGGGGGCGACCTTTGAAAGTCCTGACAGTGCCGGCGGTTTTGCGGGCGCGCTTGTAGATGACGGTGCTCGCGGAAAGTATCTCACGTTAAAGTTTACCATCCAAGATACAGGCTACGTGATGCTTGGAACGCATATAGGACTCGATTCGGGTTATTATGACCTGAGCTCGCTTTCTGCGGTCCGAATGAAGGTTCGCGGGGACTGCCGGTTTGCCGTTGCGCTTGAACATTACCGTCAACTTGAAAACAACAACTATAACAAGGCGTTATGGATTGCGACGGCAAACGACGAATGGACGGAATTGGTCCTTCGGCCCGGTGACGAGCTTCTGGACGACAAAAATTACCAGGTCGCTTGGGACGAAATTTCGACAGAGATTGGCATATTCAGCATCTTCATATCCGAAGGCTCTCGCCTCGATATAGACGAAATCGTATTCGAAGGAATTCAAATTATCGATTAACCAAATAAAGATGCCTCGGCGAATGCCGAGGCGCTTTTGCTCTTGCTCCCTTTTGTATCGGGGAAAGGCTTTCGCTTATTTGATTGAAATCGGGTGGACGGAATTGCCGATGCGGAGAATGTAGCGGCCTGCCTGCGGTGCGCTTAGCTTAATGCTGCTTGCGTTTGCGATGCCGGAACGTAGTGTTTGTCCGAGGATGTTCGAAAGCGAGTAATGCGTACCGTTCTTGATGCCGGTGGCGATAATGTTCAAACCGTTGGTGTTTATGCGGTAATTTGCCTTTGCAATCTGCGTTTGGACGGCGTCTGTGTTTGTGGGGATTTTTACAGGTGTATAGCCCTCGACGCTTTCGATGCACTTGATGTTTTCGACCCAAAGCGAGGTGTCGAAAAAGTCGTTTGTTACATTAAAGCGGAACGCGGTCGCCGTCGAAAGAACCGGGGTCAGCGGGAGTGCTGCCTGCCAGCCGTTGCTCATCATCCAGCCTAAATCCACGTAGACCGTTTCCCATTCGGGTGCATACGGCATTTCGACAAAGGGGTAGTCCCAGGCGCCTTCGCCAAAGACATCGATACTGGCGTTCCAATCGTAGTAGAGGATAAACTGGTGGTTTGCTCCTTTGTAGCGGTAGCTAACCATTTTGCACTTGGACAAATCGGGCTCACCGTCGAACGCGTATTCTGCGCGAATGTACGGGGCGTAATCAAAGCCGGTGCCGACGGTGTCAAGCTTCATGTTGTCCATTTTCACGGTAGTTTCGGTAGAGTTGTCGGTAAAGGTGGAGTTTCCCTTGTCGCCCTGTTCGTCGCCGTAGTCGTCGATGTCGCTGGTGCTGCTCCACTTGCCCGGAATATCGGTGCCGGCGCCGTATGTAATCAAGTTGGGCAACTTGTCGTTGATTTCGGTTTCCCAATTCAGATTTTTCTGGTAGGTGGTCTTTGCGGGCAAAATGTTTTCTTTGATGTAGTTGTCAACATCGTTGTTTTCGAGGAAGGGCTTTTCGACATCCCACTTGGCGCAAGAAATTTTCTTCTCGTTGGTCCATGCGAGGAATTTCTCGAGTTCGGTCTTGTGGGCTTCCTTGGTGAAGATTTCATCGATGCCGCCCCATTCCGTTACGAATACGCTAAGGCCGGCTTCCATCGCCTTGTTGGAACTGGACAAGTGGCTAGAAGTCTGATGCAGGTTGGCGTAGAAATGGTAAGTGTAGGCGACGTTATCGTCTTGTACGGGGGCAGCTACGGCATCGCCTGCCATAGAAGACCACATCGGGGTTCCGACGATTACCAGGTTCTTCGAATGTTTGCGGATAGCGCTGATGACCGTGTCGGCGTAGGCTTTCAGGTCTGCCCAGGATTCACTCACGGGTTCGTTGTAGATTTCGAAAATGACATGCGGGTACTTGCCGTAGCGTTCAGCCATGCGTCCGAAGAAGGCGGCGGCATCGTTTGCGGTAAAGCAGGTCTTGTTGTCGTTGAATTCGTACTTTGGCTTTGTTCCCTTGTGGATGCAGTTGTAGTAACCGCCTTCGCTGTGCCAGTCAATCAAGACGTAAACGTCATTTTGAATAGCGGCTTGAACCACGGTGTCCATTTGCGATTCGAAATATTCGGGGCGGGTCATGTAGCTTCCGTGTCCCCAAGGCGGCACGACGCCCATGGCAGAGCGGACGAGCTCAACGTTCCAGGAGCCGACCAAAGTGTCGATAAAGGAACTCCCGTAAAAACTGCTGCCGTACGGCCAGTACTGACTCCAAGTGAGGCTCATTCCGCGAACCTGGACCTCGGCGCCGTCCTTGACGCCTTGCACGCTGCCATAAATGCGGCCTTCGCCAGCGGAATTCTTGCCGCTTTGCAAAGCGCCGTATTGGCTAACGGGGCCGACGCGCGTGGGTTGAATGGTGGCGAACGCGCTGCTTGTAAAAGCGAGAGCGCACAAGGCTACTATGCCTATATTTGTCTTTTTCATAAAGCACACTCCTATATGTGAAAATTCTAGAATCGCATTCCGAGGCTTGGCCACATGCTCGGCGAAATGCCGTCAAAGCGAATGTTGTCCAAGAAAATCTCTGCGTCTTCGGTCACCAAGATGTTGATGGTGTTGACGGCGATAAGTTCCGTGTCGAAATCGTCGGCGGTAAAAGTGAAATGTTTCCATTCGTCGCCGAGCGTCACGAAGGCGGTCTGGTGAAAGTCTCGCTTGCCGTCGTTGCCGCGCTTGGTGATTTGCAACGAAATCTTTCCGCTGCCCTTGGCGTCGAACGAAATGGCGGTGGCGCTTCGCAAGTCGTAGAACGCGAACATGTCGTCTTCGTCAAAATCGTCGCCGATAGAGAACCCTGCGACGCCGTAATGGCCTTTAGTTTCCTGATCGATATTGAAAATCAGGTGCAGGCTGCTTCCGCTCTTGGCGCTGTCGCCGGTAACGAGAATCTTGTCGCTATCGATGCCTTCGGCGACGCGGCTGTTCCCGCCTTGCAGGGAGTCGGTGCAAATAAACCACCAACCTTGTCCAAAACTCTTGCCGATAAAGGTCTGCCTGTGTTTCCAATTTTCAAAGTCTTCGACAACGGTGAAAATGCTGTCGGCGATGTTGATGTGATTTGTCGTGGCGCCATCGCTTAGGCCGGTTTCCATTTGGTAAGAGAATTTGCCGAAATACCCTTCGACGAAGGCGTAGTGCACGCCTGCAGGCAAACCGCTGAATTCAAAGTATCCTTGTACATCCGTGGTGACGGTTTGGTCTAGAATGCTTACGGTTGCGTTTTCGACGGCGGTACCGTTATTGGTGATGATGCCTTTCAGGCTTTCGCTTTGGGCGATGGCGAGATTCTGCTCCGGACTGCGTTCGAAGTCGACCCAGCGCATAATGGAAAGCGAATCGCCGGAGCGCATTTCGAGCAGCTGGACGGGGGCCTTCTTTTCGCTCAAGGCAGCGGAGTTAATCTTGAGAATGCCGTTGTCGTCAAGGGAGTCTTCGTAGGCGACAAGCATGGAATCCTCGTTTAAAATCCATACACGGGCGACGGCGTTTTTGAGGGGCATTCCGTGATTGGTGGCTGTAACGATGCCGGCAATTTCGGTTTCGCCTGCGTTGCTGCCTGTGCCGTTTGCGACAGAATTTTCACTTGTGCTGCAGGCGGTGAATGCGATGCCGAGGCTGGCTGCGAAAAGCGAAAGGGCGAGAATAACCTTCATTATTTGCCCTCCTTCACCTTGGCGCGATTCACGAGCTGGAATCCGACATGACAGACGCGGTCGGGGTTCTTTTCTTCGCGGGACATGGCCAAAATCTTTTCGCGAAGCTTGGCGATTTCTTCGCGAACCTTTTCGAAACTTTCCTTGGAAAGGCTGCAGGTTACGCTGGTGATGCTGCGGTCATCGCTCGAGAACAGGTCGTAAACTTCGCTATTGACTTCGAGGTTCTTTAAATGGTATTTGCGCAGAATGGTAGAGCGCACGCGGGGCGGCGTCGAGATGGTGGGTTGCTCGACATGGTAGGTTCCGTCATCGTTCAAAGAAACGAATCCGGCTTCCTTTAGGTACTTGATTCCGCTTTGCACTTGCGGGGCGCGAAGCGCGGGCGTGAACATCCGGCCGATTTTTTCGGCAGGGGTGTTTGCGGGGAGGAGCGGCAACAGGTCGCGCAAGACGGGGTAGTACCACTTCGAAAAGAACTTGAGGGCGGAATCCTGGAGCTCGTATTCCTGCTTGTTGGCGCGTACGGTGAGGAGTTTCTTGAGCAAGTTTTCGCGTTCGTCCACGTTCTTTTCGTTGCCGAAGCGGACTAGCGTCAGAAAGTATTCGGATTCTTCATCGGAAAGCCCCCAGGCTTTGGCGAGCGTCTTTGCGTTTGCAGCAGAAAGCGGGCGGGATCCGTCTAGAATGCGGTTGAAAAAGGCGGAACCCGAGACTCCGGCGCTTTCTTGAATGGAACGGATGGACTGCCCTCTGGATTGCAATGCTTCCACAACGGCCCGGATATAATCCCGGTAATCAAAATACATAAATACACTAATTGTGGAAACATTGTTCATGTTGCTAAAGTTAGATAAATATTTGCAAATGTAAAGTAAAATTTTATTATTATGGTGTATAAAAGACATTAAAAATGGAAACATGTCGGCGTTTTTTGGCCGTAGTCTACGGACAACCCTAAATTTCAAAAAAACTACCCAGCACTCCGATAGGAGTGTATTTTTTTTGCGTAAAAGGAGCTTTTACAATCGTTGTCAATGACCAAACACATATTAATGGGCTTGGTGGATAACGTTTTGAAAACAAAAGTGCCAAAATTAGATTATAAAAGGCAATATTACAAAAAGAGGAAAAAATGGGAGTAAAAAAGGATGTTGGGTTGGCTTTAGCGGGCTTTGTCTCGCTTTTGGGTTTTTCTGCGGTGCATGCCGCTGTCCCTGCGACAGAAGTGGTTCAACTCCCTTCTGAAGCGGCTTATGGCGGCGGCGACAAGGTGGGCTCACAGCTGGTTGCCGCGACTTATAATGCGGGCGAGGGTCCGGGTATCTGGATTGTGGCCGATGGCGGTTACAGGCTCTACCACAATGGCGCGCTCCTTGCCGAAGACAACCAGGCTGGCCGCGTGCGTTTTGTGCCGATGACTTTCTTGCCGGGCGAGAACGCGATTTCTGTCGTGGGTGTGAACGGCCAGGGAGCCCCCGGTGTCATGGTGCAAATCGATGACCTCGACAAGTCTTACTATTCCGGCAGTGGCTGGAAATCAAAGCCTGTGGTAAGCAACAATTCCTGGAAAAACAAGGGCCGCGATCTTAGCCAGTGGGGCGGCGCGACAACCCTCAACTACGCAAGCAACAAGCTCCCGAGCGGGGCGGCGCTTTCCGGCTTTGCTGCAAACACGCAAGCCAAGTGGATTTGGACTTCTGCCGAAACGGATCCGACAGCGGTTCTGCTTTTCACGTTCAACGTGAAGGCCGAAGGCTTCGGCGCTTCTACGACGGGCGGCGCTGCCGGCAATATCGTTTTCGCGAGCGATTCCGCAAGCATCCGCAAGTACTTGCAGAGTAACGATGCGGTGACAATCCTTGTGCCCGAAGGCACTTACGATTTTAGGCAAATGCGCAATGCGGTGACCGAGGCGAACAAGCAAGGGCGTACTTGGTGCCGCACGACTTGTGGCGAGACGAACCGCGTGACAGGCAAGACGAACAAGTTCTACCGCATCGCCTTCGAGAAAAATAGCTGCGCGAGCCTCGGTGAATCCGGACTCGAAATCGTGAAGGAATCGGACAATCTGCAGGCGTGGAGCAACTGGATTACCACCAAGCCCAACAAGAGTCTTGTGGGCATGGGTCGCGGTGCGAACCTGCGCGGAGCCTCCATTGTGGTGCGCAGTAACGAGGGCTCTTACAACCACATCTACCGCAACCTCGCCATTTACGACGTGAACCCGCACTTGATTGAAGGCGGTGACGGCCTTGAAACGGTAGGCACCGCATCGAAGCATGTGAAGGGATTCTGGGCTGACCACATTAGCTACAAGTGGATTAGCGACGGCATGGACATGGAATTCGTGGACGACGCCACCATCAGTTACCTGGATTTTGACGGCGCAAACGATTTCAACTGCTGGGGAACCGATCCTTACATGGCACTTGTCGAAGATGCCCACCTGACTTATGCAAATAACTACTGGCACAATACCTACGGCCGCGTGCCGAAGGTCACTGGCGAAAGCAACGGTTCGCAGGTGCATCTGTACAACCAGTATGTGGACTACAACCGCTTCTTTGTGGCGGGTGCAAACGGCCATAGTGCAAACGCGAAGGCCTACGTACGCTACGAGAATAGCTATATCGACAACGGCCAAGGCTATTTGGCCGAATGGGGCGACAACGGCTACGTTTACTTTAGTGGAGTCACGTTCGGGAGCGGGACCAAACAGCAGCACCGCTACAACGGTACGGTGACGCAGGGCGTTCCGCAGGCGCAAACTTTCAACCCGAGCTACAGTTTTGAAAAACGCACCGTTGCAAATCTCCCGAAAGAAATCCCGAGCCTAGCAGGTGTGGGAGGCCGCTACGGCAAGATGCCCGAATACAACCAGGGCTTTGGCCAGAGCAACAAGGCTGCAAGTGTTTCCATGACAGCGCCTTCTGCAGGGACCAAGTTCGATGCCGGCAAGGCTGTCACCTTGAGCGCCACCGCCAAGGACAACGACGGTTCCGTAAAGAGCGTCGCCTTCTATGTGGGCAATACTTTGGTCGGCTCTGCGACAAGCGCTCCCTACCAGGTCAACGCTAGTGGGCTTGAGCCGGGCATGTATTCCGCAGTTGCAGTCGTGACGGACAATTCTGGACTTGCCTGGATGTCGGAATACGTTACGTTTACGGTGGAAGGGACGATTGAACAGAAATCGTCTTCATCAGAAGCTGCGGAATCTTCGTCGAGCGCAGTGTCTGAATCTAGCTCTTCTGAAGTTGTAGAATCTAGCAGCGGGACGACTGCGATCGCTCAGCGTGTGAATTTTGGCACTGAAGCGGAAACCGCTTTCTACCGAATTTTTGACATGCAGGGGCGCCCGCTGTTCGCAGGTGTGCAAAAACCTGCGAAGATGCCCGCTGCGCGGGTCATCGTGGTGGAATACACCACAGCGGGCAAGCAAAAGCGTCGTTATTTGCAGTAGCGATTTCTTTTGACATAAATCTTAATTACTCGTAAGAACCGTCAAAAAGACCTTTTCGCGCGAAAAAATGGCGAGATAGTAAATCTCTCGCCATTAACTTTTGTATTTTTGTCCCGAATTTTGTTTATAGGTAGGTTTATTCTGCGCTTTAGCTGGCTGTTTGTATTGCTTATATTTGTGGGTCTCGCTCAGGCCCAGCTTTTGGACATGTCTGAAATGTCCGAGAGCTATATGGTTGAAAATAAGATTCATAAGGTCAAGGTCCAGGGAACGGTCCACATGGACGATCGCGCGGTATTGAGCCGTATAGGCATCCGCGATGGCCAAAGCTATTCTCCGACGGCTCTTACCGAAAAGGTCCAGTCTTCGGTAGCGTCCCTTTATAAGTCGGGACTGTTTGACGATGTGACCGCCTGGATTGATTATGTGGGCGATGGTACTGATGTTGACCTCATTTTTAAGATTAAGGAACTTCCTGCATTAGATACGGCTGTTTTTGAAGGACCTGATGAAGTTTCTGAAGAAGACTTGAAATTAAAAGTGCGTCTGATTCCGGGACAGGTTTATAGCAAGAGTCAGCTGGAACGCGACCGCCAGGCCATTTTGGAATACTACCGTTCCGAAGGCTATTTGCTTGCCGAAGTGGGCTACCGTGAGACACCTGTAGACGAAAACAAGAATATGGTGACCTTTATTGTCCGTGAAGGAGAAAAGGTCAAGGTTCGTCAGTTTGATATCCAGGGGAACGATCATGTTCCTGCCGAAGACATCATGGAACACATGGTGACTAAACTCGACCAGTGGTGGGGCGGCGGCGAATTCAAGGAGAATATTTTCGAGGCGGACCGCGATACGGTGTTGAACGCCATCCGTCACTTTGGTTACCTAGATGCGGAACTGACTGAATATAGTGCAGAATACCTGCCGGATTCCACCTGCCTGTTCTACATGGGCCGTATGGTTCCGATGGGTGAGAATCTGGAGGTTCTTTACAAGCAGTTGAACCTAGCTTTGGGTGATTCTGTGACGGCTCTTTACAAGATGGCCGGTAAGCCGACCATGCAGGTGACGCACTTCTTTAGGAATCATCGCGAAGTTGGTGAAATGCCTTGGGTGTCTAGACCTAAGGTGATGGTCAAGACCGAAGAAGATGCCTGGAAAATGTTGAATGACATTATCCGTTACGAAACTGCTCGTAAGGAATGGCTCGATATCGTGGATGGCCGCAAATGGAAAAACCCGAAAATCGATTCGCTCCGCAAGATTAAAAAGCGCTCCACATACGAAGAAAAGCTCTTGGTCCGCTACATGATTGAAGACATGTTCCCGGCCTTGAATAAGTACGACAATATTAAGACTTCTAGTTCGATTTTGATTCATATCCATATGATTGAAGGTCGTAAGTACTACATGGGCTCGCTGCATTTCTCGGGTAACGAGGTGCTGAACGACAAGATGCTTGCTTACGCATTCCGTCTGGATAGTGGAGAAGTCTTTGACCAGTATAAGTATGATGCCTCTCGTAAGGCCCTCCTTGATTCTTACCGTGAAGACGGCTACTTGTTTGCCCAGTACGAAGAATCTCGCACGTTCGTCAATGATTCTATCGTGAACCTTTCCTACAAGATGACGGAAGGGCTCCCGGCGCAAATCCACAAGGTGCATATCCATGGCAATACCAAGACCAACGAAAAGGTGATTCGTCGCGAAATTCGCCTGTATCCGGGCGATACCTACCGCCAGTCGCTTTTGGAACGTAGTTTCCGCGAAATCATGCAGCTCAACTACTTTGACATGGTTGTTCCCGATATCAAGGTGGTGGGCGAGCAGGATGTGGACCTTGACTTTACCGTGCAAGAAAAGGAAGCCGGTACGGGTCAGTTTAGCTTGGGCGTTTCTTATAGCGAAAGCGATGGTGTCGTGGGTACGGCGAGCGTGTCTATCCCGAACTGCTGTATGGGTGACGGTCAGGCCGCATCGTTCAGCGTAGAATACGGTGCCGACAAGAAGAGCGCCTCGGTGAGCTTCCAGGAACCGTGGCTGTTTGACAAGCCGATTACCTTGGGTACAAGCCTGAGCTACTCTTGGTGGAACATGTCTAAGTACGATGACCCAGACATTACCCGTTATGGTGGCTCTGTTTACCTGGGTAAGCGCCTCAAGTGGCCTGATGACTACTTCTATGGACAGATTGGTTATAGCTGGCTCATGAACAAGCAGGGCCCGAACATCGATGACAGTTACGTTGTTTACACGGGCGTGGAATCGGCTCTCAACTTCCGTTTGCTCCGCGACGATAAGAACCTGCCTCAGTTCCCGACCGAAGGTTCTCGCTACGTACTCGATATTCAGTGGGCGGATGATGCCTTGTTCAGTGACTTTAGCTTTGTGAAGACCGAGCTCACTATTAAGTGGTGGTTCCCGCTGTTCCGTGACCGCCTGGCCATTGCCCTTACGAACCAGTATGGTGTAATTATGGGTGACCAGCTGCAGTATCGCACGCTTTACACCATGGGCGGTGTGATGGGCTATGAAGGCATGATGCGTGGTTATAGCTCGGGTTCTATCGGTTACCGTCGTTTGGGCCGCAGCTACCAGTACACGGGTGCTGAACTCCAGCTTGGTCTTGTTCCGCAGACCTTCTACCTGTTGCCGTTCTTCTTTGATGCTGGTAACGTGTTCGGTGAACGTTATAATCCGCGTACCAAGGTGCCGAAGCCGTCTAGGAACCCGCTTAGTGAATGGGATCCGACCAGCCTTAAGAAAGACATCGGCTTTGGCTTCCGCGTGATTGTGCCGATGCTCGGTATCATTGGATTTGACTTTGCTTGGCCGTTAGATGTGGGCGAAACTTATAGTGGCCTGCAGCGTACCGAAGTGGGTGACATGCAGTTCAACTTTGTCATTGGCCAGGGATTCTAAGGAGGCTCTATGCTCAAGCGTCTGCTCATCGTTTTGGTTCTTGTCTTTGCGGCAACCTCGTTTGCCGAAGACGGACTCCGCATTGCGCATGTGGACTCCAAGCTGATTTTTGACGGCTATAAGGGAACCAAGAAGGCTCAAGAGGAATATGATCGCCAGGTGGCCAAGTGGGAACAGCAGGGCAACCTGCTCCAGAAGGAACTTTCGGCCATCAAGGAAAAGCTCGATAAGCAGGTGCTCATGCTCTCTGACGAAAAGAAGCGTGAACTTGAAGCCGAGTACAACAAGAAAGATATCGAACTCAAGAACTTTATTGACCGCGTCTATGGCCGTAAGGGCGAACTGATTTCTGAAAACGAAAAGGTGAGCGCTCCGATTATTCAGCTGATTCGCAAGGCCATTAACGAAATTGCCCTGCAGGAAGGTTACGATATGGTCGTGGACCGTGCAACGGGTGCGGTGGTGTTCTGGAAAAAGGAAAACGACCTTACCCAGAAAGTTCTTGATTACTTGAACAATCGATAGTGCTTTTTAAACTCCGTATAGAAAAGATGGTCCAGGGGGGAGAGGGCTTTGCACGCCTGCCCGATGGACGTGCCTGTTTTGTGCAGGGGGGCTTGCCGAACGAGCTTTGCAACGTTGAACTGGTGCAAAACAAGAAAGATTTTGCACGGGGTCGTGCCGTAGAAATTTTGGAACGGAGCGACGATCGCGTGCAGTCGAAATGTGCGCTGTTCGGTAAATGTGGTGGCTGTAGCCTGCAGCATCTGGATCCCTTAAAGCAATCCGCCTATTTGGAACGCGTTGAACGCGAAAATTTTCGGCGCCTTGCCCATGCCGAGCTGCCCGAGAATTTTGCAATCCACGTGGGCCCTGCGTGGGACTATAGGAACCGCGCCCGCGTGGTACTTAAGGCCGACAAGAGTGGCAAGGTGGTTTACGGTTTCCGCAAGCAAGAAAGCAGGAGTATTGCAACCTTTGAAAGTTGTCCGGTGCTTACGCCTGCATTGAATGCTTTTTTGAAAGAAAACGCAGCGAAAATATTTGCTCCCTTTGTAGGACGTAGGGCGTTCGAGCTCGACGTTAATCTTTTTGATAACGGCAAGGGCGAAATCAGCTACTTTTATAGAGACATGCCTGCGAAGGAATTTGCGAAGAATGCCTGTAGCGTCGTTGATATTGCTGGTTGCAAGATTCACTCCGATGCCTCGGTGTTTTTCCAAAGCAACTTGTCTTTGTTGCCGGAATTGGTAAAGTCGGTACAGGTCGCCGTAGATGAGGGTATTGCTAGCGGTGAGGCAAGTGATGCCTGGCTTATTGACTTGTTTAGCGGAGTCGGCTTTTTTGCGGCCATTTTGAAAGATCGCTTTAAAAAGATTACGACGGTTGAACGCGATGACGGCTGCCTGAAACATGCGAAGGTGAATCTAGGGGAATCCGTTGGACGTGTTGTTGAAAATGTGTCGGCTCCTGCAGAAAATTGGCTTGTCGAAAATGTGGTCGATACTCCGGCAACATTGATTGTCGATCCGCCGCGTACGGGATTACCCTTGGATGCGTTAAATGCGATTGTGAAAAGTTCTGTTAACAGACTTGTATATGTGTCGTGTGACCCGGTCACACTTGCTCGCGACTATGCCAAGTTTGCTGCAGCCGGTTTTAGCTTGAAAAAGGCTGAAGGATTCGCTTTTTATCCGCAGACTCCGCATTTAGAGATGTTGTTTGTGCTTTCACGCTAGTCGAAAAAAGTCGAAATTTCTAGTTTGTATTTAGAAAGTTTGATGGAGGTGGCTATGAGAAAGATAGCGCTAATGTTATTAGGTTTCGCTGCCCTATTGACAGGGTGTAACGTCGAAGAAACTGCCATTATCTGTGGCAGGGAGTGGAACCCTAATCTGGAAGTCGTTGCTGATACGGCTAGTGAATTTGAATTGAAGGACCAACTGATCGTTCAGTTCCGTTACGGAAAGAATTTTGATTTTGCCAAGTTGAAAACGGCTTTCTACGAAGGCACGCTTACGAACAGGGGTGAAGAAATTTGGAACCACGAAGTCGCCGTCAGTGAAAAGATGGGCGTCTATACTTTGCAGGGTAAGTCTCGCCACGGTGGACTTATGACGGCTCGTGAACTTTGCCGTAAAAAGGAACCGGGACCGGTCGTTATCGAAGTAAGCGGTGATGGCAAGGTTTTGATGTCTAAGCAGATTCTTCTTACTAAAAATCGGTAGTTCATGAAAAAAGTTTTATGCGCGGTCGCAGCAGCCCTCGTTCTCGGCGGTTGCGGTGAATCAAAAGTCAACGTTAATTACAAGGTCTCTGCTCCTGTTTTAGTGGAACTTTATGCAGAAGGTTATTTCTCTACAATAGACCTGAAGGGTGAAGAAAAAATGGGGACGGTGACGGCCGCCTATGCGAACCTGACGTATTCTAGTGTGGGTGATACCTTGAAGGTCCACCGTGATTATGTGATGGACAAATCGCGCGGCTACCTCAAGAATTTTATGCCGTCTGAACTGGCCTGGCGAGTCAAGTCTGTTGATATGGCGGCCATTGACCGCGAAGTCAAGAGTGTAGAAGGTCTTGAAGACGGTTATGATTCGCTGTTGGCACGTATTCCGATGCCCGAAGTTTGGCGTAAGCAGCTTTTGAACCCGGACTACAAACCTCATCTTAAGCGTCTAGAAAAGCACCGTTGGGAAATGGATCACATGCTGACAGGCGAGGTGCCAACCAAGGGAAACATTACGCAGATGCTCAAGGACCAGGGCCGCCTCAATTTTGCTTTGATTCAGGTGGATTCTGTGGTGGTGAAGGGCTTTGAAAACCGAGACCATCGCCGCTGTCTGGACTACATTGTGTACTTGCAGGAAAAGGAAAGTTTCCCGTACTACATCTGGGAACAGCATGTAAATAGTGGAATTGTTCCTGAAAAATTCAAGAAGTACAATAAGGGGCTGAAGGCCGAATACCAGACGCAGTTCGAGGTGATGATTGATCCTGAAACCGGAGTGCCTTGCCAAGAACGTGAAGTCAAGGTGGGAACGCACACGATGGTGAATCCGGATACGAAGGATACGGCCACGTTCAAGAGCCAGGTGACTTTGGAAAGGCTTTATACGGTGAAGAAGCCGGAAGAATAATTCTGAGCTAGAGTGGTTTATGCGTAGGTCTGTTTATTTATCCTTGATTCTTTTTGGTGTATTCCAGTTGGTGGGATGCGCTTCGCATCCGTCTCCGCAGCAGACTATGGTCGATGATCGTTACATGGTCTATAAGGAAATGTATAAGGCTTATAGCGAAGCCGAAAAGGATTATCTGAACCTGCTCTTTAACATCGAGCGCATGCCCGAAGAAGAAGAGTTGTGGATGATTAAACGCGACCGCATGTTGGAACTGATGCAGCTCAAGGAACTGATGCTGAATGCTCGTACGGAACTAGATCAGGCCATGCAGGAGTGGGAACGCCACATGGTGGATTTGCAGGCCGAACAGAAAAAGGCGCAAGTCAAGCCGTACAACCCGAACTTTACTGGTAAGGACGGCATGCGTACAAGTCCCGGTCAGCTTTTGCCGGGCGAAGTCAAGCCTAAACAAAAATACGGCGAGCTTTAGCTCGCCGCAGATTCTACTTTAACTACATCGCAAGTCGAGTGTCGCGGACAAACCGGAGGTTTGTACATGACCGAGCCTCAGATGTAGCTACAAATTTTTGGCTACTGCCAACTATTAACAAACCCCATTCCAATGGAGAACTTGATTCTCGTGGGGGCTATGCTTTCTGGAATTCCCGGCAGATCGATGGGGTTGAGTTTTCTGCCTCCGTGTAGGTTCTCGTCTTCACCGATGCGGTCTAGGCCGCGAGCAAGCGTGAACGAAATGTCGAACGGAACGCTGTAGAATATCTTGTTGCTCATGCGGAAATTGAGACCCACGGAGCGATCCCAGAAACGGTGGTCTGTGATTTTGTCGCTGTCGAACCATTTGCCGTTCCACGCAGCTCCTATCTGTGAGAAGAGGTCTATATAGAAACTGCGTGTTTCGAAGATCCAAAAACCTTTGCGCCAGTCATCGTAGACGGGGTAGATATAGTGGAGTTCTGCAACGGCGTTGCGCATGCCGGAGAGCGTGTAGTTTTCGGAACTGCGCAGGTAGGGGTAACCTTCGAGGAACAGCGGGTTGTAGTAATAGGAATCCAATGTATCTTGGTTGGAGTCGGTGCTCCAGTTGAATATTCCGCTGAGCTTGCCACCTGCGGCAAGGCGTGCTCCCGTAAGAGGGCTCTGTAGGCTCCCGTAAAGATTGATGCCGAACTCATTGATGTTGAAGTTACGGTACTTGGGTGTGATTTTTCCGCTGGATGAAACGGTGAAACTTTCGGCGAAGGTGCCGGGGCGGTAGAGGTCGGAATTGGCGTACTGATAGTAGAGGCGTAGGCCGTTGCCTTGTCCGCTGATTTCGGAACCTTCGGCATGGTCACCGTAGAGGCCGAGGGCCACGAGGGCGCTTAGGCGTTTTTGGTAGGTCCAGTCGAAATTGTCTTCGTAGAGGTTGAAGTTGGCCCAGTCGTAGCCAAGGGCCACTTGCAGGGTGTCGATGCTCTTGAAGATGCTGTAACCTGCTGCCCCGATGATGGATTGCATCGAAACGGCGTAGTGACTGATGCCTAGGCTGTCTCCGTTGTGGGCGCGGACATCTTCGTAGCGCACGGTGTCTCTGCTGGTGTAGTTGGCGTAGGTATAGGCAAGTGAAAGGTCTAGAGGCGTGCTACGGTTGTCCCAGGAGGCGAAAAATTCTTTTTCTTGCTCAGGGTTGAGGCCGGAACTGTTGATGTAGTCAAAGCCTGCACCGAGTTCAAGCAAGAATCCGAGTTGTACGGTGTTTTTCTTGAGCGGATCGGAAAGAATGGCGGCAAGGCCTGCCTTTACCTTGAGCTTGCCTTCGCCGAAGACGGTAAGGTCGGGGGCGTTTTCGCTAAAGACGAGCATTGGGACAAACAGCGGTATTGTCGGGATGGGACGATAGTCCTTTTCGACTCCTGCAAATTCGATGTCGCTTAGCTCGATTTGCTTCTGGATTTTTTCGATGGGTTTACCATTGAGCACGATTGAGGCTGGCGCGGGTTTTTGTGTGACGGTACGGACCGTGTCGATAAGCTTGATGACGGAGTCGCGTAAGACGATTTTGGGCTCGCAAGGCAAGGAATCTGTAGCTTGCTGCGCCGTTTCAAGGTTTGCGGAGTCGGCTTTAGCAGAATCAGCTGCGGTTTCGCTACAACTTGTATCGGCAACCTGTACAATGCTATCTCGTTCGGCTACGGTGATTGCCGTGTCGTTGATGAGCGGGGCGGAACCATAAGACATCTTGTAAAGCGAGAATCCGTCTTTGTCGTATTCGGTAAAGTAGAGTGTGTCGCCCGCGAGCGCCGGAGTAAAGGCTCCTCCGACGACGTTTGTGAGCGGGCGTTCTGCTCCAGTAGAAAGAGTCTTTTCGATGAGGTTGAAGATGCCGTTGCGGTTGCTGGCAAAGATAATCTTATCGTTGTCGATCCAGTTCACGTCACGTTCGTCAAAGCTTTCGGTTGAGACGACCTTGAAATTGTTGCCGTCGCTATCGATAATGGCTATGCCGCGCGTCTTATCGTCAAAGAAACTGAAGGCGATACGTTTGCCGTCGGGGCTGAATTTGGGACTATAAATGTTGTAGTAGTCAAATTTTGCGTCAGGAACAAAAATGTCGACGGGGTCTTCGGAAGTGTAGTCGTTTATGTCCTTAGGGTATGGAACCTTGGCGAGTTTGAATCGTGTGCTGTAGGGTTCGCGCATGGCGAAGACGATGGTGGTGCCTTGCTTGTCGATAGCGGGGTAGACGGCATCTGCAAGGTAGGTGACCGAAAGTACCTTTTTGTTGGTATCGCTTATGGCGATGTCAAAATGGGCGTGACCGTCCTTGTCGCGGTTCTGGTAGCTCACATAGGCAAGTATGGGACCTTGAGCACTGTCTTCGTAAACGTCGATGCCTTTGTCGAGCCAAGCCTTCTTGATTTTGAATCCGTGCTTGGCGTAATCAGAAATATCGATTGTCTCGCTTTCGTTTTCAACTTCGATTTCACCGATTTCGATACCGTCGATTTTTTCGGTCGTATCTTTTTTTGCGGTTGCAGAATCGCTATCTGTGGTTAGAGGCATCTTGAATAGACCGCCGTCGAACCAGGGGCCGCCAAAGTTCGAAACGCCGTATAGGTGTTTGCCGGCGACGATGGGAATGTCTTGCCAGAATGATTCTTCGGTGAGTTTGGTTCCTTCGACGAGGGTGCCGAGGCTATCGCGTTGAGCCTTGTACTGCGCCGTGATATATTCTTTCCATTTGTCGTAGAGCTCTTGCTCGCTGATGCCAAGAACTTTTTTGATGGCTCCATCGAGTGTCATGCGGTGGTACTTTGACATCTCGTGCCAAATCTTAGGGACTGCGTCTTCGCCGTATTTTTCGCTGATGTAGCGGACGAGCGAAAAGCCTTGCGTATAGGGGCCGAGTTCTGCAAATAGCGAATTGTCCGAAAAATCGTGCATGTAGGGGAGCGTAAGCAGGCTGTCATTGAGTGCTGCAACACGGAGCAACATGTCGCGATGGGTGTCCCAGGCGTCAAAGCCCATGCGGCTCGATTCGTACTGGGCGGTACCTTCGGCAATCCAAAGAGGCTGCAACGTAAAGGGGAGCATGCTTGCAAAATCTTGCGTAGTTCGCTCGTTGTAGTAGTCGGTGTAACTAACTTGGAATCCGTAGATGCTTGGTTTAAACTTGCTTGCGTTCTCGATGCTGACCAGATGGCTAAATTCGTGCGTCACCACGTCCGAAAGCCAGCCGTGACTGCTTCTAATTTTAAAATCCCAGTTGGTAAGCCACAGGTTGATGGAGTTCTCGCTTGGGATTGCGTTGCCGTTGCTGTAGAGGGCGTTGTTGAGGGTCGCGCTCACACGGCCCGGCAAATCATGATGATAACGGTTTACGACAGAATCGTAGACGGCTTCGGCATAGGCGGAAACTTTGGCGGCGTGGCTTGAGTATTCTACAGGGTAAATAAACTGAAAATGGTCAGTGCCAGCCGTTTTCCAATGGATGTCGCTGCTGTTGCCGTAAAAGCCTACGGCGAGGGCTGATACACTTGCCGTTAAAAGAAATAAAATACTCGAAATAGACGCGCGCATAATAATCACAATATACAAAAAAGCTAAGGTGCAATACTCGCCGAACTGAGGCGACAGGCATGATGCCTGCCGTCGAAGCGAAGGGCGACCAAAGACTGGTTAATCCTTTTGGAGTTCTCATATTTCTTTGGTTGCAGTGTTAAAAAATCGCCCCATCCTGTTCGGATAGGGCAACACAAGGAGTTGATGATGATTTTAAGAATTATTCACCGAGGTCCAGCCGAGCTGAGGCGACAGGCATGATGCCTGTCGTTGAAGCGAAGGGCGACCAAAGACTTTTTAACCCTTTTGGAGATTTCGTATCTCTTTGGTCGCTATAATTTTAAGGCTTCGGCTATACCGTCGATGAGCTTGGTTCCTTTGAGTTCACCTTCGAACAGCGAGAAGTTGCCGGTGTAGCCCCAGTGCGTCCAAGGAATCTGGAGGGTGTCGCAGATTTCGCGCATGGCGGTGAGGTAGTTGAGGCGGTCTTGTGCGGTGGACTTGAGGTTCAATGCGCCGAATTCGTTGATGATTACGGGCACGTTGTTCGTGGCGGCCCACTTTTTAGCTTTCAAAATTTCGGCCATGATGGCTTCTTTGCTACCAGTCTTGTAGTAGTTCTTGATGGCCGTCTTGACGTAGCTGGCGGTGCTCTTAGTGACGCCGAAGTCGCCCGAAACGGTAGACCACTTAGCCGGATCGTAGGGGAACGGAATTCCCTTGATGGTGGCGTAGTCCGTCCAAGAACCGCCCTGATGTGTAAAGGCGAACGGTTCGTAGGTGTGAATTACGTAGATGATGTTGTCATCGGTGAACGGGGTACGCTTGGCGAGCAAGCTGATGGAATACCACTGAGCGTCACCGAAGAGAATCGAGTGCTTCGTGTCGACGGTACGGATGGAGTCGATCATGGCCTGGGCGGCGATAGTCCAATCATCGGCAGTTACTTTACCTTTGCTCATGTCGGGTTCGTTCAGCAGTTCGAAGAAGATGTCTTCGCGGGTATTTTCGGCGTAGTGGGCGGCCACGTGCTTCCAGGTTTCAGTCATCATTTGGATATACTTGTTATCCTTGGCACTGGTGGTATTATAGCTATTGTCGTATTCGTGGTAGTCAATCACGAGAGACATGTTATGCTTGCCGGTCCATTCTACGAAGGAATCGAGAACAGTAAAGAGAGTGCTGTCATCAAAGGCGAGCTCTACGGTTCCCGTGGTATCCTTGACAAACTTGTCGCGGTTAGTGGCGTACAGGTCGAGGTCAATGGGTAAGCGAAGGCTCTTGATGCCGTTATCGGCCAAAAGCTTGATGTCGTCTTCGTTAAAGACGAATTCCTTGAACTTGCCGTCGGCATTTTCGAGCCAGTTGGTAAAGTTTATACCCTTGTTCAGGTACTTCATAGCCTTTGCCTGCAGCGGGTTTGTGACCGTGATTTCGGCTTCGGTGAATTCGACTGTCGGAATCACCGGGTCCTTGATTTCCATGTCGGGCTTATCCTTTTCGACTTCGGAGGTGTCCTGCAGGTAAATGTTGTCGATAAACAGCGAGTCTGTAACGATTTTGCTCTTGCTGCCCTTGGCCTGGAAACTGATGGCCTTGATATGCTTGGCGTCGAACGTGACTTCTTCGCCCCAGCCTCCTTGGACTAGGTCCTTGAAGCGGATGACTGCCTGCTTCCAGGTGCGCGATGCCGACACCTTGGCGAGGTGAACGTCATAGTCCTTGACGTCGGAAACTTCGATGTGGACTTCGTGGGCACCACCCTTGTACCAGTAGGTAATGCCGCCGAAACGTCCGTTTTCATCATCTTCGGCAACTTGAATGCCCCAACCCACATACGGGTCGTATGCGTATTCGCCTTGGTCGAGTGTATAGTTTACTTGCAATGCGTAGTTGGAACCGTTATTGACGGCGCCGGCGATAATGTCTCCGTCTTCATTTACGGGTGTCGTGATGACAGAGGCTCCGTCATTATCGTTGTCGTTGTAAGTGTACCAGTAATCATCAATTGTGCTAGAATGGTTGTCGCCGTCTTCGAAGTCATCGACTAGGAGTCCCAAACCTGCGGGCAACGTGATGGGGCCTTCGGCGGGTAATGTCGAAGGATCGGTCGGTGTTGTATTCGTGTCTTTAGGGACCGCTGTAGTATCCGTAGGCGTTGTGGTGGTGTCGCCCGGATTGATGGGTGTTCTCGTAGAATCTGTAACGGCGTTTGTTGATTCAATGGGGGTGATAATCTGTTCGCTGGCTTTGTCACCGCAAGCGCTTAAAAGGAGCAGTGCAGCCGCAGAAAGGGCTAGGCTTGATTTTGACTTGAAGTTCATCTTGACCTCTTTTTTTCTAAAATCTATGATGTCCTGTGGCAAGATAAAAGCCTTTTAATCTTTTTCTCGTATACGTCAGTAAACGATGATCTTGCCCTATTGTCCTTAAATCTATGCTCGAAAAACATAAAGCGGTTCTAACTAAATGGCTTATTTTTACGCGAGTGTATCGAGTGTGTTTTCTGGTGAAAAATGGGCTGCTGAAGCCGAAAAATACGATAGATGTGGCCTATTTTACTAACTTTAGCCTATGCGCTTTTTCTCTGAAAAATATTCGGAATCGATTAGGTTTACTCGCAAGGAGAAACCTGCAGAATTATACTGGGAAGCGCAAAGGAATGCGGACCGTCGTCATGAGGGCTGCAATCGGATTGATTTGCACGCTGCTGATATTCCTTCGTTTGGATACGTGTCGGGAGACAACCTTAAACCGGTAGGAATTTATGTCGTAACACGTGGCCGTACTATTCCCGATGGCGTATATGCCTATGATGAAACGTCAAATGGTTCTGTCCCTGATGTGGTAGGACAGCTGGTACGTATTGGCGGCAAGGATGTCATGAAGAAACTGGTGGAGGCTTTTCCGGACAAAGAATTTGTTCAAGAAGCTCCGCTGCTTTATATTTTTACGGGTATTCTAGAACGATCCGTTTGGCGCTTTAGAGAAGGGGCCTATGCACAGGTGACACAAGACGTGGGTTCCTGTGCGGCAAGCGTATTGCTACATCACAGGTCTAAGGGGGCGAAGGTTTTTGCCCTGGGTGGATTTGTAGATGACGAAATTGCGGTGTCTCTGAATTTGTCTGCGACAGAAGTCCCCTTGGCCGCATTGGCAGTGTTCCCGGAATATAGCGAACTTGCGTTTGATTCGGTTGATGAGGGTGTTGGTGAAACCGCTTATTCTAACCGCGGCGAAACCGATCCGGTAATCGGAGACATGACGGCCTTGTCGTATCCGTCGCTGTTTATGCGACAAAATCATTCCGAAAATATAACGGACCTTCCTAAGAGCATCCGCATTCGGAGGCTTTCTGCGCAAGCTTTCCCGGGAGACGAGTTCCCGCTAACGCCATCTAAGTTTGATGCGGCCTATTATTTTAATTTGCTTTCGGATTTGGGTCCCGAGGCTCCAAGCTATGTGCCGTTTAAAAAGGCCGGCTTTGATTTGGATGATTTCTCGAGCATGTTGCGCTGGCTTGAGGTTGGCCAAATACACTTGTTTGGTGCGGGCCTTTTAAAAATTTGGATAGTCTCTTTTGATGTGATGTTCGTGTATCCTGGCGTTTACCGTTATGTGCCTGTCCGTAAGTCGGTTTATATGCAATCGGGAGCTGTGAATGCCAAAAAATTCTCTAAGTGCCATCTTGTTCCTGATGATGCCGATAATACGGCGTTTGCCGTGCTGTTGACAGCTGATTTGGGTGAATCGTGCAATTTACTTGGTGAACGCGCTTACCGCTATATGAACTTGAATGCGGGTTATATGGTGCAGTCTCTGAATCTTTCGGCTCGCCTTATTAGAAAAGTTTCGCGTAGCGAACGTTTCTTTTATCACGACGAACTTAGAAAACTATGCGGTATTCCCGAAAGCGAAAGTATCGTTGCCGAAATTCTTGTCGGAAAGGCTCATGGCGGCCTAAAGCTTGATTTTGACTTTTAGTCGATGAAGTTTAAGATTATTGGTGCCACAATGGCGGTAAATAATCCGGCTACGCCGATAGAAAGGCTGCTCATGGCTCCTTGAATTTCGCCCATTTCCATGGCTTTGGTGGTACCGAGGGCGTGGCTTGCGGTGCCAATGGCAATGCCTTGCGCAACCTTGTGCTTGATGCGGCAGATTCTGCAAATGGCGGGGGCTGCGACGGCGCCTGTAATTCCCGTGACGACAATCGAAATAATGGTGACGGACGGAATGCCTCCAATCTGTTCCGAAACGACGGAGCCCATGGGAATCGTGATGGATTTTGGGAGGAGCGAACGCATGAGAACGTCGCTTAGGCCAATCAGTTTGCTGATGACGATGACGCAGGCCATGGAGGTGATGCTTCCGGCGAATATCCCTGCAAGAATTGGTTTCCAGAATTTTTTGAGTTTAGAGATTTGGTTGTATAGCGGGACGGCGAGAACGACCGTTGCTGGCGAAAGCAGTACTGAAATATAGTCGCCGCCCACGTTGTAGCTTTCGAGGCTGATTCCGGTTGCAAGCAGGAATCCGACAATGAGGATGTTTGCAATCAGCAGGGGATTCAAGAAGGAGTATTTCCATTTTTTGCTGATGGCGACTCCAGTCTCGAATGCGGCGAGTGACAGCAGTATGCCAAAAAGGGGCGAGTTGATAATGGCGTTCATTTGTCGCCTCCTTTTTTACGGCTAGATGCGGCACGTTTGGCGAGACGCTCTGCGCGGATCGCTAAGTTTTCTCGGTATTCTTGTTTTCTGATAAACAGCTGCGTGCATCGCCCACTCACGGCGAGGGTAATCAGCGTAAAAACGATGCAGAGACACAGCAATAGCGGCCATTTGGAAAGGACGTCGTCACCGACGGCCATGATGGCGATACTTGGGGGTAAGAAAAATAAGGCGAGGTAGTTCAGGAAAAAACTGGAAACGCCTGAAATCTGCTCCGGTTTAAGGGTTTTAAGACAAAGTAATGCTAGAAGTAGAACCATGCCGATGATGTTCCCGGGCAGGGGAATGCCTACGATGCGGTGCAAGAATTCTCCGGCAAGGCAAATGGCGAATATGACGGCAAGTTGTAAGGGCGTTCTCATGGGGTGAAAACGGAATTTATTTTCTTTCGAGCATCACGATGGTTTCGAGGTGCGGGGTGCCGGGGAACAGGTCCAGCGGCTGCACCTCGCGCACGCGGTAACCGTAGCGTTCCCATTCCTTGAGCGAGGCGGGGATTTCGTCGGTGCCGCAGAACACGTGGCATACGCGAATCGGCTTGCGCATGGCGAGCGCGTGAATTACGCCCGGTTCGCAGCCCTTGCGCGGCGGGTCCAGCAGAATTTTTTCCGGTTCGTTCACGATCGGCCGCGGCAGTCGCGTCTGCACGAACATCTCGTCGATTTTGCCTGCGATAAAGCGGTATGACTTTTTAAGATGCTTGGCAGAAGCCTTGGCGCAATCGATCGACGGACCTTCCCATTCCACGCCTAAGACGTCCTTGGCGGCTTCGCCGAGCGCAAAGCTGAATAGACCGTATCCGCAGTACAAATCCAGGAAATGGTCTTCCTTGCTTAAGCTCAGGAGTCGGCTTGCGGCCTTGATCAAGTTGTGAATCTGGCTTTCGTTAATCTGGCTGAATCCCGTGACGGGGTAGCGCAGGCTGAACTTGCCAAGTCCGAGGCTCATTTCGCGTGGACCATAAAGCTGTTTGAAGTTCAGACCCTCGGTCGGACGCTTCGATTCCAGGTAGTAATCGGATTCGGTTGTGTCCACGTAGGCGTGTGCCGCAGTCACCTTGAAAGGAGTTTCTTTCAGGGCGTCCGAAATCAGCTTGAGCTTGCGCACGATGCTCGCGTCAATTTTCTTGATATTGAAAATCACCACGCGGTACTGGTAGGTGCCACGGATAATGATCCAGTTGAGGGCGTAGGCGAGCGGCTTGTAGGCCGGCGTAATCAGCTTTTCAAAAAGAAAATCGTAAATCTTGTTGTGCTCTTCGGGCTCGAGCATCGATTCTTGACGGTCGAACTGCAGGTTTCCCGGCTGCATGTACACGCGGCGCTTGCTTGTGGTGCGGTAGGCGCGCGGCATAGGGCTTGCTATTACCTTTTGCGGAGTGCCCGCCAGACGGTTAACGTCCCAAAATTCCTGGATGGCGAGGTCCTTGATTCGGAGTTCGTCTTTATAGTCGAACATGGCGAGCGATTCGCCGTGAGCGGAGTCTGCTTCACGGGTGTAACCCGGAACCTGGTGTGCAATGGCTTGTTCAAAGAACATGGGAACCTCTTTTTTCAAGCATAAATGTAGAAATTATTTGCGGATTCCCAAATAGTGAAAAATCTTACAAAAAAAGGAGGAAAAAATGCAAAAAAGACCTCCCAAAGGGATTTTGAACAAAAAAAGACCCCTCAAAGAGGGGTCTAAGAGCGGCGGACCGGGATCGAACCGGCAACCATTAGCTTGGAAGGCTAAGGCTCTACCATTGAGCTACCGCCGCGAGCAAGTCCAATTATACAAAAATCCGCCCGTTTTCAAAGGGGTACTTTAAAAAGTTCTTGCATTTTTTGTTAAAAAAACTATATTTACCGCCACAATAACCATTTACCTAGAGGTAGCTTAACTTGGCGTTACAAAACCCCCGCGACCGCCGCATGCCGAACAGACAGAGTGACGGAACCCGCATTAACGAAGACATTCGCATTTCCCCGATCCGTCTTGTAAAGGAAGATGGCGAGGCCGTCATCATGGATACCAAACAGGCTCTCCAGATGGCCAAGGACGCCGGACTGGACCTGGTGGAAGTGTCTCCCAATGCTAAGCCGCCTGTATGCCGTATCATCAACTACGGCAAGTACAAGTTTGAACAGATCAAGAAGGCCAAGGCCGCAAAGGCCAAGCAGCACGTGGTGAAGCTTAAAGAAATCAAGATGCACCCGAAGACTGCCGAAAACGACTACCTGTACAGGATCAAGCAGGCTGCTGAGTTCTTGCAGGATGGCATGAAGGTCAAGCTTATTATGCAGTTCCGTGGGCGCGAAATGGCGCACATGGACTACGGCAAACGCCTGATGGAGCGCGCAAAAGAAGACTTGCTCCAGTACGGCGACTTGGAAATGGATTCGCGAGTCGAAGGCAACACAATGCTCTCGATTTACGGTCCTAAACGCGGTGCAGGCTCTGCCAAAAAGCAGGACCAGGCACCAAAGCCCGTAACCGAGCCCATGGCAGCAGGTGAGGCTTCAACTTAATAACCTAAAGAGGTAAAAATGCCTAAGATGAAAACACACAGCGGTGCTAAGAAGCGCTTCCGCCTGACTGGCTCCGGCCACGTCAAGTTCAAGCGTGCTGGCATGCGCCACATTCTTGCCAAGATGTCCACGAAGCGTAAGCGTAACCTGCGTAAGGGCGCTCTCGTTAAGAAAGTCGATGTTTACCATGTCAAGCGTCTGCTTGTCGTTGCATAAGGAGTGTAGGAGTGTAAGAATGCCACGCGCTAAAACCAGAGTTCCTTCCCGCGAACGCCGCAAAAACATCCTCAAGGCCGCCAAGGGTTTCTATGGCCGTCGCAAGAGCAACCTTCGCCTTGCCATTGACGCCGTAGCCCACGCCGGTCAGTATGCCTACGCTCACCGCCGCGACAAGAAGGGTGACTTCCGCTCTCTGTGGATCACTCGTCTCAATGCCGCTGTTCGTGAACTCGGCATCAGCTACAGCCAGTTCATTTACAAGCTTTCCAAGGCCAACATCAAGATGAACCGCAAGGTTCTCGCTGATATGGCCGTCGCCGATCCTGAAGCATTTGCCAAGGTCGTGGAAACTGTGAAGGCTGCCTAATAGCTGCATCTTTACGCGAGAAAAAGCACCCTGCTCCTGCAGGGTGTTTTTCGTTATAAGGAATCGGCAAAGGCCATTTATTTTTGAGAAATCACTACTCTGCTAGAAATCTAAAGAAGAGCAAGCGCCTTTAGGCAGAAACTGTTCGCGAAAAAGTCCTGGGCGTGTTTGATGTCGACCCACTGGATTTCGGCGTTTCTAGATGCAGGTGCTTTTAAATTAGTTTGTATGTGCAAAACATCGCACTCAATTTTGTGAACGGTGATTCCGTGATGGAATTTGCCGATGACCTTGACCGATTCTATCTGGTCGGGGCCAACGAATGTTTCTGCCTGGGCCGGAATGCCTGCGGTTGCGTTGCGAGGTGATTCAAAGTGCGGCAGCGTGAACTGGTTCTTGAAAAATTTCTGGCCGCCGTGAATCGCTAGAATCTTGTGGTCCCTGCTTTCTATGATAAGAACGGTGCCGTGCCAGTCTTTTTGAACGTGCTTTTTGCTAGGGGGAAATTCACTGACGCGGTTTTCGGCGAAGGCCTTGCAGTCCGCGTGAAACGGGCAATTTGCGCATTCGGGATTTTTGATTTTGCATACAGTGCGTCCGAGTTCCATCAAGGCTTCGTTATGCATGTACGCCTTGGGGCTGTCAGCCACTTCGCGAGCGTAGTTCCAGTAAACCTCTACAGGGGCCGACGCGGTACTATTGCTTTTTTTATCTGTCGGCAGAAAGTTAAGGGCATATAGTCTCGAAAAAATGCGTACCAAGTTGCCGTCCAAAATGGCTTCGCGCTGGTGATAGGCTAAGCTTAATATGGCGCCGGCGGTGTATGCCCCGATTCCGGGCAACGCTTCCAGCTCCTTGCGCGTGAAGGGAAATTCCTTGTGCTCCGCAACGATTCTTGCCGTTTTCAAAATATTCTTTGCGCGGCTGTAATACCCGAGCCCTTGCCAATAGCGCAAGACTTCGCTTTCTTCGGCGGCGGCGAGTGCCTCTACATTGGGGAATCGTTTCATCCATCTGATGAAGTATTCGCGCACGGTCGAAACCTGCGTCTGTTGCAGCATTGTTTCGCTAATCCACACCGCATAGGGGTCGCGTGGCGCGTCCAGATCTGCGAGCCGCCAAGGCAATTCTGCGGCGTTCTTCTTGAACCAATCGCGGAGGAACTTTAGACTTGTTTTATCCATACGCTGGTTTGTCATGTTCGGTTAAGCCGGACATGATGTTTAGTTACAATCCGTATGCTTCTTTTTTCAGTTCCCTGAAGAACTCGAATTGCGCCTTGGTCGAAGATTCCATGGTGTACTTGAGGCTGCGCTCATGGGCGACTTCGCGCATCTTGGCGTAGGTGGCGGGGTCTTCAAGATAAATGCGACGGCATTCTTCAAGTGCGTTCAGCCAGGATTCTTCATCAATGGGCAAAATGCGTCCAGCGGAGCTGTCCATCACGATATCGTGCGGCCCGCCGTAGTTGCTTACTATTGCGGGCGTGCCTGTAGACATGGCTTCGACGACTACGTTGCCGAAGGTATCCGTGGTACTCGGGAACAAGAAGAAATCTGAATCGGCGTAAAGGCCTGCAAGTGTTTCTCCGCCCTGTTCGCCGGCAAAGTGTACGCTGCTGTCGCCATCAAAGAATTGCTTGATTTCTTTGAGGTACCAGCCGTAACCGACGTACATGAGTTCTACGTCGTCATGCTTGGCGGCAAACTTTTTCCAGACACTGTTTAAAAATTCCAGATTCTTTTCTTTGGAAATTCGTCCAATGAAGGAGAATCGTATCTTACGGTTTTCTCCGGTCTGTTCGGGGACGGTTGCGCCGTTGTATTTTTCCCAGGTGCCCTTGCCGCGCATATCTGTCGAGAACTTTTCGAGCGGGAGTCCGCGCGGGAGAATCTTCACCTTGTTTTCGGGAATTTTCAGCTGCGATGTCAGAATGTCCGCATAGTCCTTGCAGGGGCTTACTACGGGCTTGGTCATGCCGTAGAAAATCTTCATGAGCCAAAGCACAAAGTGATACATCCACTTGGCTTTTACGAGCGTCTTGGTGTAAGTTGGAACGTCGGTGCGGTAATGGCTGAAAACTTTGATACCTGCGACTTTAGCGCAGAAGCATACGAGCCATGCGCCGGGACTTGGCGTCTCGAATTCTATCAAGTCGACGGGGTAACGCTTGAGTAGACGAAGCACCGGGCCTACGCGGGGGATGGCTAGCTCGCTATTGGCGTAACCGAGTTGTTCCATGCTGAACATGCGGGGGAGCAAAAGGCAGTAGCTGTTTTCTACGACACCGCAGGGGCGCGTGTTAAAGGCGTTGCCAGCAAGGAATGCTTTCATGCCGTGTGCACGCATGTACGGAATGACGTTTCTTAAGTTGTTTGCGATTCCGTTGGTTTCGTCCAGGTTGTCTGAATAAAAAAGAACGCGCACGTCATCGGCGGGGTGCTCGCGGCGTTCCTTTTTCAGGTAAAAGCGTAACTTTAAAAGCTTGGGCAAATTCAAGAAGAGCGAACCGAAAACAATCGGCGGAATCATGCCGGTTCGTAGGTTTCCGGGAGGCTGGTGCTTAAAACTGAACCTCTTCTTGAAGGTACTCGTGACCCTGCGTCCAAAAATAGTAGGACGCGAATCCAGTGCGTCGGAGGGCTTAAGCTTTGTTGAACTTGACGCAGTCGACATACTTCACTCCTTTTCCACCGAACAGGTCCAGAGCTGATCCGATGGTGAGGTCTATCATTCCGTTAGAAATTTGTTTGCAGTGCTTTAAGTCTTCGAGTGACTTGGCGCCTCCGGCGTAGGTGCAGGGGATGGGGCTGTGTTCGGCGAGGAACATGATGAGCTCGTCGTCCATGCCCTGCTGCTTGCCTTCGACATCGGCGGCATGAATCAAGAATTCGTCGCAGTAACGAGAAAGATCTTCGAGAGTTTCTTTGTTCACCTCGATGTCAATCAGGGTCTGCCAGCGGTTTATAGCAATTTTCCAGCGAGGGCTTTCTTCGGGAGCGCTGACTCGCTTGCAACTTAAATCCAGTACCAATCGCTCGCGGCCCACGGTTTTCGATAGCAGTTCCAGCCGCTCGCGATCGAGTTTACCCTCGGGAAAAATCCAGCTGGTCACAATCACGTGGGAGGCTCCTGCGTCCAGGTATTCCTTGGCGTTGTCGGCGGTGATGCCGCCGCCCACCTGGAGTCCGCCGGGGTAGGCAGCGAGGGCTGCCTTTGCGGCTTCGTTGTTGCCTTTGCCGAGCATAATCACGTGTCCGCCCGTGATGCCGTCTTTCTTGTAAAGCTCGGCGAACCAGGCGGGGGAGCGGTCCGTTTCAAAATTCGTCTTGAGGCCGGTTCCGTTGTCATTAAGGGAACTGCCTACAATCTGTTTTACGCGACCGTCGTGCAGGTCTATGCAGGGGCGAAACTTGGTCATTAATCTTTTACTCCGGTAAGGCACCAGTCTAGTTTCTTTCCGTGGCTTGCGTCGCTACGACCTCTGTAAAAGAGAACTTCTCCACCGGCTGCAATTTTGAAAGCCTTCTTGGCGAACCAACCGTCGACCTTGTCTAAGAGGCTTGCCTTTTGGAGCGTTTTCGCCACGTTAAACTTGAGTGCAGGAATAGAGGCGTCTTGCCATTCGAAAGTCAGCTCGCCTTTTGCAAATTTCTTGCCGTTGTAATTGTCGCTGCCGTCCTTGATGGCCTTGGGGCTTGCGACCTTCATTCCTGATTCGTCTTTGTAGAGGGCGTATCCAAATGGCTCGCCACTTTTAGATATCGATACGCGACCTGCAAATAGCGGGGCGCGGGCGCTTGTGCTAAAGTTGATGGAACGCGCTGCCATGTCGGTGGCCTGCTCGGTTTGCCAAGTTTGATCCATGTAGGCGTAGCCCTTGACGGCAATGGTGTCTTCGTTGTAGGCGATTTTACCGACAACGCGGCCGTAAGGAATGTGAACGTATTGTCCGAAGGTTTCCTTGCCGATTTTCCACACGCCATTGCCAGGAACTTTTCCGACTTCGGCCGATTCAAAGGTCACGTCGACCAGAAATTTGCCGCCCTTGTCGGCAGAAAAGAACACGCGATGTCCTTTGCCCGGCTTGTTTTCCATTGCGTATTCGCCGTTGATGTCGATGCTTGCCGTGGCCTTGTTTGGCTTAAGGCGTTCGGGAGGGTACTGACGGCCTACGGTGTATGTGTGGCTCTTGAAATTCCAAAAGCTCATGTCACAGGTGACCTTGTTGCCTGCTCCCGGAATGTGCAGTGTAGAATAGTTGATAAAGGCACGGGTGCCATTGTCGAATACGAACTGGTAGCTCCAGGTTTCGTTAAAATCTTTAGAGCTGTTCTTGTGCGGCATAAAGTCGTCGACGCTCACGTTGCGTGCGGCTCCTTGCGGCGCAACCACATCGCCAGCAATGGCGGACGATGCGCAGAATAAAAATGCGAATAACGTAGCTAGAGCTTTTTTTGTCACCATTGTTCCTCTCAATGACTTTTTACAGTCTCAAGTCTTGTCCCATACCCATCTTTAGCTCGGTGCGACGACGGAGTACCATTTCGTTGAACAGGTCTGTCAGGCTGTCTTCGACGCTAATCATCGGCTTCCAGCCCATGCTCATGGCTTTTTCGGGGTTGCCGATAAGCAGCGGAATGTCGTTGCTGCGTTCGTAACCAGGATCAAAGCGGAAGTCTACGCTGACACCTGCAATGTCGACGAGCATTTCGGTGAGTTCGCGGAAAGTGTAGGACTTTCCGCAGCAAAGGTTGTACACTTCGCCCGGTTCCGACTGATTCAAAAGCTGGATCATGCCGCGTGCCACGTCACGGACGTCAATCACGTCGCGGCTGATGTCCAGACTGCCAGAATAGATTGTGGGCTCGGTGCCGTAATACTTTATCTTGACCAGCTGATAGGTAATCGAGGGTATTACGAAACGACGGCTGTGGTGCGGACCCGTAAAGTGGAACGGTCTTACGAAGACCACATGGAGCCCATAGGCGTTCTTGAACTGGTTGCCTAAAAGTTCCATGCACGCTTTCGAAGTGGCGTAAGGAGTCAGCGGATTGGGGGCGTCCGTTTCTTTGTGCAGATAGGTGAGCTGGTGGTCGGTGCGTCCGTAAATCTCGCTTGAACTCAGAAGCATGACCTTGGCTCTGGGACAATTCTGACACACGGTTTCTAACAAATTCTGCGTTCCGAGCAGGTTGATGTTCAGTGTTTCGTACGGTTTCTTGTAGCTGAGGCCAACAGAAGATTGACTTGCCAGATGGTAGATATGCGTCGGTTGTACGTACTGGATGACTTCTTGCATGTGCTTGAAGTTTAGCAAGTCCCCGTTCAGGTACTGAACCCCTTCGACCTTTTGCCAGGGTTGCGGCTGTTCGTCGCTAAAGCTGAAAAGGTCGTGGGTTGTCCCGACGAGACTCGATAAAATATGGTAGCCCAGGGCACCCGTTCCACCGGTAACAAGAATACTCATATGCACGCACTCCTATTATATTATTTAATAGCTCCCCAGCTTTGGTTAATAATATCTTTGTCAATGTTCACGACTTTTTCTACCGCACCAATCTTGGTGGGGAGAATATAGACGCGTTTACCTTTTTCTGCCTTCTTGTCGACGGCCATTGCATCCCACGCACCTTCGATATCGATGTCGTATTTTTTCGGGAAACCGAGGTCATCTAATAGTTTGTTCTGACGCGCTTCGTTTTCGGCCGAAATCTTGCCTAAAAGGACTGCTGCGCGTGCAGCGACACGCATGCCGAGCGAGACGGCGATGCCGTGAGTAAATTTTTCGTAGTGAGTCAGCTTTTCGATTGCATGACCGAATGTATGCCCGTAGTTGAGAATGGCGCGGAGTCCCGCTTCCTTTTCGTCAATGCCGACCACTTCGGCCTTGATGGCGCAGCTGCGGTAAATCAGGTGCTTGAGAACGTCGAGGTCATGGGCCTTGATCTTTTCGACATTCGCTTCCATATAACGGAAGAATTCTTCGTCGTAGATAACACCGTACTTTACGATTTCGGCAAGGCCTGCCAGGTATTCCGTTTCGGGTAAAGTATCGAGTACCGCGAGGTCGCAAACCACCGCCTTCGGTTGGTAGAATGCGCCAATCATGTTCTTGCCTTCGGGGTGGTTTACCGCCACCTTTCCGCCCACAGAACTGTCGACCATGCTAAGGAGTGTGGTCGGGAACTGGATGAAGGGAATGCCGCGTTGGTAGGTGGCTGCGCCGAAACCCGCCATGTCGCCGACCACGCCGCCGCTAAACTGCAGCAGGCAGCTCTTGCGAGTGTAGCCGCGGTGCAGCATAAAGCTGAACAGCTGGTTCAGGTTGTGGAGTGTCTTGTTGCGTTCGCCGGCCTGGAACTTGAAGATGGGGCAACGTCCGGCCTGGCCACGCAGCTCGCCCAGCATCTTGCTCTGGACCTTTGCGATGTTCGTGTCGGTGCAGACCAAGAATTCGTGCGAGGGTGCGAGCTTGAGACATTCGAGCAGCACGCCCGATTCGGGAATAATGTTCTTGCCGATAAAGATGGGGTAGCGTCCGCCGCTGCTCGGGAAAACATCCAGGGCATGGCTGTTCCAGAAGTTGAGAATGTAGAGGATGCGCTCAATGACGTGGTCTTCGGTGTATTCGTCGGAGCTTTCGACGCTGAAGTCCGCGTTCGCGTAATTCTTTTCGCGTTCCTTGAGCATCACCTTGATTTTTTCGAGGCGTTCTTCGTCGCTCAAGTTGGCGAGCAGCGGACGCGTGTTTTTGCGGCCGATGCGTTCCGAAAGTACTTCGGGCTTTGCCCACAGGCGAATGATGGTGCCATTTTCGCGGATGACCTTCAGGTTGTCCGGCTGCGTTAAAGCGCCCCCGCCGAGCGAGATAATGTGCGGAGTTTCGTTCTTTGCAAATTCGGCGACCACGTCGCGTTCCATTTCGCGGAACTTGGCTTCGCCGTCCTGTTCAAAGATTTCGCTGATGGTCTTGCCAGCGCGTTCGACGATAACGGCGTCAGTGTCTACGTAGGGACGGTTAAGCCGTTCTGCCAGGGCGCGTCCGGTGCGGGATTTTCCGCTTGCCATGAATCCGGTAAAAAAGATGTGCTTGTTCATGTTAGCCCTGCATTCCTTTACGCATAATCTGTGCGAGTTCGTCGTTCGTCTTGTTCTTGGTTTCTTCGGGGAACCACTTGCGGAAACTTTCAATTCCCTGGTGCACCAGCATTCCTTCGCCGGTTACCACCTTGCATCCCTTTGCTTTTGCCATTTGCAAAAGTTTGGTCATAGGCGGCGTATAGACGATGTCGCATACGGCCTGTCCCTGGTAGAGGGATTCTTCGCCAATTGGCGACTGGTCCACGTTAGGGGTCATGCCCACGGAGGTGGCGTTGATGATGATTTCAAAATCCTTAGAAATAGAGGTGAATTCATCGAATGTCGTTACGTTTACTTGCGGAGCCTTTCCTGCAAATGCCTGATTCAACCCGTCGGCGAGTACCTGGCCTTTTTCGCGGCTACGGCAGACAATGGTAAGACTGTTCTGCATTTCGACAAGCGTGTAGGCAATGGCCTTGGCGGCGCCTCCGTTACCGAGCAGGGCGACTTTTTTATTCGATGGGTCGACTCCCGCTTCTTGCAGGTTGCGGATGCATCCGTAGGGGTCCGTGGTTGTTCCGCACAGTGTGGCGCCTACGATTCCGTCTTTCCAGTAGAGAGTGTTTACGCTACCCGTAAATTTCGAAATTTCCGAAAGTTCGTCGACAAGTCGTGCTGACCCGTCTTTTTCGAAAAATTCGGTCTTGTAGGGGATAGTGACGTTTGCCCCGCGAAACTTCATGGCCTTGAAACCCTTGACGGCTTCGGCAAAGTTTTCGGGCTCGGGGGCATAGGGTAAATAGGCCGCATTAATACCCAATGCCTCAAAGAGCGCATTGTGCATAAGTGGCGACTTGCTATGGCCGACCGGATGACCGAAAATACAGAGAGTCTCGGTCTTTCCATTCAATTTTAACTGGCTCAAAAAAACCTCTTTTTTTACACCATAAAGATATATAAAATTGCGTAAAAAAAAGAGGAAAAATGCCGATAGAAGTCGTTCTGAGCGATAGTCTTTAAATGTGTATGTTTTTTAACCTTTTGACAAGGTCAAAAGCACTGCACCGGCAAGGATAATGAAGGTGGCAAGAAGCAACTTGATGCGTTCGCGGGCGGTCTTGTACTCGCCAAAAACAAGGACTCCCCAGCCGAGGTTTACTAACAAATTAAGTTGTGTGAGCGGGTATCCGATGGCGTAACCGAGCGATCCGTTAACGTCGATTGCCCAAAAACACCCGTGCATGCCCACCATCCATAATACGCCCATCAAAATTGTGACAAGGCTCGGGATGCGGGTGTATTCAAACATCTTTTTTTGGCGGATTTCAAGAATGGCAATGAGAGCCTGGCTACCAATAAAGAGGCCGATAGTGAACGGGCACAGGAATTCGACGTCTGTCATGGATAGGCCCGATTGTACCGAAAGCTTGTAGGGAATCAGGTATGTACCGAAAGCGAACCCTCCCAAAAGGGAACGCCAGTTTTTGAATACGGAGCCTCCATGTGAAGGCGAAAGCCTTGACAGACCAATCAAGAAACATGCAATGGCTGGAATCGAGAGAATGAATTTGGATTCTTCGTGAAATAGGATGACGCCTGATAGGAAGGATGCCAAAATGCTCACGCCCATGGAGCGTACGCCGGCCCCTGCAAGGTCAGCTTCGGCCTGAACCGCCCAGAAGCAAAATGCTCCTCCGACGACCCACATCAGACCGCATAAAATACCTACTGGATGAACGTTGAATGTGCCCGTATAGAACGCTACGGCAAGCGCACTTAAGAGCGCGCCCGTAGTCATCATCGAAAGGTATGCCCAGCTAGAATATTTTGGCCATTTTTTGAGCGGCACCATGTAGGAGCCAAACATGAAAATGGCGAGTAATGCACCTATGTAGCTATTTCCCAATGCAGAACCCCGCGAAAATAGATTGTAAAATGTCTTCGGACGAGATTTCGCCCGTTATGCTTTGTAGAGCTCGGCGCACTAGTTGCATCTCGAATGCGAGCAACTCCACGGCCGGATTTTTATGGAGCAGGTCGAGAACGCGGTCAACACCTGCGAGGGCGTCTTCAAGACATGCTTTTTCTCGTTCGCTCGTAATCCACAGGTCTTCTTGATTGTCCTGCTTCTTGAAAAGGGTTGCGTTCATGGCGCGTTTGAGCTCGGTAAGACCAGCGCCTGTTTTTGAAGAAATGCAGAGGGAATTCGGAATTCGGAATTCGGAATTCGGAGTTGCTGTTTTGAGATCGCATTTAGAAACGACAACGAAATCAGGTTTGAGATTCTTCGACTTCGCTTGCGCTTCGCTCAGGATGACACTTCCATTGTTTTGCGCAACGGAGTTGTTTCCATCCAGCACTAGAATTTTCATGTCCGCTTCTTCCAAAATTTCGCGGGACTTTTTCATGCTGAGCGCGTCGAGTTCGTCGGTTGCGTGTTCTGCAATGCCTGCGGTATCGACCAGGCGGATTTCGCCGCCATCCAAGAACAGGCGGACTTCAACAAAGTCGCGCGTGGTGCCGGGAACGTTGCTTACCAGGACACGGTCCTCGCCGAGGAGCGCATTCACCAGGCTCGACTTGCCTGCGTTTGGGGCACCGTACAAAACGGCAAGGGGGAGCCGGCTCAGGTTCGCCTTGCCGCGGAAACTGTTCAAGATGCTTTTGATGGATTCGCGGATGTTTTCAAACTTTTCTTGCCAGCCTGCAAAATCGGGGTCGGCCTCTTCTTCGGCGAAGTCTACGTCGAGTTCGAGGCGGGCCGAAATATCTTTGACCTGGGTTGTCAACGTGGCGATTTTTTTCGAAAGCGCACCTGACAGAAGACGGTGAGCGTTTTCGAGTTCGGCGCGGTTTGCGCTGTGGATGACGTCGGCTACGGATTCGGCCTGGGTCAGGTCCATTTTCCCGTTCAAAAAGGCTCGGCGGGTATATTCGCCGGGCTCGGCGAGGCGCACTCCATCGATGCTCCTGATGGCTTGTAACAGGTCGCGTACAATCAGCGGATTCCCATGAGGGTAGAGCTCCAGCACGTCTTCGCCGGTGTAGGAGTTGGGGGCGGCAAAGTAAATGTACAGGAGGCTATCTATGATTTTGCCTGTTTGAGGGTCGCGCGCCGTGCTGAGGCATGCTTCACGCGGCTTGAGTTTTTCGGCGGATTTATCGCCAAAAAGGCGCCGAACCACGTCACGGACGTGGGTGCCGCTCACGCGGAGCGCGGCCACGGCACTGACGCCCATAGGCGTCATCGGCGCAACAATCGTCTGGGAATCCATGTAGGTTAATATAGAAAAGTGGCTGGAAAGTAGGAATCTGATGCCGGATGACCTCTGTGGTCTTCGTCACTATGTAATCTATTATTTTCTTATATGATTGTTGCAACGGCACGTTTTTTCCCGATTTTATGTAAATTGCTTTGTATATGAGTCAATTCAAGCTAATTTCTCGCCCGTTGGGCACTATTTCCCGTTTTGTTTTACAGCGTGATGACGGAGCCGAATTTGAAATCTTGAGCGCTTTCGGTGGCGGCCTTAACGGCTGGCGAGTCCCTGTAGAAAATTCGCAGAATACTCGCACTTCGGCCATGCTCGATTTGCTGTACGGCTACAAGGACGAGGCGACTCTTCGAAAAATTTGTTCTGACACGAACGCTGGTTGCAGGCTGACCCCGTTCCCCGGCCGTACCGCCTATGCCAAGTTTAGCTGGCAGGGCAAGACCTATGAACTTGTGAATAACGTAAGTTGGGCTCCGCATGCTCTGCATGGTTTTTTGCAAGACAAAAATTGGGAATTTGAATCTTTTGAAAGCGAGAACGACAGCTGCACGGCCGTGTTTACTTGCGATTGGCCGGGCGCGTTCGCCGGTTTCCCATTCCCTTACCGTGCCACTAACGCCATTACCTTTACCGGCGAAAGCGTCTCGGTGACCTCAACGGTCAAGAATATCGGAAATACCGACATGCCTTATTCCGAAGGCTGGCACCCGTATTTTACTTTGGGCGAAAAGATTGACAATCTGAACCTGAAGCTGCCCAAGGTTTCGCTTGCAGTCTTGGATAAGGCGGACCTCCCCACGGGTGAATTCAAGGAAGATGTTCGCTTTGAGAACGGTCGCAAGATCAACGACGAATTTATCAACGATTGTTTCTGCCTCGATAAGGGGGTGACGCAGGTCCAGGTTTCTGGTACCGACTTTATCAACAACGCCCATGTGTTGCTCGAAAGTGACCGTTACGAACTGGATATTTGGCAGAAGGCCGGCCTTGAACAGTACAACGCAATTCAGATTTACACTCCGCCTGACCGCATGAGCATCGCTATCGAGCCCATGACCGCGGAACCCGATGCCCTGAATCACCATCGTGGGCTTATCGTGATTCCTCCTGGTGAAGAGCGTTCATTTACGTTCGGTTTCCGTTTTCACGAAAAAACGGGCATTGAACTCTAAAATACGCGAAATTGCGTAAAATAAAATTTTCAAAATCCGCCTTTTGGGGCGGATTTTTTGTTGAGAAAAACCCAACGTTTTGTTCAACGGTTGGCAAAAAAATCTTTGAGATCGGTGATTTATAACCTATTTTCCAAGCGACAATATAGGAGTGTTGTTTTATGAGTATTAAGAAATCAATTCTCGCTTTCGGCCTTGCTGCCGTGGCAACAACCTTTGCTGCCCCGTACGAAGCCGAAGATGCTGCCATCACCAAAGACGCAGCCGTCGCCTCAAACACCGCCGCTTCTGGTGGTAAATATGTCAAGATGAACGGCGGCGACATTACTTTTTCCAAGGTTTCTGTTGAAAAAGCTGGCAAATACACCATCGTCATCCATTACATGAACAATTACGGTGGTTCCAAGATTAATAACGTTGAAGTTGGCGGTGCCTCCTCAGCAGTCACGTTTGACGTTACTGACAAGGGCAAATTTGCCGACGTTGAAACAGTCATGAACCTCGCTGCTGGTGAGAACACTATCGCCATTACCAATAGCTGGGGCTGGATCGACGTGGACTACATCGAAATCAAGGAATACGAAGCTAAGGCTTTCAATCTTTGCAATGCTCCTGTCACAAAGACTGCAACCCCGTCTGCAGTCAAGCTTTACAACTTCCTCGTCAACAATTTTGGTAAAAAGACCATTTCCGGCGTGATGACTGGAAACATGGACGCCTACACCAAGGGCGACGCCACCCAGCACGAAGACGTTCAGGCTGTATTCAAGGCCGGCGGCAAGTACCCGGCACTCATCGGCACCGACCTCATGAACGCCACAGGCGCAAACAAGAACGATGGTTGGTTCCAGGAATACACCGAAAAGGCTATTGATATTGCCAAGAGCACCTGGAAGAAGGGTGGCATTCCGGCATTCACATGGCACTGGCGTCCGGGTGACGAAGTGGAATTCTACACAAAAGCCGCAAATCGTGAAGGTTCCACTGATTTTGACCTCACCGAAGCTTTTATCACAGGCACCACAACCTGGGACACCCTCTCCACGGCTTATAAGGCAATCGTTGCAGACATTGATCTCGTCTCTAAGATTTTCCTTGACCTCCAGCAAGAAGGCATTGCTGCTATCTTCCGCCCGCTTCACGAATCTGGCGGTAACTGGTTCTGGTGGAGTTCTCACACTGGCAAGCAGTTTGCTGCTCTCTACCAGTTGCTCTATGAACGCATGGTCTTCACAAACGGCGTAAACAACCTCATTTGGGACTTCAACCCGAAGGACGCCGCCACGATGTCCTGGACTCCGGGCGAAACCTACTATGATATTTTGAGCGTCGATATTTACAACGCCGCTAAAGACAACCAGAGCAACAGCTCCGCATTCATCGATCTCACGAACAAGGCGGGCACCAACAAGATTATTTCTCTCAGCGAAAACGGCCCGATTCCCGACGTTGACAAGATGTACGAAGATGGCGCCACCTGGAGCTGGTGGATGCCGTGGTACGAATCCTGGTCTGCAGGTTACGTGAGCCAGACCGAAGCAAGCGTATGGCAAAAGAACCTCGCTGACGAACGAATTATCACCCTTGACGAAATGCCGGGTTGGGACAACTACAATGAAGCTGTTACCGCAACTAACGTTTGCCCGACCTCTACACAGAACGCCAAGTTCGGTGCCGACACCGCCAAGGCAAATTCTGAAAACGTGGACCTCCTCATGGGCGTGACCTACAAGGCTATCAATGATAGCGGTGCAAATATCGAATTTAAGAAGGTTCCTGACTTGACTGGGGCAAAGAGCATTTCAGTTACCATCGAAAACAAGGGCTCCGGTGGTGAAATGGACGGCATCTGGATCGGCATGGCTTTTGTCCGCGATGGTTCCAAGGACAAGGCTTGGACTTGGGAACAGTCTTCGTCTGACGGCTGCTGGCTCAACGATGGTGCAAAACTCACTTGCGAATTTGACATCACGACTTACACGGATGCAAACGGTGATGAACACCCGATGGACCTCGATAACCTCTTCTCCGTCACCTTCATTTTGGCTGGTGCTAACGGATTTGAAGGCACGGTACTCTTTGATAACTTGGTGACAGACAACGGTATCGTCATCAACGGCTTCAACAAGAAGACGGAACTCTTCTCCGCTGCAGACCAGAGCAAGGGCCACATTGCAAGCATTGAACTCTTCAACAAGGATGGTACGCCGGTCAACACTTCTGCCATCAAGCCTATTGTGGCTGCATCTGCTTCCAAGATTAGCGTGGTCGGTAATTCCATCTCGCTCACGACTGCAAAGGCTGGTCTTGTGTCGGTTGATGTATTCGGCATGAACGGTAAGCGCGTTGCAACCCTCTATAAGGGTAACCTCGCCGCTGGCACCTATGCGTTTGGCCTTGCCGATATGCCTAAGGGTCAGTACATTGTGCGTGTTAAGGGCGCTGGCCTAACTGCTACGCAACCGGTTTTGATCAAGTAATTTCTTAAAAACTTCATGACTCCTGGAATCCCCGTGGTTTGACGAAAGTTGACTACGGGGATTCTTCTTTTTAGGCTACAAATAACCAAATTTCGGAAAAATAAATTATTTTATGAGAGAATAGCCCTGTTTGGAGATTGTATAATGATGCATAAACCTTTTGCCTTGACGATTGCAGCAGCCACTTTTGCAACAGGCGCCTTTGCCGCCTCTCCAATCCGTTTAGAAGCCGAAGACGCTGTCCTCGCTGATGACCACAAGGTCGTCGTAATCACAGATACCAATGCTTCGGGCGGAAAGTCTGTCGATATGAAAGACGGCGATTTGGAATTCAAAGTGACAGTCCCCGCAACGGGCTATTACACACTTTGGGCGACATATCAAATACCATCAACATCGACCAACAAAATCCAGAACTTGACCGTCAACGGTGTTTCTGCGGGGCAAATTTCTTTTGGAATTTCTGACGAATTCACGACCATCAAAGGTGCGGGCAAAATCAAGCTCACCGCAGGCGAAAACAAGATCGGCATTGTACACAGCTGGGGCTACGTCAACCTAGACTACATCGAACTCACGGAATACGAAGCAAGCCCGTGGAGCCTTTCTCCAAATCCCGTTACACCCGAGCCGACCGAAAGTGCTCAGAAACTTTACAACTTCTTGCTCAACAATTTCGGTAAGCATGTAATTAGCGGCGTCATGACGGAACGCCCGTTCGAAAATGACGGCCAGTACACCCCGCAAAATTACGAAACACAAACCGAACTCGGCTACATCAATAAAGCGAGCGGCAAGAATGTGATCCTCGTCGGTTTTGATTTTTTGCACGCATCGGGCAAGAATTCTGATCAGCAGTGGCATCAGGGTTACACGCACGCATCCCTCGAAATGGCAAAGACCGTCTGGAAGGCAGGCGGTATTCCGCAATTCAACTGGCATTGGAAAGACCCGATGCATGAAGTTGAAGCTTTCTACACGCAATCTAGCGGAAATGACCCCTACACCGAATTCAGCATTACCAAGGCTTATGACGAGGCTACCGACAAGTGGAAAACAAGTAGTGACGAATACAAGGCTATTGTCCGTGACATGGAAATGATTGCCGACTCGCTTTTGACTTTACAAAAAGAAGGTGTCGCTGTTCTATGGCGCCCGCTCCATGAAGCAAGCGGAAAATGGTTCTGGTGGGGCACCGATGGCGCCAAGCCATGCGTCGCCTTGTACAGGCTCATGTTCGATATCTTCGTAAACCAGAAGGGCTTGCACAACTTGATTTGGGTGTGGACCACCGACGAAGCAAGCGATGCTCTTGACTGGTATCCGGGCGATGAATACGTGGACGTTGTGGGCCGCGACTACTATTACTACCCGCGCGAATCCAACCACTCTAGCCTTGTGGGTAGTTTTGAAACCGTCAAGGAATTGTTTGGCGGCAGAAAGATTGTAACGCTTAGCGAAAATGGTTCCGTACCTTACCCTGACGAGATGAAGGCCGATGGCGCCAACTGGAGCTGGTTTATGCCGTGGTATGGCGACTACGCGATGGAAGGCTGGGCCAACGACAATACGGCTGAAAGCTGGAAGACCGTAATGAACAACGAATACACCTTGACCCTCGAAGACATGCCGGGCTGGGACAAGTACGAAATGCAGACGACCGTGACTGTTGTCGCTAAGAAAATGGCTCCTACAGTCCAGCTTGTCGGTCGTGATTTGCAGGTGAACTTGAACGTTTCAACGGTGCAGGTCTCGATTTACGATTTGCAGGGGAATCGTGTGCTTGCAAGAAACATGAGCCAAAGTGGTGCGATTGCGCTTTCTCGCCTTGCTCGTGGACCGTACCTGGTAAGAATTCAGTCGAACGGATTGACTCAAAATCTCAAAATTACGCTAAAATAGGCGAATTTCAATAAAAAGAGCCTTTTAGGCTATTGCGGAAAAGACAACATTTTTTCCGCTTTTTTTCTTGCAAATGCGAAATTTTGGCCTTTCGAAGGTATATTTGAAGTATAAATTAAGGAGTGTTGTTATGGGATGTAAGACTCTGACGGCTTTTGCCGTTTTGTCGGCGACTGCACTTGCTTTTGCCGCCCCCACCACGTACGAAGCCGAAGATTTGGCTGGCGCAACCGTTGTCGAAGATGCCGATTATTCGGGTGGAAAGTACGCAAAGCCCGCCGATGCTAGCGGCATCATCTTTACCGTCAAGGTCGAAGAGACTGCCGTCTACGACATCACCACGAAAGTACTCATCAAGCAATTCGACTGGATTACCTCTAAAATTGCGGTGAACGGAGTCGATGTGGGTTCCATGCTTACAACCCCGCGCAACTGCGATTCGAGTTACGTGGTTTCGGCTTCGGCCAAGATGAAGGCCGGCGAAAACAAGATTACCGTAGGCAACCAGGCTCTCGGCGTAGACTACATTACCGTTGAACGTCACCCTGATCCTGTATTTAAAATCAGTGATTCTCCGGTGACGCCGAATGCAAGCGAAAGCGCCCGCAAGGTCTATTCTTTCCTGCGCGAAAACTTCGGCAAAAAGACCGTTAGCGGCATGATGATCAGCGACCAGAATTTCAACTACGACTACGGCAACATGCGGCTCATTCCGCCCGGTGGCTGCACCCCCGCAGACTCCTGCAAGTTCTCCGACACAGAAGTCTCGTGGAAAGGCCAGACGGACATCGCCGAATTCTACAAGCGCAGCGGTCACTATCCTGCAATTGGCGGCTTTGACATGCTGTTTGCTGCAGGTGGCCACCATGAAGAAGGCTGGTTTAGGGGTTATACTGAAAATAACCTGCTCATGACCGAAGAACTTTGGGAAATGGGCGGCATTCCGACTTATACCTGGCACTGGAAGGTGGGCGAAGACACCGTGTTCTACACGCAGGGCACTCCCGCGGGCTTTAACAACCCCGGCTGCACCGAAGACGTCATGGGCACTTCGAACACAAATACCTGCTTTAACTACACCAAGGCTTTCAAGGGCGACAAGTGCCAAGAAATTGATGAAACCTCACAGGAATACAAGGACATCGTCGCCGACGTTGACATTGTTTCGGGCTACTTCAAGCAACTCGAAGAAAAGGGAATTGCCGTTCTGTGGCGCCCGCTTCACGAGGCGAGCGGCGGCTGGTTCTGGTGGGGTACCGCTAGCGCCGAATGCTATGTACAGCTGTACCGCTTGGTATTCAATCGCATGGTCAAGACCAACAAGCTCACCAACCTAATCTGGGTCTGGAACATCAATACCGACCCGAAATTCGGTTACGATTACAGCGCCCTGAATGCAGCATGGTACCCGGGCGATGAATACGTGGATATTGTGGCTGTTGACATTTATGACCCTCTGAACGATCACAATTCTGCTGCTAATTACTACAACAAGATTGTGAGCGACGTGGGTACCAATAAGATGATTGCCTTGAGTGAAAACGGTGCCATCCCGGACATTGACAGCATTGCCGAAGACAAGGCTTATTGGAGCTACTGGATGACATGGAGCCAGACCTGGAGCGGCAACTTCTTGGAAAAGACTCCGACAGACATGTGGAAAAAGAATCTGGATGACAAACGTATTATTGCCCTCGACAACATGCCCGGTTGGGACAATGTAAGTGCTGATATCACGCCTGTCCGTCATGTAACTGCAAATAAATTAACTGTTAGCCAGTTGGGAAATAATGTTGCTGTAACGCTTGCCCAGTCGGGTAGAGTTGATATCGCTATTTTCGATATGCTTGGGCATCAAGTGGCAAGCCTTGCTAAAGGCAATCTCCTTGCTGGTACGCTGCAGTTTAGCCTTGATGGCATTGCTCGTGGCAACTATGTCGTTCGTGCAAAAATCGATGGTGCAAACTACGCAAAACGAATTCGGGTGAAATAGCAAATTTGTAATCTTTGAGATTGGTTCAAGGGCTCGCTTCGGCGAGTCCTTTTTTGATGATAGGTGTACATTTTCTATATTTTTACATATGGAAAAGAAGCACCCCCTTTATTTTACGATTCATGGTCATTTTTATCAGCCGCCGCGCGAAAACCCCTGGACTGGAGTTATTGAAAACCAGCCGAGCGCGCGTCCTTTCCACGACTGGAATGACCGCATTGCTAGTCAGTGTTATAGTCCCAATTCTGCAAGCCGTATTTTGAGCCCGCAAGGACGCATTGTAGATATTGTCAATAACTATGATTTTATGAGTTTTAACATGGGTCCGACCCTGATGGGGTGGATTCGCACGAATACGCCGGATACCTATAAGCGTATTCAGGAAGCCGACAAGCGGAGTGCCGAACGCCTAAAAGGTCACGGTAACGCCATTGCGCAGGTTTACAACCATATCATTATGCCTCTCGCCTCTGCCGAAGACAAGAAGACGCAGATTCGTTGGGGTATCGAAGATTTCAAGTTTCACTTTGGACGTATGCCCGAGGCTATGTGGCTTGCGGAAACGGCTATTAACTTCGAAACGGTTGTGGAACTTATTAAGGCCGGTATCAAGTTTACCATCCTTTCGCCGACCCAGGCCGACAAGTTCCGTAAATTCGGAGACAATAATTGGACGGGTTGCAGCAATACCGATATCGACACGACTCGCCCTTACCGTATTTATCCGCGTAACAAGGACGGTGTACTCGTTTGCGACGGTTACTTGGATGTATTCTTCTACAACCCGTGGCTATCTTCGGCGGTGGGCTTTGAACACCTGCTCCGCAGTGCCGAAACTTTCGGTAACCGTATCAAGGATGCCTGGGACGAAAAGCGCAAGGATCCGCAGCTGGTGAGCATCGGTACCGATGGCGAAAGCTATGGTCACCATGAACCGTTCGGTGACATGTGCGCCGCCTGGCTCTACAACCATTACGCCCCCGATCATAACATGGTCCCAGTAAATTATGGCTGGTTCTTGGAAGAATTCCCGCCGCAGCACGAGGTGATGCTCAAGAATTTCTACAGCGAAGGCTGTGCCTGGAGCTGTGCTCATGGTGTGGGCCGCTGGTATCGTGATTGTGGATGCTCGACGGGTGGTGGCCCGGATTGGAACCAGAAATGGCGTGGTCCGCTCCGTGATGCCTTTAACCATCTGAAAAAGCTTGCTGACGATATTTTTGTACGTGAGTTTGAAAAGATTTCGGATGTGAATCCGTGGGATGCCCGCAACAATTATGTTGATGTTTTGGTAGCTCCCGAAGACGAATCCCGCGTCAAGTCGTTCCTCGCCAAGACGGTCAAGGACCCGAATGACCAGGAAATGTGCGCCAAGGCCATCCGCCTTCTCGAAATCCAGAAGTTCTGCCTGTTCAGCTTTACGAGCTGCGGCTGGTTCTTTAACGATATCGAAGGCCTAGAACCGGTGCAGAACATGCGCTATGCCCTGCGTGCCATGGAACTTCTGGAACCGTTCTTGCCGTATGGTCACCACATCAAGAACGAGGTCATCAGTATTCTCGCCCGTGCTACGAGTAACGAACACAAGTGGAACGGTGCCGAAGTATTTACGAATTACGCCGAGGAGAAAGTCCCGGTGGTCGTGAAGGAAATGGCTGAACAGGCTGCCATGTTCCACTTGAATCTTGAAGACGATTCGGAAAAGAACAAGAAGATTGTGGCTACAAAGATAGCCTCTCGTAGACGCCAGACTCTTGTTCGTACGGAGTATTACGATAAGTATATCAACGAACGCCGTATTTCGACGGTGCTCGCCATTACCGATATGCTTGGACGTATCAACCTGGTGGTTGCCGACGGTGAACATGAACAGAATGGACTCAAGTTTGTCGAAAACCCGAACATGAGTACGCAGGAATTGCAGACGCTCTATCCGACGGCTTATGTGGTCCGTATGCGTAACCTCATGAGTGACTCGATTAAGCGCATTAATCAGGTTTCGACTAAAAAGTACCTGAACGACTTGACTCAGTCTTTCTCGAATTTTGCGCTGTCCCATGGTCTTTCGATTGATAGTCTGGCCGACCTCGATCATACGCTGCCGGATACCATGCGTAAGATCCTTTCGCTCGAAATTAACTCCAAGATTCACCATTTGGCGTTGGAATATCTGGAAAACGACGACCAAAAGGTTTTTGACGAAATCAAGGACCTGATAGAAGAAGCGAATGCTTTGCGTACGCACTATTCCTTTGGTGGTACGGGGCGCATGTTCCATGCCAAGTTGATCAAGCTGATTGAATCGGTTTTCGAAAGCTTTGACAAGGACGCTGTGAAACACATTACGGGCCTTATTACGGTTGCCGATTGGCTTAAGCTCGAAATCGACAAGACGAGCCTCGAAAACAAGGTGTTCCCGGCTTATCAGGAATATGTGAAGTACCCGACCAGCAAGATTGCGGCTCTTAAGCCCATGTTTAGCTGGCTGAACTTTGAGGTGTAATATGTACAGGATGTCTGAAAAGCCGTTGATTGGCGCCGATGAAATTCGCGAACGGGTTGCAAAACTTGCGCATGAAATCGCTGCGGTCTACGATTATGACGTCCTGCTTTCGGCCCTTACCGGGGCCTACATGTTCACTGCCGACTTGAGCCGCGAACTTGCGAAGGCTCAGGGCGCAAAGGCTCAGCAAAAAGAGATTGCCTTTATCAAGGCTTCTAGTTACGGATTATCTACGGAATCTAGCGGCAATCTTCAGGTTTATGGCCTCGAAAAGATTAATCTCGGGGAAAAAAAGGTCCTGCTGGTCGATGATATCGCCGATTCGGGCCGAACGTTGCTCGGACTTAAGAATTTGCTCCGCGAAATGGGCGCAAAAGAGGTCCGCACCTGCGTTTTACTGAATAAACAGGAACGTCGTGAAGTTGATGTTGCTGCGGATTTTGTAGGTTTTGAAATAGCAAACGAATTCGTGGTAGGGTATGGTCTTGACTATGCAGACCATTATCGTACTCTTTCTGAAATTTGGACGCTACAGGAGACAGACTAAATGACAAATAACGATTTGGATGACGTCCGACTACATGCCACTCAAGCTTTTGAGGCGGTAGAACGCAGCTACAACAAAATTGGCCGCGGAAAGCGTTTTCTTATCAATTTGGCTGTGTGCCTGCTCTTTTTTATAGCGGGCTTTGTCGTGTGCAGTGTGTTTAACAGTGTTCCTAGTGAGGGCCTGATTGAACGTGTTGCTGCCCAGCCTGATATGCCAAACAAGTGCAAGTTCCGCTATGACCGTGCCATGGAATATGCCATTATGCATGAGTGCGTTTTTTCTAAGGGCATGCCCGGAAACGAAAAGGCGTTGATTCAGCGTATTAACTATTGTACCTGTGCGCTCGAAAGTGTGCAGAAGAAAAAGCCCTACCAGAAAATGTTCGAAAACAACCTTGAAGACTTTACCTTCAAGATTCGCGAAGAAAACTTGTGCCGCGAAAACAAGGTGATTCCCACTCTGGATGACGAAGAAGAAGAGTCGAAGGACAAGGCTAAGAAATGACCGTCGAAGAGATTGAACAGAAAATTCGCTGTGAAGCAGAAAAATTGGTTCATGATGAACCTCTTTCCGTGTTGATGATTACGGAGCAAGTTCTTAATTGCAAGAATTTTGCTGCGATGCTTTCGGTCACTCTTTCCTGTCAACTAGCGGGCGAGGTAATTGACCGTGCAGAACTTGAAAAGGTTTTCGGGATTCTTTATCTTAAGTATCCGGAGCTGGTGTCCTGTGCAAGTAAGGACTTGTATGCAACAGTTCTTCGTGACCCGGCATGCACGAGTTTCCTGGAACCGCTGCTGTTCTTCAAGGGCTTCCAGGGGCTGCAGGCATACCGTGCTGCCCACGCCTTGTGGCTTGAAGGCCGTTCGTTTCCGGCCAAGATGCTTCAGAGTATTATCAGCCGCAAGTTCGGCATGGACATTCACCCGGCAGCAAAAATTGGTCACGGACTTTTGATTGACCACGCCACAAACATTGTTATCGGTGAAACAGCCGTCGTTGGCAACAATGTGAGCTTCTTGCATGGTGTGACCCTCGGCGGTACTGGCAACGAAGTCGGTGATCGTCACCCGAAAATCGGAAACGGCGTGATGCTGGGTGCTCACGCACAGTTGCTCGGCAACATCCACATCGGCGATGGCGCAAAGATTGGCGCTGGTGCTGTGGTGGTGGGCGATGTTCCGGCACATACGACCTATGCGGGTGTCCCTGCGGTCCAGGTGGGTAAGCCGCATGACGAAATGCCGAGCTTCAATATGCAGCAAGACTTTACGCGCGATTGTGAATAAATCGGATAAAATCAAGTTTATTGCGCAAACGCTCGACGAATTGCTCCCTAATCCGCCGATTCCGCTTGATTTTTCGGATCCCTATACGCTCCTTGTCGCTGTGGTTTTAAGTGCGCAATGTACCGATGTCCGCGTTAACCAGGTGACAAAGGTGCTTTATAAAAAAGCGAAAACGCCCGAGGCCATGGTTAAGCTGGGTGTCGATAAAATTGCCGAAATCATTAAGCCTTGCGGATTCTTTAATACCAAGAGCAAGAATATTTTTAATTTGTCTAAAATTCTTGTCGAAAAATATGGTGGTCAAATTCCTCGAACCTTCGAAGAGCTAGAAGCCCTCCCCGGGGTAGGCCATAAGACGGCGAGCGTCATGATGATTCATGCTTTTAAGGTCCCGGCTTTCCCCGTTGACACGCATATTCATCGACTTGCCAAGCGCTGGGGGCTTTCGAGCGGTTTATCCGTAGAACAAACCGAAAAGGATCTTAAAAAGATTTTCCCTGAAAACGAATGGGAAAAACGCCATTTGCAGATAATTCTGTTTGGGCGTACTTATTGCAAGGCGTTGGGCCATAAGCCCGAAAAATGCCCAATTTGCAGCATTGTGGGCTGCAAACAGTAGGGATTCCTGCTGGTTTCAAATGAAAACACTTTCTGATTCCTGGCCTATTCCTTTTGTAAACCGAAAGGTTTAAATTTATAGAAAACAAGAGGATGGTTTTATGGAATACTCTAAGAAAATGATGTCCGCCTTTGTGGTTTTGGCCTCTACGGGGCTCTTTGCCGCAACGGCTTATCAGAACCAGGTCGGTTTTATCACGACTAGCCCGAAACAGATGGCTGTTGTGGGTGCCGAGGGGCAAGAAATTGTCTTTAAGACGTCTAGTGGCAATGAGGTCTTGAAGGTTACGGCGCCCAAGGCTGAAATCTGGACCCCTGCCGGTGACACGGCTGCGTCTCTTGTTGATTTTTCTGAGATTACCACGGCTGGCAAGTATCAGGCTTATATAGGCGATGAGCCGCTTGGCCATCCGATTACGATTGCTGACAACGCCTTGGAAGATGCGGCAAAGGCGTCGCTCAAGTTCTTCTATTTCCAGCGTGCATCTACTGCCCTCGAAGAAGAATATGCCGGTGAATATGCCCGTGCGGCGGGCCACCCGGATACGGCTGTAAAGTACCATGCTTCTACAGGAAAAACCGATGCCAATGCGACCTTTAATGGCTCTAAGGGTTGGTATGATGCCGGTGACTACGGTAAGTATATCGTGAACTCGGGTATTTCGACCTACACGCTGCTTCAGCTTTATCAGCAGAACAAGGAATATTTCGACAAGCTCAGTTTGAATATTCCTGAAAGTAAGAACGAGGTCCCGGACATTCTGGATGAGATTCGCTGGAATCTGGACTGGATGATTACGATGCAGGATGATGACGGTGGTGTGTTCCATAAGCTGACGACCAAGCAGTTTGCGGGGACCGTTATGCCCGAAAAGGCAACCGCTCAGCGCTATGCCATTGGTAAGGGCGTCGAAGCTTCGTGGAATTTTGCCGCGGTGATGACTTTGGCTTCTGATATTTATAAGGCGTACGATGCTGAATTTGCAAGCAAGTGTATCGTTGCTGCGCAAAAGGCTATGAACTGGGCCTTGGCTAATCCGTATGCTGTTTACGAACAGCCGAGCGATGTTGGCACAGGCTCTTATACGGGTGCTACGGACTGGGCAACCAAGCTTTGGACCTATGTTGAACTCTATCGCGTGAGTGGTAACAAGGAAATCCTTGAACTGTTGAAAAAACTCCCGATTAATCGTAAGAAGGCTCGTTTGCAGAGCTGGCAGCAGAATTATATGCTGGGTATGTTTACTCTTGCTACCAATCCGGATGTCTTTGAACAGGAACTTGTTGATTCTGCGACGGTGATTATTACTTCGATGGCTGATGACTTTGTGAAGTCTCTGGATAATAACGGTTATGGCGTTGCTCTTGAAAAAGAAGACTTTTATTGGGGCTCTAACGGTGTTGCCGCCAACAAGGGTATGGTGCTGATGCATGCCTATATTCTTACCAAGGATGAAAAGTATCTGAATGCTGCTCTTGGTATTGTTGACTATATGCTTGGACGTAATCCGCTTGACAAATCCTACCTTACTGGGTACGGTGTAAATCCGGTGATGAATCCGCACCATCGCCCGAGTCAGGCTGACGGTATAGAAGCTCCTGTTCCGGGAATGATTTCGGGTGGCCCGAATGCATCTGCTACGGATTGTGCTAAAAAGTATATCGATTCTAAAGCCGTTGCCAAGTCGTACTACGATAACTCCTGTAGCTATGCCACTAACGAAGTCGCCATTAACTGGAATGCTCCTTTTGCTTACGTAATCGGTAGTATTCAGGCTATTGCGTCTACGGGCAAGACTTATGATGTCCATACTCCGGTGGCAGCCTCTTACGAATTGATGTCGATTCCTGCTAAGAGGGCTGTGCGCGTGGCTCCGACTAATGCTGGCAAGCGTCTTGTGATTCGCGGTCAGAAGGTCCAGGTGGAATATGTCGACCGTAATGGCGTCAAGAGCTACTTTAATCTTGGCGGCAAGCGCATCCGTTAATTAGAAAGCTTCCAATCCCTCCCATAGAAAAAATGCAGCATCGATTAAGGATGCTGCATTTTTTTTATAGTAAAGATTCGATGATTTTCTTTAAGGCAGTCTCGTCGCTGGAGTTGTCGATAAAGCGCACAGTCTTTTTAGGGAAAAGATTTTTCCAGTAGGTTTCGCTGTCGCGCGAATGTTGCAGCTCGATTCTGCGTCGCGCGTCTTCTTCGGTAAAACCGCGGTTTTCGATGAGCCGCTTTAGGCGAACGTCTTCGTTGGCTGTCACCACCCAGATTTCGTCGAGGTGTTCCACTAACTTAGGGACGTTTTCAAAAAGGGCCGCCTCGATAAACGCCGGATTTGTACGGAGCAGGTATGCGGTTAAGACGGGGTAGACCAAGGCCTCTAAGCGTTCTCGGGCAGAGGCGTCCTTAAAAATCAGGTCTGCCATACGGTTTCGGCTGATTCCTTTTTCGGTGAGCATGTCCTTGCCGAATTCGCGGGCGATAGCCGTTCGTAGACTTTGGTCGTCACGGTATAGGTGGTGTACCGCTACATCGGCGTCGATAACGCGGATTTTCTGGTCACGCAGAATGCGCCCGACCAGGGATTTCCCTGCACCTATTGATCCCGTAATGCCAATCATTTACTTTCCTAAAGCAATCAGACAGATACCTAAAATGACGCCGAGCAGGGCGACAAACTTCATCTTGCTCTTGCGTTCCTTGAAAAGTAGTAAACCTGCAAAGAACGAAATCAGCACGCTGGAACGGCGGAATACCGTAATAATCGAAATTAGGGCGTCCGGGTCGCTTACGGCCACAAAGTAGCAACGGTCGGCAATAATCAGGAGGATGGCCACCAGTAGCATGGACCAACGGAACTTAAAGGGGGTTGTCTTGTGCCGAGTCGGGAACCAGGTGACGGCACAAATCACGAACTGCCAGAGCGCCATGTAAATGCTGAACCATACCTGCACCGTAAGCGGGTCGAAGTTCATGCGTTGTAAGATAAACTTGTCATAAACGCCGCTGCATGCCGCAAGGATTGTCCCCAGCACCATGCAGATTACCCAGCCGTTGCTGAAAAAATGGCCCATTTCTTTACGGCCGGCAAGGCTGAGCCCCACATAGGAGCATATGCAGATGGCAACGCCTGCCCATTGGAGGGCGAAGGGGCGTTCGCCCATAAAGGTGACCGCGATAAAGATGGTAAAAACGGGGGCTAGGGCGCGAATAGTGGTTGCTATGCTCAGGGGGAGGTGTGCCAGGGCGTTATAGGTCAAAATCCAGCTGCCGCCCACGATGGCCGCCTTGCCGAACAGGTAAATGTGGCTCTGCAACGGTAGGCTTTCGCAATGCCCTGTCAAGAGCAGCGGGCTCATAAAAAGGGCGTAAAAGGCGCTACAGAAAAAAAGCGTCACGCGGACGGCGTTGTCCTGCACCGATTTTTTCTTGGCAAGGTCGTAACACCCCAAAAAGAAAGCCGACAGAAGGGCTAGAATAAACCATGACATAACAGCTCAAATTTAGAAAACCCTCTTGCCAAAGCGATATTTTAAACATATTTTTATCTTAACTTTAACAAAAGGATCCAATATGGGTATCAAAGGCAAAGCTACATCCTTGATCGAAGAATTCAAGGCCTTCGCATTCAAGGGCAACATCGTCGATATGGCTATCGGTGTGATTATCGGTGGTGCTTTCGGCAAAATCGTCACCTCCTTCGTAAACGACATCGTGATGCCGGGCGTTACGGCAATCATCGCCATGGCTGGCGGTAAAGATGCTGGCGAAGGCCTCAAGTCCCTCTCTTACACTACGGCTGCCGGTGTCGAAATTCCCTACGGCAATTTCATCGGTGGAATCGTCGACTTCCTCATTGTCGCCATCGTGGTGTTCCTCGTGATGAAGAAGTTCCTCGGCTTCATGCAGAATATGCGTAAACAGGAAGCTGCCGTTCCGGCTGAACCGCCCGCACCTCCTGAACCGAGTGCCGAAGAAAAACTCCTCACCGAAATTCGTGACTTGCTGAAGAAGTAATTTGCGAAATCGCTGGATTTAATAAACTGCCTCGGAGTAATCCGGGGCGTTTTAGTAGGCGCGAAAGCGCCGTTTTGCTATATTTACAATATGAGTTTGATAAATACCATAGTCGTTGCAGGTGGTACCCACGGTAACGAACGGACGGGGGTTCGCCTTGTCCAAAAATGGATGGAACATCCAGAGTGCTATAATTCGCTCTGTAGCGCCAAGGTGGATTTGGTGCTTGCTAACCCCGAAGCGGTGCGCCTGAACCGCCGCTATCGCGATCATGACTTGAATCGCGCTTTTTCGCAGGTGTGTTTGGATACGACGGTGGATTCGAAACTGTATGAATTCCGCCGCGCTAAGGAACTGAATGCTTTGTATGGCCCGAAGGGGGCCGCCACCAAGACGGACCTGCTTTTGGATGTGCACAACACGGGCTCGAATATGGGCTATTGCCTGATTCTGTCAACGCGTGACCCGTTTACGATGCGAGCCTCGGCGGTGCTGACGCAGGAATTCAAGGATGCGTGGATTTATTACCAGCCCGAAGAACGCTCCGCTTCGCCGTATTTTGGAACGGTCGCGAAAGCGGATGTGTGTATTGAAATTGGACCGCAACAGCATGGGACAATTGATGCTGCCATTTTTGAGGAATCGGAACGACTGGTGAAACGATATCTGGAACTGGCCGAGGAATGGAACCGCGGCGAATTGCAGAAACGCCCGCCGATTAAGGTGGATGTGTATACGCAATTCCAGGATTTGGGGTACCCCAAGCCGCAGGGTGGTGGCCCTATTCAGGCGATGATTCATCCGGATTTGATGGGTCGCGACTATCGCGAGCTCAAGGATGGCGACAAGTTGTTCCGTACATTCGATGGCGAAGATATTTTGTACCATGGCGAAAGCCCTGTGTATCCGATTTTCATTAGCGAGCCTGCGTACTACGAAAAGGATATCGCGATGAGCCTCACCAAGAAAACAGTGGAGGAGTGGTAAGTATGGCAGACGAAAATGAAGAATTGAAAGAAATCTCGGGCGAAGAACGCCTGAAGAATTTCATGGAACTGGTGCAGCAGCAGAAAGACGAACCTTGGAATTCTAGACTGTTCGATATTTTGGATGCTTTCGAGGACTTCTTGACTCTTCGTCCGGAACCGCCGCAGGAATGGCAGGAGACCTATGCCAAGAGTGGCAAGGAATTCGACTATTATCAGGTGGTGCTTCCGCAGGATTTCCAGGATCCGTACGAAGATGACCTTGGCAATATCCGTAGGCTCCGCAACGAATTTGAACGCACTCCCTCGACGATGGCTTTGGAACACGAACTGGTGAGCCGCAACTACTTCATTTTTGAAAACGGTCATGCTGAAGCGATTCCGGCTCCGCGTCCGATGCTGATGCTCGAAAGCAAGGACCGTGATGACGATGAAGAAGAACAGGAAGGCGACATCACGTGGGATTGCTGCATCTCGATTTTCCCGGACGGCAGCTACATTGCCTACAACTTGAATCACGATGACGAAGAAGAACTCGGCGAAGATTTTAAGGCCGAATTCGACAAGCATATCGACGTGCTTTCGAAATTGCAGCTCGTGATTCCGGTGGAAGGCCGCGACTACGGTATTTTGAATAGTCGCTGCTAGTCAATGGAAATTTTCGAAACAGAAATCTACTTGCGTTACGAAGAACTCCTGAAATCTCAGGGGCTTTCCTGGGCTGGCTCTGCGGAGCCGAAGCGTGTGCGCATGGAAGATTTGCTGGACCGTTACGATGCTTTCTGCTTTGATGGTTATGGTACACTCTATAACCGCGGAAGCTTTGTTTACGAGGGCGCGCTGGATTGGTATACAATGCTGCGCGCAGCGGGTAAGCAGATGCGTCTGATTACCAATGCTGCTTCTGATGTGGATTCGGTTCTTGCGGCGGATGCGGCTAAACGCGGCTTCGCGTTTAGCGAAGCCGAGACGATTTCTTCGGGAAGTCTGCTCAAGGATTTATGCGTTGAATTGCGAGGCCGTGGCAAGGCGGTGCGCGAGGTGTATTACATCGGTCGCGAAACGGGAAAACATGTGCTTGAAAGTTGCGGAATTACGGCGGTAGCGCTCGATGCGGAACCTGCTGAACCGATTGTGGCGATTTCATCGGCGAAGGAAACGCCTGAAACGTATGAGCAGGCGGTAAAGATTTTGAAGCGCGCGGGCTCGATGCTCCTGGTGCTGAATTCCGATGCGTGGGCGCCGAAAATTCCGGGGGACGATGGCGTGACCGTACGTGAACCTGTATCGGGAGCGCTTTCCGAAAGGTTGCGTCGCGATTCCATGTGCGAGGCGAATGGGGGCGCGGGTTGCGAGACGTTTTATTTGGGTAAGCCGTTCCCGGCGATTTGGGAGAAGGTCAAGCGAAGTCTGCCTGAGGGTTCTCGAGTGCTGATGGTGGGCGATACCTTGGGTACGGATGTGCTCGGTGCAAAAATTGCTGGCTTTGATTCTGCTCTCGTTGTTGGTCGCAATGTGCCGGCTGCTGAACTTGAGGCGGATGAAAAGGTCTTGGAAATTAGGCCGGATTATTACTTGTAAGTATGGAATTGAAAAGGGTTTGACGGCTTCGCTCAAAGTCCTAAATTCTTTTCACGGGCTTGCGCCCACAAAAGAATTTAGTCGAACCTTCTTCGAGGGTTCTCAACCCATTTTATTCTCTTGTAAAATGAAAAAGACACCGTGAAGGTGTCTTTTCCATTTTAGAGCGGGAAAAGGGTTTCGAACCCTCGACATCGACCTTGGGAAGGTCGCGCTCTACCAACTGAGCTACTCCCGCGAGTGTCATTAATTTAGAAAAAATGGACCGTTTGTAAAGGGGTGGCGCGGCTTTATTGCTTCCTTTAGACATTTTTTCTATCATTGGGATATGTCTTATTTACGAGTCTTTAGCTTGGTTCGTGCAGTCGTGGTTGGCTGTGCTTTATATATAATAGTGTCTCCGGCTCATGCCGAAGAAAAATCCATGTGGAATAAGTTCGTGGAATTTTTCTCCCCGACTTCAGAAGTAAAAGGCGAGGGCCCTCTTTATGACCAACTTCGGGAACTGGACCTTAAAATCAATCGCGTTGAGGGCAAGTACGCTCGTGAACGTCGCCCGATGAACAAGGACCGCTATAAAAAAGAACTGGCTCAGTTAAAGGCTGACCGTGAAGAGTTGGTGAAAAAAATTGAGGCCGAAGAAAAGAAGGCTTCTGTGAGTTCGTCTGCCGAGGCAAAAAAATCTTCGGCGGCAGTTAAGTCGAGCAGTAGCGTTGCTAAGGTGGTAAGTTCGTCTTCGATGCCTGCGTGCCGTCCTGATACGGTCTTTGTCCGCGATACGGTTGTTGTGCATGATACTTTGTATGTAATGCTTGCGCCAAAACCGCAACCGGTTGAAGCGTCTTCTTCGAGTGCTGAGGTTCCTGCTGATACAGCGGTAAAACAATAATTTGTTTTTTTGCTGGTGTTTTTTTAGGAGGGGGGGGGGATTCCCCCTTTTTTTGTGAAATCTCCATTTTTTGCACTTTCTTTCCTTTTTGTTGCGTTTCTCGCCCGCATTCCAAATTGTTTGGCACAAGCCGTTAGCTACTTTTTCTATCTTTGGGCGCAAAACTTACTGAATAATGCCTTATTAAGGGATTACAAATGAACAAGAAAAAATTCGGCATGCGAGAACTCATTATTCTCCTCGTCATTGTTTTGTCGGCCTACACTGTATGGCCTTCTATCCAGGTTCACACCAAGAAGGGCGAAGAAAAGCAGACCTTCCTCAAGGAAAATCCGAAGGTGGGCGCAAAATCCATCAATTTCGGCCTTGACCTTGCTGGTGGTACGGCCATTACCCTTGAAATTGATAAGACCAACATCAAGGGTGACGATATCAAGGACATCCAGGAACAGTCCCTCGAAATCATCCGTAACCGCGTTGACCAATACGGTCTTTCTGAACCGCAGATTTCCCCGTCCGGCGACGACCGAATCGTGGTTGAACTGGCAGGCGTGGATGACTCCACTGCAAAGGCTCTCGTGGGTTCGACCGCTAAGCTCGAATTCAAGATTTTGGCCGAAGCTGAAAAGTTTACGCAGGTGGTTGGCCTCATCGACCAGTACCTGACCCGCCAGACGACCGACATCGTGGCTGACTCCGCAGCAACGGACTCTACTGCCAAGGATTCTACGGTTGCCAAGGCTGATTCCGCCAAGGATACGACCAAGGCCCTTTCCGATGACGAATTGCTCGGTAAGGCTCCTGCCGCTGAAGTCGCTGCTACCGATTCCGCCAAGGATTCTGCCGCAGTCGAGGCTCAACCGGCATCTGAGGTCGGCGTTGCCCTTTCCGCTTACTACCTGAGCTTTGGTAACGGTGGCTTTATCGCCGAAGAAAACGTCGAAAAGGTGAAGAAGCTCCTTGCTACCGAAGGTGTGCAGAAGCTGATTCCGCGCGATGTCGCTTTCGCCTTTGGCAGTGGTCTCGAACCGGTGCAGCGTGATTCCAAGATTAAGGCCAAGCGCCTTTACCTCCTCAAACGCCGCGCTGAAATGGCCGGTGACGATGTGTCTGACGCTCGCCCCTACCGCGTAGGCGATGGTACTAACGCTGGTGAAGTGGCTGTTAGCCTCAAGTTCTCTGGCATCGGTCCTAAAAAGTTCTCTGCTGTGACTGCCGCCAACATTGGCAAGCAGATGGCTATCGTGCTTGACAACCAGGTGATTTCTGCTCCGGTGATTCGTGACCGTATCCCGAACGGTGAAGCTCAGATTACTGGCCTCGACGACATGGCCGAAGCTAACCGCCTCGCTGTCGTGCTCCGTGCCGGCGCCCTCAAGGCTCCGATGAAGATTATTGAAAGCCGCAGCGTGGGTGCAACCCTCGGTGAAGAAAACATTGTGCAGGGCTTCGGTTCCGGTGCTATCGGCCTTATCCTCTGCTTGGTGTTCATGGTTGCCTACTACCGCCTCGGTGGTTTGATTGCAAGCTTCGGTATGGTGATCAACACCTTGGTGACCGCCGCCGTGATGTCTGTGTTTAACGCTACGTTGACCTTGCCGGGTATCGCCGGTTTCATCCTCGTGGTCGGTATGTCTCTCGACGCCAACGTGATTATTTACGAACGTATTCGTGAAGAACTTAAGAACGGTTTGACCGCCCGCGCCGCTGTGGCCAAGGGTTACGAACGCGCCTTCGGTGCCATCTTGGACTCCAACTTGACCACCGTGCTTACCGGCCTTATACTTTATAAGATTGGTACCGGTTCTGTGAAGGGTTTCGGTCTTACGCTTACGATCGGTATCTTGACCTCCTTGTTCTGCGCTATCACGGTGACCCGTTCCATCTTGGATTGGAAGCTTGCCAAGCGCGACGCTACGACCCTTTCGATTGGTGGCGGCTTCAAGGCTATCAACGAAGCTAACCTCCAGATCATTCCGAACCGTCGTCGTTTCGGTCTCGTTTCCTTGATCCTCATTGTTGCTTCTATCGCCTTCATCGCTGTTAAGGGCTTTGACTTCAGCATCGACTTCACGGGTGGTCAGGTTTATACCGTGCAGTATCAGGATAGCGACAAGCATGAAAAGGATTTGAGCAAGGCTCTCTCTGCTGCTGGCATCTCTGGCACGAAGGTCCGTACGCTCGGTGGTACTTCTGCTAACTCTTACCAGATTAGCATGCGCGCCTCTGATGACGCTCAGTTCGAAGCTAAGATGGCTCAGGCCTTCGAACAGGCCGGTCAGAAGTGCGAAATCGTTGCTAAGGACAATGTGGGTCCGACCATCGGTAAGGAACTCCGTTTCAACGCAATCCTTTCTGTGATCCTCGCATGGCTCGGCATTCTGATTTACGTGTGGTTCCGCTTCGGTAAGTTCGGTCTCGGCTTTGGTGTCGCTGCCGTGCTCGGCCTGGTGCACGATACCGTGATTACGCTCGGCTTCATCTCCGCCTTCGGTCTTTCCTTCGACGGCGCCTTGATTGCCTCGCTCCTCACCATGATCGGTTACTCTGTGAACGACACTATCGTGAACTTCGACCGCATTCGTGAAAACACTGCCGTGTATGGTTCTAGCAACTTCGCCGAAACCATCAATAAGTCTATGAACCAGTGCTTCAGCCGTACCATGGTGACCTCTCTCACGACCTTGTTCGTGTGCGTGATCCTCGCTGTGATGGGCGGTTCTTCGATCCGCGACTTCGGCTTGGTCCAGTGCTTCGGTATCCTTATCGGTACCTACTCTTCTGTGTGCATCTGCTCTCCGATCGTTCTGTGGTGGAGCAAGCGCTTCAAGAAGGGTGTGTAATCCTTAAGTGTCATCCTGAACGAAGCCCGTAAGGGCGGAGTCGAAGGATCTAGAGATGGCCTCGGTGAAGAACCGGGGCTTCTTTTTATTTGGGAAAAGACAAATTATAATTGTAAATCCGTTTCGTTTTGTAAAAAGAAATAAATTTTTTAAAAAATTGGCGGTGAGAGCCTGAAAGTTACGTGTATAGTATAGACTCGGAAAAACTCCTTGTTCGCGAAAACCGACGCGTTTCGGTAGCAAGATGAAAAAATGGATGCGAAACGCACTCCTTTTGAACAGCTCCCCATAACGAACAGGTTCATGTTTGCTATGGTGTTTGGGCATAAGGAAATTGCCAAGCCGTTCCTCGAAGCTGTACTCGGCATCAGGATTTATGAACTCAAGGATCCCGAGCCCGAAAAGACCATTGACGTAAGCCCGTTTTACAAGGGAATCCGCTACGATGTCTTTGTAAAGGAAACTGGTCCAGATGGTGAGACTCTCCGCAGCTTCGATATCGAAATGCAGATGGAGGACAACGAGGACATCCCCAAGCGGACCCGGTACTACCAGGCAATGTGCGACAGCGAAGCGCTGAACAAGGGCGAAGTTTACTATAAGCTGAAGGATCTCTATATCATGTTCCTGTGCCCCGAGGACATTTTCGGGCAGGGGAAAGCCGTCTACAGGTTCAAGAATCTCGAAGTTGATAACCCGAAAATTGAATTGGGGGATCTCTGTTACAAGAATTTTTATATATTCAGTAAGTACCGCGACGTCGCCGAGAAATCTATCAGGGAATATTTGGAGTACTTCGCAACAAGGAATCCGAGTTCTCCAGAAACCAAGAAGATTGACAGGATGGTGAAGTGGTACCAGACGGACAACGAAACGAGGAAACGCTATATGACTTGGCAACAGGAAATCGACATCGCTGTAGACCGTGAACGTCAGCGTGCAAATGAAATCCAAAAGCAGGCTGATGCGGAAAAGGCCCGTGCTGATGAAGCGGAGGCTCGTGCAGACAAGTACGAGAAAATGCTTCGCGAACTCGGCATGTTGTAGTTTTCTTCATAATAACTTTTTATTTTGGCTAAATGCTCTAAAGCTCCTCGTTTGGGGAGCTTTCTGTTTTGTTTAACCCAAAGGAAACTATGAATACGCTAAACAAAGCCTGCTTCTTGAATATGTTGACAAATTCAAAATTTTTACCTATATTCTAACTAGAATGTCCTATGTTTATGTGAAAGATTCCGAAGGATTCGTCTTCAAGAAAAAAGAATCGGATGTCTCTGCAGACGAAAAGATTATTTCAGAAAAGGAATATCTGAAAAAATCGGGCATCGCCCTTTATGAGAAGAAATTCGGACATGGTGGAGCGCGCGAAAATGCTGGCAGAAAGACGAAATTTGCCTCTCCGCTGAAATTTCAGATTCGGGTCACGAAAGAGGAAAAAGATTTCCTGACATTCGCAAGGAGCAATAAGCTCAATTTCACGACTTTGATGAACCTTGTCGCGAAGATTGGTTAATTATCGTCCCTCATTTTTTGCTACATTACGACCATGCTATACGGTATTTGTTCTGATATCCATTCTAACGCGGTGGCTTTCGAGGCGGTTCTTGCCTCTATGAAGGACAACGGGGTAGAACGGAAGGTTTGTCTGGGTGATTTAGTGGGTTATGGTGCGGATCCTGACGAAAGTGTTCGTCTCGCACGCGAAAATATGGACATTTGCATTATCGGTAACCACGACAGCGTGGCGATCAAGCATGAGTCCAGCGCCGGGTTTAACCCATATGCCAAGCAAGCCATTGAATGGACGCAGAACCACTTGTCGGACGATTCGATTTCGTATCTGCGAACGCTCCCGTATATTTG
>CACWJY010000020.1 GCA_902761355.1 Fibrobacter succinogenes | reverse complement strand
TCGACCCGCGCCAGTACCTCAAGCCGGCTCGCGAAAACATGCAGAAGATGTACGAACACAAGATCGTCGACGTTCTTGGTTCCAACAACAAGCTGTAATCGTAAATGCGGCTTTGCCGCTTAGCGGCATAAGCCAAAAGCTTAAAGACACCTCGGATTTTTCCGGGGTGTTTTTTTTACATGCCGCCGTTCTGACCGCCGCTTGTTCCCCCCGAGGAACCTAGAAAAACGAGAACTAGTAGGAACGATCCGACTAGGAGCAATCCACCTGCAATCAGAATATCGCTTACCTCAACTTCTCCGCCATTGGCAAAATTCAAGGCATCGTCAATGGCAATCACTTTTTTCGAAGGATTACCTGAATGCTGATTTTGCAGCGTATTCGGCTTATGAATCGCAGAGGGGCCAGATGCAGCACACCCTACGGTGCTGACGCTCAGGGTAAAGGCAAGAAAGATTGCAATAAACGTCTTGAACATTTTAAAACTACCGTTCTCTCGAAATATATAATATATTTTGTCAAAAAACATCATCCTTTTCACATTCTACAGTTCACCTCAATATGCTTTGCCCGCACTGCCATTCAGAAATTAAAGACAACGCCACATTCTGCCCGCATTGCGGGAGCGACAAGGATACCGGCTGGTCCGAGGGCGCAGAATTTACCGACCTCGAAACGCCCGACTACGATGAAATTGTCGAGAATGAATTCGGCGAAAAGAAGAAAAAGGCGAACCCGCTCGCCATAGCGGCTGCGGTGATTGTGGCGCTCGCGTTTATCGCGGCAATGGTTTTACACTAAGCAAGCGTTTTTTCGAGAGTTTCCAGGATTTCGGACGCTTCGCTAAAGTCGTAGTCTTCCAAAAGTTCCTTCAACTTATGGAGCAGAACTTCTTGGTTCGGCTCGAACGCAATATTCTCGATGCCATCTAGAATACGCTTGCATTGGGTCGAAGAACAGGTATCCACCGCTTCCTTCAATGCCTTGACAGCAGCCGCAAGTTTTTGTGCAGCCTCCGGATCACGAGTTTTTTGCACCGGTGTATTCTGTTCCGAAACGATATTGTCCAACACCACAGAAAGATCTTCAACTAGCGAACGCAGGTTCTCTTCAAACTCATTATAGCTGTCAAAATTGCACTGTTTCTGTTCCAGTTCTGTTTCGAGCGTTGCAGCCAAGTTTTGCACATGGTTAGAACCAATCGTTCCACACAGCCCCTTGATGGTATGCACAATTCTCGTTGCTTCTTCATAATGGAACTGTTCAATAAGTCCCCTCAGATTAAACGAGTTTCCACCATAGTCACGAACAAATCCCTGCAATATTTTGAGGAACATGTTACGATTGTTGTTCACATGGTAAAGTCCCGCTTCGGCATCAAAGTTCTTGATCTTTTGGAAATGAGAAATAAAGCTTCTATCATCCTGAGATAGATCTTCTTTTTCTTCACTCTTGGCTACAGCCGGTGTTTCTGCAGCAACCGGGAGGAATTTCGCCAATTCTTCATAAAGGACAGTCGGATCAATCGGCTTGACAATATGCGCATTCATGCCCGCTTCTAGGCACTCTTCGGTATCTTTCTGGAACGCGCGCGCACTCATCGCAAGAATCGGCACCTTCTTAAAGTATTCATCTTCGCGAGAACGAATTTCACGCGTGGCGGTAAGGCCATCCATAATAGGCATCTGGATATCCATCAACACTAGGTCAAAGGCATCCTTTTTAAGCATTTCAAGAGCTTCTTTACCGTTGTTCGCTACCATTGACGTAAGACCGACACTATTCAAGAGCGAAACAGCCAATTCCTGGTTCATCTGGTTATCTTCAACCAACAGGATCTTAGCTTCTTTAAAGTAAATCTTGCCCTTTTCTTTTTTCTCCACTTTCTTGTAGGTCAGCGAGTAGCCAAAAGCCTCCTGCAATGCACTTAAAAGAGAACTAATTTGAAGCGGTTTAGAAACATAACTATTAAACCCAAGCTTTTTCGCCGAATTCAAGTCATTTTCGTCAAAATGAATCGGATGCATCAGCACCTTGGGGATAGACTTCATCGAATCACTCAAGCCATGCACAAAATCAAAACCACTCAAAATAGGCATGGCGTAGTCGACGAGGAACAAATCGTAGGGAGCCTCGCCCGCCTCTTCATGCGCCTGAATCAAATCAAGCGCTTCGTCGACAGAACTGGCTTCTTCAACCACGCACTGCAACTTGTTCAGATAATGACGCAAAATGGTACGCAGGTTAGTACAGTCGTCAACCAGGAGAACATTCTTGTTTCTAAAGCGGCTCTCCGATTTCCACTTAGGTTCACCCGCCTGCGGGGCTACCGGGAGCGAAATCGTAAAGAAGAACGTAGAGCCTTCGCCAGAAGTACTCGTTACCTGCAACTGGCCGCCCATCAGTTCGACCAGCGACTTTGAAATCACAAGTCCAAGACCGGTACCGCCATACTTACGGGTCGTAGATCCATCGGCCTGCGTAAAGGCATTAAACAGACGCGAAAGCTGTTCCGGCGTCATACCGATACCCGTATCCTTGACACTAAAATTCAGTTTTACGATATTGTTCGCCAACTGAACCAGCTTTACGCTCAAGGTAATATCGCCTTTTTCGGTAAACTTGGTCGCATTATTAATGAGGTTCGTGAAGATCTGCGAAAGCCTCAGCGGGTCACCCATCAAAATTTCGGGAATATCCGGGTCCACATCGACAATCAGTTCTATAGGACGGCCGGCAATACGAACCTCGGCAAGGGCGGCCACTTCACCAATGACGTCATGCAACACCAGCTGCGTGATTTCAAGATCCTGCTTTTTAGCTTCAATTTTCGAGAAATCAAGAATGTTGTTGATAATCCCCAACAAGGACTTTGCCGCATGACTAATGCGGTCTACAAAACCATGCTGATGATCATCCAGGTTCGTTTCCGAAATCAGGTGCGCCATGCCGATAATCGCATTCATCGGGGTTCGGATTTCGTGACTCATGTTCGCCAGGAATTCACTCTTAGCCTGGGTCGCCTGTTCTGCGATTTCACGGGCCGCCACCACTTCCGAAATATCAATCATCGAAAGCATATAACCCACGACTGTTTCTTGCACCTTAAGCGTACAGCCCTCGCCGCGGAACCAAGTCTCTACAGCCCCGTTTTCGGGCTTAAGCATAAACGAATCCTTCCAGACCTCGTCCTTTTTGTAAGAGGTAATCATGGCGTTAATAATTGATTCGGGGAGCCCCATTTCCTTGAGTTCGTTTATCGAAAGACCGACAAAAGAGCGCCATTCCTTACCCAAGAATTCAGCCAGTTGTTTTGACATGTACTTGACATGCAAATTTTTGTCGAAAATCACCAGAATCGAATGGTCGCCCGAAAGCATAATCGTATCCAGAATCGTGTCTTTCTGGATGCCGCTCGTTTCGTCGTTTACCATAATCAGGAAGCGGGTTGCACCATTATCTTCGACCAGAGCCTGGAAAGACATGCCCCACCATGCGACTTCCCCATCGGCATTCTGCACACGCTCAATCGTCTTACGTTCGCTTGCAAGCATCTGCCCGCCCATGGCAACACGATGCGCAAACTTCTTAAAGGCATCCGACTTAAAGAACTTGAATAGGCTTTCTTCTTTCATGTCTTCGCCATTATTCAAGAAATCAACCACATGGGCACTCGCATGCAAGATGTCGAAATTCTCGTTTGTCAGGATAATCGTAAAATTATCGCCTTTCCACAAAAGCGTATCAAAAAGCGTACTCGAATTCACACTATCGTTCAAGTCTCGCTGAATATACTTACGGAACAAAAGGTGAGACGCGATGGCGGCAAGGGCTATCAACGCAAATACAAAGATGGCCACCACGCCAAGCACCGTCGAAGAATTATTGTCTATACTAGCGGCAATCTTGTTATGCTGGCTCACGTGAACAATGTAAAACGGTAGCTGTTTTAAGGGGGTCACCATAAAAATCAGCTGTTGATGGTGTTCGTTCGTCTTTTCGAAGCGAAGGATCCTTCCATCCATCAAAGTATCGGAGCTAAACTTATCAGAGACCAGCTGCAACAAGTCTTCTACACTATCCTGCAAGACCTTTCCGCGGTTGGTTTCGTACGGGAAATAAGTAAAGACATTGTCGTTCTCGCTACCAACCAGCATGGTAATGCCGCCTTCTTCTTTGGCAAGCGCCCCCATGCTCAATCGAACCTTATGAAGGTTGATATCTTCGCCAACGGCTCCCTTGAACTTGTGGTTATTATCCCATATTGGGTAAGAAAGCGAAAGAACCTGACGGTTCAGGCTTTTACGGATGGTTGGCCCCGTATAGGCAAGGCCCCTTTTGCGAGAAGCTTCTAGATACCAGCCTTTAGTACGAAACTCGCCCAGATCGCTTTCAAGCTTGATGCCTCGACCCGAAATAAAATCACCGTCCGTCGTTCCAAAATAGACATCAACAATGCCCTCGGCACTTTGAGTCTGTCTATAAAGTATAGGCCTAATTGATTTATCTTTTGATACCTGCTGAACACGTTTCGCCGTCGCAAGAAATTTTTCTTCGCGACTACCCAAGAAGGCTTCGACTTCGGACTGTACTCGTTCGCGGAGAGCCGTTTCAGTATTGGCTACAGCGGATTCCACCAGCATGGAACGGACCGCATACGAAAAAATAAAGACCATAGCCACTGCAGCAAGCAATGTCGGCAACATATAAACCACAGAGATGCGGTTTCTTAAACGACGACGTTGGGCGTTCAGTGGATTATAAGTCAAGACCAAACTCCTATACGGCTATTCCTTGAACTGCTCATAAATCCGGGGCAGTTCGGATTCAAAGGACATAAAGGCATCGACCACATCTGGGTCAAACTGCGTCCCCTTCCCCTCTAGGATTTCTTTAACAGCAACCTCATGAGGGAAAGCCTCCTTATAAGGTCTCTTGGATACAAGCGCATCGTAGACGTCGGCAACGGACATCAGGCGTGCCCCGACAGGAATGTTGTCGCCCTTAAGACCGTTTGGGTAACCATCGCCGTCAAAACGTTCATGGTGATTCAGGATAATCTCAGCCGAAATGCGCACCAACGGATGGTCCTTAAGCTCATGCGTGGCATTAACCAAGACATCGTAACCCATCTGCGCATGCGTACTCATGACCGCCCATTCTTCTTCATTCAAGCGGGCCGGCTTACGTAAGATTTCGTCAGGAATGCCGACTTTGCCAATATCGTGCAAAGGGGCAGCCGTCGCATAGTAATCGATATATTCATTATTGGGGATCGCATCCTTAAAGCGCGGATGGTCTCGCAACTTTTCGGCAAGCATCTGCACCAACACCTGCGTGCGCTTGATGTGCGCTCCCGTTTCGGGATCGCGGTATTCGGCCAGTGCACCAAGGCTAGTAAGCATCACCTTCAGGGTTTTACGCAAATCCAGGGTCTTTTCTTCTACCAGTTCCTGCAAATGATCGCGCTGGTGCTTGAATTCCAGCTGGTTCTTGATGCGCAACTGCACTAAATTCGGGTGGAACGGCTTGGTAATATAGTCTACGGCCCCCAAATCCAGCCCAGTCTGTTCGCTTTTGGAATCCGCCTTTGCCGTCAGGAACAGCACTGGCGTATTTTCAACCAGCTTCTTCTCGTTCATTTGGCGAAGTGTTTCGTAGCCGTCCATTTCGGGCATCATGACGTCAAGCAGAATAAGGTCTGGCTTAACCTTTTCGGCAAGAGCCAGGCCCTTTTTTCCATCTAAGGCAACAAAAACATCATAATCATTCGCCAAAATGCCTTCAAGCACTTCGATATTCGTCTTTGTGTCATCAATCACTAAAATTTTTGCGCGCTTCCGATCCATATACCCTTAATCTAATGTTTATAAGTCGAAATAGGACAACCTGTTATATTCCAACTTGGAATAATATGCCTTATTTTTATCAAAAAAGCCCTTTTGCAACTTTATTATATGTTTTTTTAGAAGAATGTGTGATATAAACTATATCCGAATTATGGAAAAAATATCAACAATCTTCATTTTTTTATAAAAAAACACCTAAAATTATGAATTATATTTATCAAAAGCAGTATTGACAGCTAGAGATTAGGAGTGTTTAGCATGAAACAGGTTTTACCGATAGCAATCGTTTTGACCGGGGCGGCTTTTGCACAGGATGTGGTCGACATAGCCCCCTTCTGGCGCGCTGTCGACAGCGTAAGCAAGAGTTTTGGCAACTCGGCCAACGACCTGTATACCGACCTCACCCTCCTCGACACCATAAAGCTTGGCGGAGAAACCTTCCCCATCACCTGGAAAAGCAGCGACACGCTGTTCCTCACCCACGACGGCCACATTAACGGCAGGTTTGTGGGCGAAAACAAGGAAGTGACTCTCACGGCGACCGTCCACGACAACATGATAGCAAAGACGCAGGACGTTCCGTTAAAAGTCTCTATCCACGGGTACGAGCCCTACTCCAACTACCTTTTCGCGTATTTCCCGGCCAACGACAACGAAAACATCTATTATGCCCTGAGCAACGACGGCTACAGCTTTACCGCCATGAACAACGGAAAACGCGTGGTGGCCGCCGACACGGTAAGCATCAAGAAGGGGCTCCGCGACCCGCACGTGCTGCGCGCTCCCGACGGCTGGTTCTACATGGTGAATACCGACATGAAGAGTGCCGAGGGCTGGGCAAGCAACCGCGGCATGGTGCTCATGAAGTCCCGCGACCTCATCAACTGGAAACACTCCACCGTACATTTCCCGGACAAGTACAAGGGCAAGAACTTCGCAAACGTGACCCGAGTTTGGGCTCCCGAGACGTTCTGGGACGACACCTACGACAACGGAGACGGCACCAAGGGCCGCCCGCTCGTGTACTTTTCGCTGTTGACCAACGATGGTACTATCCCCTACGACAAGGTGTTCTACGCCTACTCGAACAAGGACTTCACCGATTTGGAGGGCGACCCGCAGCATTTCTTTGACCGCGGCAAGTCGACCATCGACATGGATATCGTCTACAACCCGGTAGACAAGTTCTACCACGCCTTCTACAAGAACGAAGGCGACGGCGGCATCTGCAAGGTGACCGCAAGTTCGCTCATGCCCAAGAGCGGAGCCGCCAGCGGTTCGCAGTGGAGCAAGCCAAGCAAGGCTCTGCAACAGACGACCGAAGCCGTGGAAGGCGCGGGCGTATTCAAGCTCATCAACCTGAATTCCTGGGTGCTCATGTATGACTGCTACATGAACGGGCATTATCAATTTACGAGCAGCCCCGACCTCGAGAACTTCAAGTTCGTGCAGGACACCAAGACGAGCGGAGCCTTCACGCCCCGCCACGGGACAATCCTCCCGGTAACCGCCCAGGAAACGGCGGCCCTCATGAAGGCCTTCCCCACCCCAGATTTTGAACCGCGGGTGATTGAAATTCCCGATTCTATAGGCGTGTGCGACGGGAAGAAGGTGGTAGGCCCGTGCAGCGGCACAAAGATTGTCCCCTACGTGAAAGTCGATGACGGAAGCTGGAACGAGACTCTTGACTTGAAAGTTGCCAAAGGCGCGTCAGTCACATTCGGCCCGCACCCGTGGGACGGCAAGATCTGGAGCTGGGAAGGTCCGAACGGATTCAAGTCCACCATCCGCGAAAATATCCTGGAGAATGTCGACGGCGATAACAGCGGCTACTACACCGTGACCTACACAAACGAGACCGGCTGCAAGAGCCAAGCCAAAATCAAGATGATCGTGGATGACCCTGACAAGCCTTATAAGGAACCGGATACCACAACGACATTGGTTGCTCAAAAGCATTTGAACTTTAACGGCAACCCTCTTCGAACCGAATATTATGATTTTCTCGGCAATCGCTTAAAGGGTGTTCCGCAAACCCACGGCAAATATCTCCGTAAAGATGTCTATGCCAATGGCGTAAAATGGTCTAACCTTAAAAAATGATTTTGCGTTAGAATTGAAGCGCACGCGATAACTTGATAAACGCATTCACCGGGTCAGCATAATTCCAAATGCCCCCGAGAACAGAGACTCCCTGCACGGGGAGTTTTTTGATTTCGTCAAGCGTTTCGTGGTCTACACCGCCAAAGGCAATCACCTGCGGTATTTTCGAAGCTCCGACTAAATCATTCAACTTGCCCAAAACAGACTCAATTCCGTGAAATTTGACTGGTTCATAGACAGACTGCGGCTGAAACACAGGTCCAACCAAAGCGCCAGCGATCCATTCGGGAAGCTGTTCCAACTGATCCAGGCTCCGGCAAAAGGCAACTGTATTCACGCGTTTCCAACTCTCGGGAACATCGCCCAGCAACGAACCAGCCTCGGCGACACAACCGCGAACATCCAAGCGTTCCGCCAAATCCGGAGTTCCACGCACCCAAATGCGATCGCGACATTCCATAGAAAGTGACAATAGCCAGCGTTCGTAATCACTTTCAGTAGCATAGGGAGAACCGTTTCGGCCTCGTTTCTGCAAAATTAACCGCGTAAGTCCGCGTGAAAACATCTGTTCAATGTCATCAAACTCAGAAGCAAAATCGTCAGGGGATGTCGTAAGCCAAAGCCGCATGAGCGGAATATAGCAAAACTTTTTTATCTTTAGGCACATGGATTTTAGCCCTAAAACATCGCCGGAACTGCTTTTACCGGTAGGAACCCGCGAAATGCTCGAAGCAGCCGTCAAGAACGGTGCCGATGCCGTATATTTTGGTGTACCGCACTGGAACGCGCGCGGACGCACCGAAGATTTCACCTTCGACGATGTTGCAGATATGATCCGCTACGCGCGCGTTCGTGGAGTACGTACATTCCTTGCGATGAACGTCCTTGTCTTTGAGCGAGAACTTTGGCAACTCCCCGAATTCCTCGAAAAAATCATATCGCTAAAACCAGACGCCTTTATTATTCAAGACATTGGACTGGCGCGGCTGATACGCGCCATTTGCCCGGAGCAAGAAATTCACGCCAGCACGCAGATGACCCTATCTAGTGCCGAAGGCGTCAATTTTGTCAAGAGCATCGGTTTTAACCGCGCCGTACTCGCCCGCGAACTTTCGGTGAAAGAAATCGCCTCTATCAAGAGTGCCACCGACCTTGAACTCGAAGTATTTATTCACGGGGCCCTCTGCGTCAGTTATTCGGGGCAATGCCTTACCAGCGAAAACTTTGGCGGTCGAAGTGCCAACCGCGGCCAGTGTGCCCAAAGCTGCAGACTTCCCTACCGCATTTTTGTGGATGGTAAAGAGTTCCGTGATACGGATGCCCAATACCTATTCAGCACCCGTGATCTCTGCGCACTCCCGAAACTGGATGAACTTGAAGAAATTGGCGTAAATTCATTAAAGGTCGAAGGACGACTCAAGAGCCCCGAATACGTTGCCGCCGTTTCGCGCGCCTACCGCAAGGCATTAAACAGAATACCTCTCGACGCCAAAGACATGGAGCCACTCGAAGTGCTCTTTAGTCGTGGGCTTAATACCGGTTGGCTCGATGGAGACAACCATCAGGAACTAGTCAACGGGACTTTCAGCAATCACCACGGATTATACCTCGGAACCGTCTACAAGGTAGACCGAGGAAACATCCTGATTGCACTTGATGAAAAAATCGTCGAAGACAATCGTGAAAGTTCCTTTGATAAATCTTCGGCAATGCTCCCTCAAGCGGGCGACGGCATTTTATTTGAAAATGCGGCTCTCGGCGTAAGCATCGGTAGCCGATTGTACGCCTCGCAAATAGCCCATGTCGCACATGCTCACCGTGGCGATCCCAAGCTTTTACGCATGGAATTCGGGCGCGATTTTGACACGCGGCAAGTCGCCGCCGGAATGCAGGTTTACCGAAACGACTCCCCCGCCCTGGAACGCGAACTGCGCAAGACGTTCACTGACCGGAACCTCGAAGAAAAAAAGCCCATCGATATGGAATGCCGCGTGGTCGCCGGAGAGGTTCCTTCTCTCCGGGTTTCCATAGGAAACAAAATCGCGACCGTCCAAGGGGAAACGCCTCTAGAGGCCTCCAAGAATGCCGAAACCGACAAGGCCGCAGCAAAGGAACGCCTAGAAGCGCTCATTCGCAAGGAGCTCGGCGGACTTTCGGCAACCCCCTACAAGCTGCACCGCCTTGATATCGAGACCTCCGGAAATCCTTTTGTTCCTGGAAAAATGCTGCGTAATCTGCGGCAAGAAGCACTTTTACAGCTAGAAGCCAAAGCCCTCGAATGGAAACCGCTCCACATCAGTGCCACCGAAGGTGAAAAGTTCCTCAACTGTATCCGCAAAAAAAACGACTCCGCCAAGCCAACAAGGCAAACCATTTCGGTACTCGTACGCAACCCGGCCCAAATTGCGGCCCTCAAGGGGCTCGATATCGACCGGGTGATTATGGATTTTGACTGGGGCGTCAAATATGACGATTCACTGCAGCAAATCCGCGACCTTGGTTTTGCCGCCGGCATGGCGACACTCCGCATCCACAAACCCGGTGAAAGTCACTACCTCAAGAACATTCTGAGGCTTTGTCCCGACTTTGCCCTGGTGCGAAACCTTGGCGCACTTTCTATTCTTAAAGAAAGCGGTATTCCCCTCACTGGCGACTATAGCCTGAATGCCGCTAACAGCGCAAGCTACGATTGGCTGCTTTCGCAGGGGCTTACCACACTCCACCCCTCATGGGATCTCAACAGCACGCAGCTTTTTGATTTGCTCGAAAATATCGACGGTTCACGACTAGAACTCACGCTACACCAGTACATGCCCGCATTCCATTCAGAATACTGCGCTTTCGCCCGTGCCCTTACGACAGGCAGACGTTTCCCTGAATGTGGCAAGATTTGCACTAAGCACAAGGTCGAAATTCTGGACCATAAAGGAGAACGCCACTTTTTACAGAGCGACGCGGAATGCCGTAACACCTTGTTCGTCGGAAAACCGCAATCGGCACTTAAGCTTTTCCCGAAACTTACCGCCGCCGGCGTAAGTCATTACCGCCTAGAAATGTTGCAAGAAGACGCCGAAACGGTCCGCCGCAAGGTTGTCATCTATACACAGGCCATTCGCGGAAAAATTTCCATCGAAGAGGCCATCCGCGAAGCGGGTATTCAAGAAAAATACGGTTTATCCGAAGGTCAACTCTTTAACGAGAGCACCTGGCAAGACCGAAAAAAATAATCCGCTACTTCCGTCCTATAGTCTTAAAACCCGGAGTCAGCTTAATACAAGCGGAATCCTTAGGAAGAATCCGGTAAAACAGAAGTTCCTTTTCAAAGAATCCCTTGGTCGCCGCATTCACGTTCCACTTGGAGCCAGCGGGGCAATTGCCGAGCGGAACTTTCGAGACCGCCGTAAAGCGAGTTCCTTTCATTTTGTAATCAAACCAATCGGTTGAAACCGAATCGGCCATGTGCAGGGCCTTGGCATCGCCCAGATTTTTCTTTTGCGCATAATAGGCTTTTTGAGCCGTAATATAGGCAGCAGCCTGTTCCTGCATTTCTTCTAAAGCTCCCGAAATCGACGCCGTCTTGGCACGTTCTTGGCAGCTCGAAATCACAAGCACCGCTAAGACCACAACAACAATTGCCGCAAAGGGGATCGCCAGTTTTTTTAGGGGAACTTCACCGAGTTTTTTTAGCATGTCTTGCAGCGATGTGCCAGGGTTAGCTTCTTCGATGTCGCCCGTTTGCCACTTAAGCAGCTTAAGGGCCACAAGCACATGAACGGTCTGCTTGGGCAAGGCAAGCCCAACAAGCGCAATCACGATAAAAACTATGGCAACAATCAAAAGTACCGTCAAGGCGCTTTCAGCCATAGGCAACATGGACTGAACTTCTTTAAGTAAATTCAGCAACTGTTTATCTTGAGCAAAATTCTGTGCCGCAAATTGACCCGTAAAGTTGTTATAACGAGCCAGTCCGAGTCCGACTCCATCCTTTGCCATAGCAAGCACAGCCGAAAGAACGCGTTCCAAAAGCAGGAACACCATGCCGACTAGGGCCACCAGCGACGAAAGCAACCGTACCGTACGTACTGGGGTCAAGCCTTGCATTATTTTACTCCAGCAAGTTCTTTTGCAAGTTTCTTCGCCGTAGTAAAGTCAGCCTTGCCCGTACCGAGCTTAGGCACTTTTTCGACCAAGAACGCCAATGCAGGGAGCATAATCGGCGGGAATCCGCTTGCACGCAATTCCGAGAGCACATCCTTCGGATCCTTCTCGCCCTGGTACAACAGCACAATTTTTTCTCCCTTGGCAGAATCCGGAATTGTTGTCACCAAGTAATCGCAGCCTTCAAGCACCGGCGTGTCCTGGATTTTCTTTTCGACGGCGCCCAGGCTCACCATTTCACCACCGAGCTTGGCAAAGCGGCTGTAGCGGTCCACAATCGTAAGGAACCCATCTTCGTCGAGGAATCCCTTGTCGCCCGTGCGGTAGTAGCGGATTCCGTTGATCTTGACAATCACGCTATCCGTGCGTTCCGGGTCCTTCAGGTAGCCCTGCATCACCTGACATCCACCGATCAGAATCATGCCCGCCTCCCCTGTCGGAAGCGGAACATTCGTTTCTGGATCCACAATCAGGAACTGCGTACCGGGAAGTGCCGGGCCAACTGTACCGGGCTTGTTGTTCACCTGCATGGTCATGTAGTCGTTATGCAACGTGTTTTCGGTATTCACCGATGCCACCGGAGCCGTTTCGGTACAGCCGTAGCCTTCGTAGATTTCCTTACCGAACTTGAGGCGGAATGCGGTTGCAAGTTCGGGGCGCAAGGCTTCAGCACCGGCAATAATCACGCGCACGTACTTGAACACGAGCGGATGCACATAGCGGCTTACGGTGAATGCTCGCAAGAAGGTCGGGGTCGCCACCATGCAGGTCACATGGAATTCGGCACACACGCGGGCCATCGTCTTCACGTCCGTCGGGTCTGCCACGGCTACAATCGGGCAACCTTCGGTTAGGTTCAAAAGTGTCGTGACTGTCAAACCAAAGCTATGGAACAGCGGGAGTTCCGAAAGCATCACGTCGCCACGGCTCACGTTCAAAATACAAGCGAGCTGCTGGATATTACCCATCAGGTTGCGGTGGCTCAGCAATACCCCCTTCGGCGTACCTTCGGAACCCGAGCTGAACACGATTACGGCAGTATCGTCGATGCTTGTACGCTTGCAGAAAATAAAGCGAATAAGCCAAGAGGGCAATATAATGCAGGTCACCAGGAGGGCTGCAATCTTTGCCTTCGGGATTTCTTTCATCAGGTCTTCAGCGTAAAGAATACGGACCTTGTCCGAGGCAACTTTAGAATAGTCGTTTCCGCGACCCTTGAGCTTCTGGATAAACTGCTTACTCGAAATAACGGTCTTGACATCAGCCTTTTCGCAGCAATACTTCACGTTATCTACAGACGAAGTGTAATTCAGGTTCACGTTCGTCTTGCCCATGACCCAGAGCACCAGGTTCACAATCACGCCGGCAGGGCTCGGCGGAAGCATAATGCCGATGTTCTGTTCGTCCTTGTCCAGCTTATGCTTCAATAGCCCGCGGAATGCCATCACGGCACCCATCAACTTGTAACCCGAGAAGTGGCCGCCATCGGTATTATAGATTGCCGGACCATGCTTCACATAGCGCTTGCAGGTGCGAATCCAAGAGGCCGCAATCGGGCGCACGAACTTGACCGCATATTTCCAGGCATCAATCGAGATTTGACGGACAATGGCACGAATTTCATTAGGCGGCGTATTGGCGGGAATCGCCTTGCCAAAGGCAACTGTTACCGCACGTTCAGCAGAGGCACCATACATATCGGAGCCACTGTAACTATAGTTTGACCCCCACAGGCCCTGAATATAGAACGGGATAATCATGGCGTGGGTATCGTCCACGGCAGAAGAATAATCGATGGTGAACGGTTCCACATGCGGGGACTTGGACACTTCGCCCGTCGGGAAGATTACGACAGCCTTGCCCGCCAAGAGGGCTTCGTGGATTTTGTCCATTGCCTCTTTGGGATTATTGTTGTCAATACGGATCATGCCCAAGCGCTTCAACACGGCACGCAAATACCATCTTTCAAAGTGGTCCTTGTTGCTTGCAATGCAAAGCGGACGAGGAGACGCCATCTGAATCATCGCCCAGTCGATAAAACTGTGATGGTTACCGACCAAGAGCACCGGACCTTCGTTCGGGATGTTCTGCACGCCAAGCACGCGGATGCGGTAGCGGTTAAACACCAGCTTAAGCATCGTACGCAAAAGGGCCTGCGGCAAGTTCGAAATCGTCCAGACAAACACCACCAAAGAAACAAGGGCTAGTCCCAAGAAATAAAGCTGCGGCGGAATCTGCGTATAGTGAACCATCACCGAGAACAGGAACAAGAAAGCAATCAGGACAATCGCCTGAATCATATTCGCAAGAGCAAGAACCGAGCCCGAATTATTGGGACGCGTATTGTACTGCAACAAGGCGTTCACCGGGACCAGGAACAGTCCTCCAAACAGGCCGGTCAGCGAATAGAGCACCACAAGTGCCACCGGATGCACAAAGAACGGAACCAGGAACATGCACACCGACACACCGATCATACCCATCGGAATAAAACCGGTCTCGATAAAGTCCCTCGACTTGGTCGCCGCAATGACCGAGCCTACCATAAGGCCCGCAATTGTAAAGGCCAGGTAATTCTGAATCATGTCGATGTCATACGAGCCCGACACATCCTGGTACATAAGCACAAACACCTGAGCCAAGGCCCAGAACATGGAAAGAGCAATAATGGACGCACGCAGAGTAGGAACACGCCAACCAAGACTCAAGTGCTTTTTCACATTCTCAATATTGACATTCGGATTTTCATACTTGACCTTGGGGACCATGAAACTAGCCACGGTACCAAGTACACTAACACCCGTCAAAATCCAGGGAATCACAAGCGATTCCGACGTAATGCGATGGACCGCCGCATACGACTGCAACGATTCCAGATTAATCAGATTCACACCCACGACGGTAAGCCAAGACGCGCAAATGATGCCACCCAAGCCAAAAATCTGCAAGAACGCATTCGCAAAGCTCAGGTTACGGACTCCGAACATTTCTTTAAGGATGCCATACTTGGCTGCACTATGAACCGCAAAACCGCAGCTAAGTCCAATCGACAACCAGAATGCCACACGCGGGCAATTGCATGTTACAAGCACCGACTGGGCTATTACAAACGCAGTCATAAACAAAGCCGACCACGCGAGCACCTTATTCTTTGAAAACTTATTGGTGAAAAAGCCCGCAAAAAACACCATCAAAATGTATGGGGCCAAGAAGAATATCTGTAGCATGAACGCTTGCCAGGTCTGTCCCGATTCCACATTGGTAAACGAACCCGACAAGATTTTCTGGGCATAAATAAACACGCCCATCTGCACAAAAGTCATCGCAAGGATAGACAAAAAGTATCGAATAGCACCTTTAGTTTTCCACATAAGAAGACCTCGATATAAAAATCTATTTCGAGGCTAAATTTAAAAATTTATGGGGTCCACGTCTAAAGGGATAAAGCCTAAAAGAACACCCAAACGGCAAGCCAGAAGACCATCAGGCAAAATTCCATTTCTTTCGAAATTTTCGAAAGGAAGGTGCTACAGAATCCCATCCAAAAAATCGCCAAAATCCGCGTCCAGGCAACATCCAGTCCCCGATAAAACAGAGCAATTCCGCCAAAAAGTTCAACCCAAAACCACAGTGCCTGGGCGAGCACCAGGTAACGCCTACGGTAAAGCGCAAGCGATGTCGTCGAAAGGCAAAGGCATAACGCCATCATGCGGAACGGGTACATTTCGAGCGAAAGGTTAATGGAGCGAGCGTCAAACATCTCGCCACCAAAATAAGTGAACACGCCAAACAGCAGCAAGAATCCCGCTAACAAGGCCCCATTACGATACGGCGAAGACCCCTTGCGCCACAAAAACAGGGCACAACCTAGAGCAATCAAGCAAGCGAGAGCATTGGCCAACGGAGTCATTTTTTACCCTCCGTCTCTTCTTCAGGAACTTTCTGAGCCAAATGTCGCATATAAAGCACAAGACCTCGAGCCTCGTCTAAGGTCAAACGTCCGGCATATGAGTTCATATTATTGCGTCCGTTCCAGACCACCCGAACCAACGAGTCCACTCCAAGGCTATCGAGCCTAGCGAGATCCAACTTTTGCGGCACCGGATAATACTCACGTACAAACTTTTCGTTAAAACGACCATCGGTTCCATGGCAGGTGGCACAACGAGCATTCCAAACCATCGCCACACGATTCAAATCTTCAGCATGCACACCCGAAACCGCGTCCATATCGCGAACGAACTGTTCAACCGGTTTTTCGGACGCTCCTCCGGCAAAAAAGGCTCCCGCACAAGCGCCCAGGCAAAGCAACAAGGCGCCCCCAATGATTTTTTCGGCACGGTGCAATACGAAGCTCTTTTCAACAAAATAAGCTCTAACAAACAAAGTCAAGGCCGCCATAAAGGCAAAAAGCGGATACCACAAAGGGATTACATTCGCAAAAGAGAGCTCTACATTTTCGAAAGACTGCTGCTCAAAAATCCAAAGCGTAAATAGAGCTGTCACAACAACACCCAACAGCAGCGGGAAACGCAACTGGCGGTATTCTTCCGAAGACCACGGCTGTATATAAAAGCCCTTCTTAGTCTTCTCAATGCCGCGGAACCCCTCACGTTCTGCCTCTTCGGCTTCTTCGGCCTTTGCCATGTCACTTCCATCCACTTCACCAAAGTAAGACCCTGCGCTTTCGGCATAGCGGTCCAGCAAACGACGCGCTCCAAAGAAAACAAGCATAAACCCGCCCACCGAGAACATCAGCAATCCCAAATCGACCCATCCAAAAGTTGCCGTAGCCGAAGAACCAAATTCAGGCGAAACCAGGTACAGCCTTTCAAGGAAAAGCCCTAGCAACACGCTCAAAGAAAGCGCGACACGCCCCCACTTGTTTTCTCGGATAACCGAAACCATGCGCAGTTGCGGGAACAACCCGGCAAAGACAAACGCCGAGGTACAAAATGACCCCTTGAGCATAAAGTCCCAAATCCAGATGGCGCACATGAACCACGAACAAATGAGTTGTAAACGTTCCAAAAGACGTACGCGGTAACCTTCCGTACAAAGGATCAAATTCACCAACGCAAGCCCCGAGAAAATCGCCCCGGCAATAAAATAAACAGGGAAAAACGCCCCGCGCCATTCGGGAACAAAAGTCGTTGCAAAATCAAGACTCACAATCGTATGCACCCAAAGGACCAACGGAAAAAGTAGCCACGCCATAGGCTTACGGTATTTTTCGAGCGACGGCGTTTTACGCGCTTTCAGGTGAGTCACGAAAAACAGCAGCGAAAGGAGCGCGTAAACCGCAATACAGCAAAAATCCCACACCAACGGGGAACGCACATTCGCAAAATTTCCACGAGCATCCGCAAAGGGCGCTACCATGTAGAAATTTTCAATGACGCCCAAATGCATTAGCGGATAAATCGCAGCAAATACAAGACTCGAAAGCGTCGAAAGTTCCGCAATCAGGGCCGTACGGCGGTCCAATTTGATATCCAAAGCAACAAAAACGGCCGAAAGGAGAGTTCCCGCATGGGCAAGACCAATCCAAAAAACAAATAAGCTAATGGGAGTTCCCCAAAACGTCTGCGAATCCACCATCCAGGCAGAAGGCCCGTCATACAAGGAAAGTCCCAAGGCGTAAAGCCCCGGCAAAAAAAGCACAAGTCCCACAGCCATTAAGTAGCGAAACATTAACGCCTCCCCCGCATAAACACGACCGACGGATCTAAGTCGGCAATTTCTCGCGGACCAGCGGAGACTTTTCGTCGAGCCAGTTGCCAAAGATGATCGCACGCCTCTTGCAGGCGTCCGAGCAGGCGGTGGTCACACCGCGACCGCGCCATTCTTCGGCAGAAAGCGTCTTAAATTGAAGCCGGTCGTTCTGGAGGCGATGCAGGCAAAGGCTGCATTTTTCCATGACGCCCTTTTCGCGGAGCGGGACCTCGTTATTAAACTTACGGGCAAGCCCCATCTTCTGGGCGTCATTAAAGTTGAACTTACGTGCCTTTATCGGACAATTCGCGCCACAAAAACGGCTTCCGGTACAGCGCTTGTACATCATCGTTGAAAGACCGTCAGGAGTGTGGCTCGCAGCCCCCGTCGGGCAAACCTTTTCGCATGGAGCATTACCACAATGGGCGCACATCAAAGGAGACCCACCACGGAGTTCCATCCAATGCATAAAATGTCCCTTTTGCGCCTCTTCGGCCGTCACAAGTGGCACATTATTTTCGAGATTACAAGCCAAAATACACTCGCCGCAACCGTCGCAAAGGTCTAAATCAATAGCCATTCCAAAGCGGTTAACCGACGAGGCTCCAGGAATACGCAGCGGTCCCGGCTTCGACACCTTCACCAAATCAAGCATCTTTTTAGTCTGCGACATCGCCAGTCTTACTTCATCCTGGAACTGCTTTAGGCTAGGCTCACCCGCAATTTTATCGAGAGGAATCTTGCGGCACGCACCGAGTAACCCCATCATGGCAACCAGCGAGCAACTTTTAATGAAATCGCGACGATTCATTCCCATAAGATACCTTACCAGCCTAGCGGTGGCAAGCGGCACAGTACGTTGCCGCCGGTTTAAAGCCCTTTTCTTTAAACGATTCGCCTCGATGGCACTTTAAGCAGCTTTGCATCCTAAAGACTTCGCCACCATAACGATTCTGAAAAAATCCCTTTCCGTGGCAATCGCTACAGGAAACCCCTGCCGCATCATGGACGCCATGATGAAACACCACATGTTCCGGCAAAATCCGCTTATGCGACCATGGTTTATCGTCAGACACCTTCAAAACAGAATCCAATTTTTCGATTCCAACATTTTCGGTCAACGGAAGCCTATGACAATCCATACAATCTGCCTTTGAGGGCATATAGGCTTTAAACGTCAAACGCGAACCCGTATGGCACGCTGCACAATCCAAACCAATCGAATCAATATGTTGCGAATGGTCAAACGGGATATCACCCATCGCACGTTCAGGCATACGAGGCTCAGCCGTCAAAAAATCCGCTGCAAAAAAGGCGAACAAGACCGCAATAGTAACAAGAACCCAATTGCGCATCGGCCTTAATCCACTCCATCTATAATCAAAACACCCAACATCAACTTTCAAATTTTAGTAAAACTTATTGTCGTTTTTTTGAATTTTTTCACAATATTTATATATATTACTGCAAAAAACAGGATTAACCCCTTACTAAGACTTTTTACAATGCGTTTCGAAGTTCATCCGCAAAATCCACAGGCAAGAATTGTTAAGCTCGCCGCAGCCGCCCTCGAAGACGACGGCCTTGTGCTCTACCCGACCGAATCCGGTTACGCCATCGGCTGTAATGCCGAATCCCCCAAGGCCATTCACAAGCTTTACGCCCTCAAGAAGCCGATGAAGAAATTCTTCATGGCCCTCATTATTCCAGATATCCGCAAGGCGACCGACTACGCCCGCGTCGACAATTTTGCATTCAACATCATGAAGCCTCGCGTACCGGGACCATACACCTTTATTCTCCCCGCCGACCCGCATATCGCGCGTCGACTCGACGTAAAGCGCCCCGAAATTGGCGTAAGGATGCCGACACACCCGTTCTTCAAGGAACTGTTCCAGCATTTCGACAAGCCCATCTTAAGTACGGCCGCCAAGCTCACCGAAGAAGAAATGTACGAACCGGACGAAATCTGGAAAACCTTCGAACATTCCGTCGAAATGATGGTAGACTGCGGCCCGATAGAAATCAACCCGACCAATATCATCAGCCTTGTCGGCGATCAGATCGAAGTCATCCGCGGCGAACTGCTGGATCCGTAAAAATTACTTTTCGACGATTACGTCTTTTAAAATCTGCTCTATCATGTACTCGCTGGGAGCACCGCTCCAGACGCGCTTGATATAGCCATCTTTATCCAAAAGCATCAAAGTCGGCACGGCATGAATTCCATACCGCATCCACATTTCTTTTTTTGCGTCGCGGTAAAGCGGATAAGGCGATGCATGCTGCTGTGCATAAAAGGCATTCAATACATCAACCGATTCGTCGGCAATGCCAATCACCTCTAGGCCCTTGCTGCTATACTTATTATAAATGTTGGCAAGCACCGGGAGCGTCTTTCGACAAGGACCACACCATGTCGCCCAAAAGTCAAGTAATGTCGCGGTAGGCTTTTGCTTACGTTTTTCGCCATTCTTGTAAAAGTTTTCGCCGAATTTTGCGATTTTACTGCCTATGGCAGAACCCGTAAGGCTGCTGATATCATCGGGGCGTTCTGTCAGCGCGACCGTCAACGTTTTCTTTTTACCCTCGCGGGCAATTTCGATTTTGACCTTTTGCCCCGCCTTGCCACCAGCGACAACAGACTGTATCTGCGACATATCCGTAAGCGGTTTTCCTGCAATCCCCACAATCATATCGCCCGCTAACATTCCAGCCGGGAAACACCCCGATTCCGGATGCACCCCAATCACGTTTAAGGCTAGGTGATTTTCGAACGTGGATTTTTTAAAGGTCACGCCCAACCAAGGGACAGCAAAACTGGTCCCTGCAGCCAATAAAAAAGCGAGAACCGTATTACGAATAAAAGTTTTTTTCATACACAAACTAAAAGTACGCGTTTTTATACAATTTTCGTCTGTTTCGGATTGTGATCGTCGTAATCCGTTAACGTCTTGTAGCCTTCTTCGTTCAAGGCCGCTTCAAGTTCCTTGCGCATGGCATGGGCGGCCATCCAGCGGAAAGCCACCACCGAGTAACATTCTACCGCATCGACACCGAGCTTGATTAGGTCATAAACCTTAAAGCCATGGTCAATGCCGCCGCAAGCAATCACGCTGATTTCAGGATAGTGCGTGCGGATATAGGTCACGTTCCACATCATGTTTTCGTAAAGCGGCCTGCCCGACATGCCACCGCAGTCTCCATCGGCACGGAGCGGGGTCAAATCCTCGAACTTGGTTTCGACCGGCAGTTCGCTGATTTTTTTAGTGGGATACGTATTCCCCACCACAACGCCGTTCACACCCGTACGCACCAACATATCCATGATATTGACCAGATGACGTTCCGAAAGATCGGGGCTAATCTTTGCATAGACAGCCTTACGGATAGCCTGCGCATTACGGTACTTCATGATTTCGCCAAAGATACGTTCCGTAAGCGTCAAGTCCATGTCGACACGGGCTTCACCCGTATTGGGGCAGCTCACATTAATTTCGATATAATCGCCCGCCTTGTATGCAATGGCAAAACTTTCGAGCAAATCGTTCAGCTTGTCTTCATCATTGGTAAGGCCCGGAGTCTCGGCCACAGAAACACCTACGCAAAGTCCCACCTTATGAGCCTTAGTCAGCTGTTCGTCAGTACGGCGCGCAATGATTTCGACACCCTCGTTGTTAAGGCCCATGCTGTTATGAATGGCACGTTCACTTTCTAAAAAGCCAATGCGCGGACGGTGCGTATTACCTTCGCGGAACTTGCGGGTTGCCGTTCCAACGGTAATGCCACCAAAACCCATGTTCGCATAGTCACAAATACGTTTTGCCGTCTTGTTTGCACCTGCGGCCAAGATAATGGGACACCCCAAATACAGGGAATTGCTATGGTCCGGGAACGTAATCACGCGCTTAAGGGTCTTGCTCAAATCAGGTCGCGCCCCCATAAAGGGGATAATCGGGGCAAATCGCGCCACATGTTTCAAGGAATCGTGGCGGAACTCGGGATTGTTATGGAAAATGCGACGAATGAGCGCCAAAACGCGGTCGCCAAAATTCAAATAATACTCGTGATTCACACAATTAAAAGACATATGCAGCCTCATGATGGTGTCAGCGTCAAACAGCTATATCCATAAGATAGAAAAATGAGTTAGTCCAAATCATCTTTTATTGTTATATTTCTTACATCATGAAACTTTTGAGTACTCCTCCCGACTTAAATAAGATTGCACGCCCGAATTGGATAGAAATCAACCTGGACGCCCTCTGTAACAACATTCAATTTATTAGGAGCCAAATCCCCGCCAACACCAAGATCCTGCTCCCCGTAAAAGCGGATTCTTACGGCCACGGAAGCCTCGCCTGCTCCTTTGCCGCCAAATTCGGCGGTGCCGACTACCTGGGCGTCGCCCACATTAGCGAAGGTATGTTGCTCCGTCAATATGGCATGGACCTGCCGATTCTGGTACTTGGCCCCTGCACCCCTGCCGATTTCGCCTATTTTGTAGAATTCCAGCTGACCGCAGCCATTACGGACATCCGTACCGCCATGGCATTCGACCAGTTCCTAAAAGAAACGGGAACGAGCTGCAAGGCGCACCTCGCCATTGACACCGGCATGAACCGCTACGGTTTCGACGCCGAAGACTTCAACAACATTCGAGCAGCGCTCAGCCTCAAGAACCTTAAGTTCGAAGGCATGTTCACCCACCTTGCTACCGCCGACATGCCGGGGAATCCCAAAACCGACATCCAGATTCAGCGATTCACCCGCCTGGTCGACGTACTCGAAGCCGAAGGCCTCCGCCCCGAAATCTGCCACTGCAGCAGCTCGGCCGGCACGCTCACCCGCCCCGAAAGCCATTTTGACATGGTTCGCCCCGGCCTCGCCCTTTACGGTTACAACTGCATGGGCGCAGCCCCCTCGCCGTGGCCGATCAAGCCTGTCATGAAAATCAAGTCCACCATTCGCCACATCCACGACGTAAAGCCCGGTGAAACCGTGAGTTACGGCGGCTACTGGATGGCTCAGCAGCCCACGCGCATCGCAACCATCGCCATCGGTTACGGCGACGGTTACTTGCGCGGCGAATACAACAAGGGATTCGTCTTTATCCGTGGCCAGCTCTGCCCGATTCTTGGCCGAGTGTGCATGGATGCCACCATGGTCGACGTAAGCCACATTCCAGACGTACAAGTCGGCGAAACCGTCGATGTCGTCAATGGAGAACTCGACTTCAGAATTTCGATGGAAAGCGTCGCAGACGACCACCACACCATTCCGTACGAACTGACTAGCCGCGTCGCACGCCGCCTCTACCGTAAGTACTACTGGAAAAACCGTCTGGTCCGCTGGGACTACCTACGTCAGGAATTTGGCGTCAAGGACTACAAGGAATACCCGCTGCGATAGATAAAATCTATATAAACTAAAAAAGGCTCCCTTTGGGGAGCCTTTTTTGAGAAAGAAACTTAAAGTAAATCAGGATCAATCGTCGGCTCGTAACCGGGCTGAACGAAGTCTTCTGGAGCAATGCCGCGCTTGCGGGCAGCCTTTTCTTGCTTGATACGCTTGCGTTCTGCAGCTTTAGCCTTGCGATTAGCGGCATTGGCGGCACGTTCGGCAAAACGTTGAGCACGCGTCTTGCGTTCTTTGTAAGGGGCGACCTCTTCGGGGAAAAGAGCCAGTGGTTCTTCGTCGTCGAATTCTTCCTCTTCTTCGAAATAACGCATTTCGGGGTCGAAATCACGGAAGCCTTCATCCTCGTCGTCGTATACGGGAGCATCCATCGGACACTCCTTCTTGAGGAGCTTGAGAACTTGTTCAAAAGGCTTTTCAAGAGGCACCTTGAACTTCATTTTCTTGCCCGTCGTCGGGTGAATCAGTTCAATCTTGACAGCCTGCAAAAGCTGCGCCGGAGCGATTTCGAGGACCTTCGCCGCAATATCCTTCATCAAGGGAGAAACACGATTCAAGCAACCGTCGCGGCCATCGTACAGCGGATCACCCACGACCGGATGCCCCATATAGCGGCTATGGACGCGGATCTGGTGCGTACGGCCCGATTCCAGTTGCAATTCCAAAAGGGTTGCAAAGGCAAAGAATTTCTTGGCCACAAAATGCGTGCGAGAGGGCTTGCCGTCACTAACGACAGCCATTTTCAGGCGATTCTTGGGGTTACGCCCGATGGGGGCATCGATTGTCCCTTCCAAGTCGCGGGGATGCCCCCACACCAGGGCATTATAGGTACGATGCAGTGTGCGGGTTTCAAGCTGATGCGCCAAATGCCTGTGTGCAGCATCATTTTTCGCGACCACCATAAGCCCTGGTGTATCCTTGTCCAGTCGATGGACAATGCCCGGGCGTAACGGACCGTTCACTGCAGACAAATTTTCTTTAAAGTGATACAGGAGACCCGCCGCCAACGTTCCATTCTGCACGCCATTGCCGGGGTGCACCACCAAGTTACGCGGCTTGTTCAAAACGACAATATCGTCATCCTCGTAGACAATATCAAGCGGAATGTTCTCAGGTTCCAGAGTGCTAGCCTCTTTTTCAGGGACCTTGTCCACCACCACGACCATCCCCGCTTCGACGCGGAAATTCTTGGGCGAGACCACACCGCCGACCTTGACTTCACCGGCGGCAATCAGCTTTTGGACATCCGTACGGGACACGTTATCCATAACACCCACAAGGAACTTGTCGATGCGTTCACCAGCGTGTTTTTCTTCTACGAGATAATTCATTTTTCCTCTTTTGCCGCTGCGGTTTTAGCTTCTTTTTCGTTCTTGATTTCTTGATGAATCTTCTTCAAAATAACCGGCGAAAGAATCACAATCGCAACGCCAACCGTCACAAAAGAATCTGCAACGTTAAAAGTCGGAAAACGCGCCATAATAAAGTCAGGGAAATCGCAGTCAATAAAATCAACCACCATCTGCATACGCATGCGGTCAATAAAGTTACCAACGGCACCGCCCAAAATCATCACTACGCCAAGACGACTCATCCAGTCACGCTTGTCAATGGACTTGTAAAACCACGAAAGGGCAATCGTCGCAACAATCGAAATCAAAAGGAAAAACACCCAAGGCGGCAAAAACGGCATCAAGTCCTGCGGACGACTACTGAATGCAGCCCCCTTGTTGAACACCAGCTGAAAGCGAACCAACTCTCCAATAACATTGATCACATCGTGGTTCGGAGCACCGGTCTCATTGGTAAAACGCACCAACGCCCAAATTTTTGTCAGCTGGTCTGCGACAATACTAAAAACAATCAAACCCAAATGAAACGGCCACTTATTATAGAACTTCATTCTCTTCCCTTTAATTTTTTGTAAGAATTTTCAATCCAGCTATCCGAATAGAAATGCAACGTCGTCGACTTGATAATCAGCTTAACGGTATCGCGGGTAATCTTGACCTTTTTATCCGAAGCAAAAAGGCTAGACCCGTCACCAATCAGCTTCATGTTCTCGGCAGCCATAAAAAGCGGCCACAGGCAGAACAACCTTGTACGCATTTTTACGTTCGGAATTAACTTGGTATAGGCAATGGCATCGTCCAAATGCCCCCAAGCCTTATTCACCAGTTCGCCCATCACGGCAGCACGACGCTTGTCAAAATCCGCCTTCGAAGCAGGATTGACAGGAACTTCAAACATCTCGTACGAATGAGCGAATCCGTGACGACGGCAAATTTCTTCGGGCACAAAGCAAACTCGACGCGTCGAATCTTCGACACAGTCCTTCACAATATTTGCCACCTGCAACGCAAGCCCGAAACTCACATCGAGCTTTTGCATTTCGGCCTTGCGGGCCTCATTAATCAAGCAGGTATCGGCCGCAAACAGATTCGACAGAAGCTTTCCGACAATTCCTGCCACATAGTAGCAGTATTCATCAAGGTCGGCGACACTCTCCAGCGTAAACCATCCAGAACTGAGCGCCGCCTCCTGACGCAGCGCAAACTTCGCCATGCCATGGCACATTTCAATCGTAACCGCACGTACTGGAGCCGCATACGTTTCGGGGAGTTCGCGCAAAAGCGGCACCACCACATGCGTATGCAGACAAAGATTCATGTACGGATGTTCCGACTTATGCCAACTTTCGGGTAAAACCTTTTCAAAAGCAGCCACAGCCTCTTCATGGAGTTCCGCCGTCTTAAAAATCTCGGCAAATTTACCCAATACGACTTCTTTTTCAGAAGCCTTCATATCGGGATCGTCTTCGACCGTATCTGCGATGCGCAAATACAAGTAGGCAAGCAAAATACTCTTGTGGAGCTTGCCCTTAAGCACGTTGATATTCAGCGCAAAAGTCCTAGAGACCTGCAGCAAGATGTCTTCGGCGTATTTCCAAGCAGCACGCCCATCCAGAACGTTCTCTCCAACTCCAATTGAATCTAAAATATTCGACATATTTGCTCTCTAGGCCCTTCGACGCGCTTCGCTTGATAATTTCGAAATTCTAATCCAGAATTTCAAATTAGTACATCGACTCCGCATAAATATCAGGCGGAATCTTTTTTGTTTTCGCCATAGCGTTCACATATTTCCACAAACGACCATGCGCTTCGGCATTCCTAAGCTTTTTGGTAAAGCTCCAGATGGTGCGGTTATGGAGATCCATTTCGTTTCGGACATTTCCCTTGCTATCAGATTCATAGCGCACCTTACGGTATTCCAAATAATACGCCGACTGGTAGAGTTCAGCCGTTTTACGCTTGGCCTTGTGGCAAAGGACAGCACTCACGACATAAAACAACGGAGATACAGCAAAGCCATAATACCACGGAAAATCAAGCCATCTAAAAATAACCCAAATGGCAGGCAGGGCCGAAACGAGCGCCATCAAAAGCGTAAAGAGAAAATCCAACGGGAACCAATAACCCCGCCAAGACGGAACATACGCCCATTTAACACCCTTCGCCACCAACTTTTTCATGTAGCGCGGATACGTGACGCGATAAAACCAGAAATACAGTCCCACCCAAAACAATACGGGAATCCAAAACCAATAATCCAAACTTTCAAGAATCTGCATACGCGTGCAAATGTAGCAATTTAGAGGCAACGGGTGGTCACCTCTTTTATATTTTGCTCCACCTAAAGGGTTCTACAGGATTATGCAAGGTTGGTTCGAACGAGCTTTATTCCTTGTTTTCGGGCGCGTCGAACGAGGTCGGGATTTTCGGAGTATCCGTATCAAAATGAATGAACGAGAATCCACTGATCTTGCCCGTTTCTCGGTCAATTGGTCCAGTCTGAAGCTGTCCATGAATGCTCTTGGTACACTTATCCGATTGCAGGCAATGTTCATTACGCAACATCAGATAATAGCCGTAAATTTCCCAAGCACCATCCTTGGATTCGACTTTCTTATCACCCTCGACAGCGGACAATTCAAAAGTACCATCCGCCTTTAGCGAGAAATTCCAATCAAGGCCTTCTTTTTTAGCGACCCAATTGCCGATAAAATCCTTCGGATTCTCATATTCATAATCCTTTTTTTCGACCGTACAGTTCAATGCCGCGTCCTTGGCCAATGAGATTGTATTGTCAGAGCCCACACTATAAGTATACACCGGCTCCGACGACTTACTATAATACACCGGGAGCATCAGCAATGTGGAGCGCTGAATATCATAGCGACCTGCATGCCAGTTCTCAACACTGTCGCCAACAGAAGTTTCATAAATGTACGAACTGTCGAAGAACCTAAAGATTCTCGTAGAATCGCCATCGGTACATTTGTAAATCGAATCCTTAATCACTTCAGCCTTGGAAATTTTGCCCGTCTTAAGAGCAACACTAGCCTTGATGGCTTCGCTGTAATCGCCACCGTCTACAGAGTACAGAATTATGTCGTCTTCATCTGCATTGTCGGCTTCTTTGACGACGAACGAAATTTTGAAACCTGCGTTCACCTTTTCTGCTATTTTCTCGGCAGCATCGGTTTCGCTATACTGCATACCGGTATTGTCTTTTTCAAAACTAATCACACCATTGGCAAAATCCGTATAAGAAACCGCCCACAGTTCATCCGGAATGCGGAGAGCCACAAGACCCTGCTTGCTACCGGTCGACAGATAAACCGTCTGGTCAAACAGCTTGAGTTCGTGGTTCTTCTGTAAATCGGAAAGTTTCGCGGCACGGGTCCCTTCCGGAAGCACTATCGAAGATGAAGAAACTTCAGAAGACGAAGACTTCGGGGATTCGCTCGAAGAGGACTTGTCTTCACTTACGCTCGATGAAGACTCGGCATCCTTTTCGGAAGAAGAAGAGTCATCGCCTTCTTCCACGGAAGAAGAGGATTCTTCGGAAGAAGGGGCCGCAGAAGCGGAAGAGGAATCGTCGCAGGCAGCAAACAGGAATGCCGACGAAATCAAAAGAGCTAAAAATTTATTTTTCATGCAACAAATATAGTTTATTCTAAACACGGAATCCAGGAAAAAAAGAAACCCTGCCGCTTGGGCAGGGTTCCTAAAAGGTTTCTTAGCGGAAGTGCGGAAATCTAATTTACGTCCGCACGACTAACACTATCTAGAAATCTTACTTGGCGATCACGCGGGCCATTTCGCAAACCTTGTTGCTGTAGCCCCATTCGTTATCGTACCAGGACACAACCTTAACGAAGGTCGGGTCGAGCTGGATGCCAGCCTTGGCGTCGAAGATGGAGGTCTTCGGGCAGTTGCGGAAGTCGGTAGAAACAACGGCTTCGTCGGTGTAACCGAGGATGCCCTTGAGTTCGCCTTCAGAAGCTTCCTTCATGGCAGCGCAGATTTCTTCGTAAGTGCAAGCCTTCTTGAGTTCGACAGTCAGGTCAACAACAGACACGTCGGAAGTCGGCACGCGCATAGACATACCGGTGAGCTTGCCGTTGAGCTGCGGGAGAACCTTACCCACGGCCTTAGCAGCACCCGTAGAAGACGGGATGATGTTTTCGAGGATGCCACGGCCACCGCGCCAGTCCTTCTTGGACGGGCCGTCAACGGTCTTCTGAGTAGCAGTTGCAGCGTGAACGGTGGTCATGAGGCCACGGACGATGCCGAACTTTTCATCGAGAACCTTGGAGATCGGAGCGAGGCAGTTGGTCGTGCAGGAAGCGTTGGAGATGATCTTCTGACCAGCGTAGGTCTTGTGGTTAACACCATAGACGAACATCGGAGTTGCATCCTTGGACGGAGCAGACATGATGACCTTCTTGGCACCAGCCTTGAGGTGAGCAGAAGCGAGTTCTTCGGTGAGGAAGAAGCCAGTGGATTCAACAACGACGTCTACGTCAAGAGCGCCCCAAGTGATGTTGGTCGGATCCTTTTCAGCGAAGATCTGGATCTTGTTGCCGTCGACGATGAGGAAGTTGCCTTCGACCTTGATGTCGTGGTTGAAAGCACCGTGGACGGAGTCGTACTTCAGCATGTAAGCGAGGTAGTCAGCGTCGAGGAGGTCGTTGATACCGACAACCTTGATGTCGTTAGAGAAGTTTTCCACAGCAGCGCGGAACACCATACGGCCGATACGACCGAAACCATTGATACCGAGTTTGAGAGCCATTATTGGATCCTTTTGTTTTATTGTGAAATTGCTACCCACCGGTAAGGGTGGTGCGAACTTGGGCCTAAAGATACAAAATTCAGATGCTTTTGTGTAGTAAAAAAAATAAAATTTCGGATTTTTGCCGACGAAAACGCGTTCGACCGGCATGGGCGGTCTACAAAGGCCCCTATATTAGTGACTAACTTAACAGCTGACGGCAAGTTCGCCAATCGCAAGCGCCGGTACCTTGATTCCGGCAAACGGATTGTAATATTCGTTGCCGATTCCAACCACATTCTGGATGATGTCGAAGTAGTTGCCCGACAAGGTCACGCCATCAACGGGGTGTTGAATCACGCCATTTTCGCACCAGAAACCGTGGGCACCGATGCTGAGTTCGCCACTCACGGAACTACAGCCGGAGCCGCCTTCGAGGCGCACGACCAAAAGACACTTGGGGAACAGCTTCAACAGGTCCGCCGTCGAGGTCTCGCCTATCGGAACAAGCATATTCCAGAACGCGGTAGACATCTTGGAGCCGAAATCGCGAGCTCCGTTCCCCGTCGTATTGCGCCCGGCCTTGGCAGCCGTTTCAAGATTGTAGAGGGCTTCGTTAAAGATGCCATCTTTGATGACTTCGACTCGACGTGTCAAGCTACCTTCGGAATCAAAAAACATCTTGGTGCTAAAGACTTCGCCGGTTGGATCGCTCCACAGAGAAAGCTTTTCAGAGGCTATTTTCAGGCCTTCTTTACCGGCCAGGCGCGAAGTTCCCTTCTGCATCGATTCTGCGATGAACGGCGAAGCGTACATACTCATGAATCTGCCCGAAATTCGTTCCGAGAATACGACAGGAATCTTGCCGCCTTCGATTTTCTTGGCACCGAAAAGTTCGGTTGCATAGTTTGCAGCCTTATCGGCAATTTCAGCGACGGTGAACTGGCTCCAATCGCGCTCACTTTTGACAAAGTTGCCAAGCTTGCTGACACCATCGCGCACGGCAACAGCCCCCGCACCCACCGACACAGAGTTCCCCTTGTCGGTGTAAAAAAGGCCCTTGTGGTTTGCGACAATCGAAAAGTCTCGGTTCAAGTCAGCACCCAAGTACGGAATATTCTTGATGTCAGCAGAACGCGCAAACGTTTCTTTTTCAAGTTCGATGCAAAAATCCTTGAGTTCTGCCAGAGTGAGCGATTCCAGCTCCGGATTGTAGTTGGGATTGCCATCAGGAATCTTTGCCGGTGCAGGCAATTCAAAGTCCACCTTCTCGGTCCACTGGGTGTGGCAAACGGCATCCTTGATGGTCTGCGCTATCGCTTCTTTAGTCAAACGTTCAGTGTGCGCATAGCCCGGACGGCCATCCTTAATCACACGGATCCCAAGCCCCACGGAATCCGAAATCTCGGTATTCTGAACCTGGCCCTGAAAAACAGACAACCCCTCGGAATGAGAATTCGAGGCAATCACGTCAAACTGTTCTGCCTCGCCCTTCGCGAGGTCACACATACAAGAAACGGCGTCGGTAATATTCATTACACATTCCTCTTGGCTTTGCTGGCGAGCATGCGCCAGTAGGCTGCAGGGCTCCCCGTCACGGACTCCAATGACTCGGCCAGTTCACGGGTAATCTCGACAGTTCCCGCAATAAGACCTTCGAGCGTTTCCATCGGGACTCCGATGCGGCGGGCAAATTCTGCCTTGTCCATCTTGAGCCATTCAATACCTTCTAAAATCGCCTGCCCCGGAGTGGGTGTTCCATGCCTTGCCATAGTCAGTTCCTAAAATTCAATCGTTTTCCAGCCTTCGGCGCCAAAGCGCAGGTCGCGTTCCACAAATTCCCAAATCAGGAGTTTCTTGCCCTTGAGTACGCCCGCCTTACGGGCGAGCTTTTCACGCACGAGTGTAGAAGCGCCGCCATCGCTCACAATCGAGGACACCGGTCGGCTGATATTCCTTGCAAAATGTGCAATCCAGCCCGCATTTACCGGCGCATCGGTCTGGTAAATACGGCTGAAACTGTCGCCTAGAATCAAAATTTTCGACTTACGGAAATCGTCCTTGAACGGAGTCTTGGTCGTATCAATTTCAAGTGCCACCGAATCATGAACATCCAGAAGCCTAGACGCCAAAATACGTTCGTCCATCGCCTGCTGATACACCACATGGCCAGTCACCTGCTGAACCTTGAACACATCAAACTTGTTGAGGCCGCTCATTTCGCCAATGTCACCCATACGGTCCGCCAAGCTATCGACGGGCACATAGCGCACCGCTTCAGTTCCCAGATCAATCACGCCGGCGGCACTCAGTTGCAAAACAGAACCCGCAATCACCGCAGCCGCAAGTTCGGCCCCGCGCGGAGTCCAATGCGTATCGTCGTCCAGGTATAACGGGCCAAAACGTTCATCGTATTTTTTTGCGGCCATAAGCGGCGTATACAAGTCAACGGTATTCAGCCCGAGCGAAGCAAGCGAATCAAGAATCCTCTTGCCATGCGATTCGACCTTACCAGAATCAAGCGGAAGCCTGGAGAGACGCTCCGGATAAATACTCGGCTTACCGGGGACTACAACCACCAAGAGTTCCACATCCTTCGCCTTGAGCTGGTCTCGGAACTTAAGAATCGCCTGAACCGGGTTATCAAGCTTTGCGCTGCGCACATCCAGCGGCGACGGCTGCACCAGGAATTCTACATCCTGACGGTAGAAAAGCCAACGCCCCGGACGCTTGGCACAATTTTTCTTTTCCGGATCGCAATCGGAGCCAAGCACCACCTTTTCGCCCGGGTCATTAAAGAGTTTCCACACCGCAAGCTGGTACTGGGGCCTAAACTTAAGCACCAGGGCATTTTCGTCTTCGACTTTTTTCTCGAACGCACGCAGATAGCGGCTTGTCCAAAGGCCATAATGCTTGATTCCAGAAAGGGCACGCCATAAAGAGAACTGTCCAAATTCAGCGACCACCGCCTTGAGCGTCGAATCGACCGTTTTAAATGATTCAGGTTCATCTTCAAGCGAGGCCAGCAAGGTATCGGCCAGTTTAAGTAACTTGTAGTCCGCCTCGCCCGAATCAAGTTCAGCATAGCTGTTCACCGAAAGTGCTGCTGCTTCGAGGTCCGAAAGTGCCCCGACCACAGATTCCAGCGACTCACCCACTTCGGCCCCACCCGCAATCGATTCTCTCGCCGCAAACCAAGCTTCGTTCAACCTAGAAGCAGCCTCAGACATCTTGGATTCGCGAGCAAAGGGCGTATAAACGAGATCCTTGAAAATATCTAGGCTCACAAAACGTTTTTCGCCGCGCAAATCCGCCACCGTCTGCACCGTAAACGGGAGCAATAAAAGAATGGCGAATACGACGATAAATACTATATAAAGCTTCTTCACACCATAAAAATAACAAATTCGTTAAAAAAAGCCGACGAACGATCTCGTCCATATAACAAAAAAGGCTGGCTACCGAAATAGCCAGCGATATACCCGGATCGCGATTCGAACGCGAGTCTGATCCTTAGGAGGGACCCGTTCTATCCAACTGAACTATCCAGGCAAAATCGGGTACAAATATAGCAAAACTTTCTAAAAAGCGGGAATAAAAGGCCATTTTTGTTACCTGAATTCCGGAGCTATCGTGATTATCATGTTTATGCCATGCAGACCATGGAAGCCCAACTGCACTCGGAACAAGTACATGTTAGGCTGGCGCACACGAATGCCAAAGCCCCATGAATTATAGTAATGGTCAAGACTCCACTTATCAATCTTAGGGGCCAAAAGGGCGTATTCGTCAAAGACCACCCCGTCTACAAAACGATCTACCGGCCAACGATATTCCACACTCAAGGCCATCAAATGATGGGTTGACCACGCATCACCATAACCGCGCAATGGAGTTCTAGCATTTACAATCGTAAAAGCGGTATAAGGGGCTCCCCCCTCCTCCATTTCCCACAAATTGACAAATCTATACTGGAGCGCAATGACCCTACGTTCAAAAAGGGTCGTCATCACTTGTTCCGGTCGCCAAATACGAACCGCTTCTTCCCACGAAAAGTCCGTATAGAATTTACGCGATTGCCGGCCTTCCTTTACAGACAAAATATATTCTTCGCTTCTCGTTCCCAAGAAAAAGTAGTGCTGGAACAAAAATTCAGTCTTAAAAAAGTCATGTTCCTTGCCACCATCCCTAATTTCTGGTTTATCCATAGTCTTCGGGTCAATCCCCAAATCGCTGTATTTTACACCACCATAATCCCCCACCCAAATATAACTCGCCGACAAACCGACACGGTTACCTCTAGAAGGGGCATACGGATAATCCAAATTATCATAAAAGAGCGACAAACTCACAGGAACCTGAACCATGTCCTGATAAAGTCCCCTATCCTCAATAGGATACAGGTCGCTAATCAAGACTGAGTCTTCCACATCAGGGCTACTGGCATGGTTAAAATGCAGGGTTGTCGAAAGTTCGACGTTCCAATTGGCCGTCGACGTCAAAGGAGCACCCAATCTCCACGTAAAGGCAAATGCAGAATCAGGTTGCAGGTACGAATGTTTGCTTTCGGGCACCACAAAATGCGCATCGCGATCCCAATCCAAATCAAAACGAAAACCTCCAAATAAGGGCGTCCCGAACAGTCCGTGCTTGTTGTAACGAACCGACATGTTCAAGTCGCCATTAGCGTAATAATTGGGCTGTAATACCAAATAGTCCCTATCAAACAGTATTCCCCTATGGCGATAATTTAAACCGACCATGGTCGATGCACCCGGCATAAAATTAAATCCCGGGTAAATCAATATGTTGTTTTCTTTACCAAAGGTAACCAGTTCCACCGTTTTTTCGATAATGCCATTCTGAAAGGCGTAATCCACCGGTTTAGCCACGGGGTAAATCAGCACGTTAAACGTCGGCTGAATCACATGAACAAACGGCCACGAACAAATTTCTAGCCATAAAGGAGTTTCTTCTTGAGACTCGGACGTAGAAGATTCTTCGGCGGCAAAGGAAAAACAAGCGAGGCAAAACAGGAGCACTATAAGCACCCGATTGACCAAACTTATACATTCCCTTTTCACCATACGCCCCTAATTTATAATTATATTAGGGGTATGTTTTCTGCGTTCGCCAAAATAATCCGACTTTTAGCCCATTATCCAAAAGCAAATATTGGACTTTTTTTGGCTTTGGCAGCTCTATGTATTTACCCCATCGAAAACCTTCGCTGGGAAATCCAGCTGCAAGACGCCCTTGTCGGAAACAAGGTCCAGGCAGAACATCAAGAAATTGAAAAGGCCTTCGGTGGACTCGGAAGCCTAACCATCGTTCTCCAGTCTCCCGACAGTTCCGCCAACTATTCGCTGGCGAAAAAAATGTCGCAAACCTTAAGCCTAGACCCGCTAGTCCATTACGTGGAATACGATGCCGACCTAGACTTTTTCAAGAAAAACCGCCTGCTTTACGCCAGTGAAGAAGATCTGGCCCAAGTCATCGAGGACCTCGATAAAATCAAGGACCGCGAAATCCGCAAAAGAAACCCCATCCTCGTAGACCTCCAAAGCACGACTTCCAGTGCAGGCCCCGATGATACCACCAGCATCATCAAGCATATCGAAGAAAAATATTTTAAAAGCCTAAAGCAGAGTTTTGCAAACCCGGATGGCACCATTCGCGTCGTAGACATCTATCCCGTCCATTCTTTATCAGATTTGCAGTCAAACCGTAAGCTGGTTGACAAGGTCAAGGATTTTGTCGAACACGAAGGAAAGGGCATCAACGTTTATTATAGCGGCAAAGTCTGGAACTCCGTCAAAACAGGCAAGTTGTTGCTGCCCGAGGCCAAATTTGCAGGACGCATAGCCGCACTGCTCATTTTCCTACTGCTCCTCGTCAATTTTTACAAGCAGCCGCAACTCATCTTTGTCTCGGCGATTCCCATGGCCCTCCCCTCGGTATTCACCTTCGGGCTTGCCTACTTGCTTTTTGGACGCATCAACCTCTTTACGCTGGCCCTTGTCCTGATTTTGCCGGGGCACGCCTGCCAGATTATCTCGCATGTTTACACAAGGTACTTCCACGAGCGCGAACGCAACTTAAGCCCCGCCCTCTGTATCGAAAGCGCCCTGCTCGGAATTGGCCCCGTTGTAGCCGCCTCATCCCTGGTCATGACGTGCCTCTTTATTGCATTTTTGCTCGTCCCGCTGCCGGGGCTTAGGGAAGTCGGTATCCTCGGTGCAATCGGAAGCCTGCTAAACCTATTTATCTGCCCTCTACTTACGACAGCCCTCCTTTTGATGCTGCAACGCAAAAAGCCCTTCAAGATCCGTTTCAAGGCCCATGTACCCACTAGGCAGCACCGCCTTTTCTCTAACAGGATCAACTGGATTATCATTATTTCGATCAGCATTATCAGCTCTATCGCGTGGCTTTACAGCGGCATCAACCTCACTTTCCTCTACGATTTCAAAAAGACCGAAATTCAGCTTGAAGAAGCCGACGTCAAGGCCCTTATTGACAAAACGGGGTTCCCCACATACGATCCGATCATCATCATGATGCCGGACTCAACCCACAACGACGACCTGGTACAGAATTTTGAGCACCTGCAAAAGAGAGGGGCAATCCCCGACCTCGGCAGAATCTACACGCAGTATCAGTTCCTGCCCAAACTCACTCAAAACAAAAAAAGGCAGATCAATAGCATCAAGAACTTGCTCAAAGGCGACATTCTTGAAAAAATGAACCCCGAAGACAGTGTCTCTATTGTCGAGATGCTTTCGAACTACGAAAACGACATCAAGGAATTTGAGCTTTCCGAGAACATCCGGCAAAAATTCAGCGACAAAAAAGGCAACCCCGGTATGTTCGCCTTTATTATCCCTAACAGCGACCCGGATAATGGGCTCAACTGCCGCCATATAGCGGCACAGCTCAATAAAATCGACGGAATCCAAGACCGCACCTTCAAGATTTGCGGCACCCCAATTCTCAGGGCAACCATTCTAGACATGATTCTTGGCAATATCGACAAATCCATTATGCTGGGATCTATCCTTTTGTGGCTGGTACTGCTCCTTTTCTACAACAAGTTGAGCCGCGCCTTCTTTACCGTATTGCCTTCGCTTTTTGCCATGAGCTGGGTAACCATAGTCGTTCACCTGATGAACATCCATATTTCCGCCTATAGTTCTCTGGCATTCGTCCTTCTGATTGGAGCAAGCGTAGACGGCTCGCTGCAGCTCTGGTCTTCGTATTACGAAAAACAGGACGGAAGCAGCGCATGGACAGTACTACAAACCAAAATTATTTCGGTCTTGGTGGCCCAGGGAGCCTCGTTTATCGGAGCCGTCGCCATGTTGCTGTCTTCGCATCCGGGAATCCACAGCATGGGTCAAATCACGTTTATTGGTCTCTTGTGCATATTCGTTTCTCAATTGACCATTTATCCCCTTACCGCAAGTACTCTTGACGCTTACAGGATTTACAAAAAGGCTAAAGCAAGACATGAAAAATTTATCCACTAGAACATTGAATATTGCCGCATCGCTCACAGTCGCTATCGATACCTTGGCCAAGCAGATGATTGCCGACGGAAAGGACGTCGTGAGCCTTGGAGCGGGCGAACCCGATTTTCCGACACCAACCCCGATTCAAGATGCCGCCTGCAAAGCCATTCGCGACGGCAAGACCCGCTACACCGCTCCTGTGGGAATTTTAGAAGTCCGCAAGGCCGTTGCCGAAAAGCTGAAAGTCGAAAACGGACTGGATTACAAGCCCGAGCAGATTATTATGACCAGCGGAGCGAAGCACGCTGTGTTCAACTCGCTTGCAGCCCTCGTAAACGACGGGGACGAAGTCATCATTCCGGCCCCGTACTGGGTGACTTACCCGGAACTCGTCAAATGGCTTGGCGGAAAGCCGGTGATCGTAAACACCAAGATTGAAGATGGTTTCAAGATTAAACCCGAAGCATTGAAGGCCGCCATTACCGCTAAGACCAAGGCCATCCTCTTGAACAACCCCTGTAACCCGACAGGTGCCGTCTACAGCAAGGCTGAACTTGAAGCTCTCGCCAAAGTGATCGTCGAAAGCGACATCTACTGCATTTCGGATGAAGTGTACGAATACTTCACCTACGACACAGAGTTCTGCTCCGCCGCAGCCCTCCCCGGCATGGCGGAACGCACCATCGTCATCAACGGATTCTCTAAGTCGCACTGCATGACCGGCTGGCGCGTCGGTTACGATGCCGCCCCTGCCGAAATTGCAAAGATTATCGGAAAAATCCAGGGACAGGCCACGCACCATCCGAGCAACGTGGCACAATATGCCGCCCTTGGAGCCTTGCAGATGGACAAGAGCAATGTTCACGCGATGCAGGCAGCCTTCCGCAAGCGCCGCGACTATATGCTGAAGCGCACTGCCGAAGTGTTGCCGGAACCCAGCCGCGCACCCGAAGGCGCATTCTACCTGTTCGCCCCGGTCAAGAGCTTCTATGGCAAGAAAACCCCTGAAGGCAAGATCATCGGTGGCTCCATCGAACTCTGCGAATACCTGTTGCAGTCGCAAGGACTTGCCATTGTACCGGGTGCAGCCTTCGGTGACGACAGCTGCGTACGATTCTCCTATGCCGCCAGCGACGAAACCTTGCAAAAGGCATGCGACAGGTTTATCAAGGGACTTAAGGAACTTTGCTAAAATAGATGCAGTCGTTTAGAATCATTACCCCGCAAGCAGGCGTGCCGCTTACCATCGGTCGCAAGCCCGACAATAGTCTGGTGCTTGACAACCCGATGGTTTCGCGATACCATGCTAAACTTGAATTCGAAAACGACATCTGGAGACTAAAGAACCTTACTCAAAACAGCGTCACCCAAGTCAACGGGAACGATGTCGACACCTGTACCATCGAAGACGGCGACGTCATCTTAATCGGTCCTCTGCAATTGCGTGTCACCCTGAAAGGTTCACGGTTGCAGCTGTTGCTCATGGAATCCGTCGAGCAAGATGTTGTACAGTCCAAACCATTGACTTTAGAATGGGCCTCCCTTGACGACATGCACATGGACATGCCCGAAGGAACTTCGGCTCGCCTCGTTGCAACGTCTAACGCTTCCGCCCCCAAAGCACAGATCAAGTTCAAGGGCAAGGTCGTCGACGTTCATTTAAAACCGACGCATCAGATAGAACTCGAAAACGGGGCATCAACAAGGCTACCGGGAAGCATCATCAAGTTCGAAAACAATGAGCTCACCTGCAAAAGCATGCCGCTGGGTTTTGAAGTAGCAGTCAAGAACCTCGATGTATTCGCGGGCAAAAAGCAACTGCTCAGTGACATCAACTTTACACTCCCCGCAGGCGAAATTTTAGCCATTATCGGACGCTCGGGCCAAGGAAAATCGACGCTTCTCCGTCTACTGCAAGGGATTCACAAGTGCGGCCCCCAATCGGACGTCCACATCGGTTCATTTGACTACCGCAACGAAGAAATCCGCAAGCACATCGCCTTCCTAGAACAGGACCCTGAACTAAGACGCGATTTAACCGTCAAGGAAACGCTTTTGGACGGAGCACGAAGCGGCATGAGCAACGGGGACTTCAAGAAAAATGCTACGGGGCGACTCGAAAAGTTCTCTGAACTTTTCGGGCTGAGCGAACGCCTGCAGAACCCCGTCAAGACGCTCAGCGGCGGCGAATGCCGCCGAGTCGCCTTAGCCAAGGAACTCATGGGAAACCCGGGGCTGATTGTCCTCGACGAACCGCTTTCGGGGCTAGATCCGTACAATTCAAAAATTCTCTGTACGCACCTCAAGCAGCTGGCGTTCTTAGGTCACACCATCATCTTGACCACACACAGCTACGAGGCACTCGAAATTGCAAACAAGGTCCTTGTGCTGCACCACGGCGAACAGGCATTTTACGGGAGTCCGACCGAGGCATACCGCTATTTTGAAAGCGACGATCCCGAAACCATCTTGACAAATCTAAATGACGAAACGGCAACTCAGTGGAAGGCGCTTTTTAGCAAAAGGACCGTCGCAACTACCCATACGCCCGCAAGCCAGCCCCTCCCCTGCTATTTTCCGCAGACGGACCTCGCCCCCGCTTTTTTCTACAAGATTGGCCTTACCGCAAAGCAATGGTTCCGCGACAAGGGCAAGTTCCTTACACTCCTTTTGCAGCCGCTTGTCATAGGCTTTTTATTTTCGCAGATTTTTTCGAGTCTTTCTTCGCTCTGGATTGTAGCCTTCGCCATTATTCTTTCGGCAAACTGGCTTGCCCTTTCGCTTTCAATCCGCGAAATTGTCCAAGAAAAGCAAATTTTGCAAACCGAATTCCGCAAAGGGGTTTCCGTACTTTCGACATTACTCGCCAAAGCGCTCCTCCCCTCCCTGGTCGCATGGATTCAGACTCTGGTGGTCTATATTTTTATCGGCTTTAAAACTTCGGCCTGGATTTCTTGGCCCATGTTGCTCCTGTCGACCATCATCATGGTCCTCCCGCCCGTGGCAGCAGGACTGATCGTAAGTTCTTTCGCCAAAAATTCTGGTCAGGCCAACGCGATGCTCCCCCTGCTGATTATCCCTCAGGTGGCCCTTGCCGGTGCACTGGTTCCCCTAGACCAAATGCTACCCATCGGTCGTGCACTATCCTCTATAATTTGGTCTCGCTACAACCAGGCAAATCTGCTAAACCTGTTCCTAGAGCGCACAGACCCGCCAATCAACATCATTGGCGCACTCGTGATCACATTATGTTTTTATATTGTGGTTGCTGTAAAACTTAACTGTTCGAAAAAAGCAAAATGATTGCACCCCAGAGACACGAAATATTTCCCCGCCCCTTTAACGAAAACTATGACCTGCTCGGAACCTTGGGCAAAGGTGGCATGGGGAACGTCTATAAGGCTTTAGATAAAAGACTAAAAAGAGAAGTAGCCTTTAAGATTTTGGATGCCTCTTCCGATGAAGAAGCCATTAAGCGTTTCTACATGGAAGCTCAGGCCATGAAAGAACTGGACCACCAGAACATCGTCCACGTTTTTGACTTTGGTCAGCAAAACAGTCAGCTCTTTATTGCCATGACTTATGTCGAAGGTACAAACCTCGCCGACATCCTCCACAACAAGGAGCAGCTTTCTTTCGAAGCCATCGAAGTCATTATCCGCCAGATTGCACGAGGCCTGCTTTACGCCCACGGCAAGGGAATCGTCCACCGCGACGTCAAGCCTTCTAACATCATGCTTACGCGCGACAATCGCGTGTACATCATGGATTTCGGTATTTCGTACATCCAAGAGATGGAAAAGGACCGCCTGACGCGCACCGGCATGACCATGGGCACTCCCGAATACATGTCACCCGAACAATGCCACGGTGACAACGTGACCATGCAATCCGACATTTACAGCATGGGTGTCATTCTTTTCGAAATGACCTGCGGACGCCTCCCCTTCGAAGGCAACCGCCCCGTCGAAATTGCGCTCAAGCACGTCCAGGAGCCGCCTCCGGCACCGGAACTTTTCCGCAAAGACATGCCCCCCGGACTTTCGCAGCTCATCTTAAAGTGTCTCAAGAAAAAACTGAACGAGCGCTTTCATGACATGCAGGAATTTTTGGATGCCTGCGACCAGGTGTTCCCCGCCGAAGGCGCACGCCAAAACCAGCGCCCCACCATGGGACATACACCGCTCCGCCGCCGCACCGCCTCCATTACCGAAATGGCGAATCGAATTTCGCCACACGCAAGAGAACTCCAGAAAAAACTCACGGCACTTGCCATCTTCATTTTCCCGCTCATCATCATGCTGCTCATTCTCTTGATGCTCACGCACAAGCCCGAAAGCACTTTAAGAGAACTTGAATGGAGCGATGCACTTGGGAACTTTGAAACCAAGGCGCTCGAAATAGACGAAACCGACGGATACCCGCTCAAAAACTTAAGCGATGGCGACCTCAAGACGGCCTGGCTCTACACCATGCCTCAAAAACCGCAGAACCCGGTATTGACACTCTACTTTGACGGCAATGCCATCGTGACCCATTTCGGAATTGCAACAGGCTACCAGAAATCCCTGGACGATGCCTTTGGAGACCGTTTCCGCATCTTTAAAAAGCCCCGTACCTTGACACTCGAGACCAAGGACGGCTTTAAGCAAAAGATCAAGCTCGACAATATCCGCGGCATGCAGTACCCAAACATTCAGGCCATGGAAACCACCGAGCTCAAGATTTACCTGGACGATGTTTATGAAGCCGAAAACGATGATTTCGCCATTTCAGAAATCCGCCTGCTCGGCATGGAACTCCCTTAATGAACAACAAGCCCAAGGGGAACTTTATCGAGACGCAAGCCTCGGCGTACCTTAGCCGCGAGGGTTACCAGATTCTCGCTCGTAACTACGCCTACCAGGGTGGCGAACTCGATATCGTCGCACGCGACGGCAAGACCATTGTTTTTGTAGAAGTCAAGTCCGTCTGGAACAATCAAGAAGGGAATCCTGCAGCCAGAGTCAATGCACTCAAGCAAAAGAAAATCTGGAAGACCGCATGCCATTTTTTGGCAACGCAAAAAGAAGAAGCACCCAAAGGATTTGACACTCCCTGCCGCTTTGACGTATTGACCGCAAGAGCCTACCAAAAGCCCCTGCAATTTGTCCATTACAAAAACGCCTTCGAAGGGACACAAGTTATACCGCAGGTATAGCCGCTATTCCACATCATCAAGCAAGACGACCGGGACATCCGTCAAGTCACGGAAAGCCGCCGTATCGGTCAGAATACAGTCCGCTCCACAGACATAGGCCGTTGCAAGCCGCAACGATTCTTCGTTACTCAATTTTTGAGTACCAGCATATTCAGCGGCTTTTACCGCAATTTCGCCCGTCACTTCACACGGTTTTACGTTGCGCGAATGTTCAAAGAACTCGCGATACTGCCGCGACAAGAGGCCTTCTCCTAAAGCAAAAGCCTTCTTCGAGATTTCAAACAACGTAACATTTGACACAAGCAACGTCACGTTATTTTCATAGGCAAAATCAAGCACCGAAGACACGACGGGATAATAATCCGGGTGCATCTGCAACAAGCGCACAATGGCCCCGGTATCCAGAAAAAGCACCCGTGATTTTTCAAGCGCCCTATTCATAGATTTCCATATAGGCGATATCTTCACGCATTCCGGCACGGACCATCTTGAATCGCTGTGCCTGCGGATAGAAATACCAAATCATCCATTCGCCGGCCATATCGGTACGCTTGGTCTTAATGGCAATCGGCTTTTCACCGTTAAAGAAATCGCGCTTGTGCGGAATGACATGTTCAAACGGACGGTACGTATGCACGTCTTCGCCCGCAGAACGTTCAATGAAACCATTGCCGCCCTTACTCCAGGTAATGGTCACAACGCCGTTATCGTCCTTGACCTTTTCGCAGCTGTCAAAGCCACTGCCGCACCACAGGTACTTTTTGTACTTAAAGCTCTGCTCGGGCATATTGAACGTTTCGACCACACGGCGGTTACCCTTATAAGTGTTGTATTCGCCTTCAAGCTTATAGTTCCCGACATTATATTCGGAACAACCACGCTGGGCCACTTTCACCTTACGGTCTGCCACGGCAATATCGACGGTACAACCGTCTTCGGTATAAGTCAGACGAGCATGTCCGTTCGCTTCGCGAAGTTCTACGTTACTAGCCTCGAGTTCGGCGCGGCCACCAAAGGGGCCGTTCTGGATGGTGAACGAAAAATAGCGGGGATTCGTCGGGGACTTTTTAAGGGTAACACTACCCGTCGAAGAAGCGTACTCGCCACTCAAGTCCATCGAGGCCTGTTGAAAGCGAGCCAAATCCGCACGCTTGACCCAGACCTCACCCATCTTGCACTGGATCGGCACAAAACGGGGCGGCTCCTTAGGTTCAACCTTTTCCCAGGTCACGACACGCTTTCTTTGAATCTTGGTCTTGGGCCTACCCTTCTTGTCTTTTTTGACGTTGCCCTTGCGGTCCTTAATCTCGACCTTTTCCTTGACCACGGTCACCTTTTTCACAGAATCCATAGGAATCGGAAGTTCCTTAAAAGTATCCGTAAAGACTAAGGTTCCCACCGGAGTGCTTTCATCGATACCTTGAGCGGTCTTGCGATAAACATTCAGGGTTTCTTGAGCAAAAGCCAAAGTGTTAAAAATGGCGACAAAAAAGAAGGCAAAAAGAATTTTATTCAAAACACACCTCATTGTGGCAGTAAAGTTAACTTTTTAATTGCAAAATGAATGTAAAAACAGATTGACAAACCATTTTTTTACTAAAATTAGCTGTGTGGAATACAGAAAGGAGTTTCCTTATATGAAGAAAATGTTTATTGCCTCTTGCATCATGGCCGCTGCCGTTTTCGCAGCACCTGAAGCAGCCGCACCGGCCACAGCCGCCGCTCCGGCCGCCGCAGAAAAAGCCGCCGAACCCGCTCCCGCAGCCGCCCCCGCCGCTCAGGCTCAGGCCCCTGCCGCAGCACCTGCTGCCGAAGCTAAGGCCGCCGCTCCTGCAACTGAAGCAGCACCCGCAGCCGCCGCAGAACAGCCTGCCACCCCGGCTCCCGCTGCCGAAGCCGCAGCAACAGAAGCTCCGGCCGCCGAAGCTCCCGTTGCAGCCGCCGAACCCGCTGCCGCTCCTGCCGAAGAAGCACAGGTAGCCGCACCGGCCGAAGAAGCCGCTCCGGCTGAAGTCGCCGCCGCTGAACCCGAACAGAAGCCGGCCAAGAAGAAAAAGCGCAAAAAGAAAAAAATGATTCAGAACGCCGTGATGTCGGTGAACCAGATCAACTTCGACATCAATGCTGACTTCGAACTCGAAGCTGGCAAGGTCCTTTGGACCAGCGAAAAAGACGACATGAGCGACAACTTCGAGACTTGGAGTGGCGAAGCCAACTTTGCCGTCCTCGCCGAAACTGAAGACTTCAAGGGCAAGATTGCTCTCGCCTTCTACCCTGGCGATCTGAGACCTGCCGACGGAAACATAGACAGGCATGTCAAGAAAGAAGAACTCCGCAATGGCACCCGTAAGTATACCGATGACTACTATTCTCTGGACGAAGCATGGGCCATGCAGGAAACCGACCTGTTCACCTTTAAGGTCGGTCGCTGGGACAACACCGACAAGAGCGGTGACTACTTCGGTGGCTACATCGATGGCTACCTGGCCGGCTTCCTCTCTACCCAGGCTCCGGAAAACCAGCTGCAATTCGGTTTCACCCCGACGGATAATATGTCGGCATACATCTCCTTTATCAGCAAGGCCGAAAACCTGGATAAGGGCGACATCCGCGCCGCATTCAACTTCCACGGTCTCTCTGGTATCGAACAGCTCAAGGTTCAGCTCGCCTACCGTAGCAACATCTTCGATGTCGTGTACGACAGCGACGCCAAAATCAAGCACAACGCTTCTTTGAAGGCCAACCTCCCGATCGTAACAAACACCGTTGACATCTTCGCCGAAGCCGCCCTCATGGACCTCTCCGACGACCTCGTCATTCCGGTAACGGGTGGTTTTGCGTTCTACACTCCGGTGGTTGACCGCATCCTCGTCGAAGCCGAATATGTAGGCGACCGTCACAAGCACAAGGATTTTCTGGGCATGAGCAAGGAACCCAAGCACGTCAAGGACGTTCTTGCCGCACTCTACCTGGAAAAGGCTTTCACCAGCCGCTTCAGCCTTTCTGCCGGCATCCACAGCTACGGTTGCACCAAGGACTACATGATCTCGGGTAACCTGGTCGGTAGAATTAATTAAGCAAAAAATTCTAATAAAGCTTACAAGAAAACATCCCGCAGAATTTCTGCGGGATGTTTCATTTTTAAAAATTCCAATTTGGAATATTACAAACCTTTGCGTTCCAAGTCAAGCAAAAGCGACTGCAAAGATTCTTCTACACTTGCGCGAAAATCAGCCGAACCAAGGCTACAGGATGCTACGATATCAGCCCCCTTGGTAATACGAATGACAGTAAAACCGCCTTCGGTCGTAAAAGAAACACCAAGGCCTTTATTCAATGCTTTTTCCAAAAGATCGCGCATAAAAACTCCTTTATTTACGCAAACGGTTATGATAACTTTAAATTAAGCATTTTCTTCTAAAAAAACAACAACTTTTTTGCATTTACCTATATAAAAACACTTTTTTCGAGTATATATTAAGGGTATGAACGACTTTCACATTCATTTGGCACGGCTTCCCCAGCCAATTTCGCTCGCCCGCACGTTACAAAAACGGGGGTTGCACTTTAATGCAATCGCATGCGAACCCTGGGAATGGGAAATCCTGCAAAAGATGGAAGGTTCCCTTTTTGAGGGATCCACCCGTAGCTACGGAATCCATCCCATGGTTGCAGGCGATGTCACCGAAGCCGACTGGGAACGCCTCGAGTCTCTTTTAGAGAACTACCCTGAGGCGGGTGTCGGAGAATGTGGACTCGACAAGCGCTATGGCGGATACGCCGAAGGAGACCTTCAAGAACAGGTCTTTATAAGGCAGGTGGAACTTGCACGCAACTACCACCGAGACCTGCATATCCACTGCGTTGGCGACTACAATCGTATTCTTAAGGTATTGGAAGATTGCGGCTACCCCGGGAAAAAATCCAACATCCGGTCTAGACAGAGGGCCCCCTTGGTCCATCCCGTTTTCCACCGTTTTGGCGGCGACGTTTCGATTGTAAGCGAAGCTCAGCCGTTAAGCCCCATTTTCTCGCTGCACCTCGATTCGTTCCGCAAAAAATCGACTCTGGCAGCCATTCCGCTGATTCCTTCAGAGCAAATGCGCTTTGAAACGGACGCCGACGAGACCTTTGTCACTACAAAGCTTCTCAAGAACGAATCGGCCGATAAGATTGCAGACGCCCTGATCGAGCAGCTCGAAGAAACAGAACAATTAATCAGAAACAACTAGTGAGCGACCGTTGAGTCCGCTTTAATCGCAGCAAAGGCCCGGAATTCCTTGAGGCTCTTTTCGGCGAGTTCTACAGCATTTCCCTTACCGAGTTCAATGACGACCTGCAACGGCGAACCACCCATAATTCGCATGGGGAATAGCGTATTCGCGTACATTTCGCTGATGATTCGCGGATCGGGCGGCGGGAATTCGACGAAGGTGGCCGCAAGCATTCCCTTGCGCTGTACAAGGCCTTGAATACGGAGCCGCCCGGACAAGATGCCTATCTCCGTCACCAGCAAAAGCATCTTGGCCGCATCGGGCACAGGCCCGAAACGATCCGCAAGTTCCTGAGCAAGCCCCGCAATTTCGTCGGTATGCGTAACACGGGCAATCCGCTGGTACATCGAAATTCGAGTGAGCCCGTCCTGAATATAGTCTTCGGGCAAGTAAGCATCCACGCCGAGTTCTACGCGGGTCTGTATAGGCTTTTCGACCGTACCGCCCCGCAGCTGGTCCACTGCCTCGCGCACCAGGCGCACATAAGTTTCAAAGCCGACTTCGGCAATAAAGCCATGCTGTTCCTGACCGAGCAGGTTGCCTGCCCCGCGGATTTCCAAGTCGCGCATGGCCAGCTGATAACCGCTACCCAAGTCGGTAAACTGTTCCAATGCCTTTAGGCGGCGCATAGATTCTGGCGAAATTTCATGCTGCGACGGAATAACCAACAGAGCCTTGGCAAGTACACTACTACGACCCACACGGCCACGCATCTGGTACAGCTGACTAATTCCAAAGTGGTGCGCGTTCATGATGATAATCGTATTCGCGTTCGGCACGTCCAGACCAGATTCAATAATGCTCGTACTGACGAGAATATCGAACTTGCGAGAGATAAACGCTTCCATTGCATTTTCAAGATCACGGTCATTCATCTGCCCATGGGCAATACCGATATGCGCTTCAGGAACAAGCTGTTCAATATCGTCGGCAAGTTCGTAAATGCTTTGAACGCGGTCATTCACAATAAACACCTGACCACCGCGGGCAAGTTCATCTTCAATCGCATGCTTAATGACCATGTCATCGCGCTTCATAAGCGTCGTTTCGACAGGTAGACGGTTGACCGGCGGCGTGTTTATCAGAGAAATATCACGCACGCCCGTCATACTCAAGTGCAGCGAACGCGGAATCGGAGTCGCACTCATACTGAGCGTATCTACAGCAAGACGCAATTCTCGCAACTTTTCTTTCTGTTTGACGCCGAATTTTTGTTCTTCGTCAATAATCAGAAGGCCCAAATCCTTGAACTGATTTTTCTCGGAAAGCAGGCTGTGCGTACCGACAAGAATATCGACTTTACCTTCGCTTACCTGCTTGAAAATTTCCTTCTTTTCCTTCGCAGTCTTGTAGCGGTTCACCAGCGCAATATTCACGCCAAAGCCCGCAAAACGGTCCATGAAGTTTTCGTAATGCTGAGCCGCCAGAATCGTCGTCGGCACCAAAAGTACCACCTGCTTTTTACTCACCACGCACTTGAACGCCGCACGCATGGCCACTTCGGTTTTTCCAAAGCCCACGTCGCCACAAATCAGGCGGTCCATCGGGCGACGGCTTTCCATATCACGTTTGATATCTTCGGTTGCCTTTACCTGGTCGGGAGTCGGGTCGTATTCAAAAGCGTCTTCAAATTCTTTCTGCAGCTTGCCATCAGGAGGGAAATCAAAGCCCTCCACCAATTCGCGCTTGGCATAAAGTTCCACCAGTTCGCGCGCAATCTGGATAACCTTTTTCTTGACGCGTTCCTTAAGGTTTTCCCAGGCCTTACCGCCCAATCGATCCAGTTTAGGAGCCGTCTCCTGCGTATCGAGGCGTTCAATCTTCTGCAAGTCCGCCACGGGGAACTTGAGCTTGTCACCGCCGGCGTATTCCAGCAAGGCGCAGTCCACCATACCGCCGTTCACGTTTACGCGCACAAGCCCCAAATACTTGCCCACACCGTGATCTTCGTGCGAAACAAAATCGCCACGGTTTAGCGACTCAATCATCAAAGCTCCCGATACGGAGCCAGCAATCTTGCGTTTACGAGTCTTATTGGAATGGCGGTTAAAAATGCGGGTTTCTGTCAGGAAGGCGATTTCATCATTTTCGAGCCAAAAACCCTCGGACATGTTGCCGACAATGTAGTCTTCAACCGGCAAGCCTTCAAGCATCTGCTTGATACGCCCCAGCGCACCCGCCGTCGGCGCAACCACATAAACGGTCCCGCCTCGAGCCGCAAATTCCTCGATTTCTTTGGCAACCGAATCTGTCCCGTTCGACGAAAAATCCTGCGGTTTGCAATTCAGTTCATGACTGTTGCCGTCATTGAGCTGCACTCGAGAAACATCCATCGAGGTGCGGCCCACAAACAGGCGCGAAAGTTCGCCCATCTTGAACCAGGTATGCGCCGGGTCCACCGCCTCGGTATCAACTTCGCGAACTTCCCTGAAGGTATTCTCGCAGTTCAAATAATACTTCGACGCATTTTCCGACAAAAGCGACAATTCCTCGAACACCAGCGAGGCATTCGGCAAATAATCAAGCAGGCTAGAATTTAGCGACTGATAACGCCCACGATGCCACCAGAGCCCCGAAAGATCGCCGTTATAGCACGCCGCCTCATGTTCCTTGACGGTGAACTCGCCCATCGGGAAAAGTTTCACCGACTTCATGGTCTCTACGGAACGCTGAGAAAAAATGTCGAAGCTACGGATGGATTCAATCTCGTCGCCAAAGAATTCGATACGAATCGGATGCGGATACAATAAGCAGTTTACGTCCAGAATACACCCGCGAATCGAAAACTCCCCCACGCCCGACACCACGGGCTGTTCTACGAAGCCATGATCCAAAAACCAGGGGCGCAGCGACGAGGGCTCGGCAACACCGCCCACCTTGAGTTCAAGGCAGTCCTTCATCACCGTATGTGGAGCCGGGAGCCGCATCAAGAACGAATCGAGCGGACACACCGTTACAAAGGGATTTGCACCTTCTACATCACGGAAAAACTTGAGGCGTTCTTCGATAACGCCCTCAAACGGCACCTTCTTTTCGTAAGGTTTCAAGCCAATCGATGGGAAAAATCGGACAAAATCTTCACCCAACAACCCTTCCAGATTTTCAACCCAGTTCTCAGCGCTCTTGTAGTCTTTGGTCACGACCAAAATCGGGCCAGGCTTTTTAAGGAAGCGTGAAGCAACCATCATGGCAGCCGCCGGAACCGTCGCCCCATTTACATGAAGCGCGCCCCCTTCAGCCTTGCTAAAGAGGTTAAGCGTTTCGGAACGGGCGAATGTTATAAATTCAGAAAGGGATTCTACCACACACGCAAAAGTAGAAAATTAATTATAGCGCATCCATCTATAATATTTAAGTGTAGAATAATTGCAAATATATTTAGACGTCTGATACACAATTACCGAGTCCAACATATCTTCACAGCAATACTTTCCAGCTATAGTATCCGAAAGAGACAACATTTTCCAAGCATTTCCAAAAGTTTTATAATCGCACACGTAATCCTGCGAAAAACTAGTACCATGCACACTTTCCATAGTACCTGGAGTAACCGTAGAATCACACCGATATAATTTCCTATGATTTGAATCCGGTTCTAGCTGAAACAACGTACGCCACCAAGATCTACCTCTACTAGAAATGCATTCATAGAACTGCCCCTCATACTCTTTTATCAGGTGATCATTACAACCAACACAATAGCCAAGTTCCCTTTCCAAGGGGTCTGCAATTGTAATCCATTGCACCGTATCTATGCACCCATAAACTTGCCCCATATACGTTATATGACGTCCCAAGTTTTGTGAGCACGGTCCCGCATAATCTTCGATCTTACCTTTATACCACTTACCATTCTCACAAACATAAGCCGTATCGGGGACTTTTTGAATTTCACCTTCTCTTAACGAAGTACACGTTCCAAAACGGGCATCCTGAGCATTGGTACTAATCCAAGTCGAGTAGCAACAATAATACTGACCATTAATGGGTTCACATGTACGCGACTTTTCTATTGTACAAAGGCCAATAGTCTTTTCGACAGACGTCATTTCTTTCCAGGCATTTCCCGTGCAATAATACGAGCTTTTGCCGTAAGCAACGATCTTATTCATGATAGTACTGTCGCATTTTCCACCATAATCATCAACAACGGTGGTTCGCCAGCCGGTAGAATCGCATATATAGGTAGCAGAACTCTTTGTTGTATCGAACTGGCCAATATTTTCTTTATAGCAGATTCCCAATTCCATTTCTAGCGTACTCATTCGGTGCCAACCAGTATCTAGACAGATATAACGGTTATTTGCATAAGAAGTCGTGTATTTTAAACGTGCGGCATTACATTCGTCCACATAATCAAGCCAACCGGTACGACGCCAGCTGGCACTATCGCAAATATAGTCCTGGCCGGCACGAGTCGTGTCAATAAGTCCCTGACGCTTAGGCGTACAGGCTCCCAATTCCTGCTCCAATTCATTAAGCGCTTCCCATTTTTCGTTACGGCAAACATAACCGACACTTCGATATTCCGTTGTTTCGTATGTACGGTTACTGTCACATTCCCCAACGACATCGATCATGTTCGCGACACGCCAACCCGTAGAATCACAGATATAGACTTTGTAGACGCTCATGTTTTCAGCCACACTCTCAATCGAATCAAGCTTACCCATGAGGCTATCGACACAAAGTCCAAACGATTTTTCAACAGAAGAAAACTCTTCCCAGGCATTATTCTTACAAACATACGGAACGCCATTGAACGTGTAAGACTTACCCTCATTTGCCTCAGTACAGGAGTCGCGAGAATCCGTGATTTTGGCGACCTGCCATTCCCCGTACTTGCAAATATACATGGTATCGTTAGCAACCATCGACATTCCTTCAGCATCGCAAGCCGTCGAAAAATCATCAACCCAGCGGTTCCCCGTACAACGGAAAGACGTTTTTTCATCTGTCACGTAAAAAGAATTAAGGTACTTGGAACTCAGAGTATCACAAACAGGCAATTCATCTTTTTTAGCCACAATATAAGAGTAATTCACGCAGCGCAAAGAATAGTACTCATCTCGTTTTGCTATAGCAATCGACGGTTTCTGTGTAATCGAGGCAAACGAGATAATTCCGTTACCTGCCACCAGATACGCCCCAGCAGACCCCAGATCCCTGCAAAGCAGAGAATCTCTCGCATCGGCGCAATAACCGCCCAAAACTAAGTTAAACGTTTTTTCCAGTTGACCGTTCTGCACCAGAAATTCGCGAAGAGCCTCCCAATCAGCCGCCGTGGGAACGTGGAATCCACGGGGGCACGCATCATCCGCATAAACCGACTGGTATAGGCGACCATTGGCAGAACAGTTTTCATCGTCATCATCGTAACAGACGCTTTTTACCGTAGACACCTTATTAGAGGCATTATCGGCCATCCATACGTACATCCCAAACCTGATTGTGCGTAAATAGTCGCCGCTATACGAATCATACAACGAATCGTATTCCACAAGAGCATTAGAGACCTTAGAATCGGTACTGTTCTTTACAGAATCCTTTTTATCGGTTTCTTTATTCTGAGAATTGCTGGAACTAGACAAATTCTGCAACGGAGTAAAATTCGAGCCGGAGTCCGAACCACAAGCCGACAATAAAACACCCATTGCGACCAGGATTGTCAAGTATAAGCGAGACATAACCATTTTATTCTCCTAAAATTTAGTGGGTATACCCCACATAAGTCCATCTGTAATAAGAGTACGAAGTATCACAAGCCCATGTAGTGTTATCATCCTTGTAATATACCTCATAAGCTATTTCTGGAGTACAATATTTTTTTGCCAAGGTATCAATCTCTGTCAAATATTTCCACCCATTTTTAAAATAGGTTGTATCACAAACAAATTGTTCTAATTCATTTTTATAATTTGATGAATCAACGATAATTTGGCGTTCTAAATTATTTTCAGGGCCACATGTTGGTAAACGATAGTCTCTCTTTTGCCATTTTCCGCTCTTATAGCACAAGTAAGAAACTCCATTATATTCTTTTAGCATATTTTTGTTTTTTCCTTGACAGGTACCCAAAGCCTGTTCTACATTGTCAGTAAGTTTTTCCCACGTAGGCTCACGGAAACCATATTCATATGTACAGCCATAATGTACACCCAAATAATACGCTGTCGCTCCGATTTTTACAGAATCACATATTCCAGCATAATCCGAAACATACCGAGAAACATTCCAATTATTTTTTTGACATACATAAGCCGTATCAGGGATTATTTTAACTTCACCGCTCCTTGACGAAGTACACATTCCAAAACGGGCGTCCTGGGCATTGGTCTTTGTCCAGGCCGAACTGCAACAATAATACTGAGAACCAATCGCCTCGCACGCACCTTTTTTTTCACTAGTGCAAAATCCCAAGGTCAATTCTACAGAAGTCATCTCTTTCCATGCCGAGCCGGAACAATAATATTTAGCTCCTTCATACTCAATTATTTTTTCCAAAATGGAGCTGTCACAATTTCCACCATAATCCGTAATAACCGCTATTCGCCACCCCGTAGAATCGCAAATATACTTGGTTCCGCTCTTAGTCGTGTCAAACACGCCAAGCTTTTCTTTAGAGCAAATTCCAATTTCTATTTCTAGCAAGCTCAGGCGATGCCAGCCCGTATCAAGGCACATATAGCGAGTACTTGCATAAGAAGTCGTTTCGCCCAAACGGTTTTCATTGCATTCTCCGACATAATCAAGCCAGCCCGTACGACGCCAGCTGGCACTGTCGCAAATGTAGTCCTGCCCAGCCTTCGTCGTATCTATTTCGCCCTGTTTCTTGGGAGTGCACACCCCCAGTTCCTGTTCCAGTTCGTTCAGCGACATCCACTTATTGTCGCGGCAAACATATTCCACGTCCTTGAACTTGAGAATTTCATAGGCGCGGGAACTATCGCATTCACCTATAAAGTCAACCATCGTTGCGGTGCGCCACCCCGTAGAATCACAGATATAGGCTTTATAATAATCCACTTGCCCAGCAGAATTCGGGATAGAATCTATTTTACCGATCAGGCTGTCCTTGCAAAGGCCTTTTGCATTTTCGAGCGCCGTAAACTGTCTCCAGGCCTTATTTTCGCAGACATACTTAATCCCGTTGAACAAATAAGAGGTTCCGGCATTTTCCGTAGTGCATGAATCTTCAGAATCAGAAATCTTGGCCACCTGCCATTCACCGTACTTGCAAATATACATGGTGTCATTCACGACCCTCGAACTTCCGTCCGTGCCGCAGTCATTCGAAAAATCATCGACCCACTTTTTGCCGGTACAATGGAAAGAGGTTTTCTCATTCGTCACGTAGAACGAATTAAGGAACTTTGCACTCAAAGAATCGCAAACAGGCAAATCCTCTATAGCCGCCACGATATACGTGTAATTGACGCAACGCAGCGAATAATATTCATCTCGCTTCGCTATAGAAACCGAGGTTTTTCCACCCACCGAGGCAAAAGACGTTACTCCGTTGCCCGCCACCATATACCAGCCCGACTCCTCCTGATTCTTGCAAACGAGCGAATCACGCTTGTCAAGGCAATAACCACCTAAGGTCAAGTTAAACGAACCGTCAAGCTGACTATTCTGAGAGAGAAAGTCCCAAAGGGCATTCCAGTCCTCAAGTGTAGGAATATGGAACCCGCTCGGGCATGCATCAACCGCATTAGCCGACTGGTACAACCGGCCATGTACAGCGCAGCTGTCTTGATTGTCATAGCAAACGCTTTTAACCGTCGACACCTTACCAGAGGCGTTATCCGCCATCCACACATACATTCCAAAACTGATGGTGCCTAAATAATCGCCGCGGCGAGAGTCGTACAACGAGTCATAAGCGATAAGGGCATTGGAGACCCGGGTATCGGCCTCCTTTTTAGTCGTATCCTTCTTGTCGGATTCTTTGTTATCCAAATCCTTTTGGTCAGAATCCTTATTCTGAGAACGGCTTTCGCTAGACAATTCCTGAGACGGAGTTTGGTTAGACCCAGAATCTGAACCACAAGCAGACAGGTAGACACCCATCGCCATAAAAAAGACCACGCACAAGCGGGAAGCGAACATTTTGTCCTCCTAATATTCTCTCCAAAATCCTTTGTTAAAAATAAATATAACTAAAATATTGGAGCGGCGTAAAACAGTTTGCTCTCGGACAAAGATGAATCGTTATAGGGGTAACCAGATTGTTGCGCCGGCTTCGGTTTAATTTATCATATCGGGGTAACCAGATGGCCAAAATACTCACTTTGTTTCGTATTTTGCCCTTCGGGCTTGCTTGAACTCCGT
>CACWJY010000019.1 GCA_902761355.1 Fibrobacter succinogenes | reverse complement strand
CCGCCGAATGACCATTTCAGCGTAAAAACATCGGTCATGCAGCCGAAAAACAGTTTTGGATGGGCTTACGGATTGAGGATTTTTTGCTAGCCGGGCACAAGTGTACAGTTTAGCCCGACAGAGCCTTAGTGGCGGAAATGTGTATTTGCGGATTTTTTGCTTGTTCCGCAAAGGAGAGAAAGATGAAAAAAGTGGTTGCGACTGCCGAAAAGACTGTAGTTAGCGATGTTTCCGCCTCGGCGAAGTCTGTATTTTCCCTGATAGACGAAAATCTGCTCAAGTCTCGAATATATACGATTCGAGGTGTTAAGGTTATGCTTGACGCCGATTTGGCGGAGATTTACGGGTATAGTACCAAGGCGTTCAATCAGCAGGTCAAAAATAATATTGAGCGTTTTGCGGGTGATTTCCGATTCCAATTATCTAATAAAGAAATCGAAGAACTTTCAAGGTGCAAATTTTGCACCTTGAACACGGGATTAGAAAGCAACGGCGTTTCAAGGTCAAAATTTTTGACCTTGAACAAAGGCTCTCGCGGATCTAATATCAAGTATGCTCCCTTTGCCTTTACAGAACAAGGCATTTATATGCTTATGACTGTGTTGAAAGGTGATTTGGCGATACAACAAAGTATGGCGCTCATCCGTCTTTTCAAACGGCTGAAAGATTATGCCGTTTCGGAGGGCTTGCTGCTCAGTGGTTCAGAAGTCACTCCGCTGGCGTTGCAAACAGCCCAAAACACAAGGGATATTGCCGCTGTATCGACGGACGTCAAGATCCTTTCTGGAGAAGTTCATGAGATGCGGGGCGAATTCAGCAAGATGAATGCGGATTTGCAGAAGGTCATGGATAATTTCATCGATCCGTCGACTTACAAGCATTTCTTGATTCTAAATGGTCGTAAGCTGGAAGCTGATATCGCGTACACGCAGATTTATGGCATGGCGAAGAAGTCCATCTTGATCATTGACGATTATGTGGGGGTCAAGACACTAGATTTGTTGCGTGAAATTGCCAAGAACGTTTCTGTAACGATTTACAGCGATGGGCGCGGTTTTGAGACGCTGACGGAACAGATGCAGAAGGATTTTTTGAAGGCGCGGTCCGATGTTTCGCTCAAAATGAAAACGACGAACGGAATATTTCACGACCGCTATATTTTTCTGGATTATGGTTCAAAGGGTGAAAAAATGTTCCACTGCGGCGCTTCTTCCAAGGATGCCGGCAACAAAATTACCACCATTATGCAGGTAGAATGCACGGAAATTTACCATGCGATGATTGATATGCTGGGGTGAGGTTGATTGCTCTATATCATGGATAAACAAAGTCGCGAAATTGTCACTCAAGTGACAAATTATTTGACTATATTATCGCTATGCTGCACCTAAAATTCGCATTGAATCTGGAAAACCTTGCCGACGAGATGATTGATGCTCTCGGCAAGCTTTGGACGGATCCTTTTGATTCGCCCATTGTCATTTTTCCGGATCCTAAAATTGAGCAATGGTTCAGGTTGCGTTATATTGCCAAGTGCGGCGTCCTTGCGAATTTAGAGATTGTCACTCTTGATAAATTTTTGTTCAAGTATTTGACGCAAGGGGATGCTTCAAAGCAGAAACTGACGGCAGATATTTTGTGCAATGTGCTAATAGCCTATTTGAACGAGGCGTATTCCGGCAAGGCCGCGTCTATCCCGAAAGAAATCCGGAATTATCTTTATAAAAAGTCCGGTGAAATAGACGAATCGAAACTGTTTGATTTCGCGCGCACATTGGCAGGCCTTTTCTTGGAATATGAAACGAGCCGTCCGGGTGGATTCATTTCGCCTTTGCAGAATAAGCATCACGAGGGCTTACTTGCCTATTGGAAGCAGGGGGCCTTGCGCGACTTTTTCTCGGAAGAAAATCGGCCCTTGCCTAAGGAAAAATGGCAGCGCGAAATATATGCTCGCTTGTTCCATAACACAGAGGGCAAATCCCTGTTGACACAAGTTTTCGAGGCTACATGCAAGCGTACTGGTAGCAATACGGCTTTCTTGACGATTCCTTACTTGTTCTCGCAACGTGTTGATACTTCGCAGTGGACAAAGCCTGTGTTTATTTTCGGCCTTTCGGGTATGGGCCAGTTTTATCGCGTTATTTTGCAGCAGTTTGCTGCGGAACACGACATTTTCGCCTTTATTCAGAATCCGTGTATGGAATTCTGGGAAGATGTCGGAAGTAAACCGGTTACCCGTTGGAACAAGAAAAACGAACCTTCTCGAATTGCGCTCCCGGCGCCTAAGGATTCCTTGACGGAAGAGGGCCTTGCCGAAAACGAAAACATGCTCCTCAAGAACTGGGGACGTACCGGTCGAGAAAACATTCGCCTGTGGTGCCTGGCGTCGGATTACACGTTTGATTTTGTTGGCTACGAATACACGCCGGATTCGCTTTTGCATCAGGTGCAGTATCTTGTTTCGCACCGTTTGAATCGATTTGATGAATCCGAGGTGAACGGACTTAAGTTGTGCAAAACGGATGCGTCGCTGACGCTTGCTGCTGCCCCGTCATCTTTGCGCGAAGTTGAAAACTTGCATACGCAAGTATGCCTGCTTTTAAAACAGGGCGTTCGCCTTGACGAAATGGTGGTCATCGCTCCGGATCTTGATTCTTATAGGACTCCGATTGAACAGGTGTTCAATGCGGCTCCGCGCGATAGCGAATTCTACATTCCGTATGCGATTACGGATTATCCTGAAAAAGATTCCTTGGTCGGCAAGGCCATCGCGAACCTTCTGGATATCCATCAGCAGCGCTCGATTTCGAGACCGGCGTTCTTTGACCTTGTCAAGAATCCGGTAGTGCAATCTACATTGCAAATTACCGATAGCGATGTGGCTGCTTGGGAAAAGTGGGTGGTGAACATGAATGTTTACCGCCACGCCGGCGAAGACGATTGGAGCCGTTGCATTAACCAGATGCTCTTTTCGCAGGTGACCGATGCTCCGTTTGCCTCGGCCCATGAACGTTATTTGCCTTACGAAGATATTGAATCGTCCGATGGCAATCTCACGTTGAAGTTTATCAACTGCATCGATGAACTCAATCGTTGGATTCGTTTCGCGGCAGAGGGCATTGAAAAGTCGCAGGCCAATTCGCTTGCGTTACTGAAAACGCACTTGGCGCATTGGGTGGGCCTGAATGCCAAGGAAGACCGCTTTGCGGTCGAAAAGAAAATTTGGCAGAAGGTTCAGAATGCAATTGACCTGATGGAATTTCAATTCGATGCGGGCGCTCCGCTCATTTCGTGGAAAATTGTCGGACAGATGCTTTCGAGTGCCTGCGAAGATTCTCGTACGGGTAATACGCGGCTTTTCAGCAGTGGCCTTACATTTATGCGGTTCGCGGTCAATAGAGTTGTTCCCGCAAGGCATATCTTCTTTATCGGGGCGAATGCGGGCGTGTTCCCCGGGCAAAAGAAAGCGAATACGATGGATTTGCGTACGCAAACGACTCGTTGGCCGGGAGACGATACTCCGGTTGACAAGAATTGCTATACCTTCTTGTGCCAGCTGATGAGCGCTGCTGAAGGCTTCCACATCAGCTATGTCAACAGGAACCTGAAAAAAGACGAGGAACTTTTCCCGTCTTCGGTGATTAGGGACTTGCAATTCTTTATTGGCGAAAGCGCCTGCCCGAACAGTGCTGCCTTTAAGGAACGCAAGATTCCGTTGGACGAAACCCGTGCCGATGAAGAACTTTTCACGCTCCGTTCGATTCGTAATAAGTTGAACCGAGTCTTTGTAAGCCCGACAGAAAATCAGGTTGCTCAACCGCAAGAGTTGCAAATTGCCTTGCCTGATACAGTGAATGTGCGAGATTTCAAGCGGTTCTTTGATGATCCGTTCCAGTTCCAGCTTTCTCGGAAGGTAACATTGCCCTCGGTCGAAAACGACCCCGAAAAGGAACTCTACGAACCGGTATCGCTCAATAATCTCGACAAGTCGATTTTGCTTAAGGATTTTGTGCAATCCATTTTAGACAGCGAAAAAATCAAGGATTCTACGACAGAACAGGAATGGATTCTAAAGAAGAAAATTCCGCGCGGAGTGTTCGGCGAGGTCGCTCTCGATGATATCAATGCAGAATCATCGGTGATTTTCAACTTGATTTCGGATAGTTTCAGTGGCAAATCTGTTGCTTACCAAGAAAAGGTAGAAGTCTCGTTGTCGGAAGGTTCTCATAGTTGGACATTGCGCTCTAAATTGGACTGGCATCAAGTTATGGCCGATGGAACGCACCGTTTGTTCAGTGTGAAGTCTGGCAGTGTTTCCAATACCGATTTTACTAAGCTTTTCTTGGATGCATTGCTGATTGCTGCCGCCAAACAAGATCCTGAAAGTGTGAGCCATTTTGAGCTGAGAATTTTCTCGAGCAAGAACGAGGTGGTCAAAAAAGAGTTTCTCATTGACAGGAAAGATGCTGTTCTCCGCTTGAAACAGATATACCACCGTTGCTTTGTCGAAAATTACCGCAAATGCGTTCCGGCAAAAATGTACGACGAACGCGATATGCAGACTTTTGTCAGTTATCGTTCAAAACTGGCGGGCAAGTTTGGTGCCTGGTCTTATTTTGATGGCAAGAATCTTTTTGACCCCGAAAAATTTTCCGGTTTCTCTCGCGATAATTTCTTGAACGACTGGAATGACGCCGTGTCGGAACAGGTCCGTTTGCTGGATCCTATCTGGAGCGAAGAAGATGAGTAATGAAGTTTTCGACATAGAAAAGTTTGACGGAAGCGAAAACCTCTTTATCGCGGCTTCGGCAGGTACGGGCAAGACCTATACGATTCAGCAGGTCGTGGGTAAGCTCGTGACTCAGGGAATGAACCTGAACCAGATTCTGATTGTGACCTATACCGAAAAGGCCGCAGGCGAACTCAGGGACCGCATTCGCAAAAAGATTGAAGAAGAATTCAAGAAGGATAGCGGAAATATTTACTTGCAGCAGGCTCTGCATGATGTGCAGGGGGCGCCTATCGGCACCATCCATTCGTTCTGCCAAAAGGTCACGCAGGAATTCGCTTATGAAACCGATGTCCCGCTCAAGCAGGAATTGATTGACGACAGCGCTGTCGAAGAACGAATTCAAAAAATGATTCGCGATGTCTGGGCTCATGATGAACTCTTCCGGACATTTGTGAAGTACAACGGCGATATCGATACCTTTACGGAACTTTTGAAGGCTGCCATTGCGGGCTATATTCCCGAAACGATTTCGCTATCGGGCGATGCAGAATTCCATCTTGGCGCCGAAGGCTTTGATCTCGACGAAGCGGGTGCCTTGGCCGAGGCGATTACATTTAAAGACCTCAGGAAAATTTCTTGCGTTGATGCCGCTTGCGATATCCTCAAAATCCATCAGGACGAACCTATTTCTAAATCCAAGACGGCGGGCGATTTGCTTAAGGCGCTGTCATCATGGGAAAAAGGCTCCGCCTTATATAACGGAGTCTCGTTCCGATTCAAGGTGTCGGGAAACGGCGAAGAATTGGATTCTGCACTTGGTGTTATCAAAGATCTGAAGGCTTTGCTGGACGAAAAGTCAGGCGGAGTCGAGCAGCTCTTGATGCATCGTTGCCTTTACGAATACATTCCCAAGCTTTTTGACGCTTGGCAGCTGCATAAGAATGTGAGCAAAATTCAGTCCTTTAACGACATGATTCGAAATGTCTATAAGGCTGTTATCGCAGACGATTCGCAGCTGGTGCAGTCCCTGCGCCAAAAGTACTATTTCGCGATTATCGATGAGTTCCAAGATACGAACTTGTTGCAGTGGGAAATTTTCAAGCGCGTATTCTTTGATGCGAATGACGGAATGCACCATATTTTGGTGGTGGGTGACCCGAAACAATCAATTTACAGTTTCCAGGGTGCGAATGTTAAAGTCTACGAAAATGCTGTTTCGCAGATTGCGAATGGAAAGGTCCTTTCTACAAACTGGCGCTCTTCTAAGGCGATGATTGATGCGTGCAATGCGCTTTTCCCGCCGTTTGGTTTTGATTTTGAACCTTCGCTGAGTCCTGAAAAGGAAAAGAAAGACGCAACGTACAAGGACAAAGTTGTCAAACCGTTTTGGATTAGCGAACCCGAAACAGAACCGAAGGATTACGCCGAAACGGTTGTTAACAATATTGTAGACCTGTGCACGTTTAATGGAAATAAGACCAATCTCCAGATACCCGATAAGAATACGGGAGCCTTGCGTAATGTCAAGTTCTCGGATTTTGCGGTTCTAGCGAGAACCCGTGCAGAACTGGAGAATATTGAATACGGAATGAAAAAGGCCGGTATTCCGTTCCTGCGCTACATGGACAACAATTTGTTTCGGAGCCGAGAATGTGCCGAGTGGACAGCTCTTTTCAGGGCAATCGATGCCGACGATTATTCCGACCGAAATAGAAGCTTGCTTTATGCGGCGCTCATGACCGATTTCTTTGGCAAGGATATGGATTATATCAATGCCTTCAAACCAGATGAAGACGGGGCACAGTTTATTTCCATCTTTACGCAATGGCATGCCTTGGCCGAACAGCGTCGCTGGGCAGAATTGCAGGAATCGATTTATCGAGACGCTTACAATATCGTAAGCCTCAATGACCCGGAGCAACTTCAGAGTCTGAATAAGATTCGCCAAGTGGGCGACTACTCCATTGAATACCTGTATACCGCCAACGCTTCGCTTGAAGAATTGATTCGCCATTTGGATGGCCTTGCCGTCGGTAGTGAAGACGCTCTTGAAAATTCGAATATTGTTGCGAAGGGTACGGACCTTGACGTGGTACAGACCATGACGATTCACGCGTCCAAGGGCCTCGAATTCCCGGTGGTGATTTCGGTGGCTAGCGAGCGCGGGCATGTTGGGTCGTCGGGGCCGTATGTTTACAACAGCCAGTCGGGCGACCTGTCTCGTGAAATGACTTTTGAACAAGACGGAAAAGATATTTGCCAGCACGAAACCGAAGAGGAATGGCGCAGGCTTTTCTATGTTGCGTTCACCAGAGCGTCGTACCTCATGATTTTGCCGTGGTTCCCGAAACAAAAGATGGACAAGAACGGGAAAATGCGCGCCCGTTGCAAGGCCATGGATTGGTATGTCGATATTCTTGCGGGCTTTTGCGCAAAAAAAGAAAACAAGGCGTTCTTCGATTATCTCCAAAATAAGAATTTTGCCGACCGCAAAAAGACCATGCAGTCGATTCTTGAAAAAATGCAAGAAAATGGCAATGCAGTATCGGCGGCGAGCGTAGAATCTACGGCGCAGATTCTCAAGTCTTTCGAAGTATGGCGCAGGTTCCCGCATTCTACCTCGTATTCGCAGATTGCGCATGGTACGCAGGAACAAGAAACGGACGAAGGCCGCTTGCAGAAAGACGAAGTTGACAATACGCCCACAAAACAAGATAACGCCCCGCAATCGGTGGCAGACAATTACCCCCGCGGCGCAGAACTCGGTAATGCTATCCACAAGATTTTTGAATTGGTGGACTTCGAAGAGGTGGGCAAGTTGACGCTTGCCGAGGCGCAGGAATATCTTCCGCTTTTGACGCTGGTGCAGAATTCCTTTACCGAAGAAAACCTGGATATCGAACATCATCCGGGGTGGGTGACGCACACCATCGAAATGGTGTGGCATACGCTGAATGGCCATTTGGAAGTTGTGGAAGGCCCGCAAAAGAAAAACGAGGTGTTCAATCTTAAAGAAGTCTCTTTCGCAAATCGCCGAAGTGAACTCCCGTTCCATATGGCGCTAGATGGTGTGGAGGGAACAGAACTTCTGGACCGCTATTGCAAAGGCTTTATTGACCTTCTGTTTGTGCGGAACGGTCGCTACTGCATTCTTGACTGGAAATCAGATGTACTTGCCGATTACGGGAATGAATCGATGAAGGAACACATGGTGCTTAGGCATTATGATGTCCAGCAGATTCTCTATTCTTACGTTTTGATTCGCTGGCTCAAGGGCTTTTATGCGAACTTGACGGAACAGCAGATTTTCGAAAAGTATTTTGGCGGTATCTATTACGTGTTCTTTAGAGGCTGTGCCGAAGGGCAATCGTCAGGCATCATGTCGAGTACGTTTGAATCTTACGACGAACTGAGCAATCTTTATAACGGGATTATCTAGCCATGGACAAGAATAACGAAAATTTGATGAATGCGTTAGTCGAATGTGGCGCGGTAACTCTCTTGCAGAAGAGGTTGCTTGATGCGATTCCTGAATTTTGCCCCGATGCCGATTCGCATTTGATAGATTTGCTTGCGTTGCTCCTATGCAGGCAGGGCCGCGGCGATACGCGAATCCCGCTCGATTTGCAAAAACTGGAAGTGCGACTTTTAAACACACTCGAAAGTTTTGCGGTTCCTAGCAATCCCGCTTATATGGAATCGCTTCAAAGTGCGGTCGCGAAAATGAATGATGGCGACTACGAAAGCGTCGTTGGTGGCGGAGATTCTGAAGAGTCTTTCTTTAAAAAGCCGTTTACGCTGAAGGATAATTATCTTTATCCGTCAAAATATTTCTATTCCAAGCTTGTCGTCGAAAAGAGAGTGCGTGAATTGTTCGTGGCTCACTCATTCGACAAGAGCGATGTTGCCAAGTGCATCGAACGTGTTGCCACATTCACAAAAGATAGCGCCGGAAATCCGGTGCGTCTCGAAGAGGCTCAGGCCGAAGCAATTCTCCGCGGTGTCTATGAAAATCTGATTATTACGGGCGGCCCGGGCACCGGCAAGACGACGGTCATCTTCTTCTTGCTGCGAGAACTTTACTGCACGCACCCGGAACTTTTGGAACATCCGCTTTATCTGGCAGCTCCGAGCGGTAAGGCTGCTGACCGCATGAAAGAAAGCATCGTGAATTCCATGAATTTGGTTTGTTCCGAGGAACTTGAAAATAATTTTGCAGTATACGACAAGATCACGAAGGCAGAAACTTATACGATTCATCGTCTGCTGGGTTATTTGCCGAACGAAAACAAGTTCTTCCACGACGAAGACAATCCGTTCCCCGAGAACGCCGTCTTTGTGATTGATGAATCGAGCATGGTTGATATCACGCTTTTCGGTGCGTTCTTGAAAGCAGTTCCGCAAAATGCCAAGATCTTCTTGCTGGGTGATGCTGACCAGTTGCCGCCTGTCGATGCGGGCGCTGTACTCGGCGATTTGCTTGGCGTAAAACTCAATTCAACTGTAAAGTTGACTGTTTCTAGAAGGTTCAACAAGAATTCTGAAGTTGGTCAATTGGCTTCGCTCGAAAATATGGAAAATCGTTTTGCCTTCAAGCCGATTTCTTCGTGGAATCCTGGCGATGCGCAAAATGCCGTGCAATTGCTTGCTACCTCGCCCGAAATCAGCCGCGCAGAAATCGATAGCCTGCTTAAGAAATGGTTCGAGCAATACATGCTTGACTTTGCAACCTTAGCAAGTCAAATCGACCCGAAAAAAGAATGCACCTCGCAAGATGCAGAATCTCAGTTGCGTCAAAAAGTCTGGGATATCTGTACGCATTCAAAAATCCTTTCGGCAGAAAGGCAGGGCGTTATCGGGACTGATTCAATCAACCAGTATATAGAACAGTTCGTAGAAAAGCAGACCTTTGAAAAATATCGCGGGAAAAAGGTTTGCAAAATGCTCATGCTGGTCAAGAACCAGAAAACGTTCCGGCTTTATAACGGCGACATGTGCGTTCTCTGTTATGATAAGTTCGGCGAAAGTTATGTGATGTTCAAGAAGGGCAACGATTTTGTTTTTTATCCGACATACCTGTTCCCGAAAGATGTCTTTGAACTAGCGTACGCTTCGACGGTGCATAAGGCACAGGGCTCCGAATACGATCATGTGCTGATGTTCTTGCCGACTCGCGTAGGTCACCCTCTCTTGAATCGACAAATTTTGTACACCGGCGTTACCCGCGCAAAGAAAACCGTGACCATCCTCGCCACTCCCGAAACGTTCAAATCGGCATGCGAAACGGTCATTGAGCGCGACACAGGCATCGAAATTTAGCTGTTGTCAACGCAAAGCTGCCTTTTTTTGCCTAAAAACGGCAATCTGTTGAAAAATTTGCAACGGATATTGTCGCAATTTGACGGTTTGTAAACTTTTTCTACCTTTATTTGGGTAAATTATAGATATGCCCGAAGTATTAGACTATTTGGAATACCGCGAGTTTTTGAAGGATTGGTTTGTCGAGACCAAAAAAGGCAGCCCCTTCACCTCGTATCGCTATCTTGGCCAAAAGACCGGCGTGGACCCGGCCTGGCTTGTTCGCGTATTCCAGAAAGAGGGGCACTTGAACGAGGGTACTCTCCCGGCGTTCATCCGCATTTGCGGTCTCGATGACCGCCGTGCCGAATATTTCAAGACTTTATACCGTTTCAACAAGACCAAGGCGAAACAGACCCTTTCGGAACTGTACTACCGCCTCATGGAACTGCGTTCCATGGAAACCCGCGTGCTTTCGGCACCGGAACTCTCTTATTTTGGCAGCTGGGCCTGTGCTGCGCTGCGTGCCTTGATTGGTATTACCAAAGACACGAGCGATATCGGCAAGCTTGCCAAGCACCTGAACCCGGCGATTTCGCAGGACGAGGCCCGTACGGCTCTCGGCATCTTGAAACAGCTTGGCCTTGTTGTGCCTGACGGTAACGGCGGTTGGAACATTACCGACCAGATTATCAGTACCGGTGGCGAAGTCAAGAGCCAGGCGGTGCGTGATTTCCACAGGCACACGATTGAACTTGCTCAAGAATCGATTGACCGTCATAATCCCGAAGAACGCGATATCTCGTCTGTCGTTTTTACCGCAGATGAAGATGATTTGCCGGAAATCCGCCATCGCATCGAAGAATTCCGTCGAGGTCTGCTGCAGTTTGCCCGTAAGAGCGAACGTGCCGACCGTGTGTATGCATTGAATGTAGCGATGTTCCCTTTGTCCGACAAGGTGGCTGACCCCGATACTGGATCTGCCCCGCAAAACAAGGGGGCATGATGCGTAGGTCTTTTGATTTTTTGTATTTTTGGAAGGTGCAAAGTAATTTGACCCCTGTACATATGGTGAAAAAAGCCATGTTTTCGCTCCTAGCTCTTTCGATGGGCTTGGGCCTTTCGGCATGTGGCGATGGCGATACCAAGACGGCAGGTGGGGGCCCCAGCGGTACCGAAGCGGGTAATGCAATTACGGCTCAAATTATGACGGCCGGTAAAACTCCGGCGGCGCTTGCCAAGGTCCGCCTCATGGACAGTGAGGGGCTTGATAGCGAAAAGGCTTATTCTGCCGAAACCGACAAGAACGGAAACGTGACGATTGAGGGCGTTGCCGATGGCGACTATACGCTTGAGGCTAAGCTCGATGGCGAAGCTTTGCAGATTCCGGTAAAGATTGCTGGCGAAAGTGTAGACCTCGGCAAGGACAATCTTAAAAAGATGGCGACCGTGTCCGGCTTCGTGGGCGATAAGTCTTCGAAGGGTACAGTCAAGGTTCGCGGCCTTGAACATTCTGCCAAGGTGGTCGATGGAAACTTCACGCTGGATTCTCTCCCGGCGGGTGTTCTCAGCCTTGTGTTTATTTCGGATGTCAAGGACAGCGATACCAGCAGCACGTATCTGAAGGTTGAAGCGGGTAAGGAATCCAAGTCCAGCACCTTTGCCGACGAGTCTCGCGCGTTGTTGCTCGACGACTTCCAGGATTCCAACTACCAGAACCGCTTTATGCCTGCTCGCACCTATGACGGTGGTTGGTGGTTCTTCAGTTATTCCGAAGAAAACGTGACTCCGAGCTACATTGTCGGCGATAATCACATCTTTACGCTCGAAGATATCGACGGTAATATTGTTGCGCACGTGGCTGCCGAGATGGGTGCTGTCGTCAAGGATTCTGCCGGTGAAGCTCATTGGCCGTGGGCGACCGTGGGTATTGAGCTCGGCAAGAGCGACAAGTCGATTTGCTACGATATTTCTTCCGTTGATTCTGTGGCGTTCCGCATCAAGGGTAAGGGCTCGATTGTCTTTGCCGTAGTCGATGCTAACCTTTCGCTCGAAAAGCAGAAGATTGCTCAGTATGAACATGCCTTGCCCGAAGATTGGGAGCGCATCAGTGTTCCGCTTGCTGATATTTTGAATGATCAGTATTCGTACAAATGCGTAAACCAGCTCGATTGGGATTTCAAGGCCACTACCGAAGACAACGTTGTTGACTTCTGGCTCGATGATATTGAACTCATCGGTGGCAATCGTCTCTCCATTTGGGGAAAGTAGTGACAGCTCGTTCTGTAACCACTAACCAAGACGATATCTACAAGAATTTAGAAGCCGTGGTGCGCAAGTATGCCGCCACGACTTTTTTGCGCCCGGTTGCGGACCATACCCGCGAGGCGTTTGAGCGCGTGTGCGAACTTGTCAGTAACTCTGGTGAACTTGTCTTGGATTCGGGCTGCGGAACTGGCGAAAGTACTCTCCATTTGGCCCGAAAATTCAAAGATGTCCCGGTCATTGGGATTGATAAGTCTGCCGTGCGTCTTACGAAGGCGGGAAATAGCCGTCAGCTAGAACTTTCGACAGGGGGATCTTGCGAGGTCCCGCCGAATGCTTTTTGGATTAGGGCTGAACTGTTGGATTTTTGGAGACTCGCTCTTGAAAAGGTGAATGTGGGTGAGTGGAAGATTTTGCACCATGCGCTCTACTATCCAAACCCGTGGCCCAAGGAAAGCGAGGCAACTAGGCGCTTTCACTTGCATCCGATTTTTCCGACATTGTTGCAGCTGAGTCCCGTCACGGAACTCCGTACCAATTGGGATATCTACGCTCGCGAATTTGCCGAGGCCGCTCATGTCGCTGGCGAGGCTCTTTCACTAAAGCTTGATGTAGAACTTAGTGCGTTCAACCCTGAAAATTCTGAGACCGCCTTCGAACGTAAATACCAAACTGCTGGTCAGGAATTATATAGAGTTGTTGTTAAATCAATCAAGTGAAATCAATGAAGTGTCACACGGATTGTACTAAAGTACTAAATGCTAGGCTCACTTATAGGTCTGCAAGCAGCCCAGCAATATTCGCCTTTCGCATTTATCGGATTTTACTAACGTAAAATCTGATTCTTGCTGATTGAATTTAATGTTATAAAAAAGGAATCACGTTAGTGATTCCTTTTGGCAATAAAGAGCTTTTCTTTAATTATTACATTCTGTCCTTAATCCACTTGAGGAACGCCTTGTTGTTCCTGGTGAACTTGACTTCGATGGGGGCGCCTTCTTTTACGATAAATTCAGAAAGGCCGTACTTTGTATTGGTATTGCCCCAGTCGTAGGTGTAACCAAGGCGGGTCCACGGAATGCCTCCGTCCTTGTGGTAGGCGGTAGAACTCGTTTTGTCGAACCAGTTCTTAAACCACATGGCGTTTTCGCTGGTGTCTTCTTCTAGAGAGTTGGCAAAGGCTGTGTTCATGAGTCCGCTGTTGATTTCGGGGTAGTATGCCGGGCGGAACACGTCGGATACATTTGCCCAGAACACGGTAAAGAACTTGTTGTCGGTTTCGGGTGACATGCCCAAAAGCTGTTTGAGGCGCATGTCCCAGTTTTCGACCTTGTCATGGTTTTCGCGGAACCATTTCAGGAATTCCTTGTCGGTAAACGCCCAGATGACTTTTTCGGTATGCGAAATGTTCTGGCCGTCCTTAAAGGCGTCGGGATTGTTATGCCATGTCACAAGGATAACTTGCGAATTGTCTCCGCTCAGGGTCGCCATGTCTGAGCTTCCTTCGATAGAGACTAGCGGGTAAATATCGTCTGCGGTCAGGTTCTTGGCGCTCTTGACGGCTGCGGCGTATTGCTCGCGGTAAAGCGAGTCGCGGTCCATAAAGGTGACGACGCTGCCCTTGGTGTCGATAACGTCGCAATACGGAATGTTGGGGTATCCGGCGGCGACTTCGTTCTTTTCGAAGAATTCCTGGAGAAGTGCGTCGTTGTGCGAGAACAGGTTGTCGTTTTCGAGGAACGAAATGACGATTTTGCAAAAGCCCTGATCGGGAATCTTGACGGCGTAGGGGAATGCCTTTTTGCCGTTGTCGGCGGTGTCGAGCTTGAGCTTGGTTTCGTCTTCGCCGCAGGCGTATTCGTAGCTGTAGAGCGGGGCGATGCCCGGTTTCATTTCGCTAATGAACAAATTGTCTTGGTCGTTGGTCCAGCCGGACTTGACCATGATTCTTTGCTGGCCAAGCGTCATGTACTGCGGCATTACGTTTTCGCAGTAAAAGGCGGACTGGCGGAAAACGCCGATAACACCGGTCTTGTTGCGGTAAACGTCCGGATCGTTTGGCTTGAGCCCCTTGGAACAGCCTGCCAAGGCCATCAAAGAAACGGTGAGGGAAATAGAAAGGTTGAGTAGAGTTTTCTTCTTCATCGGGGCTAAATATATAAAGAATGGAATATGGTTATGACAACATGGCCCTTTAAAAGCTATCTTTAACCTTGTAAAAATTTAACGAGGTCAATCATGACATTTGAAGAAATGTTCGCACTGGCATGCCAGCGCAAAAAAGAAATGCCCGAAGGCAAGGGAACCACGGAACTTTTCAAGAAGGGTCCGCACGGCATCGGCAAGAAGCTTGTGGAAGAAGCTGCCGAAAGCTGGATGGCCGCTCGCTTTGAATCCCGCGACGCCCAGTGCCTTGAACTTTCGCAAGTGCTCTATTACGTGGCCGTGATGATGGCCGAAAAAGGTCTCACCCTTGAAGAGGTCTACGCTAAGTTATGATTAAGGTCGCTCTCCCTAACAAGGGCATGCTCTTTGAACCCACCCAGGAACTTTTGAAGGCATGCGGTTACAAGGCTTCTAAGCCGTACAAGACTTTGACCCAGCTCGATACCAAGAACGGAATTGAGTTTTTCTTCTTGCGCCCGAGCGACATCCCGATGTATGTGGGCCGTGGCATTATTGACGCCGGCATCACCGGCATTGACTTTAACGCCGAAGCCAAGAGCCCGGCGGTCAAGGTCCTTGATTTGCCTTTTGGCGCTTCCAAGATGTGTGCCGCCGTCCCCAACGAAAGTCCGGTGCAGTCTCTTGAAGAACTCAAGAATGCAACCATCGCTACCAGTTTCCCGAACATTGTCGAAGGCTACTACAAGAAGCCCATGGATTTCGTGGTACTCGAAGGTGCTGTCGAAATCTCGGTGAGCCTCGGGGTTGCCGATGCGATTGTCGATGTGGTTGAAACGGGTACGACGCTCAAGCAGGCCGGACTCCGTATCGTGGGCGAGCCGCTGTTCCGTAGCAACGCAGCTCTTTTCTGTAATCCGCAGAAAACCGAACTTGAAGAAGTCAACACGCTCATTCGCCGCATCGAGGGCAAACTCGTTGCCCAGTCGTACATGATGATCGAGTACGACTGCCCGGCAGAACTGTTGCAAAAGGCATGCGAACTCACGCCGGGCCTCGATGCCCCGACGGTGACCAAGCTGCATGGTCGTGAGTGGTACTCTGTGAAGGCGATGGTCCCGCAAGAAGAAGCGAACTCCATTATGGATCGCCTTTGGGATGCCGGTGCTCGCAGCATTCTGCTGTTCGGTATCAAGAGCGCTCGTATCTAGGCTATGCATTCTCTCGCTTACCTGGCCCGCCAGCCGATTCTCGACCGTGAGGGCAAGATTTATGCCTACGAACTCCTGTTCCGCGATTCGCCCGAGAGCGATATCGCGGTTATCGCAAGTGACGTACTTGCGACGGCGCAGGTGCTCGAAAATGTGCTGAACAACATCGGTATTCAGCGCCTTATCGGCAACAACAAGGCGTTTGTGAACTGCAGCCGGAACATGCTGCTTGACAACCTCTTTGGGCTCTTGAACCCGAAGTATTTTGTTCTGGAAGTTCTCGAAGACGTCGAGGTAGATGAGGCGATTGTCAAGGCGGTGCAACGTTACAGGGCTTTGGGCTTTGAACTAGCGCTCGATGACTTTATCTTTAACGAAGAATTCATTACGCGCTTTAAGCCGCTGTTCCCTTATGTGTCTTATGTTAAGATGGATGTAGTCGACAACTCGCTGCAGTCGATGGCTGCCGCGGCGACCTTCTTTAAGACGATGGGAATTAAGCTGCTGGCCGAAAAGGTCGAAGATGAAGCGACTTTCAAGCGTTGTGAAGAAGCCGGCTACGACTTTTTCCAGGGATTCTTTTTTGCCAAGCCCGAACTAGTGACGGGACGAAAGATCGATGCGACTTCGGCGACGATTCTGCAATTGCTCCTCCATATTAAGTCGAGACCCAGCCTAGAAGACATGTGCGACAGCCTTGCGTCTCACGAAGACATTGCGCAAAATCTGCTGCGCTTTGTGAACTCTGATGCGCAAATCCGCCACAGTCGTATTTCGACGGTCAAAGACGCGATTGTGTGGATCGGCATGCAGCGGATTCAGGAATGGCTGATGCTCATGCTGTACGCGCGCCCAGAACTGGGCATGACGCCGCAGTCGTCTCCGTTGTTCCAGAATGCAAGCCATCGAGCCAAGTTCTTGGAAAGCCTTGCCCGTACTATCGACGAAAATGATGATGACTTTTGCGCCAAGGCCTTTATGGTGGGACTTATCAGCCGCATGGACGCTCTTGTGCGCGCTCCGCTCGAAACGATTTTGCCGGACGCTCCCGCTGATGACGAAATGCAAGAGGCCCTTCTTAATCGCAGTGGCCGTTTGGGCGCCTTGTTGCGTTTGGCTGATGCCGTGGAACTGGATGACCGCGACTCCATCAAGACTAGTCTCGGGGAGTTGCACTTGAATTTTGCACAACTTAAGCTCTGCATTAACGAAACCTACAGTTTTGCCAATGAACATTGAGCCGCAAAGCCTTGAAGCGTTAATCGGGGAATTTTCGTCGCTCCCCGGAATCGGGCACAAGACTGCCCGACGCCTTGCCTACCATGTCCTGACCAAAAAACGGTCCGACGTGGAACGCTTTGCCGAAAATTTGGTGAATGCTGTCGATCGGGTGCATCCTTGTCCGCGTTGTTACTGTTTTACAGACGAGGACCTGTGTCCTGTGTGCAAGTCTAGACCCGATGCCAAGTCCATCTGCGTTGTCGAGAAGAGTTCTGACATTGTTCCGTTTGAACGCTCTGGCATTTACAAGGGATCTTACTTTGTTTTAGGTGGGGTGATTTCTCCTTTGGATGGAATTGGCCCCGAACACTTGCATCTGCCCGAACTTGTCAAACGCATTAAGGAAGAATCTATTGAAGAATTGATTCTTGCTCTTGGATCTAGTCCCGAAGCGGATAGTACCGCGCTCATGCTGGATCGTATGCTTGCTGGCGTCAATGTCAAGCGTACGCGACTTGCCCGCGGAATCCCGATGGGTTCGGATCTAGAATTTGTGGACGAAGTGACCATGCTCCGTGCTTTCGAAGGGAGAGTCTGCTTATGATGCCGAATGAAAAAGCCCCGAAGGGCGTCAAGGCGAACTTGCCGCCGAAAAAGACTCACCATGCACCGGTGGTTGTGGGTGGGTATAAGATTGTGTCTGCTGAATTTGTGAAGGGCGCAACGAGTATCAAGCATCTTCCCGAAGAAAGGCTCCCCCAGATAGCCTTTTTAGGACGCTCCAATGTAGGCAAATCTTCGCTGATGAATGCCTTGATGGGGCGAAAAGACCTGGTAAAAGTGGGAAGAACCCCCGGAAAAACGCGCGAATTGAATTTTTTCAAGGTCAACAACCGTTTTTTTCTAGTAGATTTACCAGGTGTAGGCTTTGCAAAAGTCAGCAACAGCAAACGCGACCAGATGTCGGACTTTATCCGTGACTATGTGGAAAAGTGCAAGGACCTGAAAGGCCTGGTGTACTTGGTGGATGTACGTCACGGGGGGCATGCCATCGACATCGAAACGGTCGAGAACATCCGTGCTTCGGGTTGCCCAGTGCTGATTGTTGCAAGCAAACGCGACAAGGCGAATCAGTCCGAATTGTCTAAGGGACTTCGCTCCATACGTGAAAATTTTGGCCTGGACCAGAATCCGTTGAGTGTGAGTTCGTTCAAGAAGTTTGGTCTGGAACTTTTGTGGCAGAACATTCTAGAAGCTTTGGGAGAAGCCGAACAAAAGGATGATGCGGAAAAAGTTTAGAAACTGGCAGCGAATGACTCTCCCGGCGAGGTGTTTTCACTCGTTAGGGATTTTCTTGCTGCACCGCCAATGGGGGCAGCTGTGTGCCTTGTTTTTCAAGGCTATAGCAAGCTTGTTCTCCCATAGCCGCAGTCTCAAGACGGACTCCCGCAACATTATTTTGCAGACGTTCTTTACCGGTGTCGAAGTTTTTCCGATTCTTTTTGTGGTGGCAACCTTGTTCGGTACCATTGTCATTATCGAAGTGATTTCGATGATGGGCAAGATGGGCTTTGCCGACTTTGTCGGAAGCATGATTGTCGTGATTATTATACGTGAATTGGGTCCCATCCTTACGGCGTTCTTGATTGCAGGTCGAAGCGGATCTTCGCTTGCAACCTATATCGGAAGCATGGTGATTAATTCTGAGGTGGATGCCCTTGCGACGATGGGGGTTGACCCTATCCGTTACTTGGTGATGCCTGGCCTTATTGGCGGATGCATTGCCATGGTCATCATGAATGTGTTCTTTAGTATGAGCGCCATTGTGGTTGGGTTCCTTGTGACCAAGGGTGCCATAGTCTTGAGCGGAAACATGCTCAACATTCAGTTGACTTGGGCGTATTTGAGTTCCGAAATTTTAAATGCGATTTCGCTTTCTGACTTTATATTCATCATTATTAAGCCGTTGGTTTTTGGGGCTATCATTACGACTAATGCTTGCTATCAGGCGCTCAACATCCCTCGAGACGTGCGCCAGGTCCCTAAGGCGACCTCTCGTTCTGTGGTGAAGTCTTTCTTGTATGTTGTTGTTGCGGACGTGTTCTTGTCGTTGTATTATTTTGTTGAATACATGAACAACCTTTCGACGTTGATTTGATGCTGGACGAAGCCTTAAGAGTAGAAGATGTGCACCTGGCGTATAGGGATATGGCAGGGACTATCTTTTCGCAGCCGAGAACAATCGGATTTTTTAGGCGTGAAGAAACGGACCCGCAAAAAGAACTTTTTTCGAATGTGAACCTGGTCGTAAATCGCGGCGAGACGGTTTGTATTGGTGGTGGGTCTGGCCAGGGTAAGAGCGCTCTTTTGCGTGTAATTGCTGGCCTTATACGCCCTACCCGCGGGAACATTTTTTATTTTGGAGAATACATTCCGCCAGAAAGGCTTACGGCACTCGAAGTGGCCAAACGTCAGGTAGGAATGGTCTTTCAGAACGGGGCTCTGATTTCGAACCTTAGGGTGCGCGACAATATTGCGCTCCCCTTGCGTTATCACAAGATGGGCACTCCGGCTGAAATTGATGAAAAAATCAACATGGCTATGGACTTGATGCGAGTGCGCGACGAGGCGGATATGTTCCCGCACATGCTGAGTATGGGCATGCAAAAGCGTGTCGCGATTGCACGCAGTTGGGCGATGGACCCTAAGCTGTTGCTGATGGATGAACCTACTGCAGGGCTTGACAACTACAATCGCCGCAACTTGCTCCCGCTGATCGATAACATGCGTACGTTGTTCAAAACGACCATTATTATTGTGACGCATGACTTGATGATTTCTAAGGAACTCGACTGCAACATTTGTTTTTTACACCGAAAGAAATTGACAAGCCCGGAATCCTTTGACTACTGGCTGCATTCCGATGGCGAAATTTCTAAAGAACTGTTCCGTGATCTGCGCCATAGTGGCTAATGTAAATTTGGAATAAAGAATTAAGATTTATTAGGAATGAGGAATCAAAAGATGTTTCTTCCTTTACCAGATGATTTTCATGCGCACCTGCGTCAGGGTGATCTTTTGCCCGGATACGTTCGTGACCTTGTTGCTCAATTTGGACGTGCCATTATCATGCCGAATACGGTCCCTGCGATGACGACGGCAAAGGCTATTGCCGAATACAAGGCTCAGATTTTGGATGCTGCCAAGAGTGTGCGTCCGGATTTTGTTCCGCTAATGACTTTTAAGCTGAATCCGAATTATACGGAACAGGACTTGAAGGATATGATGGCGGTGGGTGTCGTTGCGGGCAAGTATTATCCTGCAGGCGTCACGACGAACAGTGCCGATGGTATTAGCGATTTCGAGGCGGTTTTCCCCGTTGTTGCGATGATGGAAAAACTCGGGCTTGTTCTTTGCGTGCATGGAGAAGAACCGGGTGAGTTCTGCCTGGATCGTGAACCGGCCTTTATCAAGCGCGTAGAGACGCTGGCCGAAAAGTTCCCGAACTTGAAAATTGTCTTTGAACACCTGAGTTCTGCAAAGTCTGTTGAGGCGGTAAAGCGCTTGCCTAAGAATGTGGCGGCGACTTTTACGGTGCATCACCTGATGATGACGCTCGACGATATCGTCGGGGACGCCCTCAGGCCGCACCATTTCTGCAAGCCGTTGCCAAAGCGGCCTGAAGACCGTGCCGCCATCCGCGAAGCCGCCTTCAGCGGCAATCCCAAGTTCTTTCTCGGCACGGACTCCGCCCCGCACCAGCTGGGTAAAAAAGAGTGCCCGTGCGGGGCGGCGGGCGTCTACAGTGCGCCGGTTGCGATTCCCCTTTTGGTGCAAGAATTCGAAAGGGCGGGTCACCTTGATAAGCTTTCGGACTTTATCGCCGGATTCGGTGCCGACTTTTACGGCCTTCCGCGCACAACACAGCAGATTGAAGTTGTCAAGGAATCCTGGACGGTGCCTGCCGTAGTCAACGGGGTTGTCCCGCTTGCTGCGGGTCAAAAGCTTGAATGGAAAATGAAATAACTTTCATTTTCTACTTAATTAGTGTTTTTTTTAATTTTTCCATTTCTTTGCCCATAAAAAATATACATTATGGGTGTAAACCCTTATTTTTAGGATATTTATGGCATTTATTCGTGCAATTTTCTACTACTTGTTTATTGGAGTAGGGCTTTTCGTTGTCGGTCTCCCGTTTATGTTCTACAAGGGCGTTCTTTGCAGACGTTGGGCCGACAGTACCCGAGTATGTATTCCGTTTTTTCAGGTTTTGTTCAGATTGTCGGGAATCAAGGTCGAAATCGAAGGTAAGGAGAATATTCCGGACCACAAGAAGTTCGTGCTTATCGCAAACCACCAGAGTTTTTTGGACATCAACGTCATTTGGCCTTCGATTACCATGACCTCTTTCATTGCCAAGGCGGAACTTTGGAAAATTCCCGTATTCGGTTGGGTTTTGACTAAAATCGGCTGCATTCCGGTGCACAGGAACCCGCGCAAAAATCTGGGCATGGGCGCCACCGTGAAAAAGCGCCTCGAAGACAACGTGACGATTTCGGTGTTCCCCGAAGGTCACCGCAGCAACGACGGACACATGCTCCCGTTCCAGAACGGCATTTTCCGCATGGCCAAGGAAAACGAATTTCCGCTCTTGCCGGTGACGATTGTCGATAGCGGCAAGCGACTCGCCAAGACCAAATGGTCGCAGACTCCGGGTGTAGTCAAGATCGTGGTGCACCCGCTGCAGACCCCCGAAAGCTTTAGAGACAAGACCGTCGCCCAGTTGCGCGACGAGATGCACAATATGATTTCATCGGCTTTGCCTTACAGGCAAAACAGCCAACAGGAGGCTTAGTATGGCCCAGCATTTACCTAGCGAAGAACAGATTATTGCCATTCTGCGCGACGAACCGATGGTCGGTAGCCGCCTGCGCAGTGCTCTTGGCCTCCCCAAAAAGCAGAAGATGGCCTTTAAGCAGATGCTCGCCGACATGGTGGACCGCGGGCTTTTGAAGCGTACTAGCCACAAGGAATACCAGCTGGGCGATGGTGAAAGCGTCGAAGAAAAGCGCGAAAAACGCGTGAAAAAGATTGCGGAACAGTACCCCGAAGACAATCGCAGACCGGGTGCTCGCAGTCGTAGGCAGAACGACAAGGAAAACGAGACCCGCGTGAAGCGCGGCATTCTGCACCAGACCGGTGAAGAAGACTGGGAAGTGCACGAACTTGATACCGGCAAGGTGTACGAGATGTGCCACCGCAGGCAGGCTCCGGGCAAGGAAGGCGAGACCATCAGCTTTACGCTGTACCCGCACCCGAAACTCAAGCACAGCTACCTCGCAAAGGTAGACCGCAGTGCCGAAGCGCTGAACATCAGCTGGGACGAAGTGAAGACCAAGTTCATGGAAGACGCGAACTTGCCCAAAGACTTCAGCCCCGCTATCAAGAAATATGTGGACAGCGTCAAGGAGCCGTGCGGCAAGGATTTCAAGGGCCGCGTAGATTACAGGCAACTCACGATTCTCTGTATCGACCCCGACGGCGCCATGGACCATGACGACGCCATTAGCGTGGAACGTACCGCGAAGGGCGGCTACAGGCTGGGCGTGCACATTGCCGACGTGAGCTACTACGTGCCGGAAGGTTCCGAGCTCGACGAAGAGGCCCTGGAAAGGAGCTACACGCAGTACCTGCCGTGGACCGCCGTGCCGATGCTCCCGGAAAAGCTTTCGAGCAATGTTTGCAGCTTGCACCAGGGTGTGGACCGCTGCGCATTCACCTGCATGATGGAACTCGACAAGCACGCGAACGTGCTCAGTTGGGATTTCCACCGCAGTATCGTGAAGATTACCAAGTCCATCACCTACGAGCAGGCGATGGAAATGATGAAGAACGGCGACGACGACATCAAGGCGCTCGCCGAGGTGACGGCGCTTTTGAAGCAGAACCGCACCAAGGACGGCCTCCTGGAATTCCAGAGCACCGAATTCGGCTGCAAGTTCAACGAGAAAGGCGAACCGGAAAAGATTTATCCACGCGTCACCGACGAATCGAATTCGTGGGTGGAAGAATGCATGCTCATCGCGAACAACTGCTGCGCAAAGGAACTCAAGAAGCGCAAGCTCCAGGGCATTTACCGTATCCATGAAGCTCCGGATACCAAGGACATCATGGAACTGTATTACATGTACCCGGATCTGTTCAAGGATTCTCCGGTGATGTTGCGCGACCTGGGCAAGCCCCGCAGCGGCGACACGAACCTGAACCCGACGGCATTCAAGCTGTACGAACACTTGGTGAAGCGCGCCGCGGGCGACGAGACTTTGACCAACCGCATTCTGCGCAGCATGCAGAAGGCTCATTACGACAGCAACAGCTTTGGCCACTTCGCCTTGAACTGGCAGGACTACGCACACTTTACCAGCCCGATTCGCCGTTACGCCGACTTGTGGTGTCACCGTGAACTCGCGCGCAAGGGTGCAGAAATTACCGCTGAACGCAAGAACAGCGTGATCGAAGTCTGCGACTTGATTTCTGCAAATGAAGTCAAGAACCAGAAGACCGAACGCATCGCCATCAAGGTGTGCAGCTGCTGGATTTTGAAGAGCCACATCGGCGATGACTTTGAAGCGACCGTCTCGGGCATCGAGGAATGGGGCATTTACGTTTCTATCGCCGACCCGATTGCCGAAGGCCTGGTGCGTTTCCGCGATATCGCTGGTGACGACTTCTACGTATTCAACCCGGATCAGGGACTTGCCTTCGGCAAGAAGAGCGGACGTACGTTCCGCCGCGGCGACAAGGTGCTGGTGCGCCTTTTGAGGGTGGACCCTCTGCGCGGTCAGGCGGACTTCAGCATTATCGAAAAGCTCTCTAGCGAACCGAAAAAGCGCCGCCGTCAGGGTGAATCGCGCGACGATTACAACGACTACCGCAACCGCGACGTTCACGAACGCGCTGACCGCGCCGCCGCGGCAGAAGCTCTCGGTTACGTGAGCCAGCCCGATGATGACTTTGACGATAATTTTGATGACGGCGTTCCGGAATTCGTTTCGGCTCACAGCCACATGAACCGTGGCGGTCGCGGAAAGTCTCGCGGAGGCAGGTTCGATTCCGACGCTCCGAGTTTTGAACGCCGTGGATCTCGCGGCAGAGGCGGACGCAACGATCGTGGCGATGACCGCGAAGGATTCCACGTGGCAAGCAAGCCGCGTAAGGGTGGCTCTCGCAAGGGTGCCGGCCGTAGCAACAAGGGCCACGGACGCGGTGGCAGAAGGTAATTTATGTCTAACGGCAAGGTCATTCTATACGCAAGCTACCAGACCGGGGAAAACCTCCCCGGGTATGTCCAGTTTGCACTCAAGCATCTTGCCGAGACCGACTTTACCGTCGTACTGCTCACGAACAAGCGCCCGCTTTCGGCGGGGACGATGTCGTTTTTAGAAGATAACGGCATCAAGCTTTTCCTCACCGAAAATCACGGATTCGATTTCGGAATGTGGCGCAGGTTTCTTAAGGAAGTTGCCAACGGCCGCAATAGTTTCGTTGAATTCAACAGTATTACGCGCTTGCTTCTGGTGAACGACTCGATTGTTTATTTTCAGAACAAGTTTGCCGAATTTATTCAACGTGCCGAGGCGAGTACTGCCGATGTGGTTTCGCTTACCGAAAACGATGAGGTTCGGCCTCACTTGCAGTCGTTCTTCTTGTACCTGAAGCAGGAGGCTCTGGGTGCCTTCTACTTGCACTTGCTCGAAACGCCGGAGCAAGAGACTTTTTATGAAGTGGTGCATCGCCTAGAAATAGGCATGTCGAGTGCTTTCGAAGAAGCCGAGGTGCAGACGGCGTCGCTTTACCGGACTCATCTGCGAGCTCTTTTTGCTTACCCGGAACTCATTGCTCAGGGCGCGGGCTTTATCAAACGTAAACTTTTACAGCGCCGATTCGATTTTATGGAAAAGGTGCATTTTATTCGCCATGGCGCCTACGATGCCCTGAATGCGGATTATCGTAAGCTAGTGGTGGATGCTGGGCTTGCTCCTGATTTTAAGGAGGAGTGGCTCCCGAAACCCGTTGAAGGTGCGGCGTTCCAGTTGGTGGATCAGCTGTGGCAAAAGTCCTTCGACAAAATAGGCTGGCCGCTATTGCGGACAGCCATCAAGACTAAGTACAAATTATTAGGCAAAGAACTTAAGGGCGACGAATATAAGTAACCCTTGAACTTGTCCTAGATTGTCCCTTCTACGCAGCGGACGTTGTAGGCGCGCGAACCTTCGCTAGACTGGAAGGTGTGTTCGGTGTCACCGGAATAATCCTTGACTCTAAACGAAGTGTAGTTCCCGCTCTGGATAATCCAAATGTAGCCTTGTTCCTTGGCGAGGCCGTATTCAGGTGATTCGGCGTTGTCGAGCTTGAATCGTCCACCGATCGTCCACCATTCATGCGCCTGTACGGCGTCAGCGGCTTCGACTTCTTCTTGCGTCGGGAGTCTCCATCCTGAGGGGCAGATGCCTTGGGCTATGCCGTATGTATAGAATCCGCCGTAGGTTGCACAGACGTCGTCGCCGTCGTGTTCGCAGTAAACGCCGCTTTTCGGCTTGTACTTCAAATTGGAATCCATCCAACGAGTACTGCCGACGGTCACCAGTTTGTACGTCTGATTGTCGCGCAGGTCGGTCATCACGTTGCCTTCGATCTTCGGATAGACAGGGGCTTCAACAGACATGCCGATGTCGATGGTCATCGAGGACGAAGACTTGGGAGCTGCAGACGAAGAAGTAACGCCCGCCCATTTGGTCTCGCATTCTGCGGTCCAGCAGAAAATACCACTGCTGAAATACGGATCGGGGTAAGAACTTGCAGAAGACTTGATAACAACTTGCTTATGTACTGTATCGGGAACAGCTGCGCCGGAACTCATTGCAGAAGAACCCGATTGAGGAGCTGTGTTGGACGAAGAATTCAATACGGCAGATGAATTGGCAGTAGAATTGCCGGATGAAGCTGGGGCTTTAGAATCGCTAGAGGGTACAACTTCGGCAACAGGCGCGCTCGGCGTGATGATTTTTCCCAAATCATCTTCCGAAGAACATCCTGAAAACAAGCACACCACACCCACACATCCCAAAAATGTAGTGATCTTTTTCATGCTTGCAAATATAGTTTACATTTTAGCACTTCACTAGCAAAAAGATTTTTACTATGTTTGTGCTCACTATGACGAACGTTGAAATTTTCGATACCACTTTTGCCATGACAATTCTCATTGTTTTGGCTCTTGTCGTGCCTACGGCTTTGCTGCTTGCAAACTGGTTCTTGCATCCGGGCAAAATCAAGGGGACCTCGATCAAAGGTACGTCCTACGAATGTGGTGTAGCCCATGTGTCTGGCACTTCGGGTGAACGTTATCCTGTCAAGTATTACATGGTCGCCATGCTTTTCTTGGTGTTTGACCTCGAAGTGGCGTTCCTCTACCCCTGGACCGTCCAGTTCCTTAAGGGCGGCTGGGACCTCCTGTTCGTGTTGCTTGGCTTCTTGGTTATCCTCGAAGCTGGTTACATCTATCTGGTTAAGAAGGGTATCCTCAACTGGACCCGCATTCAAGACTAGTTTCGTACAAGATTATTCTATCTCAACTAGCGAACGCGGTCCTACGGGATCGCGTTCGTTTTTGCTGTATACAGGGTGTTTCCTGCTGAAACCAGAAAAGAGGGTTGAATGGTTTCTTGAACCGCAATTATAAAGTATATTCTAGGTATGAATATTTGTAAAAGCGCTTTTTCTAGAATTTGTCTGGCCGCATCTGCTGCGGTTTCCCTGTCGGCAATCAATGCTGTTGCAGGCCCCCTCGTCAATCAGCTGGGCTTTGCGCCCGAAGCCGAAAAGACTGTTGTCTATCCCGGTAGCGATGCAAATGGGCTTGAGGTGCGCGACCTCAACGGAAAGATGGTCCTTAAGCTCAAGGCTCCCATGGTCTATGACTGGGACTACAGTGGGGAAGAAGTCCAAACCTTCGATATTTCGGCCCTCAAGAAACCTGGCACCTATCGTTTGTTCCGCGGTGGCGAATATGTGGGCACTCCGATTGTCGTGGGCAAGAATGTCTATAACGATTTGGTGAAGGCAAGCCTCAAGTGGTTCTATTATCAGCGTGCCAGCATGCCGCTCGAACCGCAGTATGCCGGAAAGTGGGCTCGCGCTCTTGGCCACAAAGATGACAAAGTCATTGTTTATGGTTCTGATAAGGTAACGGGCGGCAAGGGTGCCGGCAAAACCATCAAGTCTGATCGTGGCTGGTACGATGCGGGTGACTACGGTAAATACATCGTTAATTCTGGCATCACCGTATTTACTTTGCTCGAAGCCTACGAAAACTTCCCGAAATATCTGGATTCGCTCTCCTGGAACATTCCGCGCGAATTTTCGAAGTATCCCGAAATTCTTGAAGAAGTACGCTATAACCTGGATTGGATGCTGACCATGCAGGATAAGGATGGTGGCGTTTATCATAAGGTAACGACGCTTAAGTTTGGTGGCAGCGTTCTCCCCGAAAAGGACGACGCTCCGCGTTACGCCATTCTCAAGAACGTGACGGCGACTCTTGACTTTGCGGCTGTCATGGCGCAGGCTAGTGTCGTCTACAAGAACGTGGACAAGGCTTATGCCGACAAGATGCTCAAGGCTGCCGAAGATGCCTACGCTTGGGCCAAGATGCATCCGCAGCAGTTCTACAAGCAGCCTGCCGATGTGCAGACCGGCAACTATATGCACGATGGCGAAGATGGCAAGGATGAATTCCGCTGGGCCGCCGCCGAACTTTTCCGCGCGACCAAGAAGCCGTATTATCAGGAAGACCTCAAGAAGAATCTTTTTACCCCCGATGGTGCTTGGTGGGGTAACGTGAACATGCTCGCCGCTTTCCGTGTGGCGCTTGACTCTGCCGATTTCGACAAGGATGTGGTGGCCGCCGCCAAGAAAACGGTGCTCACCGAAGCGAATAACCTCCGCACCGTGGGTGACACGAGCGCCTACCGCCTGCCCGCATTCCCGTGGAGCTGGAACTGGGGTAGCAATAGTGCCATGGCAAACAATGGCGTGGTGCTGGTGCATGCTTATCTGCTTACCAAAGACAAGAGCTACTTGGATGGGGCGCAGCAGTGCCTTGACTATTTGCTCGGCAAGAATCCGCAGGATATGACTTATGTGACCGGCTTCGGTTACAGGAGCCCGCGTAATCCGCACCACCGCCCGAGTGAATCGGACATGGTTGACGATCCGGTGCCGGGTATGCTCGTAGGTGGCCCGCACTTGGGCAAGCAGGACATCAACTTGGACGGCACGGAAAATTGGAAGTGCCCGAACTATGCCGCTGCCGACAAGCCGGCCCTCGCTTATATCGATAACCGTTGCAGCTACGCAACCAACGAAGTGGCCATCAACTGGAATGCGCCTCTCGCTTACCTTGCAGCCGCCCTCGAAGCGATTTATAACAAGTAGTCTCCAGGTTGTAGGCGTCGGGAAGAAATTAAATTCCTGAAAAGTCTTTAGGTAAAAGAAAAGCCCGCACAAATGTGCGGACTTCTCTTTTTAGGAGGGAATAAGAACAAAAATCATTATAATAGGGAATATACCTAGAAATAACGAAAAAGGGAACTTTTTCTGCAATATGCATAATCCAAAGCGGAATACTTTTGTTTGGATTATTTTGGAAAACGGGCCAAAAAAGTATATATTGAAGGTATGTCTATAAATGGGGTCCGTTTTTTCAGTTTAAAGCATTTGGCTCTTATGGCTCTGTCGCTTGCGTTTTTGCATGCGCCCGTTTTGGCGGCTGGCCTTGTAAAGCAGAATGTCGACACGACCGATGCTATGGCGACACTTGGCAATTATGACCGCGGTTTCTATACGCCGCAGGTGTTGCATCTCAAGCCCTCGGGCGGCAAGCCGATAGAAAAACCGTATGGCAAGTTGTTACATCTACGTGCGGAGATTTCGGAATTCAGTAGCCACGCCTGGCTCGGGATTGACACGACCGGTGGCAAGAAGGATACCACCTGGGGCAAGAATCAGGACCTTACGGAAGATGCACTGAATGTATTACAGCAGACTTTCGACAACATTCGCGACTTTGGCGGGTATGTGATTGTACGCATCTGTTATGACCCGTGGTACAATGGTCGAAGCAACGTGACTCCGGATCACGAATGGGTGCTTAAGCATGTGAAGCAACTTGCGCCGGTGCTTTCGAAAAATACCGATGTGATTGTGGCGCTTGAAATGGGCATGCACGGTGCCTACGGCGAAATGCACAGCGATACGAATATCACCTACGACCGCGTTGCCGAGGCGGTGAACCTGATGCTGCGAAATACTCCGCCCGAGCTCAAGATTCTCACGCGTACGGGAAATTATTCGGCGAAGGTTCTAGGCTTTGACAATTGGGGTGTCGACTTCAATATCGACGGCGAAAAGTTTGCCGAAATCGCGAAGGCAAAAGGTGACACCATGTATCGTGTGGGAATGTTCAACGACGGTTATCTGGGAACGCAGTACGATTACGGCACCTGGGGCGCGGACTGTAAGACTTCCATCTGCCGCGAAGAGGGCGTGGCCTGGCTAGAAAAGTACAGCATCAACACGCCTTATGGCGGCGAAGCGCTCACGACGGCGAACGGTTATCAGGTTATCAATACGCCGGAGTTCCTTGCATACGAGGGCTTCCGCACGCATACGAGCTACTTAAACATTCAGTGGAATTACAATCTAATCAACAGCTGGAAAGCAACGCTGTTTAAGCAGAAGGATTTTGATTACGATCCGACGCGAGTTGATTCGCTTACGGGCTTCAAGTACATCAACGATCACCTGGGCTACCGCTTTGTGCTGCGTGAATCGTGGCTGAGCGATACGGTGGGGGATGATCATGTGCTGCGGGCGAAACTACGTATTCAGAATGTTGGATTTGGAAACCTGACATGGAATGCTCCGGTAAGACTTGCCGTTTTAGAGGATCTGGAAGGTAGCAATTTGACGGTATGCCCGACACCGACGTATTATGATCTGCCGGCTATCGATTCCCGCGACATCCATAGCCGAACCATTTCTATTGCGGATGGTGATACCGTGATGACGTTTGACGGAAATAATGAAATAGAAATTGCTGCCAAGATAAAGGGGTTTGATAAAAATCGTTATCAGGTGTATCTAAAAATCGGTGAAATCGAATTTGCCAACCGTGTACCTACTGGCATAGGGTCTTGCGGCGAAGAACAGCCTGCCGTTTATTTGGGTAAGATCTATTTTGATGAAAGTGTAAAATCTTCGGCTATTCAGCGTTCGTTCTCGGCGAGTGTGGCCCAAAAGAAAAATGCCCCCTTCGTTCAGAGGGAGCGACATAATGCCTTTATCCGCGATGGCGAAAAACGCTACAAAGCGAATGGCACCGGGGTGAGATAGAATATTTCATAATATTACAGCGAACTGCTTGAGTAACGATGTTTTCGCACGACAATTATTGTCGTGTGATTTTTATATATTGAATTTATAAAACGGAGGCTTTATGGCAAATCAGGCTCGTGGTGAACGAATGATACAGATATTCGTCTACATGATGGCACACTATAACAACCGTTACAGTGTAACAGACATCATGCGACACTTGGATTTCCGTGAAGAGGACTTGCGGAGTATTCAGCGTGATATGCACGCACTCTCCGAAATCGGGGGCGGTTACATCAAGCGCTCTGTTGAAAGCGGCAAGACCTATTATCAAGTGGCACTAGAACGCGCAAACAAGCTTGTGTTCCCGGAGTTCGGCGACACGCTACTGCACTTCATGTTCCTGCAGCGCATCGCAAATATCTACCCTGCGACCTCGAACCTCATCGAAGACTTGACCAAGAGAATCACGCAAGATTTGCCCGCCAAGGAACAATCGACTTTGGCGCATTACGCGAAGGAACTGAACGGGCGTATTCTGTTCATGGGAACGCCCCCGAGCGTTGACGAAAATGTCGGCAAAAATCTGCCGGTCATCCTTGATGCCATCCGCAAAAAACAAAAAGTACAAATCTCCTACACCGACAACTGGGGTGTCCTCACCAACAAGCCGCGCATTCCGCTGATGGTCGCCATCAACCACGGCGAAATCTACATCGGCTGCGTATCGCAGCACCACCCCGACAAAACATATGCCCTCAAGCTCCGCCGCATTCAATCCGTAAAGCTCTTGCGCGAACAATTCGTCGAAGATCCGAAAGTCATTGAGACACTCCGCAAGCGAATCCGCACAGGCACGCTACTTTCGGGCGACCAGGATCAGCATGAAGAAAGAGTCGTCATCTATTTCCCGGGCTACGCCAAGAATTTTCTACAAGAACGCCCCTACCACCGCAGCATGAAAATCACAGAGTTGAAATGCGGTGATATTCACGTGACCATGAAGGTCGCCGTGAACGGCCTGCTCAAGCAATGGGTCATGTACTATGGTTCCATCGCAGAGGTGCTAAAGCCAGCCAAGCTCCGCCAAATGGTACTCGATAGCGCTAAAGACTTGGTGAAACTGTACGAAAGATGAAAAGTTTTCAGTATAGTGAAAACTTTTTCAATTTTTAGTAAAAGTTTTCACTACAGCGGGCTAAAACACAGGTAAATTGGCGATTTTCGCTTAAAAACGGCAATTTTGGGATTCACTTAATCCTATTTTCTTTCTGCTCTTGCCGCTTTAATCTCCATTTCAATTTCATCTTCGCTTATGCCAGCAGAACCGTTTTTCAAAGCATCTTCATTCAAGGCTTGTAACGCGGACATAAGAGTGGATGCGGTATAAGAAGCCGAGACATCATTTACAAACATTTGCGATTGAACGGGATTTATCAAATCCAGAAAATTTCGAGCACTTATCGCAAAAGGAACGTTAGGAAAATGCTTTATATTACCCGTAACGACATAGGCATTTTTATCACGATGAGCAAAAGCTACATCATAAAAGATTCTGTCATCAACATCTGGCAAAGCAAAGTCCGTCGGCGCGACAGGCTCATTTATAGCGTATTTTAAAATTTCATCCACAAAGCGCTGACCGTATGAAACATTCCACCTGAATTTAGAACGGCTCATCACTTCACAATATTCTTCAACAATATTTTCATCAACAATCGGCGTAAAAAGGTGTTTCGAGATACCTTGAAAAACCGCATAAGGAACTGATTGCAGACGATCTTTCGCAAGGGCTGCAGAAACCAATATGTTTGTATCAACGACTGCGTAATACACGTTTTTTTCTCTCCGCTCTTGCCGCTTTAATTTCCTCTTCAATTTCTTCTTCGCTCATGCCTGCAGAGCCGCTTTTCAATGCATCATCATTGAGCGCACGTAATGCCGACATAAGTTCAGAAGATTCATTCACCGTCGGACGTTCAGACACCTTAAACGGCAACCCTCTTTCAATTACCGCTCGCTTGAAAAAAATGCGAACAGCCGTAGGAATGTCCATTCCTAGACTTTCAAACAAGTCGGAGACCTCGTCTTTCAACTTATCATCCACACGTATTTGCAATATTGATGTCGCCATACTAACCTCAAACGATATACAACTACTAAATATAGTATAAACACATTACAAAAGCAATATGTTTGCATATTTTTCTACAACCCCAGCCGACGGCCCTGATGGTCGTCTTTATTGGCAAGTTCTTCGAGCATGTTCTGCAAGATGAGTTCTTTCGTACGCAGCTCATCAGGGACATATTCTAGCTTGCGACGCACATTCTGAAAGTCGCTAATCGCCACATTATCGCAGCGAAGGATTTCCTTGGGGCAATGGCCCCCGAAAAATGCCGTCCAAGTTTTTGAAATCTGCGGCAGATCCATATAGTTAAACGCCAGCTTCAGCTGAAAACGCCGACGAATCGCCCAATCCAAGACATTCTCGTAGTTTGTCGCAGCAATCAGCATTCCGTTAAAGGAATCCATCTGGCAAATAAACTCGTTCACCAGAGTCACTTCCCAATGGTTTTTCGCATTGCCTCGATTCTCGAAGAAACTGTCCGCCTCGTCGATAAACAGAATCGCATCACTCCGTTCCGCTTCACGGAACATCGCGCTAACATTATGTTCACTTTCACCCACATGGCACCCCAGAATATCGCTCGCCCGTTTCACGATAATCTCGCGATCTAGAATGTCATGTGCAATATGCTTTGCAAAAGCCGATTTCCCCGTACCGGGAGGACCATACAGGAATACATTCAAGTTCTCCCTGGGCCTCGAGGTCTTTGACTCCTTCCAGCGTGCATCAAAATTTCTGAGCATCGGCACGACATAATCTACATTCCGAATATCCCCGCTCGAAATACGGACGCAATCCAAATTATACTCTGGTCTTGATTCCTGCGGCAAAGTCGATATACCCAAAAGTTTCGCATGCGAAGACGCAACTTCGCGAACCACATTTAAAGGCGACATCTCCTGAGACTGCATCCGTTGCGCAAGCCGAACTGCCAAAGTGGCGCTACCTGCCATCACCGGAATTTCCTTGGCGACACATTCGATATCTTCGCTACGCATCATCGATTCCGCCTGCTGCGTTTTCAGTACGGACTGCCAAATTGCAAAGCGTTCGCTCTTGCTGAACGAGAAAAATTCCAACGAATAATCGAAACGGCGACGGGTGCTATTTTCAATCATCGAGATATTATTCGTAATCCAGACGACAGGCGTTTTCAGGCTCTCGAAAATAATATTCAGCAATCCCTTTTCTGCCTTATTCAAGACCAAGTCTGCCTCATCCATCAAGATGACGCCGCCACTCCGCTCACATTCCCAATCGGCCAAAAGCATTGAGCGCAAGCGCGTCTGCAAAAGGGATTCATCGCTCATCGATTCTTCGCCGACGCCCACCGAAAGCAATGTAACATTCAACTCTTGCGCAATCGCCTTGGCAAGTTCCGTTTTGCCCGTTCCCTCGCGGCCATAAAAAAGGATGTTCAGCGGAGAACCCTTCTGGTACGATTTCAGCATCTGCAAAACAAAAGACGCCTGCGGATTCGTCTTGACAATCTGTTCATAGGGAACGCATGGTTTTGCCGCCGGTTTGAAATCCATAATCCGCGACATATCCGAAAATCCGTACAGATAATTGCTCACATCGTCCGCTAGGTACAATTCCTTACGTTTGATTCTTAAATCCGTATTGCGGAACGATTCTTCCATTTGAACCAGCTGGAACCTAAGAAGCGGACTTTCCTTGGAGCAAAGTTCTTGAAGCGTAGCGGCATCAAGCCCCGTCAACAAGGCTATCCGACTAAAGGCCCCACGTTCATTCGGGTCAAAAGTTTCCCCATCTTTCACGCGAATATTCTCCAACCTCAAATACAAGCGCTGATGGTTCCGAAGCCACAGATAAAGCACCAGTTCCACCGCCTCATCCGACAAATGGAAAAGACGCTTTAACTCAAAAGCGCGTTGAAAAGTTTCGTCATCGTGCGAACAGCCTTTTGCCAGCTTTTCTTTCACGCAATTTTCAATCATCTGCACGATAATCGGTCGCAAGCAATCATTCGCGCGCTCCAAATAAGCCATAATCTCAAAAAACTGCTGAGCAAAGCGAATAGTCTTGGTTTCGTGATACACCTCCAAAAGCTCCCGCACCCCATAATGCTTGTCGTCAATCGAAGTCCTGATAGTACTCGAAAAATCAACCTGGTCGCGAATCTCGTAAACACGGTCCGCAAATTCGCCATAATAACGGACCGGCAAATAATTCTCGCAAAAACTGCGACAGCAACCATCCGGATACGCCCGCATAAAGCGCACCCAGTATTCCATAATCTTCAAGTCGATAAAAGAAGTCCTCGACTCCGCCTTCGCTACAGGCGACTCCCTCTCTAACCGATTCAGCGCATTCCCGAAATATTTCTCTGCTGAATTTTGATAATGTAACTGCATAGCAAAACCTCTTGATTCTACTATGCAATATAAAAGGAATGCACGACAATTAATGTCGTGCGAATTGGAATATTTTTACATTAATAAAAAACAATTATTCCTTTTTCTTTCTTTTCTTATACTCTTTATAAGCCTTTTTTCCCACGAAAAACGCCGTAACAAGCCCGGCTATCTTTTGCGCAACATCCGCAATGGTTTGCTTTGTTGAATGATCCATAACAGCTCCTTTCTTAGGAAAATCAACCTTGTATGTTTACTAAAAATTTGGTTTGATCATTAATTTTCGCCAACAAATTTCTATTCTGATTCAATTTGTCGGGTAATTCTTTCGTCCAATATTTTTTCCCTAATTTACCCTTTCCAATTTTATTATGAGTTCGAGATCTAAGCATTTCAACATTAGAAGGACAAAATAAATTATTCATTTCCAAATAGATTCTATGAGATTCCTCTCTGATAGCATCATATTCCCCACATTCCTGCAAAAGCGTCATTTTCACATTCCAAGATTCAAACAAATATGGAATATGAGTCATTAAATTTTCCACTTTTTCAATAGTTTTTTGTTTCACTCGCCATCCCAACACACCCATTTTACCAATGGTTTCAATTTCATCCCTCATTGATCGAATAACTTCTGCTTCTCCTTGGCAAGACAAATCAATAGCTTTTGTCAAAAGAGTCTTTTTTAAAAAGTCATCTCTTGTATGCAACGCTATAAACAACTCATTTTTCGCAGCATCAATTTTAGCAAAACGGTCATTCCATTGACCTTGTATCACAATATTTAAAGACGCCTGCAGGTCTTCTAGTTGGTGTTGAAGAACTGCTATCTGCTTTGCAAGGGCGGCGGTAGCAATCGCAGGCACAAGATTCGCATTAGGCAAGACGCGTTCTTCCAAATCTGCATGACCTACTATTTTTCCACATTTTCTCAATACAGGAGACAAGCCATCTTTCGCAGAATTCAATACAAAATCCCAGCCATTTGCCTTCGCCTTTTCAAGAGTCTTCTGCGTTACACATATAACAGACTCGCCATTAAGATTAGCAAAAAAATTTGCAATATGGGGACTATAAGTTTTGATTATATCTATCGCGTCATTAAGCCTATTCTCCATAACAGACTTTATTGTATTTTTTCTTTCATCCTCAAACGAACAAACATCTCCCATTAGGGCATCTTGTTCTTTTTCAAGAGCTTCTATAAAAAACTTTTCCTGTTCAACCGGAATAATTCTTTTTTCATTATTGACACCCATAATATCATCCTCACAAAACGATCTTTACAAAAGAGGACACCATTGCGGCACACCTATTTCACGCAAACGATCATATATAAATCTTTGATAGACCAAGCCTATGATTTCTTGATCATTTTTCACACAAACGGCTTTTCTATAATGCATATCTTCTGCAAACCAATCTCCCGGAAACATTTCATAATCAACACTGCAGTATTTACATTCTACACATGAATCTGGCATTATTAAACCTCATTAGATTTTTTCTAGACAAAACAACTGTTTCGTCCACGTTTCAGGGTTCAGAACAATCCTTCATCGCCTTCAAAGCTATCAGAATTTTTGATATTACATCTTCATCCGTAGCATTTGATGCAATCGTACACAATTCAAAAAGACCATCACAATCCAAGCTCCTTTTCCTATCAAAAGTATCAAAAGAGGAATTCTTTACAATTTTAATTGTTTCTAAATCCGATTCCTTTCTCGTTGAAAGCGTCAAAACCGTTTCTCCATTTTCACTCATTGTCACAAGTAAAACTACTGCATTTGAATCACCCGATTTTGAGTTCATCCTATAGCCAATAGAGCGTTCTCCATACCATTTACTAAATGGTCCAATAAATTTTTTCAATTCATCATTAAAAAAGATTGTCTCAACCCGTTTATAAATAGGATTATGTTGCACAAAACCTTCGTCAATGTTTTGCAGTCGTACAAGTTCACTCCACTTTTCAATATATTCATGCCGTATATTGTATGACGGATGGTTAATAGGAAAGAAAATCGAATCAGGATAAAGCCGATTTCTATTAGCCGGCAACCATTTTTTATACAAATCCTTTTTTCCCCACACTATAACAACATGAGGGTTTAGTTTATTCATAACCTCATCAAAGGCTAATCTAGCTTGGCTTACATAATTGTCATAATCAGACATAAGCCATTCGTGGCTCCTAGGACGGGTCGCGACAGGCCGTTGAAAGAAATTATAAAAAGCCAAATTTTTCCAAACATAGTCAGAGCATTGGTTTCTATAACCATAATCATGATTAACATTCCAAGCAAGCATCTTTGCGGTATTTCGGAAACCCTTTAGATGGGAACCCTTGGGTTGCGGAATCCATTTGGGGAAATCATCAAAAGAACTAAAATTTTGCTTATACCCTTGATCCAAATAATCCGCAATAACAACTTCATTTGTCCACCAAGGATATTCACACTCCATCTTCTTTCTCTTACTTGGGTCAGGAAGGTAATGAGAATCTCCTAATACAAGTATTTTTGTTGAACAATTGAAATAGCCTTTACCAATATAAGGCCAATAATTCACGTTTTCAGAATTTCGAAAAAGACGTTCACTCTCTTTCATCATCCCGCTATATATTATTCCCATAAGACCTCCTTTTTACTTCATAATCAGCGCCACGATTGCAGCGATCAAACCACCGAGCAACAGCGCGGCGATTACGACGGCGATGACCATAAACCATTTGGCGTATTTCAGGATTTTCACCATGGCGCTATTCTGGTCCTTTGTGAACTGCTGAACGGCATTCATGGTTGCAGTCACAAGGAAGCCAACATCATCGAGCCAACCCACTACGGGGATCGCGTCGGGCGCCAGGTCAATGGGCGACACGGTGTACAAAAGCGACATGATCATCAAAAAAACGGCGAGTCCCTTTTGCAAAGGGGATGCGCCGTTCATATCCATAACTTCGGGTTCTTTATCCATATTTTTCCTTCTTCTTTAAAAAGAAATATATCCTATTTTCTACAAAAGAGCACAAATCCCCACAAAAACTATAGTTTTCCCTCAAAAAACGTTATTTTGGGCATTCCAAGTTGGAACAGGTTCCTTTTCAGCAGTCTTTCACGCAGCGGATTGAATTTGCGCAAGAAAAGTCGTTCCAAAAGCGGTCGAGAACAGCATCGTCGTAGAAGTTGTCCAAGCAAACGCGGTACGCCCACTTGTTTTGCCCGACAGAACTCCAGAAACGCGTATGTCTGCCGCGCGCTCCGCAAAAGCCGAATTCCTCCATGCAGCCTGCCGGATACGCCGTAAAACCGAAAGCATCGGTACTTTTACCGACAGGGAACAATTCATCTTCTTCCCAGCCGTCTTTGGATTTTAACGCAAGTGCCGCCCCAAGGTAAGTTTCGGCACCATGTTCGTCCTTTTCGCATTTGGCGCCGACGGCATCAAACAGGTCTCGCCAATCGTCATTGTTCGGCAAGCGCCAACCTTCAGGGACAGCGGCTTCTGCAAATTTCCAGTAGTAGCACAAGCCATATTTCTTCACATTTGGGTCGCAGTTCCAATCGTAAGGCGCACAAATACCCCATGCCGCCGGCATACGCCTGCGCACCTTCGCATTTATGCCGCAAGTTTTCGGCGAACCAAATCCGATTTCCGATTTTCACGGTGCGGTATGTTTCACCGTCTCGCGGGTCTGTAAAATATGAGTTAGTCATAAGCACCACCTATGAAGTCTTCTAGAGATTGCGGCGGCCCTTCGGGCCTCGCAATGACGTGCAAGGCGAGAGCTGCAGAACCGTTCAACGCAGACATACGCTTCGCGTGTACATAGACATACTCTCAAATTTCCTCCGCATTCTGCCAAACTTTCAGCGGAATCAGCATAAAACAAAGTGAACCGGTTATTGAGTTAGCCTCGGTATATTCCACAACTCCATTTGGATAAACCTTGACGGTCTTTTCCACACGACTTTCCGGCATATTCGAGAGCCATGAAAGCAATTTCCATTCATCGTTTCTAAAGCCATCAAAAAATTTCTGCAGCGTCCCCTTCGTCATGGGGCAATCAGCATCGTCCGACCGAAATTCCGCCACATCGTTATACACGAGAACATACGGAGTATCTTTTCTACAACTCCACTTGAGTTTACGATACGGGCTCGAATCAATGATTTTATCCCACGCCTCCCTGAGCTCTTCCTTTGATTCTTCAACCATTTCCCAAAGGGGGCGCTCAGCAAGCGCCGCGGCAATTCTTGCATCAAGAATTTCACCTTTTGCAACACACGACAGGCAGCTAAACTTTAAGTATTCCTTGATTGTCATAATTCCTCGCTTTTTTAAGAGGAATATAGATTGAGGTGGCGACAATTAATGTCGTTTACTTTTACATAATCAAGTTCACCACGAGCTTGGTCATGGTTTCACGTTCTTCGGGTTTGCTTTCGGCAATGAGCAGCGTGAGTGCGACTAGGGCACCATCGCTTACGATTTTGGAACCGTCCACACGATAAAGGATATCATTACGCGACATGTACCACAAGAAAATGAACGCAGCAATGCGCTTGTTCCCATCGACAAAGGAATGGTTTTTAACAAGCAGATACAGTAGCGTGGCGGCCTTCATCTGCACGGTCGGATAAAGTTCCTTGCCGTCGAAGGTCTGGTAAATTTGTCCAAGAGAACTTTTGAAAGACGCATCTTTTTCGACACCGAAGATTCCGCTGTCGCGAAATTTTTCCTTAAGCACAGCAATCGCTTCCATCGCCAATTCATAGGTGATGGGGCCATCCGTTTCGCTGTAGTCTACACCGGATTTCGGCAATTCCAGCTGCTGGTGGTCGTAGCGGTCCAAAGTTTCTAGAGCCGCACGAAAATCACCGATGACATTCGATATTTCAAGTTTTTCCAATCTGTTCATGACGCACTCCTTTTAGGGGAACATCACGAATATAGATGGAACGAGCGACAATAGACGTCGCTGTTCGCCCTCTTGCAGAAAAAGGCCGAATTGAGTAAAAAACCGATGTTCTTGCCATCAAGGCGACTCTTGAACATTAGCCGCAATTTCATCATAAATTATGCAAAAAAGGTAGTCGAAAGGCTACCTTTTTTACAATTTCAATTGTGGTTTTGGTGAAATACGAAAAGTAACGAACTACCCGTTGACCTTTGCGACGAATTCGTGGCAAACGGCTTCGGGATCGGGCTTGCCGAAGATGGCCGAGCCGACGACGAACACGTTCGCACCGGCTTCCTTGCAGGCGAGAATGTTGTCGAGCTTGACGCCACCGTCAATCTGGATATCCAGTTCCGGCTTCATCTGGCGCAGTTCGCGAATCTTGTCGAGACAATAAGGAATCAGGCTCTGACCGCCGAATCCCGGGTTCACAGACATAATCAAAACCATGTCTACGATGTCGAGCACGTACTTGATGTCTTCGAGCGGAGTTGCTGGGTTGATAGCGACTGCGGGCTTTACGCCGAGTTCCTTAATCTGGTGCAGCAGACGGTCGAGATGGTTCGTGGTCTCGGCGTGTACGCTGATGATGCTTGCTCCTGCCTTTGCAAACTCACCGACATAGTTTTCAGGATGTTCAATCATCAAGTGACAGTCGAGCGGAAGCTTGGTGCCTTTCTTGACGCAGGCCGAAATACCTGGGCCAAAGCTGATGTTTGGGACAAAGTGTCCGTCCATGATGTCGAGATGAACGAGGCCGGCGCCACCGTTTTCGATAGCCTTGAGGCCGTTACCGAGTTCTAGGAAGTTTGCGTTCAACACGCTAGGAGCGATAATTTGCTTAAGCATACCCCAAATATAGAAAAACGTTCATCACACAAAATTGGGGATAGTAAATTTTTATTAGACAAATTCTGTTATTTTTACTATCTTTGCGCGCAAAACAAAGCAAGGAGATGAATATGTCCAAAGGTACAAAGACTGTAGTTGCTAAGGCCGCTGCCAAGAAGGTTGCCGCCAAGGCTGCTCCGAAGGCTGCCGCTAAGCCCGCTGCCGAGAAGAAGGCCCCGGCCAAGAAGGCCGCTTGCAAGACCGCTGCAAAGCCGGCTGCCGAAAAGAAGGCTGTTGCCGCTAAGCCTGCTGCAAAAAAGACCGCTGTGAAGGCTGCCGCCGAAAAGAAAGCTCTGGCCGCCAAGAAGGCTGCTGCTAAGGCTCCCAAGAAGGTGACGGTTGTGTTCGAAGCCAACTGCCCGCTTGCTACGACCGTGTCTGTTGCTGGCTCCTTCAACAACTGGGCTGTCGACAAGGACATGCTCAAGAAGGACAAGAAGACGGGTCTCTGGACAGGCAAGGTGACTCTCGATGCTGGCGATTACGAATACAAGTTCGTTTGCGACGGTCAGTATTGGGACGAAGGCGACAACAAGGTCAAGCACGTCTAATCTCGTTTATAACGATTGAAAATGCGCCGGGCAAATGCTCGGCGTTTTTTCATTTTTTGTAACAACGGGCGAAAATTCACACATGGTCTTATACCGGATGTGTTGACGCGGTATCTTGTAGCTTTTTTGCTGGGATGTGTTGACGTCCCTTTTTCTATCTTTCCCGCGTATGGCAAATTATTCTATTCCTCAAGACGTTTTTGTGAAGGCTGCCGAACAGTACGGCACTCCCCTCTGGATTTATGACCGCGCTACGATCGAAAAGTGCGTGAAGGATGTCCAGGTATTTGACACTGTTCGTTTTGCCCAGAAGGCATGCCCGAACCTTTCCGTGGTTTCGCTCATCCGTAAGCTCGGCTGCGTAGTCGATGCTGTTTCGGCCGGCGAAATCGTCCGCGCCCTCAAGGCCGGATTCAAGGGTGGCCAGCAGAAGGGCAAGGCTCCTGAAATTGTCTACACCGCAGACATCTTCGATAAGGACGCTCTTGAACTCGTCAAGGAACACAACATCGCTGTGAACGTGGGTTCGCCGGACATGATCCAGCAGCTCGCCGATTTCGGCGTGAAGTCGGAACTCACTATCCGCGTGAACCCGGGCTTTGGCCACGGTCATTCCCGCAAGACCAACACCGGTGGCGACCTCAGCAAGCACGGCATCTGGCACGAACAGATCAAGGATTGCATCAAGCTCGCGCAGGCCAACGGCATGTGGATTACGGGGCTGCACATGCACATCGGTTCTGGCACGGATTTTGAACACCTCGCTCAAGTTTGCGATGCCATGGTCGACGCTAGCCGTCGCCTGGGTTCTCATTTGCGCACCATCAGTGCAGGGGGCGGCCTCCCGATCCCCTACCACGAAGAAGAAAAGGGCAACCGCATCGACGTGAACGCTTACTACAAGCTGTGGGATGATGCCCGCAAGCGCATTCAGCAGAGCATCGGCCACGAGGTACACCTTGAAGTGGAACCCGGTCGCTACCTGGTGGCCGAGAGTGGTTACCTGATGGCTGAAATCCGCGCCGTCAAGAAGCAGGGCGACAACTTGTTCTACCTGGTAGACGCTGGCTTTACCGATCTCGTTCGTCCGAGTTTTTACGGTAGCTATCACGGCATTTCTATCATCGCTCGCGACGGTCGCGAACTGAACGAAACGGTGGATGCCGTTGTCGCAGGTCCGCTCTGCGAATCTGGTGACGTGTTCACGCAGGAAGAAGGTGGCTTTGTGGTGACCCGCAAGCTCCCGAAGGCGAAGGTGGGCGACCTGCTGGTTCTGCATGATGCTGGTGCCTACGGTGCGGCCATGAGCAGCAACTACAACAGCCGTCGCTACGCCGCCGAAACGATGTACACCAACGGTGAACTCAAGGTTGTTCGTGAACGTCAGACTTTCGAACAGCTCTTGCAGAACGACAGAATTATCGACCTGTAAACATCGTATCCTATTTTTTGCTCCCTCATGTATTTGTATACTGAGGGAGTTTTTTTTAAGGATAGATAAAGAATTTCTATTTTTTGAATTATGGATAGAGCACGCCGTCGCAAATTTGGTCAGAACTTTCTTGATGTGCCCACCGCGCAGATGATTGCGGGGGATTTGCCTGCCGAAGCTGGCGAGGCTGTACTTGAGATTGGCCCTGGGCACGGCGCTCTTACCGAACACTTGCTCGATCGCGCCGTGCAACTCACTGCCGTCGAAATCGACGAGCAGTGCGTAGAATTTTTGCAACAAAAATTCCAGGGCCGAGAAAATTTCAGTATAGTGAATATTGACTTTCTCAAGTTTGATCTGCAGGCTTTCTTAGAAGAACATGAGAAGCCTTGGGTGACGGGCAACCTCCCATACAATGTGTCTACCGCCATTATTGCGGGACTCATGCCGAGGCTCCATATGACCAAGGGCTTTATGGGAATGGTGCAGCTCGAAGTTGCCGAACGCATTTGCGCCGCTCCCTGTAGCAGCAATTACGGCAGCTTGTCCGTGCTGGTCTCTGCTTATGCCGATACGCAGATTTTAAGGAAGATTGGCCCGGAACATTTTACGCCGCGCCCGAATGTCGATAGTGCGACGATGCTTTTGACGCCCAAGGCCGATGCTTTGCAGGCTCCCGAAGGTTTCTTTGATTTTGTGCGTGCGGCGTTTACTCAGAAGCGTAAGACGCTTGCTAATTCTTTTGGCCGCGCCTATGACAAGAAAAAAATTCAGGAAGCGATTGAACTCCTGGATTATCCGACTACGGTGCGTGCCGAGGAACTTTCTCCGGCGCAGTTCCTTGAATTTTACAAAGTCATTGTAGGCTAGTTCTGCCCAATGTTTGCGCGCTTTCTGGGGCGTACAAACGCAAGGACTGCCGATATGATTACCGCAAGCAGCGTAGGGCCGAGGAATACGGATTCCTGGTGTGCTGCCACTTGATATACGATAAATCCTGCGAGCCAGGCAAAAATATTCCAAATCCAGAAAAATAGACTTGCTTCGTTATTTTTGACAAAGTAGAAAGAAACGAGTAGTACGGCTGCCATGGGCGCGAATACGGATGCAATCAGATAAAGGAATCCGATATAGTGATCCATGATTCCCGAAATAGCAAGTACGGCGCTTAAAAGGCTTACGACGATGCCTGCAATCTTTGGATTGATTTTGCTAAAGATTGCCTTTGCGGATTCACCGGCGGAGTTTGCTGCTAAGAAGTTGGTCGTTACCGTCGAAAGCACCACGATGACAATTCCGGGAATTCCGAGCCCTGCCAAAAGAATCGCTTGCGCGATGTTGTTGTTTGCGCCGATGCCTGCAATTTCTATTCCGATAATGTACATCCAGAGGCTCGCGATTGTATAGGCTGCCGCTGAGACTGCGGTTGCCTTGATGGGCTTTTCGACATCCTTTGTATAGTCCGAAATCACGGGCAACCATGAAATCGGCATGGCGATAGAGATTTCAAAAATGTTCCAAAATCCGAGCAAGGCCGTAGTGTTTGTGGCACTTGAAAGGGTACCAGAAGAACCGATGCCAAATAACTTGATGGTAAGAATAGCTAGCAGTACCGAAAGTGCTGTCATCACGACGGTTGTCACATTGGCAGAACGCTTTAGTCCGACGTAAACCCATATGGCGATAAGCACCGCGAGGATTATGCATGTCAGCGGGAAAGAAATGGGTAAGTTAAGCCCGGCCAAGGCTGATGCTCCCTGGGCGTTCAAGACGGCGACCCAGGCGAGCAATTGGAATGTGTTCAATGCTGCAAAAAATTTGGAACCGTACTTGCCGAAGGTCGACGAAGTGGTTTCCATGGCGTTCAGCCTGACGCGTGCCCCGATAAGGCCTACGAAAAAGAGCAGAACGCCGCCAAGAAGGTGGCCGAGTAGCAGCGGCAACAATGAAAGGCTTTTGTCGGCGGCGGCTCCGATTTCGATGCCTGCTTCAATTTCTGAAACGGAAATGGCTACACCGAACCAGATGATTCCATTCGAAAAAATGCTTGTACGTTTTTCCATGTTGGCCTCCTAGAAAGGGCTTAAGAATGGAGCCAAAAATACAAAAAAGGGTGGTGCTGTACAACCCCTTTTTACATACTAATTTTTTATGAAATGCTATAGAATAAGGCTATAACGGCAAGAGCGTGCTCGAAATGAAGAAGGATAGATTTTTGTTGAAACGGAACGGCGCCGTTCTAATTATATTTACAAAAGAAAAACTTTAACAAAGGGTAGGCTATGTCCATTGGAATTCCAGAAATTATCTTGATTGTAGTGGTCGTGCTGTTGCTTTTTGGTGCAAAGCGTATTCCCGAACTGGCCCGTTCTTTGGGTAAGGCTCAGCACGAATATAAAAAGGCTAAGGACGCCCTCAAGGAAGAAGCCGAAGACTTGCAGAAGACGGTGGAAAAAGCCGCCGAAACGAAAAAAGAAGAATGACTTCTTCTGGGCAAGAACAAGAATCGTCTTTGATTACACATCTCGAAGCGTTGCGTCGAGTGATGCTGCGCTCGTTGGGGGCGTTGGCCATAGGGATAGTACCCCTGTTTATTGTGTCGCCCTACGTACTAGATTGGTTTTGTAAACAAATTATTTTGCAGGGCGGAGTTACTCTCCATTATTTTTCGCCAATGGAGGTGTTCCTGCTTCAGCTGAAAATATCGGCGCTGTTGGACTGCGTTCTTTTTTCGCCCTATATTGCGTGGAACGTATGGCAATTTGTGCTGCCGGCCCTTTATGACAATGAAAAAAAGTTTATTCGCTCTATGGTGGCGCTAACAAGTTTCTTGTTTGTTGCTGGAGTGACGTTCTGCCTGATAGTCTGTTTCCCACTGGTGGTGCGTTTTGGCATGAGTTTCGCCGGTGAGACTCTTCAGCCGATTTTTGGGGTGTCGAATTTGGTTTCGCTTGCGCTCTGGCTTTCGCTTGCATTTGGCTGCATGTTCCAGTTTCCGCTTGTGACGTATGCGCTTATTCGTGGGGGAATTGTTGATTACAAGACGGTCTGTAACAAACGCCCCTATGTGGTGGTCGCGATTCTTGTTTTTGCGGCGCTTTTGACGCCCCCCGATATTATAAGCCAGTTGATGCTTGGATTGCCGACTTATCTCTTGTTCGAAATGGGCCTGTTGGCTGCTAGGGTGACGCGAAATGGATAAAAAATTTTTTTGCGTTGCAGGACATGCCTTTGCTGTAGAGGCCGACGAAAAGACTTTGTCGCAGATGGAGAATTATGCGCCTTTTGTGGTGAATCCCGATAAAGTAGGAAACGTTGTTTTTTCACTTGTAGTCCAGAATGAGACTGCTCCTGAATATACCGAAGAAACCCGTCAGGAAGATGAAGGCCAGTCCATTATATGCGGGCGTACCGCTGAAGGTGAGCCCGTGTTTGATTTTTTCCTTTTTGAAAAATCGACGGGAGTTTTAGTCAGTAGCAAGGATTATAAGGATGCCCATCTTTTTTTGAATCCAGAAAATGGTGCGTCTAGTTTTGCGTTAAACAACTCGTTGATGGTCATGTATGCGTTGTCAACGGCAACTCTTGAAACGGCGCTGTTCCATGCGGCGGCAGTCCGTTACAAGGAACGCGGCTATCTTTTTTTAGGGAAAAGTGGCACTGGAAAAAGCACCCATGCAAGGTTATGGCTCAAGTACAATGAGGGTGCGGAACTGTTTAACGACGACAATCCTGTAGTGCGCCTGTTCAAGAGCGATAACGGTAAGATGTTCGCCAAGGCTTATGGTTCTCCGTGGAGCGGGAAAACCTCTTGCTACAAGAATGTTGGTGTACGTTTGGGTGGGCTCGTTTTTCTTTCGCAGGCTCCTTTCAATAAGATTTCTCCCTTGTCCGGAGTTTCTGCGTATGCGGCTCTTTTGCCGAGCATTTCGGGAATGCGCTGGGATAAAAAGATTGCCGATGGATTGCATCGAACGCAAAATGAACTTGCTGCCAATGTTCATGTATGGCACCTTGAATGTTTGCCGGATGAGGCCGCTGCCAAATTATGTTGTAAATCTGTTGCCTGTCAAACAATCCAAAAAGATGATTCACTTATCTTGGCCGAGGCCGTTAGGTTAATCGGTGAAGGCGTGAGTGTGACTTTCCCTGTAAATGGAAGGAGCATGCTCCCGTTTATTGTAGGTGGACGCGATAGCGTTATTCTGGAGAAACCTGAATCGTTGCAAGTGGGCGATGTGGTGCTTGCGTGTGTAACGGGAAGGAATGACGAAAAATCTTATGTCGTTCATAGGATTGTTTCTTTGAAAAATGACCTGGTGACCCTCATGGGCGATGGAAATTTGGCTCTTCGAGAACGTTGCAGGCATTCTGATGTCTGCGCAAAAGTAGTGTGTGTTGTTGGGCCCAAGGGTAAAAGGTATTTGCCGGGAGCCTTGTGTTATCGGGTTGCTGCAAAAATATGGTATATTCTATTACCGGCTAGGCGATACTTGCTATGGATTTATAGAAAGGTGAACGGTGAAAATTAAGAACGGTTTTGTACTGCGAGATGTTTGTGGCGAACAGGTGATCATGGGCGAGGGCATTGGAGCTCTTGACTTTGGACGACTTTTGTGCTTAAATGAAACCGCTGCGTGGCTATGGAAAAAGGCCGAAATTCTAGAAGAATTCACGGTGGATTCTCTTGCCGATGCCCTTTGTGCTGAATACGAGGTTGGCATGGAACAGGCGAAGATCGATGTGGCCGCAATTGTTGCCGAATGGCAAAAGGTGAAAGTTGTCGAATGAAGTATATCGTTTGGCTGTGGCGCGGAACTCAAGGTTTTCGCATCAATATCGCTACCCGCATTGTGGCGGGGATAGGCCGTGTCGTGTGCGGTCTTTTGACGATATGGCTCAGTAAGCGCTTTATTGACGAGACCATTCGTACGGGCACGCAAGATGACATTGTGCGCATGATTGTGCTCCTAGTGCTTTCGGTTGTAGGGACGATTGCTCTCAGGCTTGTTTATTACTACATGACCGCTTCTGCGACCGTAAAGAAGACGAATGCGCTTCGGCTGTTTTATTTTGGCACCTTATTTAAACGGCGTCTTTTCGATGGTCACGAACTGCACTCGGGCGATGTCTCGTCGAGACTTTCCAAGGATATCGAAACCGTGTCGACTTCCGTTGTCGATACGCTCCCGCAGATGGCAGTGACGGCTATTCAGCTGGTAGGGGCGTTCCTTTTGATGCGCTGGTTTGATGCGCGGCTGGCGTGGGCATTGCTGTTGCTTACCCCGCTTCTGATTGTGGTGGGCAAGTTGATTTCGCGTCGGCTTCGGAAAATGACGCTGCAAATTCGTGAAGGAGAAAGCCGTATTCAGATGCAGGTTCAGGAAGGGGTCGAATACAATGCGGTACTCCGTTCGCTCGAAAGCGAAAACTGGGTGGCTGAGCGACTAAACCTGAAACAGGACAAGCTGGAAACGGATGTGATGCGTCGGACTCGCTTTACGACTGCGGCACGCTTTGCGATTGGTTCGGCTTTTGGACTGGGATACCTTTTGGCTTTTGTGTGGGGTGGCCTAGGGCTACGTGATGGAACGATTACATTTGGCGTGATGACTTCTTTTCTGCAATTGGTAGGACAAATTCAGCATCCTATTTTGACATTGTTGGGCATGGTCCCGCAACTGGTCCATTCGACGGCGAGTATTGACCGTTTGGATGAATTAGAAAAGAGCGCCTGTGAACAGGATAGTCTGACGCATTCCAGTCGCCTGATGTCTGGATGTCTTGGACTGCGGCTTGAAAATGTGAACTTTGGCTATATGGGCTGCGACTGTGAGGTTATCCGTGATTTTACGTACGACTTTGTCCCGGGGAGCAGGTCGGCCATTATGGGAGAGACGGGAAAAGGAAAGACCACGCTGTTTAGACTGTTGCTTGGATTCGTAAAACCCGACGATGGCCGCATGCTGATTTATTCCGAAACGGAGGTGAGTTCTGTGACAGATGCGACCCGCTCAAACTTTGTGTACGTTCCGCAAGGGAATACTCTGATGAATGGCTCTGTCCGTTACAACTTGCAACTGGCAAATCCTGAGGCTTCCGAAAAAGAAATGATTGATGCTCTCCATGTCGCCTGTGCGGATTTTGTAGATGCCCTTCCCGATGGAATCGATACAGAAATTGGTGAACGGGGGCATGGCTTAAGTGAAGGTCAGGCGCAGCGGATTGCAATTGCGCGTGGACTTTTGAGGCCAGGAAATATATTGCTGTTCGATGAGATAAGTTCTTCTCTAGACGAAGTGACCGAGGCCGAACTGTACCGGCGACTTTTTGAAGCTTTCCCCCAAAAGACGATGATTTTTGTAACGCATCGCACCGCCGTATGCGAACTTTGCGATTCGGTTATACGGATGTAACGAATTATAAAATGTGTTAAATAGTGCTTTTTTGCAGAAAAAAAGCGTTTTTTGTGTGCGTAATTTGGGATAATTGCGCTTTTGCTGATTGATTTTTGTATGAAAAAAGTTTAATTTAATTGTAAGAAGTGAGAAGATTATAAGGTGGTGGACGATGTCTGTGCTGGTGAATTGTAGATTGCCTGAAAAGCTGAAACAGGAATTGGAAAAATCCGAAATTCCGCTTGCGGTCTATCAGTTGGTCGATGGTAAAATCACGGCTGTCCTTGTTTCGGATGGACTTGTTCTTTGGCAGGCACCAGGGCGAACACGAGAAGACTTATTGAATTTTCTTGGTGCGGACATGTACAAGAACGTCCACAGCGAAGATCTTGTTTATATTGCGACCAAGTCTGCCGAGTTCGAAAAAGAAAAGAATGGACGTTATGACGTTGTCTATCGTCAAAAACTGTACGGTAAAGACGAATACCGTAACATTCATGCCGTCGGGTATCACCGATACCTAGAAGACAATTCAAAATGCACCATTGTTGTTTATGACGATGTGACGGCGGCTATTGCGTCTAATGGCGAATTTCGTCAGGACTTTGAAGACGGCATCGTCGAATTTTTGAATACGGACAAAGTTGACCCGTTTGTCATTTTCGATGCGAGGACACACGAAATTTACATGGTCAGCGCATCGATGGAGCAGGTCTGGAAATCTGTAAAGCCCTTCGATTCTGGAATCAAATTTGAGGACTACTTTTTTACCACTGACGAACGTACGAAGATTTCTCTCGAAGAAATTCTTGAAAGGGGCGAAACAATCCTGCGTAGTCCGCGCAATGGCAATGATTTGATTTTTACTGTATCGCAGATTTCGTGGCATGGAAAGGAGTCTATCTTTATGCGTGTCAGCGAACGTGCAGACCGCTACTTCGACCCTTTGACGGGACTCCCGAATCTGGAATACGGTCGCATGTGCGGAGAAAACTACGTAGACGATGTCAGACAGGCGGGCGGTGTCCCTGCGGTTATTTTCTTTGACATTGTCGGAATGAAACTCTACAATAGCGCAAATGGATTTAATCGCGGAAATGAGTTCCTGATTAATTTTGCGGCGTGCCTAAAAAAGTATTTTGGTAATAATCTGATTTGTCGATTCTCGAATGACCATTTTGCCGTTGTGGCGGACATGACCAATGTCGAGGACAAGCTCAACGAGATTCGCAAGTGTGTCAAGAATTCCGTCTCTAAAATTTCGATGGACCTCTTTGTCGGTATTTGCAAAATCAATGAATACGACGCCTTCTTGGATGCGAGTGAAAAGGCGAAACTTGCCTGCAATATCCAGAAGAAAAAGGGCGAAAACTTTATCTGCTATTATGACGAAGATTTGCACAAGGCGCTTCTGTTGCAGAACTACGTGGTGAACCATATCGACGAGGCGATTGCGAACGGCTATATCAAGGTCTACTACCAGCCCGTGGTGCGCACGATTACGGAAACGTTCTGCGGCATGGAGGCGCTTGCCCGTTGGATCGACCCGCAGAATGGCTTCCTGAATCCGGGCGTGTTCATCGGGGCGCTCGAAGAATCGCGACAGATTCATAAGCTCGATAGCTACATCATCGAGCAGGTCTGTAAGGAACTGCGCGAGGAACTGGATCAGGGCCACCCGATAGTGCCAGTCTCGTTCAACCTTTCGCGCCTAGATTTTATCGGTTGCGATATTTTTGATGTGGTTGAACGTGCGCTCAAGAAGTACCGGATCAAGCGTGACTACATCCGTGTCGAAATTACGGAAAGCATCATGGCCTCGGATTCGTACATCCAGTTGGAAATCGAACGTTTCCGCCTGGTGGGCTATGAAGTCTGGATGGACGATTTCGGTAGCGGTTACTCTTCGCTCAATACGCTCAAGGACTACAAGTTCGACGAACTCAAGATCGACATGGCGTTCCTTTCGAACTTTAACGATGTCTCCCGCATCATCATCAGTTCGACAGTCCGTATGGCCAAGAGCCTTGGCCTAAAGACTTTGGCCGAAGGTGTCGAAACGAGGGAACAGCTGGAATTCCTGAAGGAAATCGGTTGCGAAAAAGTCCAGGGCTACTATTATGGAAAGCCGCAGCCGCTGAAGGATACCATGAATCACATGGAAGCTTCCGGAATAATGGCCGAAAACGACAATGTTCGTGCCGTGTATTCGAAGATTGGGCGTCTCGACTATCAGGAAGATTCTCCTAGGGCGATTATGTCTTACGAGAACGGAACATTCAAGTTCCTGTTTGCGAACAGGCTGTACGAAGAACAGCTCCTGAGTCTCGGCTTTAAAAATATTGACGAGGTCGAGGCTGCGTCGAACGATCCGGAAAATCCGGTGTACTACACGCTCCATGAGGCGGAAAAGGCTGCCTATGTGTCCCCTTGCGAGGTGACTTACGTGACGCGCGGAATGTACGTCTTTATGAAGGGGCGCCTGATAGCCGATAATAACGGCTGTCACATTTACGATTTGTGCTTCCGCAACACGCATGTGAGCGCCTACGACAGCTCTTCCAGTAGCGAAGATTCTACGCTCCCGGCAAATACGAAGACGGTCCTGCTTGCCGAGGCCAACCCGCAGAACAGGGCGTTCCTTGACAGTATTCTCAGGTCGGATTATAACGTGTTGCTTGCTCCGGATGGCGAGCAGGCCCTCAAGCTTCTGCTTGAATACGGGAATAGGATTTCTCTTGCGCTGGTGAATGCCGCCCTTCCGAAAATGGATGGCTTCAAGATAATCCGGAAATTCCACGAGGCGAGAAGCAATCTTCAGATTCCCTTTGTCGTGATGACGGACAATTTGGATCTTGCAAAGGAAAGTATTCGTCTTGGAGCCTATCAGTTTATCCGCTTGCCCATTATGGACAAGAGCATGCTCAAGGCAAAAATAGATGGCGCCATCAAGAACGCCGAAGTGCTGCAACAACTTGCTTTGAACTACATGGAATATGTGCCAGGAGGTGTGGTTCTTTTAAATGCCCGCAGCGGAAAGATTTTATACGTAAACGGCTGCGCGCTTGACATTTTCGAATGCAAGAGTGTTGAGGAATTGTCTGAATTTGTGGGGGATCGCTTTAAGAATGCAATTCTTCCGGAAGACTACAAGGTTGTTAATCAGGACCTGCTGGAACAGATGTCGAACAAGAACGATGTGACAAAGCAGATAACCTATCGCACCAAAACGGGTAAGGGTAAAATCAAGCGCGTCTATCACGTGGGTAAGTTCTACAAGAAAACTCCGTACGGGGATATTTTCTCTGCGTTCATTTCGGAAGATGACGTGGCGATGAAAAAGTACTTTACCCGTAAAGAGGCTTTCGCGAAATTCATGGCGTCTGGAATTGCGACAAACACGAAGTCTTACGACCCGGGCTATCGAGGATTCCTTTTCTGGAACCTAACCAAGAATTCACCGGTGCTTCGCATGGGCGGAATCTCGTACATTCCCAAGGATCTCGAAGACAAGTACACCTACGAAATCCATTACAAGTACCTGAGTTCCCTGATGCTGCAATGTGAAACCAATGTTATGAACGCGTTGGATTACACCCGCGAAAAGCTGATTCTGGATTACATGAACAAGTGCGTGGTGCATTCGCTGGACATAAACTATGACGTCGCGGGCTACAAGTTTACCATTCGTTCTAGCTTCGACATGATGATGGATCCGGATACCGGCGACATCATTCTTAAGCTACAAAACGACAGCGTCGGGACGAGTAAGAAGTAAGGCCTGAATAAAAAGGGGGAAGAATCCCCCTCGCTTCAGCCCCGGCCCCACCCATAGTGTCATGCCCGGCTTGACCGGGCATCTCCTTTTTTTGCCCACCCCAGCCGGGTCTTCCGCTACCCCTACTGCGGGTGCTCAAACGCCGCACCCGCAACGCCCGGCTTTGCCCGCCCAAAATTTTTTTTCATTTTGACACTTTGTGTCATTTTTAAATGCTATTTTAGGATATGTGCAAAAAACGCCATATTGACAATTAGACATTCAAAACCTATTTTTTAAACTGAGGAACAAACCTATGGCAGTGGCAATAAGATCCATACCGACACTTCAAGGGGAAGACGCAGAGCGTTTTCTCAAGGAAGCCGAATATGCCGAAAAGAACGAGCGTAAACAGGATTTTGGTGATAAAATCCTGCTCGTTAGGAATTTCCTCCGCGAACAAGGTTTCTAGACATGACCCTTGCCGAATTTTTGAACCGATGCTCCTTTGCTCGGCTTTCTCCGGAATTGCTACAAAGTTGCAACCCCTTCAAATGCGGAAATGATGACCTTGATGAATTTTTCAGGGAGGATTTCTGCTTGTACGGCGAGAAACTTCTTGGAAAGACTTATGTCTTTCGTCTAAAGGAACATCCCGAAAGCATCGTTGCTGCATTCACGATATCAAACGATTCGATTCGCATCAAGCAACTTGCTCCTGAAGATAAAGCAAAGATTGAGTATGTCACCGAGAATGGCGAGAAAAACCTTCGTCGCTATCCCGGAGTTTTAGTCGGTCGTCTGGGGACGAATATTGAATTTGCCAAACAAGGTTTTGGCTCTGCAGTAATGGACTTCATCAAAGCTTGGTTCCGTAGCGACGAAAACAAGACTGGTTGTCGGTTTATCATCGTTGATGCGATCAATAAACCGGAAGTAATTCATTATTATCAGAAAAACTATTTCAAATTCCTTTATAGTTCCGAAGTCAACGAAGCAAGGGCTCTTGGCATCAATGTAAAATTACTGGGCGAGAAGCCGTTGCATACACGTCTGATGTATTTTGATTTGATTGATATTAAATATAAATAGAAATCCCCCTATTGCACGCATGAATAAACGAATGTATATTTGCATCAACAGGACCCCTCGCACCTCTCGCAGAAGTGTCCCAGAGGGGACATTGTGATTTTAGAGTCCTTGGTAGGTGAAGGTCGGCTCCATGCCGTGCGTTTCTTTGGAAACCTAGCCGTTGTTGGGACTCTTTTTTATTTGTCGGTTGTTTGATGAATTGTCAGACAAGAGTTACGCAAGGCTCTTCGTAATCGGCGAGCAAAGAATCATGCGTTAGGAAAACCATATCTTCTGATTTAGCTTGCCAAACAGTTCTGCGATTTCGTCGTTGCAGAAGTCAATATCGTCAGGGTACTTCAATTCACCCTTGGCAATGCCAATCCTGCGACTGCTAGATGCTCTGTGATCTTGAGCCGCTTTCAATAGGATAGATTCCAAGAAATCGACGATTTCTTGTTCGTATCCCTCGGGAAGGGTCTTGATTCTTTCCAGTAGTTCGATAGGCATAAGAGCATCCTCCACTCTAAATATACCTTTTGGCTCGCTAAAAAGGCAACCCCCTTCCACCTTGGAATACCCCTCTTCCTTTACAATTTAGCTCAAAAACGCCGTTTTTTTTCACAACATTGGAGTCTTTTGTAAATATTCCGTGCGTCTGGGCTGTATTTAAGTTATTTTTAAATTGGACATATTAGAGAGTTTAGCTCTTGTTCTCTAAGTGAAATCTCGACAGTTTCCCTGAACGAGAATAAGGCGAACGCTCACGCAGGTATGCCGTTTTGCGGTGTATCTCGGTTTGCTGTACCGGCCTTTTAGCCGGTCTTTGGTCGTATAGCCAAAGAGCAACAGCCCTTTCGGGGCGTGGGTCGTTTGTGTTTATCGGTTACAGGCAATGCAGAGCCTCGCTTAGGTAAATGCAACGACTCGCGCCTTTTTTGTATTCTCTCAAAATTCGGTGCGATTTCTTGCTGAATGGGAGCTGACTTCAGAGATGTTAACGATGGAGTTTGGTATGACTATGTTCATTGATGAACTAAGCAAAATGGAAATAGACGATTTTTCGGAAAGAGCGAAAAATTTAAGTCAACGGTCTGAAAATGAACAACAACTGACTTCGTATGAAGATATGTTAAAATTTGCACAACGCAATTTTGTTGATAATTTCGATAAAACGGCCGTGGTTGGTTTAGCTCATATGGCGTATGGTTGGATGCCGACAATGATTCGGCGTACGAAGTTGTCGGAAAATTTTAAAGAGTGGAAGAAAAATATTGAAAATGGTTGTTTGGGAAAAGGCTTTCTTGAAAAAGTGATGGAATTAACTAATGATTCAATTGTAGGTGCTAGTAAACTGTTGCATTTTCTTAATCCTCATGATTACCCAATATACGATTCTAAAGTATATGGGGCTGTGATTAAGAATGGAAAACATAATCTGTCCAAAGATGTAGATAATTATATAAGCTATGTAAAGATTCTTCAGGCTCTTGCAAAAAATCCAAAGAACCAATCTGTAATTTTGAATATTCAGAATATTCTAATAAATAAAGGCTATCTCTTAAAAGAGTGTTCTGCAATTCGAGTATTGGAAGTTTGTCTTTATGTTTCAGCATCTACTAAGAATGGTGGCAAAAAAAACAAGGAGTAAATAATGAGCGGAGAAAGAATTTGTTCTCGTTGTGGGCATATCATTTACCTTTCGGTCAATGGCTATGGTGAATGCGAATTTTGTAAAAAATTGGATGTTGAACGCAAAAAAGCGGATGAACTGAAACGTCAGAACGATTTAAATGAAGAACGTCTTAAGCAGGATAGAGAACTGCAAAGACGAAATCGCGAATTTGATGAGAAACAGCAAAGACTTCATGAAGAAGAATTAAGGCAAAATCAAAAATTTCAGGAACAACAATTACAGTTAGAAGAAGAACGTGCGAAAAATCATCAGCGTGAAATAGAAGCTCAAGAAGAAGCTAATAGAATAGAGCGAGAACGCGTTGAAGCTGAACAACGACGTTATGAAGAAGAAAAATGGGAAAGAGAGCAGGAAAAACTTGCTCAAGAATGGGAAAAACGAAAAAAATATTTAGATGGTTTGCCTGATTCTGAAATAGTTGCTTTCTTTGAAGAATCTGCGGATGCAAGAGAACGATCTTATCTTCAACAGCGATATCGTGGTTGTATTTCGTCGGAAGACTATTTGGCATTAATCAAAGATGAAGATAAATACCTTGCCGAGAAAAAAATATCACGTTTTATAAATACGCATTCAAAAAAAGAATCGTTAGACTATCTTCTAAATGTAGAACCATGTTGGTTTGAAAAAATTGTTGAAAAAGAACATCTTTTAGATGAACTTATAGAAATGAGTCCTGACTTGCAAAATGAATGTGCTAAGCAGGCAACGTCTAAAGATAGACAAAAAATTCTTCGAATAGACAATACTTTGAAAATGTTCAAAAGTATGTCCTTTGTTGATAGACAAATCTATTTTAGAGAGTTTGTGCATAGCAAATGTGCTGGACGAACATATAGGCCCGGTGGCTATAGTGACGAAATAGGTATTCTCTATTCTCAGATGGAACCTCTTTATATAGAAGCTTTGGATTCTGAAGAAAAGGTGATGTATTTGAAAAATAAGCAGGACGCTGAAAACGAATACTATTTAGAACAAGAGCGTTTAAAGAAGCAATACCAACAAGAACAAGAACGTAAGAAACGGATTGAAACTGAACGCCAAAAAAAGATAGAAGAGATTCGTTCTGAATTTAATGAAAAATGGAACGAAAACGAAGCTGTTGTTGCTGATTGTAAGGAAATAAGTAAAAGAAGAGAAGAAAGATTAAAATTGTATGAAATGGCGAAAAAGAAGAAGAGAATAATATCGAAAATAGGAGTTTTTGTTGCTGTTGTGTGGGTGGCTTCGTTGGTTATTGTTGTTGAGGCTGGTAAAGGTCGGCCTTCGTCTGGTTTTGATTGGTATACTGTTATATTGTTGTTGGAATTCTTATTTCTTGTTGCAAGTCCCCTTGTGATGACCTTAATAAAGAAACGCAACTTAAAAAAGATTGCTTTCTTTGAAAAAGAAGATGCTCAAGATATAGCAACCTTCAATGATCAAGTTGAAATGAATAAGAGGTTAATTGCTCGTATTAATGAATTGCAGTCGACTTTAAAGAGCTATGGTGAATAAGAAAGTTTATTGATGACAAAAAAGCCCCGACTCGTCAGAGCCGGGGTGATTTCTTTAAAGGGAGATTCCCGCTTTCGCGGGAATGACATCCTGCGGGCTTACGCCTTCCTGTAGCTTTCGAGCGATTCCACGCGAAGGCTCTTCACAAAGTTGTAGTGCTTCGCGACTTCGGCTTCGGCGAGGTTCAGGTACACCTTCACGCTCTTGTCGAACAATTCAGGCGACTTGGTTGCATCGCGGAGGAGCAGCTGGCTCATCACGCAGTTGGCGGCCATTTCGTACAGGTGGCGGCTGCAGAGGTCGGTGAACTCGTTGTTGTTCGCGGCCTTCACGAATTCCACAGCTTCGTTGTACTTCACGTCCATGGCCTTTGCACGGGCCTTGAGTGCTTCGTATTCCGGGCGCACATCCTGGGCTTCGAATTCTTCGAGCATCTGGCTGTAGGTACCGGTGGTCACGTGCGGGAGAGCGGCAACCGTCTGCAACTGCGTCGTACCTTCGTAAATCGAAGTGATACGGGCATCGCGGTACAGGCGCTGGCAAGCGTATTCGAGCATGTAGCCCGAACCGCCGTGAACCTGGATGCTGTCGTAGCTGTTGATGTTCGCGTATTCGGAGTTCATGCCCTTGGCAAGCGGAGTGCATGCGGAAGCGAGCTTCTGGTATTTCTTGAGTTCAGCCTTTTCTTCGTCGGTGAGCTTGCGGTCACGTTCGATGTCTTCGAGGCCCTTGTAGATGTCCACGTAGCTGGCGGTCAGGTACAACAGGGCGCGGCCTGCATCAAGGCGAGCCTTGATGTGGGAAATCATCTCATAGACGGCCGGGAAGTTCACGATGGCCTGGGCGAACTGCTTACGGTCCTTGGCATAGGCGAGAGCTTCGTTGTAGGCCATCTGGCTGATGCCCACGGACTGTGCGGCAATGCCGAGACGGGCGCCGTTCATGAGGGCCATCACGTACTTGATGAGACCGAACTTGCGGCGGCCGCAAAGCTCAGCCTTGGCGTTCTTGTAGACAAGTTCGCAAGTCGGGCTTCCGTGGATACCCATCTTGTTTTCGATGCGGCGGACGTCAACGCCACCGTCACGCTTGTCGTAGATGAACATGGAAAGACCACGACCGTCGCGGGTGCCTTCTTCGGAGCGGGCGAGCACCAGGTGAATGTCGGAGTCGCCGTTCGTGATGAAGCGTTTCACGCCGTTCAGGTACCAGCACTTGTCAGCTTCGCTGTAGGTGGCCTTGAGCATCACGCGCTGCAGGTCGGAACCGGCATCGGGTTCGGTCAAGTCCATCGACATCGTTTCGCCGGCGCAGATGCGCGGAATGAAACGGGAACGCTGGTCTTCGTCGCCAAATTCATAGAGAGTCTCGATGCAGTCCTGCAAGGACCAGATGTTCTCGAAACCGGCGTCTGCAGAGGCGATCATTTCGTTGATGGCCGTGTAGGCGGTAATCGGGAAGTTCAGGCCGCCAAAGCGTCGCGGCATCGTGACACCGTTGAGGCCAGCCTTGCGGGTGGCTTCGAGGTTTTCGTAGGTCTTCGCTGCGTAACGAACGCGGCCGTTTTCGCAGTGCGGGCCTTCGGCGTCCACTTCTTCCGAGTTCGGGAAGACTGTGTTCGCGGTGATGTCGCCAGCGACTTCGAGCACACGGTTGTAGTTGTCCATCGCGTCGGCAAAATCTTCCGGCGCATAGTCGAAAGCGTCCTTGTCGGCATAGCCCTTTTCCTTGAGCTCGACAATGCGCGGCATCAGGGAATTGTTTTCGAGGTTGAATTTAATCTCGGGATGATCTGTATAAAAATTCGCGATCATCTTCGGGAGAACTTCTTCGACGGTGCCGTTGATCACGTAATCAGCGATAGCGTTGATCGGAGCTTCGGGGTCGGAGTTCACGGAGATGATGATTCCTGAATCCTGCATGCCAGCGAGGTGCTGGATCTGGCCGGAAATACCGAAAGCGATATAGACCTTCGGGCGGACAGTCACGCCGGTCTGACCGATCTGGCGGTCATGATCGACAAAGCCCGCATCCACAGCGGCGCGGCTTGCGCCCACTTCGGCGTGGAGTTCCTTGGCAAGTTCAAACAGCATGTCGAAGTTTTCCTTGGAGCCCATGCCGTAACCACCGGCCACCACGATCGGGGCGCCCTTGAGGTTGTGCTTGGCCTTTTCCACATGGCGTTCGAGCACCTTGACCACGTATTCCGTTTCCGGCACGTACTTGGCCACGTCGTGCTTGATAACTTCACCCTTGTAGTTCGGGTCCACGATTTCCTTCTTCATCACGCCTTCGCGCACGGTCGCCATCTGCGGACGGTGTTCCGGGTTCACGATCGTCGCGACGATGTTACCGCCGAATGCCGGGCGGATCTGGCAAAGCTGGTTTTCGTAAGCCTTCTTCACGCCACCGATGCTCATTTCGAAGCTGTCGATTTCGAGTTCGGTACAGTCGGCGGTAAGGCCGCTGTGCATGGCGCTAGAAATGCGCGGGCCGAGGTCACGGCCAATCACGGTTGCACCGAGCAAGCAAATCTGCGGCTGCTCTTCCTTGAAGAGGTTCACCACGAGGGCTGCATGCGGGTTGGTGGTGTAGGGGAACAGGCCTTCGGCATCGAACACATGAACCTTGTCGACACCGTAGGGGAAAACCTGCTTTTCAATGCCATCGAGGCCCTTGCCGGCGCAGATGCACTCGAGCTGAACGCCGAGCGTGTTGGCCAGCTTGCGACCCTTGGACAAAAGTTCGAGGGAAACATCGACAACGGTCGTGCCCTCAATTTCGCAATATACAAATACGTTATTCATAGGCTAGCCAATAATCTTCTCGTCTAAAAGTTCCTTGATAAGTCCTTCAACGTCGGCGTCGCTCGCGGTAAGCGTGCGGCTTTCCTTCGCCTTGAACACGATGTTCTTGACAGCCTTCACGTTCGTCGGAGAACCGGCCTTACCGATCTGCGTCGGGTCGGCGTCGATGTCCGCGGCACCCCACTGCGGGATGTCGAGGTAAGGTTTCTTCGCGATGAGGGCGGCGTACTTCTCGGCGGCTTCCGGAGCGCGTTCGGCGACGGCGGTCGCGTTCTTGAACTTCATGATGCGCTTCGCATTGCGCGGGCGGCACGGAGCGGCACTGCCGTTCACGGTCACGACCAGCGGGAGCGGTGCTTCCACCGTTTCCACACCACCGTCGATATGGCGGCGGATCACGACCTTGCGGGCCTTCTCGTCGAGGTTCAAGATTTCTTCGGCGTAGGTCACCTGGGTGAGGCCGAGCTTTTCAGCAATCTGCGGACCGACCTGGGCGGTGTCGCCGTCGATAGCCTGGCGGCCACCGAGGATAATGTCATAGTCGCCGACCTTCTTGACGGCCTGGGCGAGC